>NZ_JBHXNI010000001.1:0-47847 GCF_042721735.1 Achromobacter sp. NPDC058515
CCAGCACCGGCCACACCAGCGTGTCGGCAGGCAAGCGCCTCTTGGCCAGCGCCAGCCGGGGCATGCGCTTGTTTGTGCAGAGCATGGGATATCGCCTGGTAGCGGCGGCGGGCGACATCGACATCAAGGCGCTCAAGGACAGCATCAATGTGCTGGCCAAGCTGAATGTGACGGTCAGCGCCACCCGCATCACGCTCAGCGCCAAGGAAGAACTCGTCATCAATGCGGGCGGCAGCGGCACGACCTACAACGCGGGCGGCATCACGCACGCGACCAGCGGGCCGTACAAGGTGCACTCGGCCAACGTGAACTACAGCGGTCCCAAGAGCCAGGCGGGCTCCTTCCCCGACGAGCCCAGGCCGGCCAAGGGAAACCTGGAGCTGTTCAACAAATATGCCAACCGCAAGGGATTCAAGGCGGGCGACTTTGAAGTGGAAGATGCGTTGGGGAAGGTGTTCAAGGGCAAGCTGGATGACCAGGGGTTTGCGGCCGTGTCGGGGGCCGCGCCAGGCCCTGCCACCGTCGCGTTCGGGAAGGATCCGTCAGACACCTGGGACATGGCGAACTACACGCAAGGCGAGGTGTGGTCGGGCGGGCCCGCGCTTGCCGCGGCTCCCCCCGCGCAAATCCAATCCTTGGCATGTGAGATTGCCGGCGCCGCGCAACAGGCGCAACAGGTGCTTGGACTCGCTCGCCAGGCCCAGCAATTGGCGGGCGCCTCCGGTTTGGCGGCCCTCTCGGGCGGCGTGATCGACGGCGTGAAGAGCGCCTCGTCCTTGTTAGCCGAGCGCGCCGATACCGTACTGCCCGGCGCGTCCGTCATGGCCAGGCAGGCGCAACAGGCCGTGCAGCTTGTCCAGCGCGGGCAGCAGATCGCGAGCCAACTCGGGGCGAGGGCGGCCAAGCCGGAAGCCGGCGCCGCAATCGCCGCAGCAAATACCTTCATCCAAAAACGATAAGGGCCTCAACGATGACTACCGGTACGCAATCGAACCCGCACCCGCAGGAAGAGGAATACACCGAAGCCGAGTACCAGGAGGCCGAAGCAGAGAACGACGGCATCGAATGGAGCGACCAAGACCTGGATGGTCCGCAGGGCGTCGTGGCGCCGCTCAATACGATTGCCCCCGAGGATGTGGAGGCGGGCGCCAATGCTTTCGACGCGTGGCTGCGCAGAAACAGCAATGACATCATCACCCTGCCGCGCCTGACGGCTGCCGCCGGGGCAGTGCCTGTATTGGGCAACATCATGGCGCTGGTGGATGCCGTGGGCGACATCATCAAATTAAGCGACAGCCAGAGACGCCAGTTTACGGATTGGGTCAGCCTGGGCATCAATCTGTTTGGCGTGGTCCCGGTTCCAGGTACGGCGGCGGCGCGCATGAGCTTGCGCCCGGCGCTGTTCTTGGTGCAAAGGGAAATCGCGCGCCAGGCGCGAGTCGGTTTGGGCAATGCGATCATCAGCGTGCTGGCGGCGCATCTGAACGAGAACATCGCGGGCGATATCGAACAGTTCGCCGAAGCGGCGCAGGCTCGCCTGCAACAGTTGCTCAAGGATGCCGGGGCCAAGGCCGAAGAAATCATCAAGTCCATTGCCCAGGGCCTGGAAGGCCTGACCAAGCCCGAAAACGCCGAAGCAGCTTTTGCAAAAGCCGACCAGCTTTGGGCGTCGGCGCAGGGCAAGATGCTGGACGACCCTACTGCTGCGCTCGAGGATGCTTGGGGCGCCTTGTGCAGTTTCTGGGGCGGCAGCAAAACGGCCGCGCAAAACACCGCCAAGGGTTTCATCCCGGCCGAGGCCCGGCGCCTGATGCTCGGGAGCGCCAGACGTTTGAACCAGTTGGCGGCAGAAGTCAATCAAGGCATACAGTCGGTAGGGGACGAAAGTAATACGGCAAGCATCGCCGCCTTGCTGACGCAGTTGTCAGTGGCAGTGCTGCTGTGGCGCCAGCGCAAAGGTCATGCCATCGGCGCGAACGTACGTCCCGCCGTGGCGAACCAGGCCAGGAAGATTGCGCGCTCCATGCGACTGGCCCGCATCCGGCGTCAACGCAAAGCCCGCCAGAACGCCAACCAAGGGAAGAATGGCGCGTGCCCTTCCACCTGCAACAGCATCAGCTTTGCCATGGGCACCGAGAGCTTCACGCACACGGACTTCTCGCTGCCCGGACCTTTCCCGCTGCGCTGGTCGCGCACCTACTATTCGAACCTGGCGGCCTACGACAAGGGCGCGCTGGGGGCACGCTGGATCAACGAGTTCACCACGCGCTTTGACATCAAGAAGGCGGGCGCTGACCGCGAGGAATTGCGCTATCACGCCGCCGACGGCCGAACGCACGCGTTTGCGCTGCCGCAGATCGGCAAGTTCCACTATGACCCGATCGAGAACCTCACGCTGGTGCGGGTCTCGGAGACCGAACTGACCTTGGCCGAAGGCCATGAGCGGCGCGCAACCTATCAACGAGAAGGCAGGCGCTTTCGCCTGACCGGGATTCGCTTGCGCGGCGGCGCACGCGTGGCCCTGCACTACCAGCATGCCGTGGGCCGGCGCAGCGTCCTGTCGGACCTCATCACGTATCAAGACGATGAAATCCACACGCATGTCGGCACGCAGCTCGATGCGCAGGGACGAATCGCCGCGCTCTGGAAGATCTCTGGCGGAACGCTGCAACGCCAGTTGGCGCAGTACCAGTACGACGAGCAGGGCGATCTGATCGAGGCCCATGATGAACACGCGGCGCAGTGGAACTATCAATACCGGCACCACCTGATCACCCGCTACACCGACCGCACCGGGCGCGGCATGAACCTGGAGTGGGATGGCGCCGGGCCCATGGCGCGGGCCGTGCGCGAATGGGCGGACGACGGCAGTTTCGACACCCGGCTGCGCTGGCATCCCGACATACGCCTGACCTACGTCACGGATGCGCTGGGGCAGGTCACCGAGCATTATTACGACATCCTGGGCTACACCTATCGCATCGTGCACCCGGATGGGTTGTCGGAATGGTTCTACCGGGACGATGCCAAGAACGTCGTCACCCATATCCACATCGACGGCGGAACCGATAGCTACGCGTATGACGAGCGCAGCAATCTGCTGGAGCACATGCGCCCGGACGGCACAACGGTGCACTACGCCTACGATGACCGCGACCAGCTCTACAAGATCCGCGACGCCGAGGGCGGCTTGTGGCAGCGCGACTACAACCCGCGCGGCTACCTGACCGAGGCGATCGACCCGCTGGGCAACAAGACCGAATACGCCTACGACACCGCCGGCAACCCGGTCGCCATCAAGGATGCCCGTGGCGGCCAGAAGCAGCTGGCCTACAACGCCGCCGGCCAGATCACGCAGTACACGGATTGCTCGGGCAAGACCAGCGCCTGGACGTACGACGAACTGGGGCAGTTGCGCGAGTTCACCGATGCCGCGGGCAACGCCACGCGCTACGCCTACGCGGCAGGGCAACTCGCCAGCGTCACGCACCCCGATCAAACGACGGAACACTTCGAGCGCGACGCCGAGGGCCGCCTGCTTGCGCATACCGACGCCCTGGGCCGGTGCACCCGCTGGAGCTACACCGCCGCGGGCCTGATCGCCCAACGCAGCGATGCGGCCGGTCGAATGCTGAACTATCAATGGGACAAGCTTGGACAACTGACGGCGCTGGCCAACGAGAACGACAGGCAGGCCCGCTTTGTGTACGACCCGGCAGGCCGATTGCTGGAGCAGCGCGGCTTCGATGACCAGGCCACGCGCTATCACTATGACCCGGCCAGCGGCACGCTGCTGTCCACGCAAGACGGCGACCGCGTCATCGAACTGGCGTTCGACGCCATGGGGCGCGTGGCGCAACGCCACGCACGCCCCTACGCCGCAAGCGCCGGCGCGTCGGCGCAAGCGGCTGGAGCCCAGACGGAGCGCTACGCCTACGACGGCAACGGCCGCCTGATCCTGGCGGAAAACCCCGCCTGCCGCCTGCAGTGGTTCTACGATGCGGCGGGCAACCTGACGCGCGAGCATCAGCACTACCAAAGCCTGCCGGCGCCCGTCACCGCCGTGTGGAAGCACGAGTACAACGAACTGAACCAGCGCATCGCCACGCTGCGCCCGGACGGCCATCGCGTCAGCTGGCTGACCTACGGCTCCGGCCACGTGCACGGCATGATGTTCGACGAGCACGAACTGGCAAGCTTCGAGCGCGACGACCTGCATCGGGAGATCGAGCGACAGCAAGGCAATCGCCTGGTGCAGACCCAATCCTGGGACGCGATGGGCCGGCTGGCCGAACAGAGCGTGGCGCGCATGCCGGGGGTTTCCGGAATGGCCGGAATGCCCGGTACGCCTGGCATCGTCGCCGGCGTCGGCAACAGCGGAAGCGGTCAGCGCCTGCTGCACCGCGACTACCGCTACGACGCGGCCGGCCAGCTCGAAGCGATCCAGGACAGCCGGCGCGGCCCCTTGGCCTATCGCTATGACCCGGTAGGCCGGCTGCTCGAAGCCGCCAGCAGCCTGGGCAAGGAGACGTTCGCCTTCGACCCGGCCAGCAACCTGCTGGACCCGGCAAGCGCCCGCGCCGACGAGAGCACCCTGGGCATGGCGGGCCCCGTCTACACCTACCGCCACCGCTCGGCGCACCTGGATAACCTGCTGCGCGACTACGCCGGCACGCATTACCAATACGACGCGCGCGGCAACCTGATCGAGAAACTGCACAACGGCCAGCGTTCGCGCTTCGAGTGGGACTTGTTCAATCGCCTGACCGGCTACAGCAACGATACGCTGCATGTGAGCTATCAGTACGATGCCTTGGGGCGTCGCCTGATCAAGCAATCGGAAGCGCATTGGCGCGAACGTCCCGGCATGTCGCATGCGCAGCGCCAGGACGAACGGGCTCGCCTGAACCGGGCAGCCGGTTGCGCCACGACGCTATACGGCTGGGATGGCGACACGCTGGCCTGGGAAGGCCGCGACGACCAGACCACGCACTACTTGTATGAGCCGGGGAGCTTCGTGCCGCTGGCGCAAGCCATCAGCAAGAAGCCGGTGCTGCTGCACAACCAGCCGGAGCATGCGGGTGCGTACGACATCGATCGGGATCCGCTGTGGACCACGTCGCCCGAGCCCGATCCGTTGGATGCATTGGCGTGGTACCAGTGCGACCACCTGGGCACGCCGCAGGAACTGACCGATGCGCAAGGCGAGATCGTCTGGAGCGCGCAGTACCAGGCGTGGTGTGCGGCCAAAGAGGTCATCTCAAGCGCCGCGCAGGCGGCGGGGATACGTAATCCGATCCGATTTCAGGGGCAGTATTGGGACCATGAGACGGGACTGCATTACAACCGGCACCGGTACTATGATCCGGAGATCGGGCGGTTTATCGCGAAGGATCCGATCGGGTTTGCGGGCGGGTTGAACGTTTATCAGTATGCGGATAATCCGGTGGAGTGGGTTGATCCGCTTGGACTCGCAGGAAGAAAGGGGAATTCAAGTGGCACACCCAAGCAGGCGCAAGCCAAAGTAAATAGAGGGCAAGCGCCTTTGGATATAACACGTATTGATGGGCCGGAGGCAAGTGTTCCGAATAGTCAATGGCATGCCCACTGCAAATGCGGCTCCGGGCTGAATCTCGACGGATCAATTCATGATAAAGGTCGAGGTGATGTGACTTTTTCGAAGAAAACGATTGAATGGTTGCGCAATCATGGCTGGAGTTATTGAGATAATGAAATTATCTGACGTTTATGCAAAAATAATAAAATCTGAACCCTATGATGATTTAAGTGTGTTTACTTTTGAATATGAGAGCTATGAGGAATTTCCCATAGTTTCAAGGTATAAGAAGGTAGATTATATTAAGGGCGTCCTAACTTCAGAAGGCGTGTTCGAATTTTTAATTTCACTGTCGTGCTTTGTGTTGAGGGCGGCTATTATTTTTGCTCGAGAGAAGAGACGGAAGGCGTCTGGTCCAATCCTGTTCGGAATCTCTTTTACCGGATTTGATGATTTTGACGAAAACTCGTTCGTTGTTCCAAAGATATTTGTATACCCGGGGGGTGGTGGGGCAGAATTCTTGCGCAATTTGATTGAAAATAGATGCATGGAGGAGTCTGCGGAGATGTCCTTAATCAAGAGAAATTTTGACAAGGTGGGCGCTATATCGAATTTCCATTTTTACGAAAGTAGATTTTTCGATGACGCGTGTGGTGAGGAATTAGTTAATATTTATGCTTTTCCTGTTGAGGGCTATCGTACCTAGGGTGAACGCAGTATTCGCGCTTGTGAACTCAGCCCTCGTCGGGGCAATAACCGATGCGACGCCTAATTTTGAAGCAGCAAGGCGCTAGCAAGACGCCACGCTGGTGCGCAAGCAGCCGCTCTATGCCGTGGGCATAACATCGATCAGGCCCTGTGGACGATCATGCCGGTCCCTGCGTAGGAAGTTTGCGCACCCCAGATGACAACATAACGCCGTCATCTCGCAGCCGTTTCATGCATCAATAATAAACGCCCTCCACCCGGGCACGCCGCAGGAGCTGACCGATGCGCAAGGCGAGATCGTCTGGGCGCGCAGTACAAGGCGTGGGGCGGGGCCAAAGAGGTCATCTCAAGCGCCGCGCAGCCTGCGGGAATACGTAATCCGATCCGATTTCAGGGGCAGTATTGGGACCATGAGACGGGACTGCATTACAACCGGCACCGGTACTATGATTCGGAGATCGGGCGGTTTATCGCGAAGGATCCGATCGGGTTTGCGGGCGGGCTGAATGTTTATCAGTATGCGCCGAACTCAGTCAACTGGACCGATCCTTTGGGGCTTTCGGGAAGAAGCGGCGCATTTAGACAGGCAAAACGCGACGCCGGTATTCCAATATCCCAGCAGCCAGGTTCAATTTCACGAACGCCGATGACTACTCGCGGAGGTTGCCCTGTGATATGCGATGGAAAACGAGTGAAAACGAGGGAATATCTCTTTACCCACGACGATGGGAGCCGAGTGGTAATTCAAGATCACAGTGCTGGGCATCAATTCGGGGAAAATGGGATCGGTGACCAGGGCCCTCACTTCAACATAAGGCCGGCTGCCAATACGCGAAACGGTTCCGTTCCAAATACAGCTTCACACTATCCATTTCAATGAGAAAAATTATGTTTTTAAATAAGGAATGTTTGGGCAGAAGCGAATTTCTTTTCAGCCTGTATGGCGACGCATTGAGCTTCGAAGAAATAGATGTTCAGGAAATAAAATTTGGATGGGATGGCCCAATTGTAAGGTTACTAATTAGCCTAAAGGACTTCCCTTTAAGCCCACCAGCAAAGTGGAGGGGGCTTAATGTCGTACAGGTCGAGCTATCAATTTTTCCATTGCATGAGGTAAATTTATCGAGCTTTGGTCGCGGGAATAAATGCAACCTGACTATAGAGGGCTGTCCAGGCGGGGATACTTTAATCGTCCAATTGACAGGAGAGTCGACGGCATCATTTAAAACGACCACCGTCACTGTGGACAAAGTATCGGCATATTTGCGAGAATAACTCTTGATTACCCACCCTGATTCATTAATTATCCCGACGCTACGTGCCACTGCAGCAGGCGACACGACGTTATAGCTTAGCAGCCAGTCGTCCCGCGAGAATATGCCGGCCTACACTACAGTTCGAACCGCGTCGACAGCCTGCTGCACGACTACGCAGGCACGCATTACCAATACGACGCGCGCGGCAACCTGATCGAGAAACTGCACAACGGCCAGCGTTCGCGCTTCGAGTGGGACCTGTTCAATCGCCTGACGGGCTACAACAACGATACGCTGCATGTGAGCTACCAGTACGATGCCTTGGGGCGTCGCCTGATCAAGCAATCGGAAGCGCATGGCGCGAACGTCCCGGCATGTCGCATGCGCAGCGCCAGGAAGAACGGGCTCGCCTGTACCGGGCAGCCGGTTGCGCCCGGCGCCGTTGCGAGCCCCTGCAAGTATTCCTCTTTATGGAACACGCCCGGCGCGGACCTCCAATCCGGTCCGCCTCCCCTCACCCCGCCTTGAATTCCTTATTCCAGAACTCAAGAATGTCCGCCTTCTTCTCCGTCAATCCCTTCAAGTCATAGGCATGCAACAGCTTGACCTCCGCTTCCGAGAACCCCACGCGCTTTAGCGGTTCCGGCAGCGATGCGTTGGTGACGGTCGGCGCATAGCCCATCTTCTCGGCGAAGCCGATCTGGCCTTGCGGATCCAGCATGGCGTTCAGGTATGCCCAGGCGGCGTCCTTGTTGCGGCTGTTCTTGGCCACGGCGGCTTCGAATGACACCGGCACGGAGCCTTCCTTGGGAATCACGAAACCCAGCGGCAGGCCGCTGTCCTTCCATTGCAGCGCGCGCGCCTTCCACATGCATGCGATCGCGATTTCGCCCGACTTGAATGCGGAGGCCACCGCTTCGTTGGACGGGTAGATGCGCGGCGCGTTGGGCTTGAGCTTGGCGAGGAAGCGCTTGCCGCCGTCGAAACTCTTGGTGTCGCCGCCCGCGCCCAGGCCGACGAAGACGGCGTTGTACAGGTAGAGGATGTCCGAAAAGCCCACCTGCCCCTTCCATTTCGGGTCCAGCAGCACCTCCAGCGAATCGGGGGGCGTGGGGAATTTCTCGGTGTTGTAGACCAAGGTCATGGCGCTGAAGATGTGCGGAATCGAGTACGGCGTCTTCAGCGTTCCGATCGCATGCGCCAGGTTGGGCAGCTTCTTGGCGTCCACCGGTTCCAGCGTGCCCGAACGCTCGGCGTCGTACATGTCCACTTCGCCCAGCAGCGCCACGTCCATGCTGCCGCGGCGCGAATTTTTCTCGGCGCGCAGCTTGGTGACGCGGCCCACTGCGTTGCCCGTGTCGTACACCACCTTCACGTCCTGCTTGCCGACGATGGGGTTGATGATCTGCTGCAGCAGGTTCTGGTAATCGCCGCCCCAGGTGCCCACCACGAGTTCTTTTTCCGCGGCATTTGCCATGCCGGGCGCCCAGCCCAGGGCGGGAGCCAAGGCCAGGCCGGAGGCCGTCTTGATGAAGCCACGGCGAGTCAGGTTTTTCTCTTGCATAGCAACCTCGTATCGAAGGGGGAGGGGTTCAAAAGCGTTCAGGCCAGCATCTGCACCGGCGCGCCGGGCGCGGAGGCCCGGATTTCGTCGGCGTCAATGTCGCGCGCGATCACGATGATGGCGTCGCGCGCATCGGGCTGGCGGGTCAGGCGCTGCGGCGCGCTGAAGGTGGTGCCTACCGACTGGATCAATATGGGTTCCGCGCATTCGCTGACGCGCACCACCGCCTTGACTCGCAGCAGGCGTTCGCCGCAGAGCCCGGCCAAGTTGTCCAGCCATTCCGAGAACTCCGTCCAGCTGATGCCGGCGCGCGCGCGGGCCGCCATCACGCGGATGCGCGGATGCGCCGCGCCCTGCCCGCCCGCCGCCAGCATCCGCGCAGCCAGGCCGGCCAGGTCGGCGACGCCTTGCGACGGGGCGAACGCGGCCTGCACGGCCCGCCTGCGGTCCGGGTCGGCGACGACGGCTGCCAGGGGGTTCAATGCCGCCGCCCGCGCGGCGCGCGCGTCCAAGGCGGCCGGCGGCAGCAGGTCGGTCTTGGTCAGCACGATGCGATGAGCGGCGCCGAACTGCGCCATGGCCTCGTCCATCTCCGCCAGCGCGTCGGGGTCCCGCGCGCAGTCGTCGGTGCAAACCACCGTCAGCCGCAATCCCCGGACCGCCAGCTCGGGATCCGCGAGCGATGCGATGATGGGCCCCGGCCGCGACAGGCCGCTGCATTCCAGGATGACGCGCTTGAGCGGACCGGCGCCCTCGGGCCGGGGCGCGTCCAGCAAGGCGCTCAGCGTGTAGACGAGATCGCTGCGCAGCGAGCAGCACACGCAGCCGTTGGCCATCAAGGTCATTGGGACGTTGTCGCTGTCGTTGGCGACGATGGCGCCATCCACGCCGACCTCGCCCGCCTCGTTGACGATCACGCCCGTGTCCCGGGATGCCGGATCGCGCAGGTAGTCCACCAGCAGCGTGGTCTTGCCGCTGCCCAGGAAGCCGCAAAGCAGGAACAGGTCGACAGCCATGTCAGGACGCATCCCGGCCGCTGTCGCACGGGGACCCCGCGGGCGCGCCGCCCAAGGGCGGGCGCTCGCCGTCCGGGTCATCCGCCCAACTGTCCTTGACCATGGCGCGCACATCGGCCAGCAGCTCGGCGGTGTCGTACACCACCCCCGACTTGATCGTGGTCCGCAGGCAGCGCTGCCACTCCACCTTGGCCGTGTCGTCGTTCAGGCGCATGGCGCCGGTGCCGAACAGCAGCTTGAAATCCGTCAGCGGGCTCTGGTCGTGGATCAGCAGGTCGGCGCGCTTTTGCACATCGATGGAGCCGGTGTCGTCATCGATTCCCAGGAGCGCCGCGCTGTGGGACGTAGCGGCGCGCAGCACCTCGATGGGATGAAAGCCCGCTTCCTGCAGCAGTTCCAGTTCGCGGATGAAGCCGAACCCGTAGATCTGGAAGATGAAGCCCGAATCGCTGCCCGCGCAGACGCGGCCGCCCAGGTTCTTGTATTCGTTGATGAACTGCATCCACAGCCGGTAGTTCTGTTTCCACTCGATCTCGTTGGTGGTGCTCCAGCGATACCAGTACGCGCCATGGCCGCCGCGCTGGGGCTGGAAGTACTTCCATACCGCCTTCCAGGTGTATTCGTCGTGCCAGTCGGCGCGGCGCGCCCGCATCAGGTCGCGGTTGGCGTCGTAGATGTTGAAGGTGGGCACGAAGGTGTGTCCGAGTTCCAGGAACTGGTCCATGACCTGGCGCCACTTGGCCGATCCCGGCTGGGCCGCCTGCATGAATGTCTGGCCCGCCATCGCAAAGCGGTAGTACTCGTCGCTGTAGTTGTAGTCGGTGGGAAAGGACTGGACCACGCGGTCCTCGAACAGCGCCTCGGGCAAGCCGTAATAGTGCTCGGAGCTGGTCAGCCCCCAGCGCGCGGATTTCAGCGCGTTCACGCGCGTCACCGCCATCTGGGCGTGGTGGCAGCCCGAACGCAGGCCCAGCTGCGACGCTTCGTCCAGCGCGGCTTCCATGATGGCGGGCGGCGCGCCGAAGAATTTGATGCCGTCCGCGCCGCGCGCGGCCAGCTTGCGCACCCATTCGCGTCCCTGCTCCGGCGTGTGGATGGTCTTGACGCGGTCGTTCACGGCGGGGAACACCGAATGCACGACCATGCGCGGCGCGGCGATCTTGTTGGCGGCGGAGAGTTCGCGCTGCTCCAGCGTCCAGCCCAGCCCGCCCATCGCGCCCATCTCGCGCACGGTCGTCACGCCATGCGCCAGCCACAGCTTGTAGATGTAGTCGGCGGGCGGCACGATGCCGCTCATGGCGTGATAGGGCGTGCCGATGTGCGCATGGGCGTCCACGAAGCCGGGCGTCACGAACTTGCCGTGGCAATCGATCTCGTGGTCGCCCGGGCCGGGGCGGCGCTTCGGGTCGATGGCCTTGTGCGGCGTTCCCACGTTGACCAGCGCGGTGATCCGGTCGTTCTCGATCACGATGTCCACCGGCCCCCAGGGCGGCGCGCCGGTGCCGTCGATGATCGTCGCGCCGCGCAGGATCAGCCGCGGAAACGGGCCCAGCCCGCGGTCCCGCGAGACGGGCGCCGAAGGCGGATGCCAGCCCTTGGCCGCGTTGACGTCGCGGGACTCTTCGCCGACTTCGGATTGCGAAAACGTGGGATCGCTCATGGCGCTTACACCCCCAGTGCGTTGTGTTCGATGACCCCGCCCTTCATGATCAGGGCGATGTGTTCTCCCTGCCCCAACAGGCAGGACAGGTCGCGGTACGGGTTGCCGTCCACCAGCAGCACATCCGCCAGCGCGCCCGCCTGAACGCGGCCAAGCTGGCCGACCTGGTTCAGCACCTCGGCGGCGGTGGTGGTGGCGCACTGGATGACTTCCTGCGCCGACAGCACCTCGCTGCGGATGCGGAACTCATCGCTTTGCAGGCGCTGGGACGGGCCCAGCAGATCGGAGCCGTAGCCGATCTTCACGCCGGCCTTCTTGTAGATCTCCAGCGAATGCAGGCCGGCGGTTCGCACCGTGGCTATCTTCGCCACCGAATCCGCGGGCAGGCCATAGTCGGCGCCTTCATTGGCCAGCGCCTCGTAGGTCACCAGCGTGGGCACGACGAAGGCGCCCTTCTCCGCCATGAAGCGCGCCACG
Organism: Achromobacter sp. NPDC058515; assembly: GCF_042721735.1. Taxonomy (NCBI): domain Bacteria; kingdom Pseudomonadati; phylum Pseudomonadota; class Betaproteobacteria; order Burkholderiales; family Alcaligenaceae; genus Achromobacter; species Achromobacter sp. NPDC058515. The sequence continues at coordinate 12,239 of NZ_JBHXNI010000001.1, forward strand.
CGCTCGTCGACCAGATTGCCGTGCTCGATCGTGCGCACGCCGTTGCGGATGGCGCGCTCGATCGCGTCGGCCGTGTAGGAATGCGCCATCACATAGGTCTGGCGGCTGGCCGCCTCGTCCACGATGACGCGGATCTCTTCTTCCGAGTAGCCAAAGGAAGCGATGGGATCGGTGGGCGAGGCCACCCCGCCCGAGGCCATCATCTTGATCTGGTCGGCGCCCATCTGCAGCTCCTGGCGCACAGCCTTGCGCACATCGTCGATGCCGTCGGCCACGCGGCCGATATCGCCTGCGCGGAAGCAGCAGCCGCAGAAGCTCATGGGGCGCAGGTGATCGGAACGCGGACGCGGATCGCCGTGGCCGCCGGTCTGGCTGATGGCGCGGCCCGAGATGAACAGCCGCGGCCCCTTGACCGTGCCTTCGTTGACCGCGCACTTCAGGCCCCAGCCCGCGCCGCCCGCGTCGCGCACGGTAGTGAAGCCCCGGCGCAGCATCGCCGCCATGATGGGCACCGCCCGCATCATGACGAGCGCATCGGGCAGCACGCCCTGCGTGCTCAGGTTCAGCTGGGTCGCCAGCACGTGCACATGCAGGTCGATCAGGCCGGGCATCAGCGTGCGGCCCGCGGCGTCGATCACCCGCGCGGAGGCGGCGCTGATGGGCTTGTCCGAGACCTCCTTGATGACGCCGTCCTCGACCAGCACATGGTGGCTCTCCAGCAGGTCGGCCTGCAAGGGATCAAGCAGGTTTGCGTTCTTGAACAGTACAGAAGCCATGAGGGGAGTTCCTTGTTGGGGGATCGGGATCAGGACGCCATGGTCTTGATGTAGCGGCGGTGGATCAGCCAGTTGGAGAGCAGCGCGATGACGAGCGTTCCGCAGACCAGGATGACGGCCAGCGCGGCGCCGAACGGCCAGTTGGAGGCCCGCGTGATCTGGTCGTACAGCGCGGGCGCCATCATGGTCAGGCCGGAGCCGCCCAGCAGCACCGGCGTGGCGTAGGCGTTCATGCAAAGAATGAACACCAGCATCGTCCCCGCCGCCACGCCGGGCGCGGCGATGGGCAGCACGATGCGGCGGAACGTGGTGAAGAAGCTGGCGCCCACGTTGCGGGCGGCCTCTTCGACTGACAGGTCCATGCCTTCCAGCACGCTTTGCAGGGTCAGGATCAGATAAGGCATAACGACCGCGGTGGTGCCGATCACGACGGCCGTGGGCGTGTACATCAGGGTCAGCGGCTTGCCAATGACGCCCAGCCCCTGCAGCACGGCATTCACCACGCCGGCGTTGCCCAGCGCCACCATCCAGCCGGCGGCGCGCACCACGTTGCCCACCATCAGCGGAAACACCAGCAGGATCACGAACAGGCTCTTGTACTTGCTCTGTGTGCGCGCCAGGAAGTACGCCACCGGAAAGCCCAGCACCAGCGCCAGCACCGTGCACAGCGCGGCGATGCCCAGGGTGGTGAAAAAAATGTCGCGGTAGTAGGGATCGCCGAAGAACTTGGCGTAGTTCTCGAAGGTGAAGGCGGTCTGCATCAGCTCCGCCGGATCGAAATGGTTGAAGCTGTAGCGCGCCAGCTGGAGGATGGGGATCATGATGATCACCAGCACCACCAGCGACGCCGGAAACGCCAGGCCCGGCCCCAGCCAGCGGTTGGGGCGCCCGTCTTCTTGGGTGGCAGTCGTCATCGCGGCTCCTATTGCGTGAAGGCCACGCAGTCGTCCGGCTCGAAGCATGCATAGACGCGCGCGCCCGGCGCGGGCTGCGCGCCGCGGGCGCCGCCGTTGACGATCTGGCTGATCATGCGATCGCCGCCTTCAAGCCGCACCCGCACCTCCAGCACCGACCCCAGGTAGAGCGAGGACTCCACCACGCCCGCCAGCGCGTTGCCGCCCGAAGGCTGCTCCTGCAGGCGCACCCGCTCGGGCCGCACGCCCACATGCGTGGCGCCCGACCCGCCCGGCGCGGCGATGCGCTGGCCCGCCTCGGTCTGGAACACGTTGTCGGCCTGGCCGCGCCCCGTGAAGACGTTCATCTTGCCCAGAAAATCCGCCACAAAAAGATTCGCCGGACGCTCATAGAGCGTGTCGGGCGCGCCCACCTGCTGCACGATGCCGTCGTGCATGATGGCCATCCGGTCCGCGATCGCCAGCGCCTCTTCCTGATCGTGCGTGACGAACACGGTGGTCAGGCCCAGGCGCCGCTGCAGGGAGCGGATCTCCTCGCGCACTTCCAGGCGCAGCTTGGCGTCCAGGTTGGACAGCGGTTCATCCAGCAGGAAGACCTTGGGTTCGATCGCCAGCGCGCGGGCGATCGCCACGCGCTGCTGCTGCCCGCCGGAGAGCTGGCGCGGATAGCGCTCGCGCAGTTCGGTCATGCGCACCATGTCCAGCACGCGCCGGATCTTGGCGTCGCGGTCGGCCTTGGGGATCTTGTGCATTTCCAGGCCGAACGCCACGTTCTCGGCCACGGTCATGTGGGGAAACAGCGCGTAGCGCTGAAACACCATGCCGGTGTCGCGCTTGTGCACGGGCAGCCGGGTGACGTCGGTTTCGCCGATGCGGATGCGCCCCGCCGTGGGCGCGATGAAGCCGGCGATCATGCGCAGCGTCGTGGTCTTGCCGCAGCCGCTGGGCCCCAGGAATGTCACCAGTTCGCCTTCGGCGATCTCCAGTGAAAAGTCCGACACCGCCACCGCCGCGCCGAACTGCTTGCGGATATTCTCGATCGAGACCTTCGCCATTTCTTACACCACCTGACTGAGTTTCACATAGCGGTCGGTCACAAGCATGATGATGCCCAACAGCAGGATTTGCACCGAGGCCACCGAAGCGATGGTCGGGTCCAGATTGAATTCCAGGTATTGCATGATCGCGATCGGCAACGTGGTGCGCCCCGGCCCCACCAGCGACAGCGACAGTTCCAGGTTCTCGAAAGACACCACGAAACTGAACAGCGCCGCGGCCACGATGGACGGGCGCAGCATGGGCAAGGTCACTCGCATGAACGCGACCGGCGCGCTGGCGCCCAGGTTGCGCGCGGCCTCTTCGATGGAACCGTCCAGGCCCGCCATGCCCGCGGTGACCAGCCGCACGGTCCACGGAATGGTCAGGCATACATGGGCGATGACCAGCCCGCCGAAGGTGCCGACCAGGTCGCGGTCCAGCACCTCTTCGGCGCGCAGGTAGAACAGGTAGATGCCCACGCCCGCGACGATGCCGGGGATCAGCAGCGGCGACAGCAGCAAAGTATTGATGCCTTTGCTGCCCTGGAAGCGGTAGCGCGCGATGGCGACGGCGGCGAGCACGCCCATGATCACGCCGATGAACGCAGCAACGAGCGACACCTGCAGGCTGAACAGGAAGCCATTGGCGAATGCGGGGTTCTCCCAGGCTTTCACGTACCAGGACAGCGTGTAGCCCGACGGCGGAAAATAGAGGATGGCGTCCTTGAAGAAGCTCAGCCAGACCACCAGCACGATGGGGCAGAGCATGAACGCATACATGAGGACAACGAAGACGCGGTGCAGCCACGTGGCCCACGGGATCACGCGCAAGGGCTTTTCCCGGGTGGCCGTGACGGCCGAGTTCAAAGGAGGCGCGTTATGCAAATCCTGTTTCCTTGCAGCATGTGCCGGCTCGGTTTGAGACTCCTCCGGTTGAGAACTCTTCGGTCTCTACGGTTAACCAAGCATATCGACGGGTTGCTGCGCGGCTCAACTAGGGATAACCCACGACAACGCAATACTCGCGGGTTATCCCTGCGGCGCGACCTCAATCGGTGCAACCGGCCGCGACGCAACAGCGCAGGCAGGTGCAACCTGGGACTTTCGCGCGGCTACCTGCCCGCCTCCAGACCGCACATCGCCTGCAGCACCGCCACGCGGCTCTGCCCCAGCACCATGCCCTGCCAATCTTCCTGGCCGCAATAGAACGCGTCCAATGTGGCTTGCAGGATGTCGCGGCGCAGCGCGTCGCCGGCCTCGGGATGCGCGCGCAGCCAGTTGCGGCCGCGCAGGGCCTGCACCACGCCCTCCCACGGCAAGGTGCCGAATTCCAGCGCCATCAGGGTCGGCACGGAATCCGGACAGGCCTGGTAGATCAGCCCGGCCAGATGGCCGGTGATATCGACCGAGGCCGAGCTGCCTTGATACGGCACGGCGATGTCGCTGCCCCACCACTGGCGGGCTCGCGCCACTTCGGCGTCGTCGCGCCGGCCGGCGTAGATCTTCTCGCCATGGCCGCGCGGCCCCAGTCCCGTGTGCACGTCGATCCATCCGATCTGCGGGTAGCGGCTGGCGTGCGCTTGAAGGATGGCGCGCATGTTCAGCAGCGACGGCGCGTGGCGGTCGCCGCCGTAGAACAGGCCATCGGCGTGCGTGTACTGTCCGCGCGAAACCGCTTGCGTCGTGGCGGGCAGGCCGTGCTTTTCCAGATGCCGGACGATGTCCTGGCGGTTCTGCTCGGTCGGCGGCCATTCCCGCGGCAGCAGCAGGCCGTGGATCTCGCCATAGCCGGGGTTTGCCGGCAGCGGCTGGCCGTCGAAGGGCTGCGCGTTGCGGTTCAGGTCCACGTTGCCTTCGTCCGTGCGCGCGATCCACGAAAACCCGTAGGGATTCACCGCATGCACCAGCAGCAGCGCCACGCCCGCCCGGCGCGCGCGCTCCAGCATGGGCGCGTCGTCCAGCAGCGCCAGCTGGCACCCCGAGCCGCAGAAGCCTTCGACGCCGTGCGTGGCCGACGTCATGATCAGCAGGCGCCTGGCATCGGCGTCGCCGATCAGCGCCACGTCGGTAGCCAGCGGCTCGCCCTGGCTGCCCGGGGGATCGATGGCGTAGGACTGCACGTGCGCGGCCAGCGGCCGGGCCGCCGCCAGGAAGCGCTCGCGCGCCCGGGCATAGCTGTCGGAGAAATAGCGGTTCATGGCTTGCATGTCAGGGCTCCTGGCTATCGATGTCATGGCCGGTGCGGTCCCGTATCCAGAACAGCACCACGGTGGAAAGCGTGACGGTCGCCATCAGGTACCAGGCGGGCGCCATCGGGTTGCCGGTCACGTGCAGCAACCAGGTCACGAAGAACTGCGCGAACCCGCCAAAGACGGAGATACCAAGACCGTACACCACCGACATGCCCGTCGTGCGCACGGATTTCGGAAACAGTTCGGGCAGCATCGTGATCACGGGCGCGGTCTGTAGCGCGAGCAGCACCGCCAGCAGGGCAATCACCGTCATCAGCCGTCCGGTGCCGGGCGCGGACACGAGCCACTGGAAGCACGGCAGCAAGGCGCATACGGTGGCCGCGCGCGCCCAGAAAATCACCTTCTTGCGCCCCACGCGGTCGGCCAGCATGCCGACAAACGGCGCCAGCACAAAGCCGATGGCGCCCAGCACCACGCTGGCAAACAGCGTGGACGTCGCGGGCAGCCCCAGCTCCTTGCTGGCGTAGGCCGGCATGTAGAAGCCGATGATCTGCGCGCACACCATGCCGCCGATCACGAGCAGGATGCCCTTGACCACCTGCGCCTTGTGCTCGGCGAATACGCGGCGCAGCGGCTGGTGGCCGGCCGCCGCCGCGTGCCTGGCGCCGGCCCGCGGCGCGGGTTCCAGCGTTTCTTCCAGATTGCGGCGGATGTAGGCGCCCACCGGCACCGTCAGGATGCCGATCACGAACGGCACGCGCCATCCCCAGGCCTGCATCTGTTCCTTGCTGAGCGCGGCGGTCAGGAGCGCCACCGTCAGCGCGCCCAGCATCACGCCCAGCGACTGGCTGCCGAACTGCCAGCTGGAATAAAAGCCGCGCTGGCCGGGCGGCGCGTGCTCGACCAGCAAGGTGGTCGAGGCGCCCACTTCGCCGCCCGCCGCAAAGCCCTGTATCAAGCGCGCCAGCACCATCAGCACGGGTCCCGCCACGCCCATCTGGGCATAGGTCGGCGCCACGGCGATCAGCGCACAGCCCAGCCCCATCAGCCACAAGGTCAGGGTCATGGCAGCGCGGCGCCCGTGGCGGTCCGCGTAGGAACCGATCAGCATGCCGCCCACCGGCCGCATCAGGAAGCCGACGCCGAACGTGGCGGTCGTCAGCAACAGCTGGCCATAGCCGGAGGCGGACGGAAGAACAGCGGCCCGATGACCAGCATCAGGAACGTGAAGACGGTGAAGTCAAAGAATTCCAGCGCGTTGCCGATGGTGGTGCCGGCAATGACGCGCCGGCGCATCGATGGCGTGTACAACCCTGGGCCGCCGCGCGCGGCTGCGATGGCGATAGACATGTTTTCCCCTTGATGTCCGATCCGAAGGGCAGCCGGCCCGTGAACCCGGACGCTGCGCCTGCCCCGTCGCCACGAATATACGGATGGCGCACGATAAGGAAAAGACAGTATTTTTGTTCCAGTGAATACTTTTTCTTATATCCTGGCCCCGCCACGCAGCCGCCGACACCTGGACCGCCACGCCTCATGAACCTGCGCCAACTACGCGCCTTTGTGCTGATCGCCGAACACCGCAGCATCCGCGCCGCCGCCCGCGCGCTGTTTGTCACGCAACCCGCCGCCACGCGCAGCCTGCGCGAACTGGAGCAGAGCGTGGGCGCCGAGCTGGTGCGCCGCAGCGCCAAGGGCGTGGAGCTCACGTCCTATGGCGAAGCGCTGTACAAGCGCGCCATCCTGATCCTGCAGGAGGCCCGCAAGGCGCAGGAAGAGATCGGCCAGATGCGCGACGGCGAGGGCGGCACCCTGAACCTGGCCATCAGTTCCGCCGCGCTGACGGTGCTGCCCGCGGCGCTGGCGGCGTTCCGGCTGCGCATGCCCCGCGTCTCGGTGGCCTTCAATGAAGTCGCGCCGCCCTACAGCCACGAGCAGCTGGAATCCGGCCGCTACGACTTCCTGGTGCAGACGGAGTACGACGGCGACATCGACGACGGCTATGCGCGCGCCACGCTGCTCACCCTGCCGCTGGCGGTGGGCGCCCGCGCCGGCCATCCCTTGCGCGGCGCTCGCACGCTGGCCGAGCTGCACGATGCGCTCTGGCTGCTGCCCGGCAACATCCAGGCGCCGGCCAACCTGCTGCGCCTGGCGTTTGCGGCGCACAAGCTGCCGCCGCCGCCCGACGTCATTCCCTGCCAGTCCATCGCGGTGGCGCTGGCCATCATCGTGGACAGCGACGCGCTGGGCATCTTCGTGCGCAACCTGTTCGACCACCAGCTGCTGCCGCGGGGCCTGCGCATGGTGCCGCTGGCGCACGAGCTGCCGGCCGCCCGCGTCTCCATCCTGACCCGCGCCGACTCGCCGCCCACGCCGGCCGCCCAGTGCTTCATCGATTGCCTGCTGGAGGCGCAGGCGGCATCCTGAGCGCGGCGGGCGCGGGCCGGCCGATAGACCGGGTTATCATTGGGCGAAGGCCCCGCCGATGACATCGAGACCGGCCTTTTCGCCTTCTCCCCTGTCCTCATCCATGGCGTTTCCCCGACTTCCTTCTCCGCCCACCCTGACCGACACGGTCGCCAAGCGCCTGCTCGCCGAGATCGACGGGGGACGCGTGCTGCCCGGCGAAAAGCTGCCCACGGAAAGCGCGCTGGCCGAGCAGTTTGGCGTCAGCCGCACCGTCATCCGCGAAGCCGTGTCGCGGCTGCGCCAGGACGGCATCGTGGAAGCGCGGCAAGGCAGCGGCGTCTACGTCACCGGCCACACCGGCAACCGGGCGCTGCGGATCGACGCGACCGAGCTCTCCACGCTGGAAGCCGTGCTGCATATCGTCGATTTGCGCCGCGCGCTGGAAACCGAGATCGCGGCGCAGGCGGCCGCGGGACGCACGAAGCAGGATATGGCCGACATCGATGCGGCGCTGGGCGCGATTTCGCAGGCCGTGGACAACGGCGGCGACGGCGTGAAGGAAGACGTCGCCTTCCACCGCAGCATCGCGCGCGCCACCGGCAACCCGTATTTCCTGACCACACTGGCGTTCGTCAGCCAGTTCCTGGAAGCCGCCACGCGCGTCACGCGCGGCAACGAAGCCCGCCACGCAAACCTCATGCGCGACGTGCTGCAAGAGCACATTGCCATCGTCGAAGCCATTCGCCGCCGGGACGTGGACGGCGCCCGCGAAGCCGCCCGCATCCACATGGTGAATGCGGCTAAGCGGCTGAGCCAGGCGCACCGCTGAGCCGTCAGGCCTACAGAAACGCCTTGGTGAAGAAATCCCGCGCGCCGAAGTTGCCCGACTTCAGCGCGATGCTGATGTCGTCGCGCGCCACCGGGGTATAGCCGGCGCACCACGGCACGCCGGGGTCGATCTGCTCGCCGATGGCGATCTGCTCCAGCCCCAGCGCCTGCACCACGGCGCCCGAGGTCTCTCCCCCCGCCACGATCAATTGCCGGACGCCGCGCTCCACCAGCCCGACCGAGATGCGCGCAATGGCGGCTTCGATCATGGCGCCCGCGCGCTCTGCCCCCAGCGCGTGCTGCGCCTGCCTGACCGTGTCGGGCTGCGCGGTGGAGTAGATCAGCACGGGGCCGTCCTGCATGAGCGGCTCTGCCCAGGCCAGCGCCTGACCGACCACGTCCTCGCCCGCCGCCAGCTTCATGGGGTCCAGCGCCAGCGCCGGCCGACCGCTTTCGATGAAGGCGGCCACCTGTCCGTTCGTGGCCGTGGAGCAGCTGCCCGCCACCACTGCCTGCAGCCCCTGCGCGCGCGCCTGGCTGGCGGCGCCGGCGGGCGCCAGGCCCCAATTCGCGGGCAGGCCGATGGCCACGCCGGAACCGGCCGTCACCAGCGGCATGCCGCGCAAGACCGGGCCCAGGGCCAGCAAATCGTCATTGGAAACCGCATCCACGATGGCGATCTCGATGCCTTCCTCCATCAGTTCCTGGATGCGGCCGCGGATCGCGTCGGCGCCGCGCGCGACCACGCTGTAGTCGATGAGGCCGACCCGGCGCGAGGTCTGGGCGGACAGCACGCGCACCAGGTTGGGATCGGTCATCGGGGTCAGCGGATGATGCTGCATGCCGGACTCATTCAGCAGCACGTCGCCCGCGAACAGATAGCCCTTGAACACCGTGCGCTTGTTGTCGGGAAAGGCCGGCGTGGCAATGGTGAAGGACGAGTCCAGGCGCGCCATCAGCGCGTCCGTGACCGGACCGATATTGCCCTGCGGCGTGCTGTCGAACGTGGAGCAGTACTTGAAGTAGATCTGCTCGGCGCCCTGCGCCTGCAGCCATTGCAGCGCCGCCAGCGACTGCGCCACGGCCTCGTCCGCGGGCAAGGTGCGGGTCTTGAGCGCGACCACCACGGCATCCGCCTCGTCGCGCAGCGGCGCGCCGGGAATGCCGATGGCCTGCACGGTGCGCATGCCTGCGCGGACCAGGTTGTTGGCCAGATCGGTGGCGCCCGTGAAATCGTCGGCGATGCAGCCCAGTTTGATGCTCATTTGGCCTCCGGCAGGGAGATTCCAGGAAAGATCTTGATCACCGCGCTGTCGTCCTCGCGGCCATGGCCGGCCGTGGAGGCCTGCATGAACATCTGGTGCGCGGTGGATGCCAGCGGCAGCGGAAACTTCGTGTGCCTTGCCGTATCGAGCACCAGCCCCAGGTCCTTCACGAAGATGTCCACCGCGGACAGCGGCGTGTAGTCGCCGGCCAGCACGTGGGCCATGCGGTTCTCGAACATCCAGCTGTTGCCCGCGCTGTGTGTGATGACCTCGTACAAGGCATCGGCGTCCACACCCTCGCGCAGGCCCAGCGCCATGGCCTCGGCCGCGGCCGCGATATGCACGCCGGCCAGGAGCTGGTTGATGATCTTGACCTTGCTGCCAGCGCCTGCGCGGTCGCCCAGCCGATAGACCTTGCCCGCCATCGACTCCAGCACCGGCAGGCAGGCCTCGTAGGCCGCCGCCCGGCCGGCCGTCATCATGGTCATCTCGCCCGCGGCCGCCTTGGCCGCGCCGCCGGAGATGGGCGCGTCCAGGTACAGCACGCCCTGCCCGGCCAGCCGCGCTTCCTGCGCGATGGACCAGTTGGGATCCACGGTGGAGCACATCACGAATACGGAGCCCTGCCGCAGGTCGGCGGCGATGCCGCCTTCGCCATACAGCACCGACTCGGTCTGCTGCGCGTTGACGACCACACTGATCACGATGTCGCAGGCGGCCGCCATGTCGGACAAGGCGGCGCAGGCCACGCCGCCCTGGGCCGCGAACGCCGCGGCGGCGTCGGGGCGGATGTCGTACACATGCACCGCGTGCCCGGCGCGGCGCAGGCTTTGCGCGATGCCCGCGCCCATGGCGCCCAGGCCAATGACGCCAACGCGGCGTTGTGTTTCTGTAGGATTGCTCATGTCGTTCGTCGTCCGGCGGCGGGATGGGATGGGGAGGGAGCCGCGCCTCAGCGCGGCAGGTCGTCGGCGATGTAGGCGCGGATGATGTCGGCAAAGCTGCCGTCGCCCTTCAGGCCCAGCCGGGCGGCGCGCGCGGTGTCCCAACGGCCCGGCCAGCTGCCGACGATGCGCTCCACGCGCTCGTCCGCCTGCCAGCCGATGCGGTCGGCGACCTCGTCGCCCGCTACCTCGCGCAGGGCCTGCTCCATCTCGGCCACGGTGACCGACACGCCGGGCAGGTTGATGGGCGCGCGGTCCGCGACCGCGCCGGCGTCCAGTTCGCAGCCCGCGATCAGGGCCTGGATCGCGCCGCGCGGCGACAGCAGCCACAGGCGCGTATCGGCGCTGACCGGGCACACCGCCGGCTCGCCATTCAAGGGTTCCCGGATGATGCCGCTGGCAAACGAGGACGCCGCGGCATTCGGGCGGCCGGGCCGCACGCTGATGGTGGGCAGGCGCAGCACGCGCCCGTCGACAAAGCCGCGTCGCGTGTAATCGGCCAGCAGCAGCTCGGCGATCGCCTTCTGCGTGCCGTAGGACGACTGCGGATTGAGCGCGGTGTCGTCGCGCACGGTGCCGGGCAAGGCGCCGCCATACACCGCCACGGAACTGGTGAAGATCACGCGCGGCTTGTGGCCGAGCGCACGGCACGTCTCCAGCAGGGCGCGCGACGCGTCCAGGTTGATGCGCATGCCCAGGTCGAAGTCGGCCTCCGCCTGTCCGCTGACGATGGCCGCCAGATGGAAGATGGCCCGGGTGTCGGTATCGATGGCCTGGCGCAGCACCGCCGCGTCGGCGATGTCGCCCACCAGCGGCCGCACGCGCGGGTCTGTCAGGGCGTCCGGCTTGACGACGTCCAGCAGGTCGATTTGCGTGATGGCCTGGGGCTGGCCGCCATCGAGCGCCAACGTGCCCTGCTCGAGCAGTTTGCGCGCCAGCCTCTGGCCCAGGAATCCGGCGCCGCCGGTGATCAGTATTTTCATGATGGGATGCTCAACGATGGGAGAGATAGGGTTTGGCCCAGCCTAGGCCCTGGGACGTGCCGGCGCGGGGACGGTACTCGCAGCCGATCCAGCCCGAATAGCCCAGCGCGTCGACGCGCTCGAACAGGTAGGGATAGTTCAGTTCGCCCTGATCGGGCTCATGCCGGTCCGGCACGCCGGCCACCTGGATGTGGCCGATGCCCGCCATGTCGCGATCGAGCTTCACGGCGATGTCGCCTTCCACGATCTGGCAGTGATAGATATCGAATTGCACCTTCAGGTTGTCCGCGCCCACTTCGGCGCGGATGGCCTGGGCATCGTCCTGCCGGTTCAGGAAGAACCCGGGGATGTCGCGCGTGTTGATGGGCTCGATCACCACCGTCACGCCGGCCGTTGCCGCCGCGCGCGCCGCCAGCGCCAGGTTCTTCAGGTAGGCCTCGCGGTGCGCTGCGCGGTCCTGTTCCGGGCGGATCAGGCCGGCCATCACATGCAGGTGGCGGTTGCCCAGGACGGCGGCGTACTCCAGCGCCTGGTCCAGGCCGCGCTGGAATTCGTCTTCGCGGCCCGGCAGCGACGCGATCCCGCGTTCGCCCGCCGCCCAATCGCCGGGCGGCGCGTTGAACAGGGCCTGCGTCAAGCCGTGCGCGTCCAGCCGCGACTTGATTTCCGCGGCCGAGAACTCGTACGGAAAAAGAAACTCCACCCCCGCGAAGCCGTCGCCCGCCGCGGCGGCGAATCGCTCCAGGAAGGGATATTCCGTGTACATCATGCTGAGGTTTGCTGCCAGGCGCGGCATGTCGATTCCTTTTTGTCTTGATTGCGGCGAGCGGCGCGCTAGCGGTTCACCAGCTTGGCGGGCGTGAACCAGACGGCGATGGCGCCGATGACCAGCACGCCGGCCAGCACATACATGCCCGACGCCGTGGAACTGGTCAGGTCCTTCAGGTAGCCGATCATGTACGGGCTGGCAAAGCCCGCCAGGTTGCCCACGGAGTTGACGATGGCGATGCCGGCCGCCGCGGCCGTGCCGGATAGGAACGCCGTCGGCAGCGACCAGAACAGCGGCGCGCACGTCAGCACGCCCGCTGCCGCCATCGACAGGAAGACCAGCGACACCACGGTGTTGTCGGCGAACGAGGCCGCCGCCGTGAAGCCCACCGCGCCCGCCAGCGCCGGCACGATCAGGTGCCAGCGGCGTTCGCGGCGCTTGTCGGCCGAATGGCCCAGCAGGTTCATCACGACAATGGCGCACAGGAAGGGAATCGCGCTGAGCAGGCCGATATTGAAGGCCCCCGTGACGCCGGTGGACTTGATCAGGGTGGGCATCCAGAACGTCAGGCCGTACTGGCCGGCGACGAAGGCGAAGTAGATCAGGCACATCCACCACACGCGCTTGTCGGCAAACACGGCGCGCAGCGAGTGCTTCTGCGTGCCCGTCTGCTTCTGGTCCAGCTCGATCTCCCGCGCCAGCAGCTTCTTTTCGTCGTCGCTCAGCCACTTGGCGCTGGCGATGCCGTTGTCCAGGTACATGACGGTGACCACGCCAATCACCAGCGCGGGTATCGCCTCGATCAGGAACATCCACTGCCAGCCCTGCAGGCCGTGCGCGCCATGGAAGGCTTCCATGATCCAGCCGGACAGCGGATTGCCGAAGATGCCGGCCACCGGGATGGCGGACATGAACAGCGCAATGATCTTCGCGCGGCGGTGGGCCGGATACCAGTAGGTCAGGTACAGGATCACGCCGGGATAGAAGCCCGCTTCGGCCAGGCCCAGCAGGAAGCGCAGGATGTAGAAGCCCGTGGGGGTCTCGACGAACATGAACATGCCCGACAGGATGCCCCACGTGATCATGATGCGCGCGATCCAGATGCGCGCGCCCAAGCGGTGCATCAGCAGGTTACTGGGCACTTCGAACAGGAAGTAGCCGATGAAGAACACGCCCGCGCCCAAGCCGAACACGGTCTCGCTGAACCCCAGGTCCTGCGACATCTGCAGCTTGGCGAAGCCGACGTTGACGCGGTCCAGGTAGGCGATGACATAGCAAAGCATCAGGAACGGCACGAGCCGCCAGAACACCTTGGCATAGGCGCGAGCGGTCTCGCGGGATTCAGGCGGCGACGCGGCGGCGGCCGCGGCGCTTGACGCCAATTCCATCGGGGGCATGACTAGTCTCCATAAGGGATGCGCCGCCTTGGTCCGCGCTCGCGCGGCCGGCAGGCTTTGTGCGAAAAGCGGTTTAGTAGCGCGCCCCGAAGGTCGCGCGCAGTTCTTCGATGGCATCGGCGCCAAGCGGCGCCGGCCGGGGATGGCTCATCAGCCACAGGCGGGCGGTCTCTTCCAGCTCTTCCAGCGCATAGGACGCATGCGACACCGAGCGTTCCCACACCACCGGCCCCAGCCGTTCGAACAGCGCCCCGCGCACCTGGCCCGCCAGGGCGGCCACCTCGGCCGCGGCCTGGGGGTCGCCGGGGCGGCGATAGCGGATCAGCGGAATCCGCCCGACCTTCATCACCTGGTAGGGCGTGATCGGCGGCAAGACCTCGTCCGGCCTCCAGACGCCATCCAGCGTCAGCGCGACCAGATGCGTGGAGTGCGTATGCACGACGCCGCGCGATTCCGGGCTGGCGCGATAGATGCCCTGGTGCAGCGCGAGGGTCTTGGACGGCTTGCCGCCCGCGACCCAGTTGCCGGCCAGGTCGACCTTCGACAATCCGGCGGGATCGAGCCGGCCCAGGCAGGCGTCGGTGGGCGTGATCAGCCAGCCGTCCTCGAGCCGGGCGCTGATGTTTCCGGCGGCGCCCACGGTATAGCCGCGCTGGTAGAGGCTGGCGCCTATGGTGCAGATCTCTTCGCGGATGCGGGCTTCTTCAGTCATGGAACGCCCCCGGCGACCGGGGGCGGGCGGCGAAAAGCAATGGCGGCCGGACCTGCATGATGACGTGTCTCTTGAGTTTAAGTTATCGGGTCATCATACAAATTGTGGAATTGCGAAGGTATGGGGTAAACCCGGAATTCGCGTAAAAAAGAAAGGGGCTGAAGCGCCCCTCCAGTCTCAATTGACCGTGATGCCGGCGTCCTTGATCAGGGCCGCAAAGCGGGGCACGTCGCGCTCGATGAGCGCCTGGAACGCGGCCGCCCCCTGCTCTTTCCCGGCGGGCGCCTGGGCCGCCAGCTTGTCCAGCGACTCGCGCACGCCGGGGCTGTTGAGCGCGGCCGCCAGCGCCTGTTCCAGGCGCGCTATTACGGCGGGCGGCGTGCCGGCGGGCGCCCCGATGCCGTTCCAGACGCTCATGTTGAATTCCGGCACGCCCGCCTCGGCAAAGGTTGGCACGTCGGGAATCTGGGGCAGGCGCTGGGCGCTGGCCACCGCCAGGGCGGTGACGCGCTTGCCTTCGTGGATGGGAATCATCGTGACCGTCTGGTCGATCACCGCGTCCACCGTGCCCGCCATCAGGTCGGCGATGGCGGGGCCCGCGCCGCGATACGGAATCTGCATGCCTTGCGTATGCGTCACATGCATGAAATAGGCGGCCGCGATATGGCTGGTGGATCCGGAGCCCGCATTGCCGAAGTTCACGTCGGCGCCATGCTTCTTCATGCGCGCGACAAAGTCCGGCAAGGTGGCGATGCCGCTTTTCTTGCTGACCGACAGCACCATCGGCACGGTAGCCACCAGGCCGACGGCGCTCATGTCGCGGCGCGGGTCGAACTTGCTCTTGGGATACAGCGACGGCGCGATCGCCAGCGATCCCATGTTGCCGAAGGTGATGGTGTAGCCATCGGGCGCGGCGCGGGTCACGCGCTGATTGCCGATCATGGTTCCCCCGCCGCCCAGGTTTTCCACGACCACGGTCTGGCCCAGGTTCTCGCCCATGGCCTGCGCCACGATGCGGGCCAGCCCGTCGGTGGAGCCGCCCGCGGCATACGGCACCACCATGGAGATGGCGCGCGTGGGGTAGTCCTGCGCGTATGCGCTTGCGCCAAGCGCAAGCAGGCCGGCGCCCACGGACGCCAGGAATGTCTTGTTCATGTCTTGCTCCTCGCTGTTTACGCCGGCAACAGCCGGCCCTCCGCCTCGTGCGGGCGGTTTCTGGTGATGCAGGTTTAAAGGGCGGCGCGCGCCATGCGCGCCGTTTGAAGCGGCCTAGTCTTTCTTCGGCCCGAGTTCCACGCCGGCCAACTGCTCGGACAGGCGCGCGACGGCGGTGTGGTCCTGGCCCTTGCCGAGCGTCTTGCCCGCCGACGCCCACAATTCGCGGCACAGCGAAGAGAACGGCGTCGGCGTGCCGGTGTCGGTAGCGATGCCCAGCGCAATGCCCAGGTCCTTGACCATCAGGTCCAGGCCGAAGCCCGAGTTGAACTGCCGCGACAGCACGAACTGCTTGAACTTCTTCTGCGTGGAGTTGTTCATGCCGGTGGACGCATTGAGCACGTCCACGATCACGTTCGGATCCAGGCCGAACTGCTGGCCGATCAGCATCGCCTCGACGCCGATCAGAAAGCCGCCCGCGGACACCAGGTTGTTCAGCGCCTTCATGGCATGGGCGCTGCCCACGCCGCCGACGGGGGTGATCGACGTGCCCATCGCCGACAGCGCCGGGCGCACGCGTTCAAGCGTGGCGGCGGGGCCGCCGAACATGATGGACAGGTCGCCCGTGCGCGCGCGCGGCACGCCGCCGGACACCGGCGCGTCCACCATCTCGCCCCCCGCGGCCGCCACCGCCTGCGCCAGCCGCTGGGTGTGCGCCGGCACGCCGGAGCTCATGTCCACGACGACGCTGCCCGGACGCAGGCCCGCCAGCACGCCTTGTTCGCCGCTCAGCACCTGCTCCACGATGGCGCTGGTGGGCAGCATCGTGAAGACGATGTCGGCCTGCGCCGCCAGGTCTGCGCAGGTTGCCGCGGCCACACCGCCCACTTCCTGGGCAAACCGGGCGGCCTGGCCCGGCACGGCGTCGAACACCGTCACGGCATGGCCCGCCTGCACCAGCCGCGCCGCCATGGGCCAGCCCATGCTGCCCACGCCGATCAGGCCGACGCGTTCTTGCGTTGCGCTCATGCTTGCTGCTCCTTGAAGGCGCCCTCTTCTTCCAGCACCTGGTTGGCCACCTTGAATGCGTCCAGGCCGGCGGGAATGCCGCAATAGACCGTGGCTTGCAGCAGGATCTCCTTGATCTCTTCCACCGTCACGCCGTTGTTCAGCGCGCCCTTGACGTGCAGCTTGATCTCGGCGGGGCGGTTCAGCGCCGTCAGCATCGCCAGGTTCAGCATGCTGCGCGTCTTCTTTTCCAGGCCCGGGCGCCCCCAGGTATAGCCCCAGCACCATTCCGTGGTGATGTGCTGGAATGCCATCATGAAGTCGTTGGCGCGGGCCAGCGAGCCGTCCACGTACTCGGCGCCCAGCACTTCGCGGCGCAGGTCCAGGCCTTGGTCGAACAGGGCCTGGGTTTCGGATTTGATGTCTGCCATGAGTTCCTCGCGGGTGATGGCGGGCCTGCCAACTGCCGGCCGCCGGTTGTCGTTTGTCTGATTGTCAGCCAGGTTCTGTCCGATCGTCAATAGTCTGATTGTCAGACAATCTGTCAGAATAGTCCAAGACCTCCAGCGCATGCCGGCAGGCGCCCTGGTTTGCGGCCACAACCCGCCGCCGGGATATATTGCGTCTTTACGTTGAACCGGCGGTTCGCGGCGCTCCCATGCCAGAAGCCTGCGCTGCTGCGCGAGCCCGTCGCCCCGCCAAGCGAGAAACAGCCATGTCCAGCCCCACCGGCGCGATCTTCGAGAAGCCCGCCACCTTGCGCGCCCGCGTCGAGGAATACCTGCGCGCGTCCATCATGGAGGGCCGCATCAAGGGCGGCGAACGCCTGCGCGAGATCGAGCTGTGCGAGCAGCTCGGCATCAGCCGCAGCACCTTGCGCGAGGCGTTGCGCACGCTGGAGGCCGAACGCCTGATCTCCATCGAGCCGCATCGCGGCCCGACGGTGGTGCGCATCACCGAGAAGGCGGCGCGAGACCTGTATGCGCTGCGCGCCCTGCTGGAAGGATTTGCCGCGCATGAATTCGCCCGGCTGGCCGGCGACGCGGACATCGAACGCCTGCGCAAGGCCGTGGACGCCCTGCACCGCCAATCCAAGGGCGGCAACAAATCGGCCCTGCTGGCGGCCAAGCGCGACTTCTACGACGTGCTGCTGTCGGGCTGCGACAACGACCTGGTCAAGGACATGCTGCCCGGCCTGCTGTCGCGCATCAACCTGCTGCGCGCCACGTCGTTCGCGCGCCCCGAGCGTCTGCCGGAGAGCATGGCCGAGATCGACCTCATCTACGCGCGCATCCAGGCCCGGGATCCCGAAGGCGCCCAGGCGGCCGCGCAGAGCCATATCGTGAATGCGGAACGCACCGCGCTCGAAGTGCTGAGGCGCCAGCAGGAAGAAACCTCCGCCGGCGAAGGCGACCGCCCGGGCGCCTAGCGTCTCCAGGCGGCCGGGCGTAGCGGCACACCGCCCCCAGCAGCGAACACGGCAGCGCCACGAACGGGACTTTGGCCTTTTGACTGCGCGCGCCAAGGCGGGCGACGTGGCGGCCATGACCGCGCTGGGCCTCATTGCGAAAAACGGCGATCACGTCGAACAGAACTACAAGGCGGCTGCCGCCTGGTGTCAGCGATCGGCTAGGATGGAGGCGTTGTCCACCGGAAGGAGCCCTCCATGCCATCACTAAGACACTACGCCTGCGCGGTCGCCCTGGCCGCCGCCCTGCCCTTCGCGGCGCATGCGGAGTCGGTCGTCCTGCAGGCGGCGCAGGCCACCGCCGGCGCCGATCCGCACACCAATGCCCGAGTCGTGGATATCCAGCTCAAGCCCGAAAGCCGCAAGGCGCTGGCGGATTTCACCCGCGACCGCGTCGGCAAGCGCATTCAGCTGCGCTCGGGCGGCGTGCTGCTGTCGTCGGCCACGCTCATGAGCCCGTTGGAAGGCGACAGCTTGCGCATCACCGCGGGCGAGCACGGGTTCGCCGGAAAGACCGCCGACGAAATCGCCCAGGGCATCATGAAGGAAGGCGGGCTGACAGTGGACGACGAGAATACGGCGAAATAGCGGCGCGCCTGACCACTGCGCGATGCCGCCATTAATTCCATTCCAGACTTATTCTATGAAAATTACTCGTTTGTTGTGATCAAACGGGGCGTATAGCATCGATGGGCATAACCCTAGCTGGAGCTTCCATGACTACGCCCATTCCTTCCTTTTCCCATGCCCGCGTGACGCGCGACGAGCGCGGCGTCTACACCCTGCAGATCCACGACGCCAAGAGCCTGAACATCCTGGCCTCGGCGGTCACGCTCAGCCTGACCGAGGCGGCGCGCTGGATCGCGGACCAGAGCGATGCGCGCGCGGTCGTTATCCGCGGCTCGGGCGACAAGGCCTTCGTGGGCGGCGCCAACATCTATGAGATGGCCGAGCTCGATCCGCAAGGCGCGCGCGCCTTCATCACGCGGCTGCGCGACCTGTGCGACGCCGTGGCCGCGATTCCGGTTCCCACCATCGCCCGCATTCCCGGCTTCTGCCTGGGCGCGGGCATGGAGCTGGCGGCGGCCTGCGACATCCGGCTGGGATCGTCGGACGCGGTCTTCGGCATGCCCGAGGTGCGCGTGGGAATCCCGTCCGTGATCCATGCCGTGCTGTTGCCCGCGTTGATCGGCCCGGGCGCGACCAACTGGCTGCTCCTGACCGGAGAGACGATCAACGCCGCGCAGGCGCTGCAATGGGGCTTTCTTGAATTCGTCGGCAAGACGGACGAACTGGACGCGCTGGTGGAAAGCACGGTGGCCCCCATCGCCGCCAGCGGCCCCCGCGCCGTGCGCTCGCAGAAGGCCTTGCTGCGCTACTGGAGCGAATCGACCATCGAGGCCGGGCTGGACCGCAGCGTGGATGCCTTCGGCGACGCCTTCACGACCGACGAACCCCGCCGGTACATGGAACCCTTCCTCGCGCGCAAGCAGCACCGGGGGGCCAAGTAATGGCTGGTCCGCTGCAGGGGGTGCGCATCATCGACATGACCTCGGTGGCAATGGGCCCCTACGCCACCCAGATCCTGGCCGACATGGGCGCGGAGGTCGTCAAGGTGGAGTCGCCCGAAGGCGATGTGTTCCGCGCGTCGGCCCCGGCCGCGCATGCGGGCATGGGGCCCGCCTACCTCAATCTCAATCGGAACAAGTACAGCGTGACGCTGGACGCCAAGACGCCGGCCGACCGCGAAAGCCTGCTGCGCCTGATCGACGGCGCCGATGTCTTCGTCTCCAATGTGCGCCCGGCGGCCCTGGCGCGGTTGGGCCTGGACGCCGCCACGCTGTGCGCGCGCAACGCCCGCCTGATTCATTGCTCGGCCGTGGGCTTCGGCCAGGACGGCCCCTATGCGGCGCGGCCGGCTTTCGACGACATCATCCAGGCCATGAGCGGACTGGCGGACCTGCAGGGCCGCAACAGCGGAGCGCCCGCCTATGTGAACACCATTCTCGCCGACAAGGTGGCGGGCCTGACGCTGGCGTACGCCATCCCCATGGCGCTATACGAACGCGAGCGCTCGGGACAGGGGCAATCCATCGAAGTCCCCATGTTCGAGACGCTGGTCTCCTTCACCCTGGTCGAGCACTTGAGCGGCCACAGCTTCGTCCCGCCGCTGGGCCCCATGGGCTACAGCCGGGTGCTTTCGCCGCAGCGGCGTCCCTACCGCACGCGCGACGGCTACCTGGCCCTGCTGCCCTACACCGACGCGCAGTGGCAGCGCTTTTTCGCCCTGGCCGAACGTCCCGACCTGGCGGCGGATGCCCGCTATGCCGACGCCGCCTCGCGAGCCCGCCACTTCGATGCGCTCTATCAAGACCTGGCCGACATCGTCGCGCAGCAAGGCACCGGGCAATGGCTGGAGCTTCTGGCGGACGCGGACATTCCCCATTCCCGCGTGAACACGCCGGAAGCCTTGTTCGACGATCCCCATCTGAAGGCGACCGGCTTTTTCAAGCGCGTGGAGCATCCAAGCGAAGGCCCATTGACGGCTGCCGGCATTCCGGTGCGCTTTTCGCGCACGCCCGGTGAAATCGACCGCCAGGCGCCGCGCCAGGACGCCGATCGCGATATGCTCGGGCTTGGGCGCTGAGGCGGGCATGGCCGAGGGCGCCGGGCGGCGACTTCGATCATGAACATCACACTCAAGCAACTGCGGGTCTTTTGCGCGCTTTACGAACTGCGCAGCTTCACTGCCGCCGCCCGCGCGGCCTTCGTCACCCAGTCGGCCGTCAGCAAGCTCTGCGCCGAGCTGGAGGCCGAAGTCGGACAGCCTCTGTTCGAGCGCTCCACGCGCAGCGTCACACCCTGCGACGGGGCGGCGGATTTCTACGCCTACGCGCAGGAGATCCTGGGCACGGTGCGCGCCGCCGAGCGCAGCATGTCGGGCCTGCGCACCCTGGAACGCGGCACCGTGGGCGTGGCCACCTCGCCCCTCATGATGGTGGGCCTGCTGGGCGAGGTGGTGACGGCCTATCACCGCGCCCACCCCACCGTGAAGCTGGACCTCTTCGAGCTGTCGACCGACGACACCATCGAACATGTGCGCAACGGGCGCGCCGACTTCGGCATCGTTTCCGTCGAAACGCCCGCGGAGGAGCTGAGCACCCGCGTCATCTACCGCGACACCATGTACGCGGTATGCGCCCCGCGGCACGCCCTGACCCGCAAGCGGTCCGTATCATGGGCCGACGTGGCGGCGCACGACCACATCATGCTGCGCAACGTCTACAGCGTGCGGCGCAGCCTGGACCGGGTGGCGGCCGACCTGAACCTGGTGTTCCGGTACCGCATCGAGGCGGGCATGCTGACCTCGGCATTGAATCTTGTCGGCGCCGGACTCGGCATCACCGTCATCCCGGGATATGCCTGCGACCTGGCGCGCCAGCTTGGCCTGCGCATACTCGCCATCGAGGGCGCCCGCAAGCACGGGCACGAGCTCTGGCTCATCCAGCGCCGCGTCGCGCGCCTGTCGCTGGCGGCATCGGCCTTTCTGCAAGCCACCGAGGACTATTTGCGCCAACGGCAGTCGGGAGATGACTAATCCCAATCTGGAATAGGTCTATGAAAATAAGTCCCTTGTTGAGATAAGCGCGGGGCCAGCATCATACGGGTCAAGTCAAAGAGGGCCCGCTCGCGGCCCCCACAGGAGACAACCATGACCCGATTGTTCGGCGCCCAGCGCCGCCGCCTGCTGCTCGCCGCCGGCCGCCTCACCGTCCTGACCGCGCTTGCGGGCGCGCTGCCCGCCGGCGCCGCGATGGCGCAGCCCGCCTATCCGGACAAGCCCATCACGATCGTCGTGCCTTTTTCGCCCGGCAGCGCCACCGACACCAGCGCCCGCATCATTGCCGAAAAGCTCGGTCCCCGCATGAATGTTCCGATCGTGATCGAGAACAAGCCGGGCGCCTCCGGCACTATTGGATCGTCATTCGCGGCTCGCACGCAGCCCGACGGCTACACGCTGATTCTCACCAGCAGCTCGACGCACTCGGCGACTCCGGCGCTGTTCCGCAAGCTGCCGTTCGATCCCACGGCCGATTTCATTCACGTTGTCCGGATCGCCACCATCCCGATGATGCTGGTGGTGCGCGAGGATGCGCCCTACAAGACCCTGCAAGAGCTCGTCAAGGCCACGCAGGCAAAGCCGTTGAACTACGCCTATGGCTCGCCCACCAGCCAGATCGCCGGCGCCACGTTCAATACGGTGGCGGGCGCCGCGGCCAATGGCGTGCCCTACAAGAGCCAGCCTCCCGCGGTCACGGATCTACTCGGCGGCCACGTCGATTATCTTTTCGCCGACCTGTCCGTCGTCACTTCCTTCATGCAAGGCGGAAAGCTGCGCGGGTTGGCGTACACGGGCCATGACCGGGCCAAGGAATTTCCGAATGTCCCGACACTGGCCGAACTGGGCTACAAGAATTTCGACCTGGTCGTCTGGGTCGGCGTCGCGGCGCCAGCCAAGACTCCCGACGCCATTGTGCAAAAACTGAACCAGGAAGTCGCAGCCATCCTGCGCGAGCCCGACGTCCTCCAGCGCTTCGAGTCGCTGGGCATGCAGGTTGCCCCCAACACGGTGCCTGAGCACCAAGCCTTCGCGCAGACCCAGCGCCAGGTCTGGACGCAGCGCGCGGTCGACGCAAAGATCGAGCCGCAGTAGGCAGGCGGTTGCTCCGGCTGCCTTGCGGGAGCAGCCAATCCGCGCCTGGCTGCCCCGAACGCGGCCCTGCCTAGGTCGCGGCGCGCGATAGATGGGCCGGTTGCGATGAGGAGGCGGCAAGCACCTCCATGCAGGCCCGGAGCACCCGAGCCGGCTGGATCGAATTGATCTCCTTGGATGCGTTGTCCGGCACGACATCCCTCGTGCATTCCCGCGCCCAGAACCACTCCGGGTTGGGCTCATTGAACACGCCCACATAGGGCAGGCACAGGCCTTGTGCAATGTGCGACGGCCCGCAATCGTTGGACACGACCAGGCGGGCGTCCTGCATCAGGGCGGCCAGCGCCCCGACGGGCCGGCAGAACTCGATGCGGAAGTCTCGTCGTCCGAGCTGCTTCAGGCGTTCAAGCTCAGCGGTCTCGTCCGGACCCAGAACGAAAGTGAATACAGCGTGGCCGCCGAGCTTCTGCTGAAGCAGGTCCGCCAAGGCGATGTAATGTTCCAGCGCCCAGCGCTTGAACTCGCCTGAGCCGCCTCCGGGTATCAAGACAATGTCGGCCGGCTCCACCTCATGCCTGTACGGCATCGCGATACGCGCGAAGCACTGCCGCGCCACATCCTCGGGATCATGCTCCTGGTAAGCCCCGAGCAATCGGAGGTTTGCCAGGCCGATGTATTCGTTGATGTCCTTGCGATGCCGATGGGTCCACACGCGGTCGCCGAGCCGGTTGTTGTCAAAGCCCATCCGAAGCGCAGGACGACGAAGCAGGCTGATCAACGCGTAGCGTTCGCTTGAATGGTGGAAATTCACGGACACCTCGGCACGACGCGGGAGCGCGCGAAACTGCTCGACAAAGGCGCCGGCGCGGACAAACTCGTCAACCCAAGGCAGCTCGCGATAAAAATGCCCCACGTCATAACGCGACACCACGCGGACGGCTTTATCAGCCCAAAGTTGCTTCAGGAGATAGAGCGCAGAAAAGGCGACGATCTGGTCGCCAAACCGGCGCTGGCTCCTGACAAAAACAACAACGTCCGACATACACCCGGCACCCAGAGAAGTTTTAGAGAGACGCGACGATAAAACAAATTAAATCTGAAGGAAAGTTTTTGATTGTGTGGTGGTGTGATTTGTTTTTGTAAGTCAAGTGTGGCATGGCGCTATAGATTAAGCGCATACCCAACACAGGAAGTTTCCTTGGCGGCCGGAATAAGACAAATGTTCCGGCAATGCTTACCCAAGCAAGGCTCTTGAGTATGCGGCCTCGAATCGCAGGAATAATCAATAATCTTGTTTTGTGGACTTGCCGCAAATCAAGGTTTCCTCAGATATTCAAGCTTCAGGGATACGTATATACATACAGCCATTGAAGCCGATGGCCGACACAAGAAACGGATCGACGAATGCTTCCAGCCTGCGGCATGGCGATGGCCGAGGACTTGAGATGGCCGAGGACTTGATTACGTGCGTTGCGGCAAACTCGGCAAGGCCGGCCTATGCCGCCTTCCTTGATCCTGGAAGCAAACGCAAAAAAGCCGGCAACGCTTGCGCGATACCGGCTTTCAGCCAAAGGCGTCGGGAAACACCTTCATGAATTCGACCACATCAAGTGGTCGGGGCGAGAGGATTCGAACCTCCGACTCCTGCGTCCCGAACGCAGTACTCTACCAGGCTGAGCTACGCCCCGAGTCTTACTACCAACTTAGCGGCGCTCAGTGCTACCAAGTTTCTTTGCTGCAATCCTTCCGCTTCCAACCGGCCTGATGTCTCTAGGCCTGTCTTCATGAACCCTTCCGGGTTCCGGTAAATTTCGCTGACCGTTGCTGTCCGGCATTGCCGTCCGGTTTTGGCTGCCGATTTTGCTGCCTTCCGAACTGCCTTTTGGCTAACGATCTCTATTCACCGCGAAAGCGCAGAATTCTAACAGAGAATTTAGAAAAGGGGAAATGGGGTAGATCGACAGGGCTTCACGGGCGCGATCCGCCTCGGCCACGGCGGCCTGGCGGGCGTGCTCCAGCGCGTCGGTTGCCTGGATGGCGGCGGCCACCGCGGCGAAGTCGGCGTCGCCGGTCTTGATGGCGTCGCGGATCAGTTGCTGCTGTTCCGGGGTGCCCACTTGCATGACGCGGATCAGCGGCAGCGTCGGCTTGCCTTCGCGCAGGTCGTCGCCCACGTTCTTGCCCAGGGCGGCGGCGTCGCCGCTGTAGTCCAGCACATCGTCGACCAGCTGGAACGCGGTGCCCACATGGCGCCCATAGGCGGCCGCGGCGGCTTCCTGCTCGGGGGTGGCGCCCGCCAGCACGGCGCCCACCTGGGCGGCGGCTTCAAACAGCTTGGCGGTCTTGTAGCGCACCACCTGCAGGTAGCGCTCTTGCGAGACGTCGGGGTCGTGCACGTTCAAGAGCTGCAGCACCTCGCCCTCGGCGATCACCGTGGTGGCTTCGGACAGGATGCTCATGATGCGCATCGAGTCGGCCTCGACCATCATCTCGAACGAGCGGGAATACAGGTAGTCGCCCACCAGCACGCTGGCCGCGTTGCCGAAGACGGCGTTGGCGGTTTCACGGCCGCGGCGCAGGTCGGACTCGTCCACCACGTCGTCGTGCAGCAGCGTGGCCGTGTGGATGAATTCCACGACGGCGGCCAGCAACTGGTGGTGCGTCCCTTCATAGCCCAGGGCACGCGCCACCATCAGCACCATAGCCGGGCGCATGCGCTTGCCGCCCGCCCCAATGATGTAGTCGCCGATCGTGCGGATCAGGACGACATCGGAATTCAGCCGCTCGCGGATAACCGCATCGACGGCTTTCATATCGTCAGCAATGGGGGCAATAAGCGCGGGGAGATTCAAGACGTATCCGACATGTGTGAAGCGAGCCGCGTGACGGCTCTTACCGCTGGGCCCGCCAGCGGAGGCGGGGGATTCGACCACGGATTATACGGGGAGTGCCGGGGGAAATCCGGGCGCGGCAGCAGGAAGCGGCGGGGCCCGGCCTTGCGCGCCCTGGCCGCGCCGCGCCCCAGGCCGGATCAGCGTCCGCGCGGCAGCAGGCCGCGCGCGGCCAGGTTGGCGTACAGCGCGCGCACGCCGAACGTCCAGGGCGCGATCTCCGTGGACAACTGGACCTCGTTGACCAGGGCCCCGAGACGCTCGGAGGCGATCACGACGCGATCGCCCAAGCGGTGGGTAAAGCCCGTGCCCGGCCCCTTGCGGTCCTGGCTGGGCGAGAACATGGTGCCCAGGAACAGCATGAAACCGTCGGGATACTGATGGTGCGCGCCGCAGGCCTGGCGCACCAGATCCAGGGGATCGCGGCTGATCTCGCGCATGTGGCTCACGCCGTCCAGCTCGAAGCCGTCCGCCCCCTCGATGCGCAACGACACGTCGGCCTGGCGCACGCTGTCGATGGTGAAGTCGCCGTCGAACAGGCGTATGAAGGGACCGATGGCGCAGGACCCGTTGTTGTCCTTGGCCTTGGTCAACAGCAAGGCGCTGCGGCCCTCGATGTCGCGCAGGTTGACGTCGTTGCCCAGGGCGGCGCCCACGACTTCGCCCCGGCTGTCCACCGCCAGCACGATCTCGGGCTCGGGGTTGTTCCACTGGGATTCGGGCAGCACGCCGATCCGCGCGCCAAAGCCCACCGACGCCATGGGCGGCGTCTTGGAGAAGACCTCGGCGTCGGGACCGATGCCCACCTCCAGGTACTGCGACCACTGGCCGCGTTCAACCAGTTCCTTCTTGAGCTTGGCGGCCTCGGGCGAACCGGGCCGCAGGCGCGACAGGTCGGAGCCGATCAGCGCCTGCATCCGCACGCGGATCTGGTCGGCGCGGCTGGCGTCGCCGCCGGCCTCTTCTTCGATCATGCGCTCGAGCAGGCTGATGGCGAAGGTGACGCCGGCCGCCTTGACGGGTTGCAGATCGCAGGGGGCCAAGAGGCGCGGCCCGTCCCCGCCCTGCAGGGTGGCGGCCATCAAGGCCCGCGCATCGCCCAGCGATTCCCCCTGGGCGTTGGCGGCCAGCGCCACGCGGTCAGGGCGGTCCAGCAGGTCCGACACGGTGGGCGCCACGGCGGTGATGTCGATCGCTTGGCCCCCGCGCACCACCACCACGCTGGGCCCGTTCACCGGCGCCGGACGCCATACCCGCCCCACCAGCAGCGCCTTCGGCAGGTCGGAAGGCAATGTGTTGTCTTGGTTCATAAGTCTCCACGTTCCATGCCTTGTGTGCGGCATTCCAATAGGGTGCAAGGCAGTCTAGGGGACTTCATTTATCATGTCCAACATCATGATTTTCAGTCCAATATATTGGACAATCTGCCGCCATGGCCACTGAATACGACGTTCCCGCCATCCGGCGCACCCACGACATCCTGCGGGTGCTTTCCAACCGCCGCGCGCCGGTCAAGGCCGCGGAGCTGGCCCAGGCGTGCCAGCTTGCCAAGAGCACGCTGTACCTGCTGCTCGACTGCCTGGAGCAGCGCCGCTGGATCGAACGCAAGGACGGCGGCTACATCATCGGACTGGAACTGATGGCGCTGGGCTTCGCCTATCTGCGCCACGACGGACTGCAAGCCGCCTTCCACCAGGCGGCCAGCGCCTTCGTGGCCCGCAGCAACGAGGTCGTGCAACTGGCGGTGCTGGACGGATACGACGTGGTCTACCTGGCCCGCGAGGACGCTCGCCGTCCGGTCAGGCTGGTGTCGGACCTGGGCTTGCGCCTGCCCGCGCATGCTTGCGCGCTGGGCAAGGCCCTGCTGGCCAGCCTGCCGCCCGAGGAACTGGCGGCCTGCCTGCCCGCCGCCCTGCCCCGCGTCACCGACCGCACGATCACCGACCTGGCCGCGCTCCACCGCGAGCTGGACGGCGCGCGCGAATCCGGCCTGGCCCAGGACCTGGAAGAAGTCGCCACCGGCCTGGTCTGCTACGCGGCCTATGTGGGCGTGACCCCGCTGGGCAAGCGGGTCGCGGTCAGCACGTCCATCCCCACCGACCGGCTGGACGACGCGCATCGGCGGGAGGTAATGGAAGGGATCCGCCGGGTGGCGCGCGACGTCGCGCTACGGGTGGTGCCGGGCGCCTGAAGCCTGCGCGCCACACCTAAGCCCTTAGCCTGCAACGGCTTTTTGACTTTCTTAAAGTCCCGGGCTAATATCCCGGATTCGGTCAGCAATGCCCGAATTACGTCGGTTGTTTACGCAATCCCTTTGGAGCCCTTTTGGGGCAACAGGAACCCCAGCAATTTTCAAAGGCCGGGGCCGCCTTCCAAAGCGGCAATCCCGCCCAGCAGGGCAGGCAGCGTAAATGAACCCATTTACCTATTTAAGGAACACCCCATGTACGCGGTCGTAAAAACCGGTGGCAAGCAGTATCGCGTTGCCGCTGGCGAAAAACTCAAGATAGAACAGATACCGGCAGACATTGGGCAAGAAATCACCCTGGACCAAGTGCTGTCCGTGGGCGAAGGCGACCAACTGAAAGTTGGCACGCCCCTCGTCTCCGGCGCCGTGGTCAAGGCAACGGTTCTTGCGCAAGGCCGCCACGACAAGGTCAAGATCTTCAAGATGCGCCGTCGCAAGCACTATCAGAAGCGTCAGGGCCACCGTCAGAACTACACCGAAATCCGCATCGAAGCCATCACGGCTTAAGAAGCGACTCGGTACCACTTAGCAGGAGCTAAACATGGCACAGAAAAAGGGCGGCGGCTCTACGCGGAACGGACGCGACTCAGAATCGAAGCGTCTGGGCGTCAAGACTTTTGGCGGTGAATTGATTCCCGCTGGTTCGATCATCGTGCGTCAGCGCGGTACTCGCTTCCACGCTGGCGTGAACGTCGGCATGGGCAAGGACCACACCCTGTTCGCGCTGGTCGACGGCAAGGTTCAATTCGGCTTCAAGGGCGCATTGAACAAGCAAACCGTTTCGATCATCGCTGCCGAGTAATCGGACCAGCACGGTCAGCAACGCGGTTCGCCGCGTTCTCGAACGGCAAAAGCCCTGTCGCATGCGGCAGGGCTTTTTTGTTTTAGGGCAAAATTAGCGGGAACCCGCGTTCTGCCTTCCCGGCGGCGCCCACCCACGCGGCGCGGCCCCAAACTTACATCACACGCAAACACCATGAAATTCGTTGACGAAGCCACCATCGAGGTCGTCGCCGGCAAAGGCGGCAATGGCGTGGCGAGCTTTCGCCGCGAAAAGTTCATCCCCAAGGGCGGCCCGGACGGCGGCGACGGCGGACGCGGCGGCACCATCTATGCGGTGGCCGACCGCAACATCAACACGCTGATCGACTTCCGCTACGCGCGCCTGCATCGCGCCAAGGGCGGCGAGAACGGCCGCGGCTCGGACCAG
This sequence comes from Achromobacter sp. NPDC058515, assembly GCF_042721735.1. Taxonomy (NCBI): domain Bacteria; kingdom Pseudomonadati; phylum Pseudomonadota; class Betaproteobacteria; order Burkholderiales; family Alcaligenaceae; genus Achromobacter; species Achromobacter sp. NPDC058515. The sequence goes on from NZ_JBHXNI010000001.1 coordinate 41,159, forward strand.
TACGGCGCAGCCGCCCCGGACATCACCCTGCGCGTGCCGGTGGGCACGATCATCCATGACGCCGAAACCGGCGAGGTCCTGTTTGACCTGAACACGCACGAGCAGAAAGTCGTGCTGGCGGCAGGCGGCCAGGGCGGCATGGGCAACATCCACTTCAAATCCAGCCTGAACCGCGCGCCCCGCCAGTGGACGCCCGGCAAGGAAGGCGAACACCGCTACCTGCGCATGGAACTGAAGGTGCTGGCCGACGTGGGCCTGCTGGGCCTGCCCAACGCCGGCAAGTCCACGCTGATCACGCGCATCTCCAACGCGAAGCCGAAGATCGCCGACTACCCCTTCACCACCCTGCACCCCAACCTGGGCGTCGTGCGCACATCGCCGTCGCGCAGCTTTGTCGTGGCCGACATTCCTGGCCTGATCGAAGGCGCCTCCGAAGGCGCCGGCCTGGGCCACCTGTTCCTGCGCCACCTGGCGCGCACCCGCGTGCTGCTGCACCTGGTGGACGTGTCCACGCCGGACCCGGACGCGGACCCCGTCGAGCAGGCCGTCGCCGACGCGCGCGCCATCGTCGAGGAACTGCGCCGCTATGACCCGGAACTGGCCGCCAAGCCGCGCTGGCTGATCCTGAACAAGCTGGACATGGTGCCGGACCCCGAGGACACCAAGCGCCGCTTTGTCGAACTCTACGACTGGAAGGGTCCGGTGTTCGGCATTTCCGGCCTGTCGGGCGACGGCACGCAGGACCTGATCTACGCGCTGCAAGACTACCTGGACGCCGAGCGCGAAAAGGAACACCTGTCGAACGACCAGGCCGACGGCAGCTACGTGGCGCCGGACCCGCGCTTTGACGACACGCGTACGGATGCCGACAAGCCCGCCGCGCCGCGCGCCGCCGACGAATAAGCCATAATCGCAGTCCTTACGATTACGTCTTTTCTCGCCGCAGCCGGCCCCCATCATGTCTGCTGAATCATCCGCCGTATCCGTCGTCACCAACGCCCAGCGCCTCGTCGCCAAAGTCGGCTCGTCGCTGGTCACCAACGAAGGCCGCGGCCTGGACCGCGCCGCCGTGGCGCACTGGGCCGCGCAGATCGCCGCCCTGCACAAGCAGGGCAAGCAGATCGTGCTGGTCTCCAGCGGCGCCATCGCGGAGGGCATGGCCCGGCTGGGCTGGCGCAAGCGCCCGTCCGTCATGCATGAGCTGCAGGCCGCGGCGGCAGTGGGCCAGATGGGCCTGTGCCAGGCCTACGAGGCGGCGTTCGCCGAATACGGCCTGCGCACCGCGCAGATCCTGCTGACGCACGAAGACCTGGCCGACCGCCACCGCTACCTGAACGCGCGCAGCACGCTGTTTGCCCTGCTGCGCCTGGGCGTGGTGCCGATCGTGAATGAAAACGACACGGTGGTCACCGACGAGATCCGGCTGGGCGACAACGACACGCTGGGCGCGCTGGTCACCAACCTGATCGAGGCCGATACGCTGATCATCCTGACGGATCAGCGCGGCCTGTACGACTCCGATCCCCGCAAGAATCCCGAAGCCAGGTTCATGTCGCATGCCCAGGCCGGCGACCCCGCCCTGGAGGCCATGGCGGGCGGCGCGGGCAGCGGCATCGGCACCGGCGGCATGCTCACCAAGGTGCTGGCCGCCAAGCGCGCGGCGCACAGCGGCGCGCACACGGTCATTGCGTCCGGCCGTGAACGCAACGTGCTGACGCGCCTGGCCCAGGGCGAATGCATCGGCAGCGAACTGCGCGCCGTCCTGCCCGTGTGGTCCGCGCGCAAGCAGTGGCTGGCCGACCACCTCCGGCTGCGCGGCCGCGTGGTGCTCGATGACGGCGCGGTGCAAGCGCTGCTGCGTGAAGGCAAGAGCCTGCTGCCCATCGGCGTGACGGAAGTCGAAGGCGAGTTCGGCCGCGGCGACGTCGTGGCCTGCGTCGACAGCGAAGGGCGCGAATGCGCCCGCGGCTTGATCAATTATTCGTCGGTCGACACGCGCCGGATCTTGCGCCAGCCCTCTTCGCAGATCGCCCGCATCCTGGGCAGCATGACGGAACCCGAGCTCATGCACCGGGACAACCTGGTCGTGCTTTAGGGCTGGGCCGCCTCGGCCTGTTCTTTCGCAACGCCGTGGGGCAGCAGGATGTAGCCCCATCCCCGCACCGCGAGCACCGGAAGTTCAATGTTGTAGCGGCGCGCCTTGCTGCGCAGCCGCGACACCACCACATCCACCCGCCGCGCCCCGTCCAGGGGATCGCGCGCGTCGCCGGGAAAGAAGCGCTCCCGGTGCAGGCAGTGGCCCGGCGCATTGAGCAGCCGGACAAAAAAGGCGCGTTCCCTGGCGGTCAGCGGCAGGCGTTCTCCGCCGGGCCCGGCCAGCACGCGCGCGGGCGCATCGACGCGCCAGGAGCCCGCGCCGCGGCGCGCCCGCCGGTACAGGTTGCGCAACAGGGCATCCCATTCCAGCGGCTCCATGCCGACCGACACGCAGGCATCGGCGCCGGCATCCAGGGCCGCGACGCGCTCGATCGCCGTGAGCCCGCAGGCCTGCCAGACCACGGCCGCGCCAGGCGCCGCGCGGCGCAGCGTGGCGATAAGCCTGGGAACCCCGGCGCAGGCGCCGCGCAGCACCAGGGCGTCCGCCACGTGGGCCCGCAACTGTTCCTGCAACCCGCCCAAGGAATCGAAAACGCGGACCTGCCACCGGAACTGACGCAACGCCGCGGCGAAGTTATTACTCGTCATTTCATCGAGTTGCACGACGAAGACGCTGCCACGTTCCTGCATGCGAGTGCCCCCCAATTTATCACTTAAGTAATGTTTATAACTACCAAAGTGCCCGGTCAGCAAGCTTCAATCGCCTTGTGAAAACATTCTCAGACCGACTGAAGCACGCGCGTCTCTTACGTGGCCACACGCAGAAGGCGCTCGCCCGTTTGGTACGCATCTCGCAAAGTGCAATCGGCAGCTACGAAAGTGGTTTGCGGCACTCCAGCCGCTCTGCCCGCAAACTGGCGCAGGTCTTGAAGGTCGAGATCGAATGGCTTGAAACCGGCAAGGGCCCCATGGAGCTTCCCATGGACGGCTACGACCTGAGCAATACGCTGCCCGCCTCGGGCGTCGCGGAATCCGCTCCGCGTCCCGGCGGCCGGCCGCGCCCCATGGCGCCGTGGCCCTACCCCAACATTTCGCCTTCGCAGTTTGAATCGCTCACGCCCGACGATCGCATGATGCTGGAGGCGCTGACGCAAACCTTCATCGAAACGGCGCTGCTACGCCGCGGCATCAAGCCGCGCGGACGCAAGATCGGCTGAAGAATGCCCCAACGCCGCGCGCGCTGTCGCGGGCTTGCTGCCATCAGGGCAAAAAAAACCCGGCAAATTTGCCGGGTTTTTCGTTGCTGCGCCGATCAGGGCTTGGCAGCGGGCGCCGGAGCCGGAGCCGTGCCGCCCGCAGGCGCCGGGGCGGCGTCGCCGCGGATCTTGGCGGCGATTTCGGAGGCGGCTTGGGCCGACGGCACGCCAAACGCCAGGACGCCGCGGTTCAGCGGTTCGCCGATCAGCGGAGCGGCGACGAGTTCCTGGTCGATGACCAGGGCCAGCACGCTGCCGACATTGCTGGTGCTGACGCTGGTGAGCTTGCGCGTGCCGGCTTCGGAGAAGCGCAGGCCCACGAAGTTCTGGCCCTGGCGGTCCACCAGCGCGGCGGCGTCGGTCAGGTCGGCGCGCGTCAGGACGGGCGTTTCCTGAAGATAGAGCTTGCCGTCGGGCAGGCTGACTTCACGCAGGCCCGGCGCGGGTTCGCGCTTGGCCAGGTAGAAATCCACCCGCGATGCGGTGGCGGGAGCCGCGGATTGCTGGCCGGCTTCGGGCGTGGCCGCCGCGTCGGACGTCTTAGTCGGGGCGGTCTTGCAACCCGCTAGCGCCAACATCACGACTACCAGGGCGGGCGCCAATTTGCGTATGGTCAGTTGCATGCTCGATTCCTTCTTAAGTGGGCTGATGCCGGACGGTAAGGCCATAAGACTGTACATGCGGCGTTAGCGAAAAGTGTACCGAACCTGAATGACACCGTGGCCGCAGTCTGAATCCAAATGTAAAGCAGTAATACCAGCCCTGCCTTCAAACGCGGCCGTGGCGCGGACTGGCGGGCATCGCCGGCTGCCGCGACGCACCATCGCTGATCGTTGATCCGCGCGCGCGCCTAGGCTCTATACTTCGCTTTCGCGCAGGGGTACTCGTCCCGCCTTCAAGGCGGCGACGTGTTGAGAGAGTCCCTTCGTACCAGTACGGATAATGCCGATGCTGGGAGCCGTATTCCCGCCACGCGTCCACGCACGCCTGGCGGGAGTCCATTCCCGATCGGCTCCAACCACTCGCTTGGAGCTTTCCATGAACGCCAATCCCAAATTCCTGGCCGCTACCGCCGAAGTCGATGCGGCGGCCGTCGCACCGCTGCCCAAATCCCGCCGCGTGTATGAGACGGGCTCGCGCCCCGACATCCGCGTGCCGTTTCGGGAAATCGAGCAGGACGACACGCCGACGATGTTCGGCGGGGAAAAGAATCCTCCGCTGACCGTGTATGACTGCAGCGGCCCCTACACCGACCCCGAAGCCATGATCGACATCCGCCGCGGCCTGCCCGAACTGCGCCGCGGCTGGATCGAAGAACGCGGCGACACGGAAGTGCTGTCGGGCCCGACCAGCGACTACGGCAAGGAACGGCTGACCGACCCCAAGCTGACGGCCATGCGCTTTGACCTGCAGCGTCCGCCGCGCCGCGCCAGGTCGGGCGCCAACGTCTCGCAGATGCATTACGCGCGCCGCGGCATCATCACGCCTGAAATGGAATACGTGGCGATCCGCGAAAGCCTGCGCCGCGAGCACTATCTGCAGACGCTGCGCGACAGCGGCCCCGACGGCGAGAAGATGGTCAAGCGCCTGCTGCGCCAGCACCCGGGCCAATCGTTCGGCGCAGCCATTCCCGCCGCCATCACGCCGGAGTTCGTGCGCGACGAGATCGCGCGCGGCCGCGCCATCATCCCGGCCAACATCAACCACCCTGAAGTGGAGCCGATGGCCATCGGCCGCAATTTCCTGGTGAAGATCAACGCCAACATCGGCAATTCCGCGGTCAGCTCCGGCATCGGCGAGGAAGTGGAAAAGATGACCTGGGCCATCCGCTGGGGCGGCGACACGGTGATGGACCTGTCCACCGGCAAGCACATCCACGAGACCCGCGAATGGATCATCCGCAACTCGCCGGTGCCGATCGGCACGGTGCCGATCTATCAGGCGCTGGAGAAGGTGGACGGCAAGGCCGAGGACCTGACCTGGGAGATCTTCCGCGACACGCTGATCGAGCAGGCCGAGCAAGGCGTGGACTACTTCACGATTCATGCGGGCGTGCGCCTGCCGTTCATCCCGATGACGGCCGACCGCATGACCGGCATCGTCTCGCGCGGCGGCTCGATCATGGCCAAGTGGTGTCTGGCGCACCACAAGGAGAGTTTCCTGTACGAGCGCTTCGAAGAGATCTGCGAAATCATGAAGGCCTACGACGTCAGCTTCTCGCTGGGCGACGGCCTGCGCCCGGGCTCGGGCTACGACGCCAACGACGAGGCGCAGTTCGCTGAACTGAAGACGCTGGGCGAGCTGACGCAGGTGGCCTGGAAGCACGACGTGCAGGTGATGATCGAAGGCCCCGGCCATGTGCCGATGCAGATGATCAAGGAAAACATGGAGCTGCAGCTGGAGCACTGCCACGAGGCGCCGTTCTATACGCTGGGGCCGCTGACGACCGACATTGCGCCGGGCTATGACCACATCACCTCCGGCATCGGCGCCGCGCTGATCGGCTGGTACGGCACCGCGATGCTCTGTTATGTGACGCCGAAGGAGCACCTGGGGCTGCCGAACAAGAAGGATGTGAAGGACGGCATCATCACATACAAGATCGCGGCGCATGCGGCCGACCTGGCCAAGGGCCACCCGGGCGCGGCGATCCGGGACAATGCGCTGTCGAAGGCGCGCTTCGAGTTCCGCTGGGACGACCAGTTCAACCTGGGCCTGGATCCTGACACCGCAAAGGAGTTCCACGACGAGACGCTGCCGAAGGATTCGATGAAGGTGGCGCACTTCTGCTCGATGTGCGGTCCGCATTTCTGCAGCATGAAGATCACCCAGGACGTCCGGGACTACGCGGCGGCTAAGGGGGTTAGCGAGAAGGATGCGCTGCAGAAGGGGATGCAGGAGAAGTCCGTGGAGTTCGTTAAGAAAGGAGCCGAGGTTTATCATCGGCAGTGAGTTTTTTTGTAGTTGTTGTTGGTTTGGTTTTGCGCCGGGTAGGGTTCTTTAGACGCCCGGCGTGGCGGGGCCCGGGGTGCGCGGGGCCGCGATTGAGGCCCGGAGCCTTCGCTCCGGGCTGCCCCTTTGTCATCCTCGGCTTGAACTGGGTGTCTGACACCCATGAAACAGCGGCTCAAGCTGAAGGTTGCCTCACACGGGTGTCAGACACCGGCAGAGCAACGACAGGCCCGGAATTTTCGGCTCGCCACTAGTCGCCATATCAACTCCACTGCCCCACCGCGAACCAGGTGTCTGACACCCATGAAACAGCGGCTCAAGCTGAAGGTTGCCTCACACGGGTGTCAGACACCGGCAGAGCAATGACAGGCCCGGAATTTTCGG
>NZ_JBHXNI010000001.1:47947-137819 GCF_042721735.1 Achromobacter sp. NPDC058515
GGTGTCTGACACCCATGAAACAGCGGCTCAAGCTGAAGGTTGCCTCACACGGGTGTCAGACACCGGCAGAGCAATGACAGGCCCGGAATTTTCGGCTCGCCACTAGTCGCCATTTCAACTCCACTGCCCGATGGGCGACGCGGGCGGTGGGGCTGCGGGCGCCCGCAGCGCCGGGCGACCTACGAAGCGCTAACGTGGCCACCTACGAAAACCCAACGCAGCGCCCACGATGCCTTAAGGCAGCACCGACACCCCCTACAGCAGCTTCCCCGGATTCATGATCCCAGCAGGATCCATCACCTTCTTGATCTCCCGCATCAGCCTCAATTCAACAGCATCCTTGCTATGCAAGAAATGCTCCCGCTTCAACTGCCCGATCCCATGTTCCGCGGAAATACTTCCGCCATAACGATTCACCTCATCCAGCACCGCATCCGTGATCGCCGCCCCATGCTCCGACACCCAGTTGCGTGCGGCGCCCGCCGGGCGGGACAGGTTGTAGTGCAGGTTGCCGTCGCCGAAGTGGCCGAAGATGAAGGGGCGGATGTCCGGGTACAGCGCGCGCACGCGGGCTTCGGCGGACACCATGAAGTCGGGGATGCGCTCGATCGGCAGCGACACGTCGTGCTTGAGGTGCGGGCCGTCGGCGCGTTGGGCCTCGGAGATTTCTTCGCGCAGCTTCCACAGCGTCTGCAATTGCGCCAGCGACGCCGACACCGCGGCGTCCAGGCACAGGCCGCGTTCCAGCGCGGTGCCGATCACGTTTTCCAGCAGCGTGTTCAGGCCGGCTTCGTCGGCCGTGTCCGCCAGCTCCACCAGCACGTAGGCCGGATAGCGCTGGTCGAACGGTTCCTGCACGCCCTCGGCGTGCGTCAGCACCAGGTCCAGGCAATCGCCCGAGAAGTACTCGAACGCCTGCAGGCGCGCGCCGCATTGCTCGAACAGGATCTCGAACAGCTGCAAGGCCTGCGCGGGCGACTCGACCGCCGCCAGCACCACCGAACGCACATCGGTGCGCGGGAAGAGGCGCAGCGCCACCGCGGTGATCACGCCCAGCGTGCCTTCGGACCCGATCAGCAGCTGCTTGAGGTCGTAGCCCGTGTTGTCTTTGCGCAGGGTGCGCAGGCCGTGGAAGATCTCGCCTGTCGGCAGCACGGCTTCAAGACCCAGCACGAGTTCGCGCGCCATGCCGTAGCGCACCACGTTCACGCCGCCGGCGTTGGTGGCCACGTTGCCGCCGATCTGGCTGGAGTCTTCCGCGGCCAGGCTGAGCGGCAGCAGGCGCCCGGCGTCCTGCGCCGCACGGCGCAGATTCCCCAGGATGGCGCCGGCTTCGGCAACCATGGTGTTGGCCACGGTGTCGATGGAGCGCACGGCGTTCATGCGGTCCAGGCTGAGCACCACGTTGCTGGCGCCGCCGTCCGGCGTGGCGCCGCCGCACAGGCCGGTGTTGCCGCCTCGCGGCACGACCGGGACGCCGGCCTCCTGGCAAAGCGCCAGGCAGGTGGCGACTTCGGCGGTTGTGCGCGGACGCACCACGGCCTGGGCCTGGCCGTTGTACAGGCCGCGCCAATCGGACAGCCAGGGGGCGATGTCCGCCTCGGCGGTGAAGACGGTATCGGGGCCCAGGGCCTGGACCAGCCGTTGAGAGAAGTCGGATGCGCTCATGATGTTTGCTTTGCGGCGGGAAAGAGTAGATCGAGTTGCAGGCGGCTTGCCGCCTGCTGCAGATGGCGGATGGCGGCAAGCCGGGCGCCTTCGGGGTCGCGCGCGCGGATGGCCTCGAACACGGCCACGTGTTCCTGGTGTACGGCGGCGGTCAGCCCCTCTTGCAGGCGGCTGTTCGACCGCGCGGTGCTGACGGCCAGGCGCAGCTGCAGGTTCAGGTACTGCAGCAGGTCCTGGTAATGGCGGTTGTGCGTGGCGGCGGCGATGGCGACATGGAAGGAAATGTCGTGTTCCACGCCTTGCTCGGGATGTTCCAGATGCGCTTCCAGATCGGCCAGGGCGCGCTTCATGGCGGCGAGGTCCGAGGCGTCGCTGCGGACCGCCGCCAGCGCGGCCGCGCCGCCTTCCAGCTCCATCCGCAGCTCGTAGACGCTGGCCAGCTGTTCCCGGTTCACGGCGATGCCCGAGGACACCTGGAAGCCCTGCGCGCCGGTGCGCGACACCACGGTGCAGCCGGAACCCTGGCGGCTCTGGATCAGCCCCTGCGCCCGCAGGCGCTCGGTGGCTTCGCGGATCACGGCGGCGCTGACGCCGTACTGTTCGGCCAGGACGCGACCGGGCGGCAGCTTGGCGCCGACGGGATGCGCGCCGTCGGCAATCTCCGCGGCGATCTGACGGGCAACCTGCTCGGTGAGGGTAAGGCTCTTGGTCAACATGAGCCGATTATAAGCAGACTTTTCAGGTTATCTGATAACTTTTGGCGGAACTAGGGCCGAAATCCGCACGGGCCGGCGCAACCCGCCTTGAAGCCCCCTCAGGCCGCCACGGATGCGCCGCCGGGCACCGCCTGGTCCGCTGGCTCGTCCGCCGCGTCGACCACGCAGCGGCGGCCGCCTTGCGCCTTGGCCCGGTACAGCGCGGCGTCCGCCGAATCCAGCGCCGCCTGGGGCGTCCGGTTGGCGCCCGACATGATGGAGATGCCGATGGACAGGCCCACGCTGACGCGCGTGCCGTCCGCCAGCGTGATGGGCTGCGAGACGTCGCGCAGCAGGTGTTCGCCCAGCCGCAGGGCGGCGGTGGCATCGATGCCGGTCACCAGCACAATGAACTCGTCGCCGCCGATGCGGGCGGCCACGTCATCCACGCGCAGCATGGCGCGCATGCGCTCGGCGATGGTCTTGAGCACCTGATCGCCCGCGGCGTGGCCGTGGGTATCGTTGATGCGCTTGAAATCGTCCATGTCCATGTACAGCAGCGCCGCGGCGCTGTCGTGTCCGCGCGCGCTGGAACAAACCCGCTCCAGGGCCGCCTGCAGGCCCGCGCGGTTGGCCAGGCCCGTCAGCGCGTCTTCGCTGGCGCGGCGGTCGCTGTCCCGTTCGGCCAGCATGGTGGACACCAGGATGCGGTTGAGCCGGTGCGAGGCGATGCTCATGCTGATCAGGTAGAAGGGAATCTGGACGAAAACGATGGCCGTCACGTATTCGCCGGTGAACAGCGCGCCCAGGCACATCGGGCCGAGGCTCAGGAAGATCATGACCCCGACCAGCCGGGGCGCCCCGTAATTGCGAAAGCAGATGCCGCCGGCCATGGCGCCGCAGGACACCCCCGCCAGGGTGGCGGCCAGCCAATCGCCGTTGATGAAGGTGATGAAGACGCCATAGCCCACGCTGAACGCCCACAGCAGCGCCAGCAGGATGTAGATGTCGGTGTAGGTATTGCCGCCCGTGCGCGCCGCGCGCAGGGCGATCCGCAGGATGGTGACGCGGACGATGGCCAGCACCAGCTCCAGGATCAGCCACGAGATATACAGCGGTTCGGGGCGGCGCCAGGTGACCACGCCGGAGATCATCAAGGTGTTGATGACCCCGCCGGCAAAAATGGGGAGCGTGCCGAACAGACTGGCGATGAGCGCCGCGCGGATATCCGCGGGCGTGTCATGCCCGGAATGCGTCAACCAACGCGTCAGCCGCCACTTGGGCAAGCTGAACTTCAGTCCTGTATCCACGCCGTCGATTCCATGGCCATCTACCCGATTTCAGTAGGCTGGCTGGCGTTATAGCAGGTATTTCAAGCCTTTAGTATTGTCCCAGAGGGCAATACGGCCCGGATTCAGCCGTTTCCGCGATGGCCGCAAACCGCGCATTCGGGGTCGCGCTGGACGTTGACGCTGCGCCATTGCATGGTGCGCACGTCCAGCCACAGCAGGCGGCCGGACAGACTTTCGCCCACGCCCGACAGCAGCTTGAGCGCTTCCGCGGCCTGCATGCTGCCGATGATCCCGACGACCGGCGCAAAGACGCCCATGGTGGCGCAGTTGGCTTCCTCGACGTCGTCGGCTTCCGGGAACAGGCAGTGGTAGCACGGGGCGTTGTCGTCGCGCAGGTCATAGACGCTGACCTGGCCATCGAAACGGATGGCGGCGCCGGATACCAGCGGCTTGCGATGCTGCACGCAAGCGCGGTTGATGGCGTGCCGGGTCGTGAAGTTGTCGGTGCAGTCCAGCACCAGGTCCGCTTGCGCCACGGCGTCGGACAGGGCCTGGTCTTTCAGGCGTTCGACGCGCGCATGGACGCGCGTCTGGGGATTGAACGCCGCCAGCATGTCGCGGCCGGACTCGGCCTTGGGGCGGCCGACGCTGGCGGTGGTGTGCAGGATCTGGCGTTGCAGGTTGCTCAGTTCGACGACGTCGTCGTCGGCCAGGGTGATGTCGCCCACGCCGGCGGTCGCCAGATAGAGCGCGGCGGGCGAACCCAGTCCACCCGCCCCCACGATGAGCACACGCGCCGCCAGCAGTTTTTCCTGCCCTTCGATCCCGAGTTCGTCCAGCAGGATGTGGCGGGCGTAGCGCAGCAGTTGCTCGTCGTTCATTTGTCCTTGCTGGGCTCGACTCCGGTCGGCGTGATCTTCATGCGCTGGGCGGGGCCGCCGCCGGCTTTGGCGTCAGCCTTGGCCTGCGCGCGGGCAGAGCCCTTCTGCACCGGCTTGCCGGCCAGCAGGTTCAGGGCCTGCTGCAGCTGGAAGTCGTCCTTGCCGCCGAATTCGAACACCTTGGCCGGAAGGTCGGCGTTGTCCTGTTCGGCGTTGGACTTCACTTCGTTCGCGGTCTGCTGGTTGGAGAGGTGGCGTTGCAGGTCGGCTTCGCGCGGCAGGCGGAACAGGTCGCCGTCGGCCGTATCGGCAACGACGTAGTCCGGTTCGATGCCGGTGGCCTGGATGGAACGGCCGCTGGGCGTGAAGTAGCGCGACGTGGTGAGCTTGACCGCGGTGGTTTCGGACAGCGGCAGGATGACCTGCACCGAGCCCTTGCCGAACGTGCGGTTGCCCAGCACCTTGGCGCGCTTGTGGTCCTGCAGCGCGCCGGCCACGATCTCGGAGGCCGAGGCCGAACCGACGTTGACCAGCACGACCATCGGCACCGTCTTGGTCCAGGCCGGCAGGCCGGACAGGTAGTTGCTTTCGCCGCGGGCGTATTCCGAAGGCGTGGCCATGTACTTGTGGCGGGCGTCCGGCGTGCGGCCGTCCGTGGACACCACCAGGGCGTCGGGCGGCAGGAACGCGCCGGACACGCCGATGGCGCTGGTCAGGAGGCCGCCCGGGTCGTTGCGCAGGTCCAGCACCAGGCCCTTGGGCGGTTCTTTGGCGCCCAGTTCCTTCAGTTGCTTGGCCAGGTCGGCGCCGGTCTTTTCCTGGAACTGGGCGACGCGCACGTAGGCGATGCCGTTGTCCAGCATCTTGCTGCGCACGCTGCGCACCTTGATGATGTCGCGCACGATCTTCAGCACGATCGGCTGAGGACGGTCGGCGCGCATGATGGTCAGCGTGATCGGCGACTTGGGCGCGCCGCGCATGAGCTTGACCGCGTCGTTCAGGGTCATGCCCTTGGTGGGCGTGTCGTCGATCTTGATGATCAGGTCGCCGGCCATGACGCCAGCGCGCGCGGCGGGCGTGTCTTCGATGGGCGAGATCACCTTCACGAAGCCGTCTTCCGCGCCGACCTCGATGCCCAGGCCGCCGAACTCGCCTTGCGTCGCCGTCTGCATTTCGCGGAACGCGTCGGCATCCAGGTAGGCGGAGTGGGGATCCAGGTTCGACACCATGCCGGAGATGGCATTGTCGATCAGGGTCTTGTCGTCGACGGCCTCGACGTAGTTGTTCTTGATGGCGGCAAACACATTGCTCAGTTGCCTGAGCTCGTCCAATGGCAGGGGGCTGCCGCGCTGGGCGACCGCGGTCACGCCTACGCTTAGCAACACACCAGCCACCGCACCGATGGCAATCAGACCGAAACCGCGAAACTTACGAGTGCCCATGCACACTTCCCGAATTTTGTTTTCGCCGATGGGTTTGGTAATTTACCAATGGCTTTTACCAACGACATGTATTTGCCACGACGTATCCGCCAACGACATCAATCTACTGCGCCAGCCACTGGGCCGGGTCCACAGGAGCGCCACGATGGCGAATTTCAAAGTATAGGCCGGATTCCACTTGGCCGCCGGTTGCCCCTACCGTAGCAATAGTATCGCCACCTGTCACCGAATCTCCCACCCGTTTGAGCAGACTTTGGTTGTAAGCATAGACGGTCAGGTATTGCTGCCCATGATCCACAATGATGAGGTTGCCAAAACCACGCAGCCAATCGGCGTAGACCACCGTGCCGGGGGCCACCACCTTGACGGGCGTCCCTTCGGCTGCGCGCAGCACCACGCCCCGCCACACGCCGCCGTCCGGGCGGTCGACCCCGAATCTGCCCTGTATTTGCCCGCGCACCGGCATGGTCAGCCCATGGCGCAGGCCGTTGCCGCCGCCGACCGGCGCCGCGCGCGGGGCCTGCTGGGCGGACGCGCTGCGGGTTTGAGTGGCGGGTTCCTCGGCGGGTTCCGCCTTTTTTGGGGGATCCGCGGGTTTTACCTTGGGCGGCGCCTCGGCCGGACCGCTCAGGCGGGTCTGTCCTTGTTCAGCCGGGCGTAATCCGGCGGCGTCCGGGTCGGCCACGGCGACGGGGCCGCGCCCCTGGCGCGCCGCCGCTTCGACCTGTTCGCGCGCCTGGGCCGCTTCACGGGCCTCGCGGGCGTCACGCTCGCGGCGGGCGGCGCTGTCCGAAGCGACCTTGCGGTCGGCCTCGGCCTTCTTGCGGGCGTCTTCAGCCCGGCGTTCGGCCTCGGCGCGCTTCCTGGCTTCTTCGGCGGCGCGGCGCGCTTCCTCGGCCCGGCGGGCTTCCTCGGCCTTCTTGCGCGCCTCTTCGGCCTTGCGGGCCTCTTCGATCTGCTTGGCGATGGCCGCGTCCAGATCTGTGATGAGGCGCGACAGCCGCTGGTCGTCGCGCCCCAGCTTGTTGGCCTCGGCGCGCTGGGCCGCGATCTGCCCTTCCAGCTGCGCCAGCAGCGTCGCGCGCGCTTTCTGCTGTCCGACGAGCTCGGTTTTCTGCTCCGAGGTCTCGGCCACGACTTTTTCGATCTCGGCGCGCCGGGCGTCGGCGCGGCCCTGCAGGGCCGCCAGGCGGTCGATATCCGCCCGCAGCGCCTGCACGGCGCTGGCCCGCGCTTGCGATACGTAATCCAGGTAGCCCAGGTTGCGGCCCAGCACCTGGGGATCGTCGCCGGACAGGAGCGCCGTCCACGGCGACAGGCCGCTGGTGTACTGGGTGCGCAGCTGGTCGGCAAGCTCCACGCGGCGCTTGGCCAGCGCCAGCTCTTGGGCGCCGATCTGCTTTTCCAGCCCGGTCAGGTCCGCCTGCGCCTGGCGGTTGGCATCGGCCAGCTCCTTCAGGCGCAGGTTGATCTTGGAAATGGCCGATTCCGACTGCTTGAGCGCATCGGCCGCTTCCTTGCGGGCTGCCTCGCGGCCATCGATATCCTTTTGCAGGTTCTCGATGCGGTCGCGCAGGGCTGCCTGCTGCTTTTCGGCGTCGGACTGGCGTCCGGCAAGGTCGTTGGGCGCGGCGCGAGCCGACAGCGCCCCACCGGTCAACATGACCGCCAACAACAACCCTGCCGTGCGACGCATAGAGATATCAGTCCTTCTTAGCCTTGCCCTGGGCTGCGACCGCAGCCATGGCCGCCTCGATCTCGGCGGCATCGCCCAGATAATAGTGGCGGATGGGACGCAGGTCATCATCCAATTCGTAGACCAGGGGCTGGCCGGTCGGAATATTCAGGTTGACGATGTCGTCGTCCGACACGTTGTCCAGGTGCTTGATCAGCGCGCGCAGGCTGTTGCCGTGAGCGGCGACCAGCACCTTGCGGCCCGAGCGGATGGCCGGGGCGATGGATTCGTTCCAGAAGGGCAGCACGCGGGCCACGGTGTCCTTCAGGCACTCGGTGGCGGGGAGCTGGTCGGCCGGGATCTTGGCGTAGCGGCTGTCAAAGCGCGGGTGGCGCTCGTCGTCCAGCGACAAGGGTTCCGGGGCGATGGCGTAGGCGCGGCGCCAGACCAGCACCTGCTCGTCGCCATACTTGGCGGCGGTTTCGGACTTGTTCAGGCCTTGCAGCGCGCCGTAGTGGCGTTCGTTCAGGCGCCAGGTCACGCCCACGGGCGTGTACATGGCGTCCATGGCGTCCAGCGCGATCCACAGGGTGCGGATGGCGCGCTTGAGCACCGAGGAGTAGGCCAGGTCGAAGGTGTAGCCTTCTTTCTTCAGCAATTCGCCCGCCTTGCGGGCCTGTTCGCGGCCAGTTTCGGTCAGATCGACGTCGGTCCAGCCGGTAAAGCGGTTTTCAAGATTCCACTGGCTTTCGCCGTGGCGCATCAGAACGAGTTTATGCATGGTTTGGCACGCTTGCGGCGCGGGTTAAAGTTAGAGGATGGTTAAGGAATGCGCTCATTTTATAATTGAGCGATTTTGCCCTTGATTTTGCCCCGGCGCACCCGTCCACTTCCCGGACGCGGCGCATCAGGGTTCGCCTATCCCAGGCTAGTCGCCGCACTAGTCGACGCACTACAGGATGCCCCGTGGATCTTCTGCAATTCTTGCTCGATAAAAACAACGTCTTCATTGTCGCCGTTACCGTGATTTCCGGCGTCATGCTGGCCATTCCCGCCCTGCGCAAGGGCCGGACCGGATCCGCCGTCAGCACGACCGAAGCCATCCAGATGGTCAACCAGCGCAACGCCGTCTGGGTCGACGTGCGTCCCGCCGAGCAATTCCAGGCCGGCCACATCGCCCAGGCACGCAACGTGCCGGCAGCCGATCTGGAACAGAAGGCCAGCTCGCTGCCCAAGAACAAGCCGCTGGTCGTGGTTTGCGACAATGGCCGCGATTCGGCCCGCGCCGCCGCCAAGCTGCGCGCCCAGGGTTTCGCCGACGTGGTGCCGCTCGACGGCGGCATGCGCGCCTGGTCGGCCGCCAGCCTGCCGGTCACCCAGAAGGGTTGAACCCGGGGCCGCGCCCCCATCTACCTATTCTTGTACCCACCGGAGCGCCTATGAATAAAGTTGTCATGTACAGCAAGGACTATTGTCCCTATTGCGCGCGCGCCAAGGCTCTGCTGGAGCAGCGCGGCGTGTCCGACCTGGAAATCATCCAGATCGACCGGGAACCGGCCCAGCGCGACGTCATGATCGAACGCACCGGCCGGCGCACCGTGCCTCAAATCTTCATCGGCGATACCCATGTCGGCGGTTGCGACGACCTGATGGCCCTGGACCGCTCGGGTGGCCTTGCCCCCCTGCTGAACGGCTAATCGCCCCTTTTTGCCCCTCCCTCCAACGGAAACACTCATGGCTGATCAAGACCAAAACACCCAGCAAGAAGGCGGCAACGACGCGCCCTCGTTCAATCTGCAGCGCGTCTACCTGAAAGACCTTTCGCTGGAAATGCCGAATGCGCCCCACATCTTCCTGGAGCAGGAAGCGCCCCAGGTTGAAGTGAGCATCACCGTGGGCGGCCAGCGCCTGGCCGAAACCGTGTTCGAAACCACGGTCACCGTGACCGTCACCACGCGCATCAGCGACAAGGTCGTGTACCTGGTCGAAGGCACGCAAGCCGGCATCTTCGAAGCCGCCAACATCCCCGAAGAGCAGCTCGATCCGCTGCTGGGCATTGTCTGCCCGACGATGCTGTACCCGTACCTGCGCGCCAACATCGCCGACGCGATCACCCGCACCTCGATGCCGCCGCTGCACCTGACCGAAGTGAACTTCCAGGCCCTGTACGAACAACGCCTGGCCGAGCTGCAGCAGCAGCAAAGCGGCGCCAACGGCAACGGCAGCGACTCGGGCATCATCCTGCCGCCCGGCGCCACGCGCCAGTAAGCACGCCGCGGCGCCCCATGAACAAACCCGCTGAGCCGCGCTTGCGCGTTGCCGTCCTGGGTGCGGGCAGCTGGGGCACCGCGCTGGCGGCGGCCGCCAGCCGCCGCCACCCCACCCATCTCTGGGCGCGCGACCCCGCGCAGGCCGCCGCCATGGCCGCCACGCACGAAAACGCGCGCTATCTGCCTGGCGTTTCCCTGCCCCAGGCGCTGAACCTCTCCTCCGATCTCGACGCCACGCTGCGCAGCCTGCAAGAAGACGGCGCGCGCCGCCTGATCGTGCTGGGCGTGCCCGTTGCCGGTTTGACCGCCATTTGCGGCGAGCTTTCGCGCCGCCTGCCCGGGCTGGGATTGCAGGACACCCCCATCGTCTGGACGTGCAAGGGCTTTGAAGCCGACACGGCCAGGCTGCCCCACGAAATCATGCGCGAGGCCCTGCCCGGCGCGACGGGCGGCGCCCTGTCCGGCCCGTCGTTCGCGCGAGAAGTCGCGCAGGGCCTGCCCGTGGCGCTGACCGTGGCCAGCGCCAGCGCCGCCTTGCGCGAGGCCACCACCGCAGCCTTCCACGGGGCGGCGCTGCGCGTCTACGCCAGCACCGACCTGGTCGGCGTGGAAGTGGGCGGCGCGCTGAAGAACGTGATCGCCGTTGCCTGCGGCATCTGCGACGGCCTGGCGCTGGGCACCAATGCCCGCGCCGCGCTGATCACGCGCGGACTGGCCGAGATGACCCGTTTTGGCGTGGCGCTGGGCGCGCAGGCCGAAACCTTCGCCGGCCTGACCGGCCTGGGCGACCTGGTCCTGACCGCCACCGGCGAGCTGTCGCGCAACCGCCGCGTCGGCCTGGAAATCGGCGCCGGCCGCAAGCTGGCCGACATCCTGGCCAGCGGCATCACCGCCGAGGGCGTGCGCTGCGCGCGCGCCGCGCTGGAACGCGCCCGCGCCATCAATGTCGAACTGCCGATCACCGAAGCCGTGTGCGCCGTGCTGTTCGAAGGCGTGGCGCCCATGACGGCGGTATCCGCGCTGCTGGCGCGGGACGCCCGCTATGAACGGTCCGACTCGAACGACCCGCTGAACGACGCGGCTGGCCCCGCCTGACCCGCCCCCTGACCAACAACAAGACACGACGCACACTACCCCGAGGAGACATCCTTCATGACGCAAACCCGCAAGTTCCGGGTCGGCCCGCTGCTGCGCGGCCTGTGCCTGAGCCTGGCCGCAATCCTGCCCGCCGCCGCCCACGCGGACTGGCCCGATCGTCCGATCCACATGGTCGTGCCCTTCCCGCCCGGCTCGTCTCCCGACATCCTGGCCCGCACCATCTCGGAACCGCTGTCCCAGGCCCTGGGCCAGCCCATCGTGATCGACAACAAGCCGGGCGCGGGCGGCAACATCGGCACGCGCATGGTGTCGCAGGCCAAGCCCGACGGCTACACGCTGCTTTATACGATCAACGGCCCGCTGGTCACCGCCCCCACGCTCTATAAGAAGACGCTGGGCTACGACCCGCTGGCCGACCTGGATCCGGTCTCCCTGGTGGGCACCAGCCCCAACGTGCTGGTGGTGCCGGGCAGCCTGCCGGTCGATAACCTGCAGGACTTCGTCAAGCTGGTGAAGAGCCGCGGCAACTCGCTGAACTACGGTTCGGTCGGCGCCGGCAGCTCGGCCCACCTGGCGATGGAGATGTTCAAGGAAAGCGCCGGCATCGACCTGGCCCACATCCCCTACTCCGGATTTCCGCAGGTCATCACCGCCATCATCGGCGGCGACGTCCAGGCGGGCTTCATGGTGCCGGCCATTGCCGTGCCCCAGGCGCGCGACGGCAAGGTGAAGCTGCTGGCCGTGACCAGCCTGCAGCCAAGCGAAGCGCTGCCGGGCGTTCCCACGATGGCCTCGCAGGGCTACCCGGACTTCGAAGCCATTTCGTGGAACGCGGTGCTGGTCCCCGCCGGCACGCCCACGCCCGTCATTGAACGCCTCAACAGCGAACTGGCGCGCGTCATCGGCAGCGAGGCCGTCCGCAAGCAGCTGGCGCTGCAGTACTTCACGCCCGCGCCATCCACGCCGGAAGCCCTGACCGCCCGCATCAAGAACGAAAAGGCGCGCTGGGACCAGGTGATCGAAAAGCTGAAGCTGTCGCTCGATTGAGCGTCAATTTGGCCGGTGTCTGACACCCTTGAAGCGGCGCTACAAGCTGACGCCCACCTCTCACGGGTGTCAGACACCGGCGTCGTACTAGACGCCGCCTTCGTAGCCTTGCTGGCGCCAGGCCTCGAAGACGGTGACGGCCACGGCGTTCGACAGGTTCAGGCTGCGCTGGCCGGCGCGCATCGGCAGCCGCAGCCGCTGCTGGGGCGGGAACATTGCCTGGTGCTCATTCGACAAGCCCGCCGTTTCGCGGCCGAACACGAACACATCGCCCGGCTTGAAGCTGATGTCGGCCACGCTGCGCTGGGCCTGGGTGGTCAGCGCATAAATGCTGGACGGCGCCGCGCCCGTATCCGCCAGCGCCTCTTCCAGCGTGTCGTGAACGCGCACTGGCTGCCATTCGTGATAGTCCAGCCCCGCCCGGCGCATGCGGGCGTCATCCAGTTCAAACCCCAAGGGACGCACCAGGTGCAGCTGCGCGCCGGTATTGGCGCACAGCCGGATGGCGTTGCCGGTATTGGGAGGGATCTCGGGGCAGACGAGGATGACGTGGAACATGGCGGATAGGACGCTGGAGAGGCCGGCGGCCCGGGAGTGGCCGCAATGCCGGGATTGTCGCCGATTTGCCGCGGCGCCGCCCCGCTGCGCGGACCGGGCCGTGGCGAACTCACGGCGTGCGCGCAGCCACCAGCACCGTTACGCTGGCCGCGCCCGCGGCCAGCAAGGCGACGGCCGCGGCGTTGGCGGTGCTGCACGTGGTCATGACGTCGTCGACCACGGCCACATGCCGCCCTTGCACCCGCCCCGCGCACAGGAACAGGCCGGCCGCGCCCCGCTGCCGGGCGCGCCGGCCCAGGGTGGCTTGCCGCGGCGTCTCGCGCCGCCGCGCCAGCACGTGGCGCGGCGCGGGCAGGTTCAGCTCCGCCGCGAGGCTGCGGGCGATTTCGGCCGCCGGGTTCATGCCGCGCTGGCGCAGGGACGCCCGGCTGGCGGGAATGGGGACAAGCAGGACGTCCGCTGGCAACGGCGCGTCGGCGCGGACCGCCGCCGCCATGAGCCGGGCCAACACCGGCGCCATGCTGAGCCGCAGCTGCGTCTTGAGCATGAGGATCAGGGTGTCCGCGGGCGGCTCGTAGTCGAACGCCGCCAGTGCGCGGGTGAAAGCCCGAGCCTCGCCCAGGCAGGCGGCGCAGTGCGGCACGCCGGCGGGCGGCCGCAGGGCGCACCGGGAACAACGCAGCGGCGCCCCTGGAGGCGCGGCGGTGATATCGGCCTGGCAGCCCCGGCACAGGCGCGCGCCCGCCACCCGGCCGCCGCACAGCGGGCAATCGCAGCCCACCCGAGACAGCAGCCGCCGCCCCATGCCCAGTAGGGGCAATCGGAACCTGGGGCCGGGATGCGCAATAATGTGTGCCATCCCTCATGAAACCATGTTCCGCCCCGCGGCGACGCCCGGGCGCGACCGAAATGTCCCTGCCAGAATCCGCAACGCTTCCCCCCCTGCCCATCGTCAGCGCCGACGTCCCCCGGCAATTCGCCCGCCGCGGCGACCTGTCCGACGCCCAGTTCCTCTATGGCGAGGTGGCCCGCCGCATGCTGGGACGCCTGCAGTACATCCGGGTGCAGCCCCAGGCGATGCTGGACGCGGGCTGCGGCGCCGGCGACAACCTGCCGCTGCTGCGCGAGCGCTATCCCGAGGCCGCCTACACCGGCCTGGACAATTGCGAACCGCTGCTGGAGCGGGCCCGCAAGCGCCATGCGCCCGCCGGCCTGTCGGCCTGGATCGGCAAGCTGGCCCGCCGCGGCCCGGCCGCCCCAGCCTTTGTGAACGCCGATCTGGCGCAAACGCGCCTGGCGCCCGAATCGCTGGAGCTGGTCTGGTCGAACCTGGCCATGCATTGGCACCGGGCGCCGCACGCCGTGCTGGCCGAATGGCGCCGCATCCTGAAAGTGGGCGGGCTGGCGATGTTCTCCTGTCTGGGGCCGGCCACGCTGCGCGAGCTGCGCCAGGCGCTGGCCGACGCGGGCTTGCGCACGGCCACGCCGTCCTTCGTGGACATGCATGACTTTGGCGACCTGCTGGTGGAAAACGGCTTCGCGGACCCCGTCATGGACCAGGAACTCCTGACCCTGACCTACCGCAGCCCGGAAAAGCTGCTGGAAGACGTGCGGGCGCTGGGCGGCAACCCCGCCGAAGGCCGCCGCGGCGGGCTGGTGGGCCGCGACTGGCGCGCGCGCCTGTGCGCCGCGCTGGAAGCGCAGCGCCGGCCGGACGGCCTCATTGCCCTGAGTATTGAAGTGGCCTATGGCCACGCCTGGCGCGCCGCGGCGCATCGGACGGTGGCCGGCGAGACCCGGCTGTCCGTCAGCGCGATCGGCGGCCGGCACCGCGGGAACCCCTGACCCGGAGCCCCGCGACTTGCCTGCCTAGTGCAGGCGTTCCGGCACGCTGACCCCGGGCTCGGAGGCCGACAGGGCCTGCATGGGCTCGGATGTCGCGCGGATCCGGCGGCGCAGCACGGCCGTGGGTTCGGCGGGGGCCGCGGCAGGCGCCGCTTCGCCGCGCCAGACATTCGCCATGGATTCCACCACCAGCGGCAGGTCGCGCAGGCGATGGTACTGGCTGCGCAGCCAGCGCGAATCGTTGCCGCTGCGCATGGCTTCGTCGCGCAGGGCGGCGATCATGTCGCCCGTGCCCAGCTCTTCCGCCACGGGCATCAGGCGCTGGAACAAGGCGCGCAGATGGTCCATCAGGCGCAAGCGCTGGCCGTCCGGCGTCACGTAGCTGCCCTGCAGGCCGAAACGGCAGGCCTGGAAGTGATTGCTGCGGTAGGAGAGCCAGGCGTTGTCGCTGGGATCGCCCTCGCGCATCAGCAGCACGGCCAGGGCCTGCGCGAACGCGGCGATCTGGCAGGCGCGCTCCACCGTCAACGGCGTGTCGCAGACGCGGATCTCGACCGTGCCGAACTCGGGCTTGGGGCGGATATCCCAATACAGGTCCTTGATGCTTTCCGCCAAGCCATAGGCCCGGAGCTGGGCAAGATGCGCTTCGAACTGGTACCAGTCCTTCACCTCGGGCGGCATGTGGCCGGCCAGCGGGAAGCTGTTGACCGCATTCAGGCGCGAGCACGAGAACAGGGTGTCCACCCCCTCGCAGTACGGCGACGAGGCCGACAGGGCGATGAAATGCGGCACGTAGGGCGACAGGCGGCGCAGCAGCTTGATGGAGTCGTCGCCGCTCTTGACGCCCAGGTGGATGTGCTGGCCGAACACGGTAAATTGACGCGCCAGGTAACCATACATTTCGGCCAGGTACTGGAAGCGCGGGGTATCCGAGATGGAGCGCTCTTGCCAGCGCATGAAGGGGTGGGCGCCTCCGCCCGCGACCGACACGCCGACCGCGTCGGCGGCTTCGACCAGCGCATCGCGCATTTCGCGCATCTCGGCCAACAGGCCCATGGGGTGCTCGTGCACCGAGGAGTTCAGTTCAATCATGGAGCGCGTGATTTCCGGTTTCACGCGATCGGCGATGGGGTGGTTGGCCATCTGGGCCAACAGTTCGTCAGAGGCTGCGGTAAGGTCAAAACTGCGCGGGTCGATCAGTTGCAGCTCGAGTTCGATGCCCAGGGTGTTGGGGGCCGACGAAATGAACGGGATCTGTTCCATCTCGGACTCCTTTGGAATGTTTGGATGAGGGTACGCGCCGTTCGACCTTGAAGCCCGGCAACTTCCCGGGGGGCGCTAGACGGCGACTTGTGAACGCATGATAGCCGCAGCTTTGTGGCAAAACGATTGAAAATCGTGACATTTGTGTGCAACATCGCGAAGCATCCGGTTTTGCCCCCTGAGAGAAAGTGAGCGAGTGCTTACAACATAGAAACGGCGGGGCTTCCCGGCCAGCGGCGTCCGCTGATCCAGTCTGGAAGGGGATTTCGGGAAGGGGCGGGATAACCCTGATTAGGGTTATCCCTGACGAAAATCAGGCCTCGCAGCCGTTTATTTGCGCCAGAAAATCGGCGTGAACAGGACCAGCACGGTCAGCAGTTCCAGGCGCCCGATCAACATCGCAAAGGTGCAGACCCAGATCTGGAAATCGGACAGCACGGCGAAGTTGCCCATGGGGCCGACCGGCCCCAGCCCCGGGCCGGTGTTGTTGATGCTGGCGAAAACGGCCGAGAAGGCCGTGATCGGGTCCAGGCCGGACAGCAGCAGCAGGCTGGTGAACACGGCGATGGACAGGCCGTAGAACAGCATGAAGGCCAGCACCGACGACATGGTCCGGGTTTCCACGGCGCGGCCGTTGATCCGGACCGGACTGACCGCATGCGGGTGCAACATCGTCACGAGCTCGTTGCGCGCCTGCTTGACCAGCAGGATCGCGCGGATCATCTTGATCCCGCCGCCCGTCGACCCCGCCGACGTGGCAAAGCCCGACAGGAGCAGCATCGTCAGCGGCGCGAACAGCGGCCACTGCGCGAAGTCCGTATTGGCGTAGCCCGTGGTCGTGGCCATCGAGATGGTGTTGAACATGCCGTAGCGCAGCGCCTCCAGCGGTTCGGTGTAGACGCCCTTCAGGAGCAGGAAGACCGAAATGACCAGCCCGACCCCCAGCACGACAACCAGGTAGGGAATGGCTTCCGGGCAGCGCACGTAGGCGCGCGGACTGCGCTGGCGGAACGCGTTGAAATGCGTGGCGAAGTTGATGCCGGCGATCAGCATGAACACCATGGCCACCATTTCCACCGCTACCGAGTCGAAATGCGCGAATCCGTCGTCCCAGGTGGAAAACCCGCCCAGGCCCATGGTGGTGGCCATGTGGCACCAGGCCTCGAACCAGGACAGCCCGGCCGCGCGGTAGGCCAGAAAGCAGAGGATCGAAAACACGAAATACACCGCGTACAGGGCCTTGGCCGTGCTGGCGATGCGGGGCGTCAGCCGCTCGTCCTTCATCGGCCCTGGCGTTTCGGCCCGCACCACCTGGTGGCCGCCGACCCCCAGCAGGGGCAGAATAGCCACGGCCAGCACCAGGATGCCCATGCCGCCGATCCAGATCAGCGTCGCCCGCCACAGGTTGATCGACGCCGGCAAGGCGTCCAGGTTGGTCAGCACCGTGGCGCCGGTGGTGGTCAGGCCCGACATGGCCTCGAAGTACGCGCCGGTGAACGACAGCGGCAGCCCGGCGCCATGGAAATAGAGCAGCAGCGGGATCGCCGCCAGCAAGGGCAGGCCGGCCCAGACCGCCGACACCAGCACGAAGCCGTCGCGCGGGCGCAGTTCGCTGCGGTTGCGGCGGGTCAGCGCGGCCAGGCCGCCGCCGATGCCCACCGAGATCAGGAAGCCGTGCAGGAAAGCCTCGCGGGCGGCGTCGCCGCCCACATAGGCGATCAGCAGCGGGATCAGCATGGTGAGGGCGAACATCACCATGGTGAGGCCCAGGATATACAGGGTGGCCAGGATGCGCTTCATGGGGCTTAACCAGCCGCGCGGGGCCCGCGGGGAGGAACGGGGCGGCCGCGCATCAGAAGAAGGACGCCGAGACTTGGAACAGCTTTTCCACGCGCGGCATCTGCTGGCGCGAAGGCACGAAGACGATGACGTGGTCATCGGTCTCGATCACGGTATCGGCGTCCGGCAAGATGATTTCATCGCCGCGCACCAGCGCGCCGATGCTGGCGCCCTTGGGCAGGCTGATCTGCCCCACCTTGCGGCCCACCACCTTGGAGGTGGAGCGGTCGCCGTGGGCGATGGCCTCCACGGCCTCCGCCACGCCCTGGCGCAGGCGGTGGACGGCGGCCACGTCGCCGCGGCGCACGTGGCGCAGCAGTTCGCTCATGGTGGCCTGCGACGGCGACACGGCGATGTCGATATGGCTGCCCTGCATCAGTTCGCCGTAGGCTTGGCGGTTGATCAGCGCGATCACCTTGCGCGCGCCCAGCCGCTTGGCCAGCAGCGAGGACATGATGTTGTCCTCGTCGTCGCTGGTCAGGGCCAGCCACGTGTCCATGTCCTCGATGTTCTCGCGCTCCAGCAGGGCTTCGTCCGTGCCGCTGCCATGCAGGACCAGCACGCTGTCGGGCAGCTGGGTCGCCAGGTATTCGCAGCGCTTCAGGTCGTGCTCGACGATGCGGACGCTGTATTTTTCCTCGGCAAGCTGGCGCGCCAGCCGCAGGCCGATGTTGCCGCCGCCCGCGATCATCACGCGGCGCACGGCCCGTTCGGCCTCGCGCAGCTGCCTCACGGCGCGGCGCGCATCGCGCGAATCCACCACCAGCACCACCTCGTCGCCCGGCGCGACGACGGTGCCGCTGCCAGCCCGCAGCGGCCGGCCGCCGCGCAGCACGTCGATCACGCGCGCCTTCACGTCGGGCCAGACGTCGCGCAGCTTGTCGACGGGCGAATGCGCCATCGGGCTGCCATGCCCCACCCGCACGGTCACGACGCAGACGCGCCCCTCGGCGAACTCCACCACCTGCAAGGCTTCCGGGAATTCGATCAGGCTGTGCAGATAGGTGGTGACGCTGCGCTCGGGGCTGATCAGCGCGTCGATGCAGAAGCCGTCTTCGCTCATGAGTTCCGGGTGTTCGGGGAACTCGGCGGAGCGGATGCGGGCAATGCGGCGGGGGATGTTGAACAGCTGGCGCGCGATCTTGCAGGCCACCATGTTGGCGGCGTCGGAGGCCGCACAGGCGATGAGGAGATCGGTGTCGGCGGCGCCGGCGGCTTCAAGCACCGACACCTGCGAGCCGTCGCCCAGGACGACGCGCAGGTCGAAGTGCTCTTGCAGATACTGAAGCTGGGCAGGATCGGAATCGATGACCGTGATGTCGTTTTGCTCGGACACCAGGTTTTCCGCCACGCTGGTGCCTACGCGACCAGCGCCCATGATCAGGATCTTCATGTGCTGCGCTTGCGCGCCGACTCAATGCCCAATTGCTTGAGCTTGCGATAGAGGTGGGTGCGCTCCAGCCCGGTCCGTTCGGACACGCGCGTCATGCTGTGGCTTTCCCTGACCAGGTGGTACTCGAAATAGATGCGCTCGAACTCGTCGCGCGCTTCGCGCAGCGGCTGGTCCAGCGAGATGCTGCCCAGCTGGCCGTTGGACGTGACCGGGACCTCGTTGGCGGGCGCCGCGGCCAGGGTGGGAGGGTCGAGCTCGTCTTCCAGCGCCACCACGGGGCTGGCCGCGGCCGGATGCGCGGCGACAGGCGCCGGATGCGGGGCGCGGCCGCGCGCCAATCCCGCGGCGACGGTCTTGAGCAGACGTTGCAGCGTGATGGGCTTTTCCAGGAAATCCATGGCGCCGATGCGCGTGGCCTCGACCGCCGTATCGATGGTGGCGTGGCCGCTCATCATGATCACCGGCATGTCGAGCAGGCCCTGCGAGCCCCACTCTTTCAGCAAGCTTACGCCATCGGTGTCGGGCATCCAGATGTCCAGCAACACCAGGTCAGGACGCATGCGCAGGCGCGCGGCGCGCGCCTGCGCCGCGTTTTCGGCCAACTCGACCGTGTGTCCCTCGTCGTAAAGGATTTCCGACAAAAGCTCGCGTATACCGACTTCGTCGTCAACCACCAGAATTCTGGCCATAAAGCATCCACCTATTGCGTAGCCGCATTATCCTTTTCTTGCGCGGTCGCGTCCATAGTGTCGGCCCCGGGAGCCAGCCGGGTCAACAAGATGGAAATCCGCGCGCCCCCTTCCTTGCGGTTCGCAAGGTCGATACGCCCGCCATGCTCTTCCACAATCTTGCGTACGATTGCCAATCCTAACCCAGTCCCGTGGGACTTGGTGGTTACGTAGGGCTCGAACGCGCGCTGCATGACCTGGGGCGGGAAACCCGGCCCGGTGTCGGCAACCGTGAACCGCAAAGCCTGGTGCTCCGCGCGGTCGGGCTGCTCGCTGCGCATGAGCTGGGTCGTCACGCTGACCCGCCCCTGGCCGCCCAGTTCCGCGATCGCATCGCGGGCGTTGGACAGCAGGTTGTGGATCACCTGGCGCAACTGGGTCGGATCGCCTTCGATATCGGGCAGGTCGGGGCCCAGGGTCACGTCCAGGTTCAGCGCTTTTTCGGTCAGGCGCGGCGAGCCGCCGTCGGGCTCCCAGCCGTACAGCGAGAGCACGTCCGCCACCAGGGCGTTGAAGTCGATGCGCTGCATGACGGCCGGCGGCGTGCGGGCGTACTCGCGGAAGTCGTCCACCATCTGCTTGAGCGAAGCCACCTGATTGACGATGGTGTTGGTGGAGCGCGCGACGATCTGGGCCTCGGCCGGCGGCAGCTTGCCTTCCAGCTTCATGGCCAGGCGCTCGGCGGACAGCTGGATCGGAGTCAGCGGGTTCTTGATCTCGTGTGCGAGGCGGCGCGCCACCTCGCCCCAGGCCACGGTCCGGTTCGCGGAAATCACTTCGGTGATGTCGTCGAACACCACCAGATAGCCGTTGCCGCGCCCGTCCACCCGCAAATGCGTGCCGCGCGCCAGCAGCGTGAGGGGTTGCGGGGCAGTGGGCGCATCGCCCTGGGCCGGACCGATCTCGAACTGCTGCTGCCAATGCTGGCGCTCGGAACCGACCGCCGCGTGGGTGGAAAACGCCTGCCGCACGATGTTGGCGAACTCCAGCATCCCGTCCGCGGTCTCCAACGGACGGCCGATGACCGAGCGCAGGTCCGCCCCCAGGATGGTCTGGGCGCCCTGGTTGACGGTGGTGACGCGGAACGACTCGTCAAACACCAGCACCCCGGAAGACAGGTTGGACAGCACGCTTTCCAGATAGACGTTGGAGCGTTCGAGCTGCTGGCGGTTGCTCTCGACCATGCGGCGCGCCTCGTCGAGCTGGCGCGTCATGGCGTTGAACGAACGGGTCAACTGGCCGACTTCGTCGCGCTCGGGAGGCTCGGGCAACGGCCGGTAATCGCCCACGCCCACCGCCTGCGTGCCGCCCGCCAGGCTGAGCAGCGGGCGCACCAGGCGCTTGGACAGGGACAGCGCGACCGCGATGGCGCCGAAGGCGGCCAGCAGCAGGGCGAGCGTCAGGGTGATGCCGTACAGCTTGCGCAGGCCCAGCCGGGACAGCGCAAGCTCCTGGTAGTCGCGAAAGCCCTGTTGCACCAGGTTGGCGTTGTGCGCGATCTGCTCGGGCACCGGCTGCAGCAGCTGCAGCCACCGCGGCTCCGAGGCCGGCCCCAGCAAGTTGTCGTAGCGGTCCGGCCCGCTCAGCGGGATCACCACGCGCAGGTGCAGCCCGCCTTCGGCGCCCGGCGTAACGGGGTCATCGGCTTCGGCGGCGGAATAGCCGCGGGCCAGCCGCAACTGGTTCATGACGGTCGAGGGCGGCATGGCGGGCAGCAGTTGGCCATATTGGCTGGTCGAAAACGCCACCATGCGGCCGCTGCCGGTGAACACCATGGCTTCCTGCACGCCGTTGGCCTCGCGCAGGCGCGTCAAGGCCAGCATCACGCCGCTGTCGGTGCTGCGGTTCAGTTCCACGGCCATGGACCGCGCGCGCGCGTCCAGGTCGGCCAGCAGGGAATCCAGCGCGGCGCGGCCCAGGTTCAGGCCCGCTTCCAGCGCCGTGTCCACGCGCACGTTGAACCAGGATTCGATCGAGCGCGACATGAACTGCACGGACACGGTGTAGATCAGGGCGCCCGGCACGACGCCGATCAGGGCGAATGCAAGCGAAAAGCGCGCCGTCAGCCGCGCGCCGAACTGCCGGCGGCGGATCTGCCGCGCCAGGCGCACCGTCAACGCCACCACCCAGATGAAGAGCGCCAGCGCGAAAATGCCGTTCAGGACCAGCAGCGTGTCGTAATAGCGCGCAAAGCGCGAGGCATTGCCGGTGGACCATGCCAACAGGCCCAGCAGCGCCAGGCCGCTCACGGCGCCGACCATCAGGGCCAGCCGAAGCAAACGCCTCATGAGGGATTCTTCTCCTTGTCGCCCAGCATGAACGAGAACTCCATCCACGGGGTGCCCTGCGCCCAAGAACTGCTGTTCAGGGCATTGACCTGGAACGGCCTGGGCAAGAGCGAGGTGTCCAGGCGCAGACGCAACTGCCCGCCGTAGACCACCCCTTCGCTGAGATCGCCGGCATCCGCCACCCGCCAGTTGCGGATATGGCGGATGACGCTCATGGCGTCATCCAGCGAGGCGACCGGGAAGGACAATTCGCCCACGCCGGCGCGCCACTGGCGGGTCAGCGCGTTGTAGACCACGCGCCAGGTCCGCGACGTATCCACCAGGGACTCGTCGAACCAGTACCAGCGCTCGCGAGTGATGGTCAGGTCGGCTGTGAAATATAGCGGCACGCCGCGCTGGGCGGCGTCCCGCAACTGCTGATTCAGTTCGAATTCGATGTCCGCGTCGATTTCGAGATTGCCCCCGCGCACCACCGGGTCCACCCGCGTGACGCGGGGCTCGGCCGCATGCGCTTCGCCACCCGGCGCAAAGGAAAGCAAGGCAGATACCAGCAACAACCCAAGAAATAAGCGCGAAATAATGGACATACGACACCGAAACTACGTCATGGCCCTATTCTTGGCGATTCAGGACTGCTTGGCAAACAAGGCGTAGAAAAACCCGTCATGTTGCGCCGCGGGTGTTGCATCGACCGCAACTGGCAGCAGTTGGCCCGGCGCGTCCAGCCGGGTCGCCTCGGGGTGGCGCTGCAGGAATTCCAGGGCCTGGCGCGCGCCCTCGATCGGAAATACCGAGCAGGTCACATAGAGCAGGCGGCCGCCGGGCGCCACGGTGGTCCACAGCGAGTCGAGGATCCTGGCCTGCAGGGTGGCGGTGCGGCGCACGTCGTTTTCCCGGCGCAGCCAGCGGATGTCGGGGTGCCGGCGCACGATGCCCGAGGCCGTGCAGGGCACGTCCGCCAGCACTGCGTCAAAGGGCTTGCCGTCCCACCAGGCGTCCAGGTCGGCGGCATCGGCCGCTTTCAGGCTCACGCGCTTGCTTGCCAGGCCCAGGCGGTCCAGGTTCTGTTCCACGCGCGCCAGGCGCTCGGCATCGGTGTCCAGCGCCAGCAGGTCGATATCGGCCAGTTCCAGCAGATGCGCTGTCTTGCCGCCCGGCGCCGAGCAGGCGTCCAGCACCCGCATGCCGTCGGCGGGCGCCAGCAGCTCGGCCGCCAATTGCGCCCCCGCGTCCTGCACCGACCACCAGCCTTCGGCAAAGCCCGGCAATTGCGTCACGGGCTTGGGCGTGGCCAGCACCAGGCCGGACTGCCCGACCGGTTCGGCCCCCAGGCCGGCGTCCTGGAACGCGGCCAGCGCCTGCTCGCGGGTGGCGCGCCGGCGGTTGACGCGCAAGGTCAGCGGGGCCGGCACGTTGGCCGAGGCCAGGATCTCGCGCCATTGCTGCGGATAAGCCACGGCCAGTTGCTTGACCCACCAGCCAGGGTGGTTCCATTGCGCCTCGGGGCTGTCGGCCACCGCGGCTTCCAGCGCCGCGCGCTCGCGCAGGAAGCGGCGCAGGCAGGCGTTGAGCATGCCCTTGAAGGAAGCGAGGCTGCGCGTATTGGAGGCCGCCGTCACCGCCTGGTCCACGACCGTGTGCGGCGCGTAGACCGGCATGCCGGGCAAGGCGGAGGCGGCATCGCCCTCTTCCTTCAGCAGGGTCAGCGACACCAGCAACAGGGATTCGAAGAGGACGCTGGGGTAGCGCTGCACCAGCTCGCGGCCCACGGCGTCGGCCCAGCCCAGATAGCGCATCGCATGGAAGGACACGGCCTGGGTGGCGGGACGCAGCGCGGATTCGACCCCGGTCAGCGCGTCCGTCAGGGAACGGCCGTCCAGCACGCCCTCCACCACCCCCGCGCTGGAAAGAAGGACGGAGGAAAGCGGGGGGGCCAGATGGGGGGAGTCGGAACGCGTGGACATGGTGCGGAATCAAAGGATAAGACCGCTATGGTAGCCGCACCTGGACGAACGGCGGCGGTCGCGGCAAACTGGCCCCCTGCCACGGAGCCCTCTCATGACCCTTGCCACGCTGCTGCTCTTCGTCCTGGCCTCGGCTGTCACCATCATCACGCCGGGCCCCACCGTGCTGCTCGCCATGAGCAACGGCTCGCGCCACGGCGTGCGCGCGGCCTGCTGGGGCATGGGCGGCGCGGTGCTGGCCGACCTGATCCTGATCGGCGCGGTGGCCTCCGGCCTGGGCGTGGTGCTGGCGGCCTCCGAAATCGCCTTCCAGGTCATCAAATGGGCGGGCGCGGCGTACCTGGCCTGGCTGGGATGGAAGATGCTGCGCTCGGACGCGGCGCTGGTGATGCCCTCGGCGCCGGCCGGCCCCGCGCGGCCGGCGGGCTTGGCCCTGGGGCTGCGCAGCTTCGTCGTCGCCCTGACCAATCCCAAGGCGCTGCTCTTCATGTCCGCCTTCCTGCCGCAGTTCATCAACCCGGCGGCGCCGCTCCCGGCGCAGTACGCCATCCTGGCCGGCGTCATGGCGCTGATGAATATCGCGGTGATGCTGGCCTATGCGACCCTGGGCGCCCAGATGGTGCGCGCCTTCCAGGGCGCCGGCCTGCGCTGGCTGAACCGCGTCTGCGGCGGCCTGCTGATCGGGCTGGCGGGCACGCTGGCGCTATACCGCCGGGCCGCGCCCTGACCCGGCAATCCGCCAGACAACGGGGACACACCCCCTTCAGAACCTGACCGCCAGGTTCACCATGACGGCGTGCTGCCGAGCGCTGCTCGCGATCTGGCCCTGGTAAGACACCCCGAGCTTGGCCCTGGGCGAAAATTCAAAATCCAGCCCCGTCTCGATCACCGCGCTGTCCCTGGCTATCGGCACCCCGCCGACGACAAAGGCGCTGCCGCCGGCGAAGGCCTGCGTCGACGTCGGCGCGACATCGCCAAAGGCATGCTTCCAGCCCAGCGTGCCGCGCGCGGTCGTGTCGACCTTGCCCAGCATGAAGCGGGTCGAAGCCCGCAGCCCCACCGTGGAGAAGGTCGTCTCCATGGTCTGGACGCGGGCATTGAGCGCCGCCGCGCCGCCCTGTTCGGTAAAGCCGTCGGTGCGCACGCGCGCATAGGCCAGGCCCGCGAAGGGCTCCAAGGCCGCGTGGGGCGTGTCAAGGCGGTACCCGAGTTCGCCGAAGACCTGGGTCGTGCCCGCGTCGTACTTGCTCCGAAGGCTGTCGCCAAAGCCGGGGAAGGCCGCCGAGCGCGAAGTCGAGAGGTTGTGCCAGGTGTAGGCAACCCCGGAACGCAGGCCCAGCGCGCCCCACTGCGCGCCGCCATAGAGGCCCAGGTGATAGTTGTCGCTGTTGCCGGACGAGGCGCGGTCGTCGACGTCGAAACGCGTGCGGCTGTAGCCGGCAAGCACGCCCAGCCGCCAGTTGTCGAACGCGGGGACATCGGCGCCCAGCAGGAAGCCGCTCGTCGAGCTGTCCAGGCTCGCGGCATTGCCATCGCTGTCGATATCGCCCCAGCCGCCGAACGCATGGCCCCATGCCACGAAGCGATCGGCCGTTGGCGCGGCCATCGCCTGTCCGCCTCCGGCATAGGCCACCACCGGCATCGGCGGGGCCGCCACGGCGCCGAAGGCGGAGCGCAGCCGGCTGGCCGCCGCGTCGCGCACGAAATGGCTGTCCTCCATCAGCGCGCCGGCGGCCGAGGCATGGATCTCGCCGGACAGGCGGTCGAAGGCGGCGCGGGACTGGACGGCGGACAGGTCGAGCACGGCGTCAAAGAGGGGGTTCCGGGGCCCCAGGCTTTCGATTCCGCCGCCGGCGGCGATCTGGTTGCGGGTGAGCCCCACGCCGGCAAAGCTGGTGGTGTTGCGCGTCAGCGTCAGGTAGACATGGTTGGGGTCGTAGCCAAGCGCGGGACTGAGAAAGGCGAGGTTCGAGCTGACGTCCGCGAACGTCCCGCTGCGCCCGCCATCGGCGGCGAGGATCGTGTAGGTGGTCGCGGGGGCGTAGTCGCCCGCGCCCGCCAGCACGCGCACTGTGCCGCCGTTGATGGTCGCGACTCCGGTCGCGGCGATCCGGTCGCCGCGGCCGGCGGCATCGACCTCCACTTCGTAGATGGAACCCGGATCGAATCGCAGATTGCCGGCGACGTTCAGCGTGCCGATGGAGCTTCCCGGCGCAACCGTGCCGGAAATCGTGGCGCTGCCGATCGCGCCGCCGCCCTGAAGACGCCCCGCGGCAAGCACATCGAGCGCCCCGCCGAGCGGCCCGTCGACGGCCAGCGTGCCGGCCGCGACCGTAGTCGTGCCGGCGAAGGCGCGATTGTCTCCGGTCAGGCGGGTCACGCCGCCGCCGATCTGCCGGATCGCGCCATTGCCGGCGATCGCGCCGTCGAACGCCACGCTGTCCGAACGGTTGATGGCCAGCGTGCCGTTGTTCAGCACGGGGCCGACGATGCTGCCGCTCGCACCGCCATCGCCGATCTGCAAGGTGCCCAGCGCCACCGTCGTGCCGCCGCTGTAGGTGTTGGCGGCCGTCAGCGTCAGCGTGCCGGCCCCGGTCTTGTTCAATGCGCCGGGGCCGCTGATGACGCCGGCGTAGGTGGTGCCGCCGGCAGGGTTGTTCGCCGTCAGCGTGGCGGCGCCGAGCGAGATGGTGCCGGCTCCGGACAGCTGGTTGGCCCGCTGGGAGAATCCGTTGAGCGCCAGGGTTGCGCCGCTGTTCACCACCACCGCGGCGCTATCGGCAAAGGCATTGGCGATGCCGGCTTGCAGCGTGCCGCCGTTGACGAGCGTCTGGCCGGTGTAGCGGTTGGAAGCCGAGAGGATCAGCGTGCCGGCGCCGTTCTTGGTGAGGTCGCGGCCGTTCCAGCCGCTCGCCGAGGCGGCCTGGTCCGGCAAGGCCACATCGACGTTGAAGCCATCGGACGGATTGGCCAGGGTGAACGCGCCATCGCCCAGCGCCGGCCCCGCCAGCCAGGTCAGGCCGAACGCCACCTGATAGGCCAGTCCGTCGGGGCTCTTGCCGCCCGCCAGGATCAGGTAGTCGACCTCGCTGGCCGCGCCGCCCAGGTCGACCGTGGCGAACTCGCCGCTGATCCCGCCCGTCGTGCCGATCACCGTGAACGGGTTGGCGGTCAACGCGCTGGCCGAAGAAGGAGCGGCGGCCGCGAAGCCGGTGATGTCCAGGTGGCTGCCGCCGATGGCCGCGGTCTGCGCCGCGACCGCCGGCTGGCTTGCGCCCACCGCCACGGCCAGCGTCGAGCCCGGCTCCTGCGTGAACGCGCCGGCCACATTCAGCCACGACGCGCCGCCGATGGCCGTGACGGCGCCGTCGCGCGTGCCGTGGCTGACCGCCGCGAACGCCCCGTTCTGCGCGTAGGCCAGCGTTCCCGCCCGCACCTCGACCGCGCCGGCCGAGGAACCGGCGCCCGAGAGCGTGGTGACGCCGGAGCCGGTCTGCGACACCGCCCCGCTGCCGGAAATCGTGCCGGCGAAGGCCATGCCGTCCGAGCGGTTGAAGGCCAGCGCGCCCTCGTTCAGCACATTGCCGGTGATCGATCCGGCGGCGCCCCCGTTGCCGATCTGCAGGGTGCCGGCGGAGATCGCCGTGCCGCCGCTGTAGTGGTTGTCGTCCGCAAGCACGGTGGTGCCGGCGCCCAGCTGCGCGACCCTGCCCGTGCCCGAAATCGGCTCATCGAGGACGACAGTGTCCGTACGATTGAATTCCAGCGCGCCGTTGTTCTCGACTGCGCCGAGGATGCTGCCGGTGGCGCCGCCCGCGCCCAGTTGCAGTGTGCCCGCCGAGATCGTCGTGCCGCCGGCGTAGGTGTTCAGGCCGGCCAGCACGAGCGTGCCGTCGCCCAGCTTGGTCAGCGCGCCCGCGCCCGAGATCGCGCCCGCGTGCGTGAACCGCGTGCCCGTCTGCGTCTCGAACGCGCCGCCCCCGGCGCCCAGCGAGGTAAGGCGCGCGGTCGCCAGGTCCGCGCTGGTCCGCAGCGCGCCGCCGTCCAGGCTCAGGCCGCCCGAGGCCGCGCCAAGGTTGACGTCGCCCGCTATCGCCAGCACGCCGTCGCGGATCGCCGTGCCGCCGGTGTAGCTGTTGGCCCCGCTCAGCACCAGCGTGCCGCCGCCCACTTTCGTCAACGCGTTCGCCGGCCCGTCGACGATCGCGCTGCCGATCGTGGCCGACACGCCGGTATCGATATTGAGGGTCCCGGCCGCGGCCAGCGCCAGGCTGCCGCCGGCAAGCGCATAGCCGTTGGCGGAAAACTGCAGGGTATCGAAGGCCTGCGTTCCATCGACCGCGACCGCGCCGCCCGCCGCGCCCGCGAACGCGCCCACCGAGCCGGCCCAGGGCCCGTTGATGCCGGCCTGCCCCGGCTGGCCGGTCCAGTTAGTGCCGCTCGCGCTCCAGGTCCCCGCGCCGCCGTCGACGAGTCCGTTGCCGGTGGCGTCGCCGCCGTCCCAGAACTGCAGGCTCTGCCCCGCCCCGAGCACCGACAGGTTGACCTGGCTGGCGATGCCCGTCTGGACGGCATGCCGGTCGGGCGTGAAGCCGGCCTGGGTCGACGTCACCGCCTCGCTGCCGAAGGCGCCGGTCAGCGCGCCGCCGTAGTTGAACAGCCGGTAATAGCCCGCGGCGCCAACGCGCGCGTCGAGCGCGCCGCCCAGGGCAAGATCCGCCGTCACATTGACCAGGTCGTTGGCGGCGCTGCCCACCACGCCGGGAGCGCCGAATTCGAACAGCGTGGTGGAGCCGGCATTGAGCACCAGGCTGCCCACGCTCAGCGTGCCCGGGCTCTGGCCGGCCGACAGCCGGCCATCGACGGCGACCGCCCCCGTCAGCGCGCCCCCGCCGCCCAGCGTGCCGCCCGCCAGAACCTGGGCATCGCCGCCCAGCGTCCCGTTCACCAGTAAGGCGCCGGCCTCGATGCGCGTCTGGCCCGCGAATGCGGAACTGTCGCCGGTCAGCACCGTCGTGCCTGGGCCGATCTGCGCGACCGCGCCGCCGCCCGATATTGCGCCATCGAAGGACCAGACGTCCGAGCGGTTGAACGCGAGGGTGCCGGCGATGGACACGGCGCCGGCGACGCTGCCTGCCGTGCCGCCGTCGCCCAGCTGCAGCGTGCCGGCGGCGATAGTCGTGCCGCCGCCGTAAGTATTGGCGCCCGTCAGCGTCAACGCGCCGGCGCCGGTCTTGTTCAGCGAGCCGCCCCCGCTAATGACGCCCGCAAACGTGGTGCCGGCCGCCGCGTTGTTCGCCGTCAGCGTGCCGGCGCCGAGCGTCACGGCGCCCGCGCCCGACAGCGCATTGGCGAGCTGGGGAAAGCCGTCCAGGTCCAGCGTTGCGCCCGCGCCGACGGTGACCTCGGAACTGCCGGCGAAAGCACTGCCCACGCCGGTCCGCAAGACGCCGCCGTTGACCAGCGTCTGGCCGGTGTAGACATGGGCCGCCGACAGGATCAGCGTGCCGGCGCCGTTCTTGGTCAGGTCGCGGCCATTCCAGCCGGTGGCCGCGGCGGCCTGGTCGGCCAGCACCACATCCATGTCGAACGTGTCGGCGGGATCGGCCAGCGTGAACTCGCCATTGCCCAGCGCCGGCCCGGCCAGCCAGGTCAGGCCCAGGCCCACGGCGTATTCCCGGCCGTCGGCGCTCTTCTGGCTGGACAGGGTCAGATAGTCCACCGCGCTGGTCGAGCCCCCGAGATTGACCGCGGCGAAATCGCCGGTGATCCCGCCGGTCGTGCCCAGCACCGTGAACCGGGATCCGGGTATCGCGGTCGCCGACGCCGGCAGGGTCGGCGCGAAGCCGTTGATGTTCAGTGTGCTGCCCGTGACCGTCGCCGCCTGCGCCGTGATCGCCGGAGGGGGGAGCGCGCCGCCGATCGCCACCTCCAGCACCGAGCCCGGCGCCTGCGTCAACGTCCCGGTCACATTCAGCCGCGACGCCGCGCCGAGCGTGGTCGCCGCCCCGCCCTGGGTCGCGTGGCTGGCGGCGGTGAATACCCCCGGCTGCGCGAAGGCCAGCGTGCCCGCCTGCACATTGACCGCGCCGGCCGAAGAGCCCGCGCCGGACAGCGTGGTCGTGCCGGACCCGATCTGCGACACCGGCCCGCTGCCGGTGATCGCGCCGTCCAGCGCCAGCGCGCCGGAACGGTTGAACACCAGCACGCCGTTGTTGAGCACGTTGCCGGTGATCGACCCCGTCGCGCCGCCATTGCCGATCTGCAGGTTGCCGCCCGCGATCGTCGTGCCGCCGCCGTACGTGCTGGCGCCGGTCAGGACCACGATGCCGGGCCCGAGCTTGGACACCGCGCCGACGCCCGAGATCGCCCCGCCGAACGTGAAGCTGCCCAGGCGATTGAAGGTCAGCGCGCCGTTGTTCAGCACATCTCCGGCGATGGACCCGGCCACGCCGCCATTGCCCAGTTGCAAGGCGCCGGCCGCAATCGTCGTGCCGCCGGTGTAGGCGCTGTCGGCGGTCAGCACGGTGGAGCCCGGCCCGAGCTGGTTCACCGCGCCGCCGCCGGAGATCACCCCGGCGAAGATCGCGCTGCCGGAGCGATTGAAAACCAGCGTGCCGTTGTTGGCGACGTTGCCGGAGATGCCGCCGGTCGTCCCCCCATTGCCCAGCCGCAGCGTCCCGCCATTGATCGCGGTGCCGCCGGTATACGTATTGGCAGCGGTCAGCGCCAGCGTCCCATCCCCCTGCACCGCCAGCCCGCCGCTGCCCGTCAGCAGGCTGCTCACCGTGAGCACGTCGCCTGCCTGGACATCGGCCGTGACCGTGCCGGTAAGGCTGGGGTTGACCGTGGTGGCCAGCGTGCCGTTGCCGGCCAGACGGCCGCCATTTTGCAGGTTGATGTTCCCGGCCCCCAGGGTGAACGCGCCGCCCGTGACGGCGACGGTGCCGCCGCTGGCCACGTTGATCGTCAGTGCGCGCGCGCTGGCGCCGTCTCCGCCGCGCAGCGTGCCCGCCGTCCCCGAGCCCGCGGCGACGGTCAGGGTTCCGGCGGTGCCGACGCCGTAGTTCACGCCGTCGGCAAGCGTCAACGTCCCGCCCAGGACGCTGGTCGTCAGCGGAATCAAAGTATCGAACGTGTTCGTCGCGCCGCCGTCGCCGCGGAACACCACATCGCCATCGCCGGTCTTGACGACGTTCAAGGTGCCCACGGCTGCCAGCGGATCGAAGAACCGGATCTGCGAACCCGCGGCGGCGTTCAGGTTCAGCGTGCTGCCGGTGGTGGCGAAATAGATCGCGTTGGGCGTGCCGGTGCCGGGCGCCGGCTGGAAGGC
The DNA here is from genome assembly GCF_042721735.1 of Achromobacter sp. NPDC058515. Taxonomy (NCBI): domain Bacteria; kingdom Pseudomonadati; phylum Pseudomonadota; class Betaproteobacteria; order Burkholderiales; family Alcaligenaceae; genus Achromobacter; species Achromobacter sp. NPDC058515. The sequence goes on from NZ_JBHXNI010000001.1 coordinate 79,227, forward strand.
GGCATCGAACGCGGCCCCCTGACGGTTGCCCTGAAAGGCGATGTCGCCGCCCAGCGCATTCAGGTTGACCGTGTTGGCGGCCCAGATCGCCCCTCCCTGGACACGCGCCGCGTTGCCGCTGATCGTCGAGGCGCTGCTGGCGTTGAGCGTAAAAGGCCCGGTCGCATAGATCGCCCCGCCGTGGGTGTTCAGCGCCGAATTGCCATTCGCCGCCAGGGCGCCGTTGACCGTGATCGCCTGCCCCGACCACAGGGCGCCGCCGGATCTCGTCGCCAGGTTGCTGGACAGCGCGACCGCCCCATTGAGCGTCGTCGTGGCGGCGGAGCCGCTGGCGTAGATCGCCCCGCCGTCGCTGGTGGACGTGACCAGCGCGCCCGCGCTGTTGAACCCGGCCCGGTTGCCGCTGGCCCCCACCGTGCCGGCGGCATTGCCGATCGTGACCGCGCCGGTGGTGTAGATCGCGCCGCCCGCGGCCGTGGCGCTGTTGTTGGTCAGCGAAACATTGCCGGCCGACGCCGCCAGGCTGGTATTGCCGCTGGTGACGTTCAACGCGCCGCCAAAACCGCTCAGGGCGCGGTTGATGTCCATGGCGACGCCGCCGTTCACCGTCATCCCGCCCGCTGCCGTGATCGCGCCGCCGCTGGTCGCGGCCGTATTGCCGCTGGCGGCAAGGTTCCCGGTCACGCCAAAGCCGCCGGCGACGACGTAGACCGCCCCGCCTGAATTGGTCCGGGCCGTGTTGCCGGTCAACGTCATGCCGCCGGCCACCGTCGCTGCCTGTGCCGAGTACAGGCCGCCGCCCGTCGTCGCCTGGTTGCCCGACAAGGTGAGGCCGTTGCCGGTGATGATCGTCGTGCCGGCGGAGAGGATTGCGCCGCCCACGGCCACGCCGGTGGCATTGTTGTTGGTGAAGGCGACCGTTCCGGATGTGTTGAGCGTCAAGGCGCTGGCCGTCAGCGCGCTGCCGGCGATCGACCGGGTGCCGCCGGTGATGGTGATGTCGGACAGGTTGAACGCGACGGTTGCGCCGGAGAAGTAGCCGAAGTGGCCGGCGCCGTCATTCAGCGTCAGCGTATTGCCATTGCCCGCCAGCGTCAGGCCGGGCGCTCCGGCCGGCAGCGTCAGCAGCTGCGACGTGGATGCGCTGTTGTAGAGAACGGCGGGCCCCTGCAAGGTCCAGACGGTGGCGGCGGTTGGCGCGGGCAGGCTGAACAGGTTGCCGCCCGGCGGGACGGCCTGGGCCCCCGCCTCGAACGCCGTCAGGCCGAAGGCCAGGTAGACGCAACGCAGCTCGCAGTGATTCATGCCAGGCTCCGCACTCGACATGCAGAGCCGGACCCGGATCGGTGGCAGGCATGTCACATGAGAGAGAAAACACCCGAGGTGTCCACGATACTCCTCGACAACACGAGTGCGAAAGCCAATTTTTGATCCCCGGCACGACCGCATAGGCGCGGCCACCGATGCGGCCACGACATGGCGGCCCCCTTCGCGTGCAGGCGAAAACCGGCGCTAAGGGACATAGCGAAAGCCCCCTTTTCCTGGGAATTTTCGCGACGCGCTAAAATTGCCCATTGGCTTCGTACCTTTGGGCGCCCAATGCGCCCGCCAGCGCCTCCCACGGCCATCTCATCAAAAGCCCTTCAAAATCAATGAACTCTAAAGACCACACCCCGCGCGTGGGGTTTGTTTCGCTCGGCTGTCCCAAGGCCCTGGTCGACTCCGAACGCATCCTGACCCAGTTGCGCACCGAAGGGTACGAAGTCACGCCCGAGTACAACGACGCGGACGTCGTCGTCGTCAATACCTGTGGATTCATCGACAGCGCCAAGGCGGAGTCGCTGGAAGCCATCGGCGAGGCCATCGCCGAGAACGGCAAGGTCATCGTCACCGGCTGCATGGGCGTCGAGGAATCCGTGATCCGCAACGTGCACCCCAGCGTGCTGTCGGTGACGGGCCCGCAGCAGTACGAAGAGGTGGTGCGCGCCGTGCACAAGGCCGCGCCGCCCAAAAAGGACCACAACCCCTATCTGGACCTGGTGCCCCCGCAAGGCATCAAGCTCACGCCGCGCCACTACGCCTACCTGAAGATTTCGGAAGGCTGCAACCACCGCTGCAGTTTCTGCATCATCCCCTCGATGCGCGGCGACCTGGTCAGCCGTCCGGTGGGCGACGTGCTGAGCGAAGCCGAGCGCCTGGTGAAGGCCGGCGTGAAGGAACTTCTGGTGATCTCGCAAGACACCAGCGCCTATGGCGTGGACGTGAAGTACCGCAGCGGCTTCTGGAACGGCCGTCCGGTCAAGACCCGCATGACCGAGCTCTGTATGGCCTTGTCCGAGATGGGCGTCTGGACGCGCCTGCACTACGTGTATCCGTATCCCCACGTGGACGAAGTGATTCCGCTGATGGCCGAAGGCAAGATCCTGCCTTACCTGGACATTCCGTTCCAGCACGCCAGCCCGCGCATCCTGAAGGCCATGAAGCGCCCGGCCTTTGAAGACAAGACGCTGGCGCGCATCAAGCGCTGGCGCGAGATCTGTCCGGACCTGACGATCCGCTCGACCTTCATCGTGGGCTTTCCCGGCGAAACCGAGGAAGACTTCCAGTACCTGCTGGACTGGATGCAGGAAGCGCAGCTCGACCGCGTCGGCTGTTTCCAGTATTCGCCGGTGGAAGGCGCGCCCGCGAACCTGCTGGACAACCCCGTGCCCGACGACGTCAAGCAAGACCGCTGGGAGCGTTTCATGGCGCTGCAGCAGTCCATCTCGACCGCGCGCCTGGCCATGAAGGTAGGCCGCGAGATCGACGTGCTGATCGACGAAGTGGACGAAGACGGCGCCGTGGGCCGCAGCAGCGGCGACGCTCCCGAGATCGACGGCTGTGTCTACGTCAGCTCGGACAAGCCGCTCAAGGCGGGCGACATGGTGCGCGCGCGCGTCACCGACTCCGACGAATACGACCTCTGGGCCGACGCGCTGTAAGCGTTCGCGCGGGCAGCGCCGCGGGCGGGGTCCGCGCCTGCCGGCGCCTGCCCCCGCCCGCGGCCTGCAGCCATCAGGTCTTGGCCAGGAAATCCGACATGTCGTCGGCGTGTTCCTCTTCCACCGCCAGGATCTCTTCCAGCATGCGGCGCGTGGTGGAATCCTGCTCGCCCAGATACTCGATCATCTGCCGGTAGCTGTCGATGGCGATGCGCTCGGCGATCAGGTTTTCCTTGATCATGTCCACCAGCGAACTGCCTTCGACATACTCGGAATGGCTGCGGTCCAGCAGCCCCTTGGGCGACAGGTTCGGTTCGCCGCCCAGCTGCACGATGCGTTCGGCCAGCATGTCGGCGTGTTCCTGTTCCTGCGTGGCGTGCGCGGCGAATTCCGCGGCCACCGGCTCCGCGTTCAGGCCGCGGGCCATGAAGTGATGGCGCTTGTAGCGCAGCACACAGACAATTTCGGTGGCCAGCGCTTCATTGAGCAGCTTGAGCACCGTTTCCCGGTCGGCGCGATAAGAGTCGGTGACGGCGCCGGACTCGATGTCCTGGCGCGCCTTCGCGCGGATCGCCTTCACGTCCATGTCGAACGGGCGGCTCGCCTGCTGCGGGGTGCGGGTTGCTTGTTCCATATCGTTAGCTCCTCTAGGTTAGTGAAAGCAGTACGACGCTGGACTTCCAGTCGTTTTCGCACAATCCAGTCTACCCATCGTGGCGGAACATGCTGTGTCCAAACATTGCTCCCGACCCCGAATCCCGCTTCCGCGCGGCCCGATGTGGCCCTACCCAACCTTGCGTAAACTATCGGCTTCCCGAAAAGCCCCGCGACGCATTCTGTAACGGGACCGGCAACCTCCGACCTTGATATGACTCTGAAGAACATCTGCGTGTATTGCGGCTCCAACCCCGGCAGCCGGCCCGAGTACATCGAGCAGGCCCGCGTGCTGGCCCGCGAACTCGTCAAGCGCGATCTGGGCCTGGTGTACGGCGGTTCGGTGGTCGGCATCATGGGGGTGGTGGCCAATGAAGTGCTGGCCGGCGGCGGCCGCGTGATCGGCGTGATCCCGGAACTGCTGCTGAAGAAGGAACAGGCGCACCTCGGCCTGACCGAGCTGCACATGGTGCAGAATATGCATGAACGCAAGGCCATGATGATGGAAAAGGCCGACGGCTTCATCGCCTTGCCGGGCGGAGCGGGAACGCTTGAAGAGTTCTTCGAGGTCTGGACCTGGGCGCAGCTGAACATGCACCAGAAGCCCTGCGGACTGCTCAACATCGCGGGGTATTACGATGCGCTGATCCAGTTCGTGGATCATGCCGTCGACGAAGCATTCATCCGCCCCCAGCATCGCGACATGCTGGTGGTGGAAAAAGACCCCGCCTTGCTGCTGGACCGCTACGCCATCTACGAGCCGCCCAACGTCTCGAAATGGTTCGATCCGGTCAAGGCCGCACCCGCCGCAGCCCCTTTGACACCTTAACGGAAGCCCTCGCAATGCCCACCGATTCGTTGTCCCCCTCCTGCACCGAGTCCGTATTGCGCGACTACTTTCACGCCAAGGACGAGAACCGCCCGCATTTCATGGCGCGGGCGTTCGCGCCCGATGCGGCGCTGAAAATGGCCTTGCGCACGCAGGCCATCGCGTTTCCGCCCGAATCGCACGGCCTGGCCGCCATCACCGACACGCTCGTGCGCAAATTCGGCCAGACCTACGACAACGTCTACACCTTCTACCTGTCGCGTCCGGAACCGGATGCCTGCCTGCCCGAGTACCAGTGCGACTGGCTCGTCGGCATGACCGAAAAGGCCACCGGCAACGTGCGGGTAGGCTGCGGCAGGTATGAATGGACGTTCCAGCCCGAGCCCTATCGCGCCACGCGCCTGACCATCACCATCGAAACCATGGTGACCCTGCCCGCCCACGACCTGGCCGAGGTGTTCGGCTGGCTGCTGTCGCTGGACTACCCCTGGACCAGCGCGGCTCGCGTGGTCGCCGGCGCCCCGCCGCTTGAAGGCTTGGCGCCGGTCGTGCAATATCTGCTTCACCCCCACGGCATGTAGGGCCTGCGCGAGGCTTCTTTTAGTGTGAACAGGCCCTAGCTCGCCCGGCATTGGATTCCAGACTTGAAATACGACATTGCAGCTTTCGACTTCGACGGGACCTTGGCAGACACTATGCCCTGGTTCAACTCCATTCTGAACACGGTGGCCGACAAATACGGCTTCCGCAAGATCGACGCGTCGGAACGCGACCAACTGCGCAGCCGCGAAGCGTCCGAGATACTGAAGTTCCTGAACATTCCGCTGTGGAAGCTGCCGGCGATCATGGCGCACGTGCGCACGCTGATGCAGGAGATCGACCCAAGCGTGCAGTTGTTCGACGGCATCCCCGATGCGCTGGCTCGCCTGAAGGCGAGCGGCCTGCGGCTGGCGGTGGTCAGCTCCAACTCCATCGAGAACGTGCAGCGCGTGCTGGGCGATCAAACCGCCGCGTTGTTCGACGACTATGAATGCGGTACCGACCTGTTCGGCAAGGCCGCCAAGATCGACCGCCTGCTGAAGCAGCATGGCACTGCCCCCGAACGCTTCCTGCTGGTGGGCGACGAAATGCGCGACATCGACGCCGCCCGCAAGGCCGGCGTGCGCGTGGGCTCGGTCGCCTGGGGCTACAACCATGTCGAGGCCCTGCGCGACCGCAGCCCCGACGAACTGTTCCTGACGGTCGCCGACCTGCCCGACGCCCTGGCCTGAAACCTGGACCCCTCCATGCACACCGATCCCGCCCATCTCGTCACCGACGCCAGCGCCCTGCAGGCGCTTTACGGTTCGCCCGGCGAAGCTTCCATGAAGAAGGAAGTGAACCACGTGCATCCGCACTACCGCGCGTTCATCGAGGCCGCGCCGTTCGCGGTGCTGGCGACAGCCGCGCCCGGCGGGCTGGACGCCTCTCCGCGCGGCGACCCCGCGGGCTTCGTGGTGGTGGAAGACGAAAAGACGCTGCTGCTGCCGGACCGCCGCGGCAACAACCGCATCGACAGCCTGCTCAACATCCTGGCCGATCCGCGGGTCGCCCTGCTTTTCCTGGTGCCTGGCGTGGGCGAGACCTTGCGCGTCAACGGCGAGGCCCGCATCAGCGTGGATCCGGCCCTGCTCGCGCGCTTCGAGATGGACGGCAAGCTGCCGCGCTCGGTGCTGGTCATCGACGTGCACACGGTGTACTTCCAGTGTTCGCGCGCCCTGCTGCGCTCCAGGCTGTGGGACCCGGACACGCAGGTGCCGCGCAGCGCGCTGCCCAGCGTGGGCCGCATCCTGTCCGACCTGACGGCGGGCACTTTCGACGGCGCCGCCTACGACCGCGAGCTGCCCGCCCGCGTGGCCGGCTCGCTGTACTGATCGGGGGACGCGCGCATGGCTCGCAACGTGGAAATCAAGGCGCGGGTCGACAGCCTGGCCGCCATCGAACCCCTGGCGGCGGCGCTGTCGGGGCAGGAGCCCGTCCTGATCGACCAGGACGACACGTTCTTCGCGTGCGCCAGCGGCCGCCTCAAGCTGCGCGCCTTCGTGGACGGCTCGGGCGAACTGATCTTCTATCGCCGCGCCGACGAGTCGGGCCCGAAAGAGAGCTTCTACGTGATCTCGCCCACGGATTCGCCCGACACGCTGCGCGATGCGCTGGCCCTGGCCTACGGCGTGATCGGCCGCGTGAAGAAGCACCGGATGGTGTTCATGGCCGGGCGCACGCGCATCCACCTGGACCGCGTGGAGGACCTGGGCGAATTCCTGGAACTTGAAGTGGTGCTGCGCGACCACGAAACCGCGGAGGCCGGCATGGAAGAAGCCCGCACCCTGATGGCGGGGCTGGGGGTCGCGCCCGGACAGCTGTTGTCGGGCGCCTACCTGGACCTGCTGGCCGAACGCCGCAAGCCCTGAACCGTTCAGGCCGGCTGCCAGCCGCGCACGAACACGTCCACCGGCTGGCGCTTGCCGCCCGCCTTCTGCAGCTCCAGCAGACGCAGCACGCCACGGCCCGTGGCGATATCGATCCCCGCGCCGTCCGCCCGCAGCACGCTGCCGGGCTCGGCCGTCGCGGCCTCGTCCAGCGCCTGCGCGCGCCAGACCTTCACCGCGTCGGGCAGGCCGGGCAGGCGGATGCTGGCGCCGGGCACGGGATTGAACGCCCGCACGCGGCGCGCCAGCAGTTCAGCCGGCTGGCTGCAATCCAGCGCGGCTTCGGCCTTGTCCAGCTTGGCCGCGTAGGTCACGCCCTCTTCCGGCTGCTTGCGCGGCGTCAGTCCGCCCCGCGCCAGGGCATCCAGCGCCTGGACGATGGCCTCGCCGCCCGCCAGCGCCAGCGCGTCGTGCAACTGGGCAGCGCTAGTCTCGGCGGTGATCGGCACCACGCGCTCCAGCAGCATGTCGCCGGTGTCCAGGCCTGCATCCATCTGCATGATGGTCACGCCCGTTTGCGCATCGCCGGCCTCGATCGCGCGCTGGATCGGCGCCGCGCCGCGCCAGCGCGGCAACAGGCTGGCGTGGATGTTCAGGCAGCCCAGGCGCGGCAGGTCCAGCACCCACTGCGGCAGGATCAGGCCGTAGGCGGCCACCACCATGACATCGGGCGCCACGCTTTCCAGCAGCGCGCGGGCCTGTGCGGCCTCTTCGGGATAGCGGCCGTCCAGGCGCAGGCTGCGCGGCTGGGCCACGGCGATGCCCGCGTCCAGCGCCGCCTGCTTGACCGGGCTGGGCGTGAGCTTCAGCCCCCGTCCAGCCGGGCGGTCGGGCTGCGTCATGACCAGGGGAATCTCATGGCCGGCGGCCCGCAGGGCGTCGAACGCGATACGGGCGAATTCCGGCGTGCCGGCAAAGACTATGCGCATGGTGTGAAGAGCAAAGGATTGAAAGGATGGCCAGGCAATGGCGCTGTGCCCGCAAGCAGGGAGTCTGGCCAATCCGGGGCGCCAGCGGGTAGGGGGTGGGCCCTTCTACACGCGCAGCGCTTCGCGCTCGGCCTTTTTCAGCTTGGTCTTGATGCGGTTCTGCTTCAGGCTGGACAGGTATTCCACGAACACCTTGCCTTCCAGGTGATCGAGCTCGTGCTGCACGCACACGGCCAGGAGACCGTCGGCCTCGAATTCGAACGGCTTGCCGTCGATGTCGAGCGCCTTGCAGCGGATGCGCGAGGCGCGTTCGACTTCGTCGTACACGCCCGGCACCGACAGGCAGCCTTCTTCGTAGATCTTGTGGTCGTCGCTGCGCCATGTGATCTCGGGATTGATCAAGGCCAGGAGCTGATTGCTTTCCTCGGACACGTCGATCACGACCACGCGCTCATGGACGTCGACCTGGGTCGCGGCCAAGCCCACGCCCGGCGCGTCGTACATGGTCTCGGCCATGTCGCGCACCAATTGACGAATGCGGTCATCGACCTCGGCGACCGGCTTGGCCTTTTTGTGCAAGCGCGGGTCCGGGTAGCGAAGGATGGGAAGTAAAGCCATTGAAAGGGAATCGCCAGTAGTGATGCTTGGTTAAGAGTTTAATTCATTAGAGTCTTGATTTCTAATAGTTTTCGGCTAACTCAAGGATTGCGGGCATTGCTGCGTCCCCGCATTTTCGCGCCCCTGCGGCTGCGCGTATCGGTCCACCCCGCGCCAGCGCCGGCGCCTCCCGCATGCGACACTCTCGGACCCCCGACGCCTCTTACGCGCCTGCTCCATGCCGCTTACGCAATCCTCCGCCGAACTGTCCGCCTGGCTGCGGCTGTCCCTGGAGCCGAACATCGGCTCCGCCACCGCCTGCACGCTTCTCGCCGCGCTCGGCCTGCCCGAGCAGATCTACGCGCAGCGCGCCACGGCGCTGTCGCGGCATGTGCCCGAGGCGCTGGCGCGGCAATTGGCCGCGCCCATGCCGGCCGACATGGCGGCACAGGTGGAAAGCGCGCTGGAATGGGTGGAGGCGCCCGGCCGCCACATCCTGACGCTGGTCGACCCCACCTACCCCCAGAGCCTGCTGACGATCGCCGATCCGCCGATCCTGCTCTACGTCGCGGGCGATCCCGCATTTCTGCAAGGCCCGTCGCTGGCCGTGGTGGGCGCGCGCAACGCCACGCCTGGCGGCCAGGAGAACGCGCGCGCCTTCGCGCGCCACCTGGCCGCGCACGGCTGGCGGGTCGTCAGCGGACTGGCGCTGGGCATAGACGCCGCGGCGCACGAAGGCGCGCTGGACGCGGGCCCCGAAGGCGCCGGCACCGTGGCCGTCATGGGCACGGGCATCGACCGCATCTACCCGGCCCGCCACCGCGAGCTGGCGCACCGCATCGCCGGACACGGCGCGCTGGTGTCCGAGCTGCCGCTGGGCACCGGGGCCATGCCGCAGCATTTTCCCAAGCGCAACCGCATCGTGGCGGGGCTGGCGCGCGGCGTCCTGGTGGTGGAAGCCGCCAAACAGAGCGGCTCGCTCATCACCGCCAGGCTGGCGGGCGAAAGCGGGCGCGAGGTCTTCGCCATCCCCGGCTCCATCCATTCGCCCCTGTCGCGCGGCTGCCATGCCCTGATCCGCCAGGGCGCCAAGCTGGTGGAAACCGCAAGGGACATCACCGACGAACTCGGCGGCGGCCCGACCCCGGCCGCGGCCGCGCGCCCGGAGGCGTCCGCCCCGCCGCCCCATCCCGTGCTCGACGCCCTGGGCTTCGATCCGCTGCACCTGGATGCCATCCTGGCCCGCTGCGGCCTGGACACGGCCGCCCTGCAGACGCAGTTGGTCGAGCTGGAACTGCAGGGCCGCATCGCCCGGCTGGACGATGGCCGCTACCAGCGTTTGAACTAGGGCCGGTCCGCAGGACGGGGAGCCTCGCGTCAGTGTCCGTCCCTTGGCCTCGCCCGAGCGGCGCGATGGGCGATGGCGCTAATATTGGCAATAGCGCCGCAGTCTTGTAGCGCCGGTCACCCAATACCGATACAGGAAGAGACATGGCTTTGCCCTCCCGCGTGAAGATCGTCGAAGTGTCGCCCCGCGACGGTCTGCAGAACGAAAAGGAATTCGTGCCCACCGACATCAAGGTGGACCTGGTCAATCGCCTGGCCGCCGCGGGCTTCCCCAATGTGGAAGCCGCGTCGTTCGTGTCGCCCAAATGGGTGCCCCAGATGGCCGACGGCGCGGACGTGATGGCGCGCATCGAACGCCGACCCGGCACGATCTACTCCGTGCTGACCCCCAACATGAAGGGCTTCGAGGGCGCGCTGGCCGCCGGCGCGGACGAAATCGTGATCTTCGGCGCCGCCAGCGAAGCCTTCTCGCAAAAGAACATCAACTGCTCCATCGCCGAGTCCATCGCGCGCTTCGAACCCGTGGTGCAGGCCGCCCGCGAAGCCGGGATCCGCGTGCGCGGCAGCATCAGCTGCGCGCTGGGCTGTCCGTACCAGGGCGAGGTTCCCGTCGAATCCGTGGTGGACGTGGCGCAGCGCTACCTGGCGATGCAGGTCGACGAGATCGACGTGGCCGACACCATCGGCGTGGGCACGCCCAAGCGCGTGCGCGAAGTGATGGCTGCCGTCACGCGCGTGGTGGACCCGGCGCGCGTGTCGGGCCACTTCCACGACACCTATGGCCAGGCGCTGGCCAACATCCTGGCGGCGCTGGAAACGGACATCTCCATATTCCACACCTCGGTGGCCGGCCTGGGCGGCTGCCCCTATGCCAAGGGCGCCACCGGCAACGTCGCGACCGAAGACGTGCTGTACATGCTGCGCGGCCTGGACATCGACACCGGCGTGGACTTCGACGCCGTGGTGGACATCGGCCAGTGGATGTCGGCGCACCTGAACCGCAAGGGTTCGAGCCGCGCCGGCAACGCGATCGCCGCCAAACGGGCCGCATGACCACCACCAACGGCAACCCCGCGCCCGAAGACCACGCGGCGCTGCTGCGCGCCATCGGCCCGCTGCCGCTGGCGGGCCAGGCCTGGCCCGACTGGGTACGCATCCTGACCTGGGTGATCCTGGCCATTCTGGGCGTGCAGGTGGTGACCACCGCGATCCGCGCGCCCTCGCAGCCTTTCGACACCCTGCTGGCCGTGGTGGTGGTGCTGTGCTTCGTGGCGCTCCTGTTCGTGTCCTGGCACATGCAGACGTCCATCACCACCATCGACGAGCGCGGCCTGCGCCAGACCTGGTTCACGCGGCGCGAGGTGGCATGGGAAGACGTGCGCTACGCGCGCTTCGTGCCCATGCTCTTTTCCAAGCGGCTGGTGATCTTTACCCACCGGGGAAAGCCGGTGATCTTCCAGGGAGGCACGCGTGAACTGCGCGCCGCCTTCGTGAAGATCGCGCAGGTTTACCGGCGCGGATAGCCAAGAAAAAACGCCCCTGTGAACTGACCCCCAGAAGTTGGACAGTTTAGAAGGCTAGGTTGCCCAGGCTTGATCCGCTTGGGTTTCTTGGACAGCATCGCCGGTGCAGGTGTCTGACACCCCCGAGACGCCGGATCGGATCGAAGCCCATCTCTAGCCGGGTGTCAGACACCGGTCAGAGCACCGGCCAAACAGCCTGGATCAGCGGATCGGCAAGGCGTACAGCAGGCCGCCCTGCGTCCATTGCGCATTCAGGCCGCGCTTGATCTTGAGCGGGCTGCCCTCGCCCACGTTGCGCTCGAAGCTCTCGCCGTAGTTGCCCACCTGCTTGACGATGTTGTAGGCCCACTTCTCGTCCAGCCCCAGATTGGCGCCGCTGCCGGGCGTCACACCCAGGATGCGCTCGATGTTGGGGTTGGCGCTCTTGGCCTGTTCGTCCACGTTCTTGGACGACACGCCGTACTCTTCGGCCTCGATCATCGCCGACAGCGACCAGCGCACGATGTTCAGCCAGGCGTCGTCGCCCTGGCGCACGAACGGGCCCAGCGGCTCCTTGGAGATGATCTCGGGCAGCACGACGTAGTCGTCGGGGTTCTGCAGCTTGGAGATGCGGATGGACGCCAGGCCGGAGGCGTCCGTCGAAAAGACGTCGCAGCGGCCGGACGCAAACGCGTTGACCACCTCGTTAAAAGTCTCGATCACGACGGGCTTATAGGTGACGTTGTTGGCGCGCGCCCAGTCGGCCAGCGTGTTCTCGTTGGAAGTGCCGGTCTGCAGGCAGATCGTCGCGCCGTTGATCTCCTTGGCGCTCTTCACGCCCAGCGACTTCGGCACCAGGAAGCCCTGGCCGTCATAGAAGTTGATGCCGGCATGGATGATGCCCAGCGCGGTATCGCGCTGCTGCGTCACGGTGGTGTTGCGCGTCAGCACATCCACTTCGCCGGATTGCAGCGCGGTGAAGCGCTGCTGCGAATTGAGCGGCACCACCTTGATCTTGTTGGCGTCGCCAAAGACCGCCGCGGCGATGGCGCGGCACAGGTCCACATCCAGCCCCTGCCACTTGCCTTGCGCGTCGGGCGCGGAAAAGCCCGCGAAGCCCGTGGTCGTGCCGCAAGCCACGGCGCCGCGCTGGCGCACGACGTCCAACGTTGCCGCCTGCGCGCCCTGCGCCGCCGCCATCAAGAGCGCCGCGCCCGCCAACCCTTTTGCAATGTTCATGACCTGGTTTCCTGTTCTGCTACCGGGCGCGGGGACGCGCCGAGGCAAGAAGCTTATAGACATGAAGCGCCTGCGCCAAATAACAAGCGCTTATTTAGGTATGTCCGCCGGCGCGCGCGGACGCGCCGCGGCGGACTATCCTCAAGGATAGCAATGCGCGGCGCGCGGGCGGATGCGCGCGGTCAAGCCGCCAGCGAAATCGACACGGGTTCGTTGGCCTGGCACGCATCCAGCGCGCGCCCCAGCCGGACCATGCCTTGCGCGATCTGGCTTTCGTTCATGGTGGCAAACGACATGCGCATGGCGAACAGGTCGGCCTGCGCCGCATCGGCATAAAAGGCCTTGCCCGGCACATAGACCACTTCGTGCTCGATGGCATAGGGCAACAGGCGCGTGGCGTCCACGTCGCCCGTCAGGCGGGCCCAGAAGAACATGCCGCCCTCGGGCTTCTTGAAGGTGACGCGGCCGTTGAGCTCGCGGGCCAGCGACACGGCCATGGCGTCGCAGCGCAGGCCGTAGGCGGCGCGGATGCGCGGCACGTGCTCGTCGTAGCGTCCGTTGGCCAGGTACTGCGCCACCACTTCCTGGATCCAGGCGGACGAGGCCATGTCGTCGGCCGCCTTGGCGCTGACGCAGCGTCGGCGGATTTCGGGCGGGGCGACCAGCCAGCCGATGCGCAGCGCGGGCGCCATGGTCTTGGACATGCTGGCCAGGTACACCGCCCAGTGGCGGGCCTCGCCCTCGGCCAGGGCCGCGATGGGCGGCACGGCTTCGCCGGCAAAGCGCAGTTCGCTGTAGGGGTCGTCTTCCACGATGAGGAAGCGATGCTTGACCGCCAGCTCCAGCAGCCGCAGGCGGCGCTGGCGCGTGATGGTGGCGCCGCAGGGATTCGAGAACGAGGCGACGACGCAGACGATCTTGGGTTTGACGCGGGCGGCCAGCTCGTCCAGCGCGTCCACATCGATGCCGGCGGGCCCCGAGGGCACGGTGTGCACCGTGGCGCCGGTGTAGCGCAGCGCCTGCACGGAATTCGGGAAGGCGGGCGATTCGATGATGGCGTGGTCGCCGGGTTGCAGCATGACGCGGGTGAGGAGCGCCAGGGCCTGCTGCGATCCGCCCGTCACGACGAGTTCGGTGTCGGCGTTGCAATGCAGGCCGCGCGCCGCGGACAGGCGCGCCAGCTCATGGCGCAGGCTGGCCTGGCCGTCGATGTTGGAATACTGCAGGCAGGCGCCCAGGCGGGCCATGACCTGCGTCGACGCGATCGACAGGCCGTCCACGTCGAAGAGTTCTTGCGCCGGGTAGCCGCCGGCCAGCGAAATGGTGCCCGGGCGCATGGCGTAGGGCATGAGCGATCGGATCGGCGAGGCGGGGGGATTCAGGAACGGCGTGGCAAAGGCGTATTCGGGCGCGGCGACAGACATGGCGAAGGGGCTGGGAAAGGAGGAAACCGTGTCGCCCGCAGGGGCGGCGCCGGACGGCATAGAACTTTGAAATATAAACAAATCTCCGCAAATTCTAAGCCTGCCGATTACACAGGGTCAACGCCGGATGCGGGCGGTGTGGTGAAACGATCCCCCCGCGTCCTACACTATGGGACATCCTGTTCCTGCAAGAGAGCTGCATGACCGCCGTCGACACCATGGCCGGGCGCCTTGCCCAGATCCAGCAACGCATCGCCCAGGCCTGCGAACGCGCCGGCCGGCGCCCCGGCAGCGTGACGCTGCTGCCCGTCAGCAAGACTTTCGAAGTGGAGGCCATCCGCGAGGCCATGGCCCTGGGCCTGACCCGCTTCGGCGAGAACAAGACGCAGGAAATCCGCCAGAAGGCCGCCGCCCTGGCCGGCCAGGGGCTGCAATGGGTGCTGATCGGCCACTTGCAGACCAACAAGGCCAAGGATGCCGCCCGCGACGCCGCCGAGGTGCAGTCGCTGGACCGCCCGGATCTGGCCGAGGCCCTGCACCGCCGGCTGCAAAACGAGGGCCGGACCCTGGACGTGCTGGTGCAGGTCAAGACCTCGTCCGAACCCAGCAAGTACGGCATGGCGCCGGAAGACGTGCCCGCCTTCCTGCGCCGGATCGTCGCCGAGTTCCCGACCCTGCGCGTGCAGGGCCTGATGACGCTGGCTGTGAACTCCCCCGATCCCGCCGAAGTGCGGGGATGCTTTCGCGCGCTGCGCGAATTGCGCGACCAGCTGGTCCAGGAAAGCATCGCCGGCATATCGCTGGACCGCCTGTCGATGGGCATGAGCGGCGATTTCGAGCTGGCCATCGAGGAAGGCTCGACGGAAGTGCGCATCGGCACGGCCATCTTCGGCGCGCGCACCTATCCCGATGCGCTATCGCCCGAGACGCAAGGCATAATAGCGACACAAAAATAATTGCGACGCAAGTTGACGGCGATCAACGACGCAACCGTCGCGTTCACGATATCCCGCACGAGGAGACACCCCATGCACAAGCACGCACGGCGCCTGCTGGCGCTTGCCGCCCTGTCGCTGGCCGCCACCGCGGCCGCCGCCCAATCCTGGCCCACGCAGCCGATCCGCTGGATCGTTCCCTACCCCGCCGGCGGCGGCACCGACGTGGTGGCGCGCACCGTGGCAAGCGGCCTGGAAAAGCCCCTGGGCCAGACCATCGTGGTCGAGAACCGCCCCGGCGCGGCGACCATCATCGGCGCCACCGCCATCGCGCAAGCCGAGCCCAACGGCTACATGGTCGGCACCGCCGACTCGGGCACGCTCGCGTTCAATTCCTCGCTGTACGCCAAGCTGTCCTACGATCCGTCCAAGTTCACCTACATCGGCGGCATCGCCAAGTTCCCGCTGCTGCTGGCCGTGAACGTCAACTCGCCCTACAAGACGGTGGCCGACGTGCTGGCCGCCGCCAAGAAAGAGCCGGGCACGCTGACGGCGGCCTCCGCCGGCGCGGGTTCGCCGCATCACCTGGCGCTGGAGCTCTTCAAGCAGCGCACGGGCGCCAACCTGCTGCACGTGCCGTACAAGGGCGCCGCCCCCGCCATCCAGGACCTGCTGGGCGGACAGGTGGACCTGATGTTCATCGACCTGGCTTCGGGCCTGCCCAACGTCAAGGCCGGCAAGCTGCGCGTGCTGGCGGCCGCCACGCCCGAGCGCGTGCCGGTGCTGCCCGATGCGCCCACCATGGCCGAACAAGGCGTGGCCGACTTCACCGCCTATGCCTGGCAGGGCCTGGTGGGTCCGGCCGGCGTGCCGGAAGCGGTGGTCAAGAAACTGTCGGCCGATCTGGACGCCACGCTGAAGACCCCTGCCGTGTCGCAGAAGATGCTGGACATGGGCGTCATCCCCATGCCGATGTCGGCCCAGGAATTCAAGGCCTACGCCGAAGCAGAGCGCAGCGCCTGGGCGGACGTGATCAAAAAGGCGAACATCAAGCTGGAATGATCGCCGCTGGGCGCTCGCCTGCGGCGGTAAAAAAAGCCGCGGTCCGACTGAACGGACCGCGGCTTTTTCTTTACGCACCGCCCCGCGGGGCGCGGGCTCAGCCCGCGACGACGGGAATCTGCCGCGGCTGCGCTTCGCGCACGCGCGGGATGCGCAGCGTCAGCACGCCCTGCTTCAGGCTGGCGTTGATCTCGGCGCGGTCAAACTCCTGCCCCAGCTTGAAGGCGCGCCGGAACAAGGGCGCGCGCAGCTCGCCGAGCACCAGCCGCAGATCCGCGGGCGTGGCGACGGACGCCTCGCCCTCGATCGCTAGCACATCGGACTCCACGTTGATGCGCAGCCGTTCCTTGGACACGCCCGGCAGGTCGGCAATCAGGGTGATGCCTTCCGGATCCTCGAAAATATCCACGGCGGGCACGGTGACGCCGCGCGCGTCGCGCTTGTCGGCGGCGGACGCTTCCGCGGGCACGGTCAGGTCTTTGCGTTCATTCATGATCGATCCTCCTTATGCGGTTGCGGTGGAACGTCACTGCACGGTCACGACGCGGGGCTTGGCCGATTCCTTACGCTTGATGGAAATGGCCAGGCAGCCGTCCGTGTAGCGCGCCTGCACGTTGTCGGGGTCGGCGTCGGCGGGCAGCTCGATCACCCGCGTGTAGCGGCCTTCCACGCGTTCGCGCGCGTAGTACCGGGCGTTTTCAGGAAGGTCCGGCGCCTTGCGTTCGCCGCTGATGGTAAGCAGGCGCTTTTCGATCGATACGTTCAGGGCCTCGGGCTCCATGCCCGGCACGAAGGCGACGACCTCGATCGAATCGGCCGACACGCCGACATTGACCGGCGGGAAATAGGCCTGCGGCGTGGCGCGCAGGGCGGCCGGCACGCCGGCGCCGCGCAGCACGCGCCCCATGTGTTCCTGGATGGCGTCAAACGCGGCGCTAAAGCCGCTGTCGCTGAAGGGAAAGTTGCTCATATTGGTCTCCCGAGTAAAAAAGGGACCGATCAAGACAACACGCAATCGCCAGAGCCGCGACCGCGGGTCTGATCGCTTCAATCCAAGTATGGGCGCGACTTTTCCGGTTTCAAGAGGGGAAAAATCCAGGCAAAGACAGGGGCTTGTACGGCCCGGCAAAAAAAAACCGCGGCCGTTGCTGGCCGCGGTTTTCCGTCTGCCGAACGCGCCTCAGACCAGCACGCGCTCGATCCCGCCTGAGTTGGCGCGGCGGACGTAGTCTTCCATCCAGCCTTCGCCCAGGATGTGGCGCGCCATCTCGACCACGATGTAGTCCGCCTCCATGCCGGTGTCGCCTTCATAGCGCGACAGGCCTTGCAGGCAAGAGGGGCACGAGGTCAGGACCTTCACGTCGCCCGTGAACCCGTCGCTGCGGATCGCGGCGTCGCCCTTGAGCAGCTCTTCCTGCTTGCGGAAGCGCACCTGCGTGGAGATGTCGGGCCGGCTGACCGCGAGCGTGCCCGATTCGCCGCAGCAGCGGTCGCTCTTGACGGCGTCGTCGCCGACCAGCGCGCGCACCGTCTTCATCGGCTCCTGCAGCTTCATGGGCGTGTGGCAGGGGTCGTGGTACATGTAGCGCACGCCCTTGGCGCCTTCCAGCTTGATGCCCTTTTCCAGCAGGTATTCGTGAATGTCGATCAGGCGGCAGCCCGGGAAGATCTTCTCGAATTCGTAGCCGGCCAACTGGTCATAGCAGGTGCCGCAGCTGACCACCACCGTTTTGATGTCCAGGTAGTTCAGGGTGTTGGCGACCCGGTGGAACAACACCCGGTTGTCGGTGATGATCTGCTCGGCCTTGTCCGTCATGCCGTTGCCGCGCTGGGGATAGCCGCAGCACAGGTAGCCCGGCGGCAGGACGGTCTGCACGCCCGCATGCCAGAGCATGGCCTGCGTGGCCAGGCCCACCTGCGAGAACAGGCGCTCGGAACCGCAGCCCGGGAAGTAGAACACCGCCTCCGTGTCGGCCGTGGTGGCCTTGGGATCGCGGATGATCGGCACGTAGTTCGCGTCTTCGATATCCAGCAACTTGCGCGCGGCCTGCTTGGGCAGGCCGCCCGGCATCTTCTTGTTAACGAAGTGCACGACCTGCTCGCGCAGCGGCGGCTTGCCCACGGTGGCCGGCGGCGTGGCGGTCTGCTTCTTCACCAGGCCCGAGAACAGGTCGTGCGCGGCGCGCTGCACCTTGTAGCCCACGCCCACCATCGCCTTGCGGGTGGCGTTGATCGTGGCCGGGTCCTTGGCGTTCAGGAAGAACATCGCGCTGGCCGTGCCCGGATTGAACGACTTGCGGCCCATGCGGCGCAGCACGGCGCGCATGTTCATCGACACGTCGCCGAAATCGATGTCGACCGGACAGGGGTTGTAGCACTTGTGGCAGACCGTGCAGTGGTCGGCCACGTCCTCGAACTCTTCCCAGTGCTTCAGGCTGACGCCGCGGCGGGTCTGTTCCTCGTACAGGAAAGCTTCCACCAGCAGCGACGTCGCCAGGATCTTGTTGCGCGGCGAATACAGCAGGTTCGCGCGCGGCACATGGGTGGCGCACACGGGCTTGCACTTGCCGCAGCGCAGGCAGTCCTTGATGGATTCCGAGATGGCGCCGATATCGCTTTGCTGCATGATCAGCGATTCGTGGCCCATCAGGTTGAAGCTGGGCGTCCAGGCGTGGCGCAGGTCCGCGCCGGGCATCAGCTTGCCGGCGTTGAAGTGGCCGTTGGGGTCCACGCGGCGCTTGTAGTCCTGGAACGGGGCCAATTCGGCTTCGGTCAGGAATTCGTACTTGGTCAGGCCGATGCCGTGCTCGCCCGAGATCACGCCGTCCAGGTCGCGGGCGATCTGCATGATGCGTTCGACGGCCGTGTGAGCCTCGCGCAGCATCTCGTAGTCGTCCGAGTTGACCGGAATGTTGGTGTGGACGTTGCCGTCGCCGGCGTGCATGTGCAGCGCCACGAACACGCGGCTCTTGAGCACGCGGCCGTGGATGGCCACCAGCTCGTCGACGATCTTCTTGTAGGCGGCGCCGGAGAAGGTGCGCTGCATGCCGGCCAGCACTTCGGTCTTCCAGGACACGCGGATCGTGCGGTCCTGCACCACGTCGAAGACCCGCGCGCCGGGCTGCGCGGCCAGGCGGTCCGACAGCGCGGCATGCAGGCCGCCCAGGCCCAGCCCCTCCAGTTGCGGCAGCGCCTGCGGCAGGGGCAGGTCCAGGTTGTCCAGCAGCCATTGCCAGCGCTGGCGCGTGCCCGCCAGCAGTTCCAGCGCCTCGCGGGTGCGGTCGGCCAGCACTTCGGCGCGCGAGGTCTCGATGTCGGCGTCGTCGGTCTTGCCGACCGGCAGCGGCGTGCACAGGTAGGCGTCCAGCTCGCCCAGCAGCTTGAGCTTGTTGCTGGTGGACAGCTCGATGTTGATGCGCTCGATGTGGTCCGTGTATTCGCCCATGCGGGGCAGCGGGATCACGACGTCCTCGTTGATCTTGAAGGCGTTGGTGTGGCGGGCGATGGCCGCGGTGCGCGAGCGGTCCAGCCAGAACTTCTTGCGGGCCTCGGCGCTAACGGCCACGAAGCCTTCGCCATGGCGCGTATTGGCCAGGCGCACGACCTCGCTGGCGGCCGCGGCCACCGCGTCCTCGTCGTCCCCGACGATGTCGCCGATCAGGACCATCTTGGGCAGCACGCCGCGCTTGCTCTTGGTGGCGTAGCCCACCGCGCGCAGGTAGCGTTCGTCCAGATGCTCCAGGCCGGCCAGGATGGCGCCGCGTTCCTTGCCCTCGCCGTCCAGGTAGTCCTTGACCTCGACGATCGACGGGATGGCGTCGCGCGCCTGCCCGAAGAACTCCATGCAGACGGTGCGCGTGTGGCGCGGCATGCGGTGCAGCACCCAGCGCGCCGACGTGATCAGGCCGTCGCAGCCTTCTTTCTGGATGCCGGGCAGGCCGGCCAGGAATTTATCGGTGACGTCCTTGCCCAGGCCTTCCTTGCGGAAGACGCGGCCGTGGATCTCCAGCGTCTCGGTCTTGAGCAGGCGTTCGCCGGGCTTGCCCTTGCCGTCGAACCACTTGAGCTCGAAGCGGGCCAGCTCCACGTCATGGATCTTGCCCATGTTGTGGTCCAGGCGCGTCACTTCCAGCCAATTGCCGTCCGGGTCGACCATGCGCCACCAGGCCAGGTTGTCCAGCGCGGTGCCCCACAGCACGGCCTTCTTGCCGCCGGCGTTCATGGCGATGTTGCCGCCCACGCACGAGGCTTCGGCCGAGGTCGGGTCCACGGCGAATACGAAGCCGGCCGCCTCGGCCGCTTCGGACACGCGCTTGGTCACCACGCCGGCGCCGGCATGGATGACCGCCACGGGCTCGGTGAGCCCGGGCAAGATACAGGACTCGACCTTGCCCAGCTTGTCGAACTTCTCGGTGTTGATGACCGCCGACTTCCAGGTCAGCGGAATCGCGCCGCCGGTGTAGCCGGTGCCGCCGCCGCGCGGGACGATGGTCAGGCCCAGCTCGATACAGGCGGTGACCAGCGCGGCGATCTCGTCCTCGGTGTCCGGCGTCAGCACGACGAAGGGGTACTCGACTCGCCAGTCGGTGGCGTCGGTCACGTGCGACACGCGCGACAGGCCGTCGAACTTGATGTTGTCGCGCGCCGTGATGCGGCCCAGCACCTTTTGCGCCTGCTTGCGCATCATGGTGGTCTGGTCGAATTCGCCTTCGAAGGCGGCGATGGCGGAACGCGCCCGCGCCAGCAGGCCGACCACCTTCTCGTCGCGATGCGGGTCGTGGCCTTGCGCGGCGGGAACGTCGGGCTCGCGGCGCCGGTCGATTTCGCCCAGGCGATGATGCAGGGCGTCGATCAGCTGCTTGCGCCGCTTGGGGTTGTCGAGCAGGTCGTCCTGCAGGTACGGGTTGCGGCGCACCACCCAGATGTCGCCCAGCACTTCGTACAGCATCCGGGCGGAACGCCCGGTGCGGCGTTCGCCGCGCAGGTCGGTGAGCAGGCTCCAGGCGTCTTCGCCCAGCAGCCGGCCGACGATCTCGCGGTCGGAAAACGACGTGTAGTTGTAGGGTATTTCGCGCAATCGCGCGGGTGCTGCGGGCGGCATCGCCCCGTTCAAGATGTGGCTAGCGAGTGGGGCGTTCATGGCGGCAAGAGGGGCCCATAAAAAAGTATTTTATGCCATTGGCCCGACTTGACCCTTAATACCCCTGGGAAGCGGCCCAAAAGCGCGAGGAAGACGGCATGAACCGTCCCCTATTAATTCGATGTCAGCGTTAGATTTGACCCGGGAAGAACCAGAGCAGCCCGGCGGTCATGAACAGATAGCGCAGGAATTTACCGATGGCCATATAGAACACGCAGGGCCAGAAAGAGAGGCGCAGCCACCCGGCCACCGCGCAGAGGGGATCGCCCACGGCGGGCAGCCAGGCCAGCAACAGGGCCGGGGGCCCCATCCGGTGCAGCCAATCGTGGGCGCGCTCGTGCCAGCGGCCGCGCATTCGCCCGCTCGCGGTGGCGGCGGGATGCGGATGGGGGTGTTTTTCGTGCCAGCGGTGAACGGCGCGTTCGGCGCCCAGGCCCATCGCGTAGCTGATGGCGCCGCCCACTGTGTTGCCCGCGGTCGCCACCAGCACGGCGGCCCAGAACATGTCCGGCGCCAGCTTGATGTAGCCGAACACCGCCGGCTCGGACCCCAGGGGCAGCAAGGTGGCGGACACCAGCGACACCGTGAAGATGGCCGACAAGCCCACCGAGGGCAGCGCCAGCATCCCCAGGAGCCAATGAACTGCGGTTAAGAGACTTTCTTCCATGGTTGCGGGAGTGTAGCCGCGAGTAACCAGGAAGGCGACACGGAATTCCCTGCAATAATCTGGCCCACGTCCTCACTCTTGCCCCCGCGCGCGGTCCATGTCCACTGATTATCTGAAACGCATCCTGACCTCCAAGGTTTACGACGTCGCGGTCGAATCCCCGCTTGAAATAGCGCCCTTGCTGTCCCAGCGGATGTCGAACACGATCCTGCTCAAGCGTGAAGATACCCAGGCCGTGTTCAGCTTCAAGCTGCGCGGGGCGTACAACAAGATGGCGAACCTGCCCCCGGCGGCCCGCAATCGCGGCGTCATCGCGGCGTCGGCCGGCAATCATGCCCAGGGCGTGGCGCTGGCGGCCAGCCGCCTGGGCTGCCGCGCAGTCATCGTCATGCCCACCACCAGCCCCCAAGTAAAGATCGACGCGGTCCGACGCCTGGGCGGCGAGGTCGTGCTGGCCGGCGAGAGCTTCTCCGACGCCTATGCGCACGCGCAGATCCTGGAAAAAAAGGAAAAACTGACCTTCGTCCACCCCTTCGACGATCCCGACGTGATCGCCGGCCAGGGCACGGTGGGCATGGAGATCCTGCGCCAGCACCCCGGCCCGATCGACGCCATCTTCGTGGCCATCGGCGGCGGCGGCCTGATCGCCGGGGTGGCCACCTACATCAAGCAGTTGCGCCCCGACATCAAGATCATCGGCGTGCAGACCGAGGACTCCGACGCCATGCTGCGCAGCGTGCGCGCGGGCCGGCGCGTGCAGTTGAACGACGTGGGCCTGTTCTCCGACGGCACGGCGGTCAAGATGGTGGGCGCGGAAACCTTCAAGCTCACGCGCAAGTACGTCGACGATTTCGTGGTGGTCAACACCGACGCGATCTGCGCCGCGATCAAGGATGTCTTCCAGGACACGCGCAGCGTGCTGGAGCCCGCGGGCGCGATGGCGGTGGCCGGCGCCAAGCAATACGCGGCCGAACACCACCTGAAGGGCAAGACCCTGGTGGCCATCGCCTGCGGCGCCAACATGAACTTCGACCGCCTGCGCTTCGTGTCCGAACGCGCGGAGGTCGGCGAAATGCGCGAAGCCGTCTTCGCGGTCACGATGCCGGAGCAGCGCGGCAGTTTCCGCCGTTTCTGCGAACTGGTCGGCGAACGCAGCGTCACCGAGTTCAATTACCGCATCTCGGATGCGGACCGCGCCCACGTCTTTGTCGGAATCCAGGTGTCGTCGGCCGCCGAGCCCGACAAGATCGCCGCGAATTTCCGCCGCCACGGCTTCGACACGCTGGACCTGACCCACGATGAAATGGCCAAGACCCACCTGCGACACATGGTGGGGGGCCGGTCGGCGCTGGCGCGCAACGAGCTGCTGTACCGTTTTGAGTTCCCGGAGCGCCCGGGCGCGCTGATGCGTTTTCTGAACGCGATGAATCCCGACTGGAACATCAGCCTGTTCCATTACCGCAACCAGGGCGCGGACTACGGCCGCATCCTGGTCGGCATCCAGGTGCCGCCCGCGGACAAGAAGCAGTTCCGCAATTTCGTGGCGGAACTGGGCTATCCGCACTGGAACGAGACCGACAACCCGGCCTACAAGCTGTTCCTGTAGCGCCGCGGCCGCAAAGCGAGAGGGCCTCCTTGCGGAGGCCCTTCCCTTCTGTGCTCAAGTTACGCCCGGCCGAACCCAAGTAGGGGGGGTTCGCTGTCACTCGGCGGCTCACGGAGAATGGGCCGCGCATTCAGCAAGGTTCAGCCGGACGTCCTGTCGCTTAGAAACGGTGACGCACACCCATCGCAACCGCGGTGTCGCGGGCATCGCGCTGGAACGCGTAGTTGTCGCCGTAGGAGGCGTACGCGTACAGGTTGGTGCGCTTGGTGAAGTCGTACGTGTAGCCCAGGCTGTAGACGTTGAACGTGGCGTCGTCGCCCGTCAGCCTGTCGTTGCTGGCGGTCGCGCGCTGCCAGGAGCCGAACACCGCGTGGCGGCCCAGCGGCACGGTGGCGCCGATCATGTACGAGTTGGCGCGGAAGCCGTCAGCCAGCTTGA
The DNA here is from genome assembly GCF_042721735.1 of Achromobacter sp. NPDC058515. Lineage (NCBI taxonomy): Bacteria > Pseudomonadati > Pseudomonadota > Betaproteobacteria > Burkholderiales > Alcaligenaceae > Achromobacter > Achromobacter sp. NPDC058515. The sequence continues at coordinate 103,045 of NZ_JBHXNI010000001.1, forward strand.
ACGTGCCCAGGTTCGTCATGCCTTCCGGCGTGGTGCCCATGTTCTGGCCCAGGAACCAGCCGTCGCGGGTCTGGCCGAACGCGGCTGCCAGCTTCACGACTTCAAAGTCGTACGAGCCGCCGACGATGTAGGCCTGGATGCGCGCGGCATCCTTGCCGCCGTCGCGGTCATTCGAAGGATTGAAGCGGTCGTACGAGGCGGCCAGGTTCAGCGGGCCGTTGAGGTACTGGACGCCGGCGGTCAGCACGCGGTTGTTGTTGCCGGTCTGGAAGCCCACTTGCTGCGTGTCGCTGACGGCGTCGTCCGCGCTGAACGAGTAGCCGATGCCGACCTTGAAGCCGCCCATGCTGGGGGTCTGGTACAGGACCATGTTGTCCAGGCGCAGCGTGTTGGCGCTGCCGAACGTCGTGCCCATGTTGGCGGTGTTGTAGCTGATCGAGAACGGGTCGATCGAACCGAAGTACTTCGAAGCCAGGTTGGTCTGGCGGCCGAATTCCAGGCGGCCCCAGGAATCGCTGTCCAGGCCCACGGTGGCTTGGCGGCCGAACAGACGGTTGCTCTGCAGCGACTTGCCATTCATGGGACCGAACCCGCCTTCCAGCGTGAACACGGCGCGCAGGCCGTCGCCCAGGTCTTCCGTACCGCGCAGGCCGAAGCGCGAGCCGCTGCTCACGCCCTGCACGCCGCCGAAGCGGCTTTGCGACTTGCCGTCGAACTTCACCTTCTCGTAGCCGACACCGGCATCGATCAAACCGTAAAGCGTCACGGAGTCGGCGGCTTGCGCAGCGCCGGCAAAGCCAGTCAGCAGCGTGACGGCCAATAGCGTCTTCTTCATATAAGTCCCCAAAATGGCGAGATGAAAGGCACATTGCAAGCACGCCGTGCGAATGACGGGTATTTGCGCGCCGCTGCGGACAGCAAGCGGCCATGCACTAAATCTAGTGTCCGGCTTGCGGCCAGCCGTAGTAACCCGGATTTCGACGAACTACTTTCCATGGTTGGGATAATGACTCGCCGCTTACATCCCGCAAGCCTCGGAGACTCGCGCTAACGCCTTGATATCAAATATGAATCATTGCTCGCAATCCCGGCGTGCGCTGCCGCGGGGGACCATCCCGCCGCAATTCCCGCGACAACAGTTGTTGTGCCTTGCGGACAGTCTTGCGGCATAAACGCCACACTTCACGCCCGGCCGTCTCGCATCGGCATAAAAAAACCCCTCGGCGTCACAAGGGGTTTTCGATGACCTCCGGGCGGCCGGCGGCAGCCGGCGCTTGGGACTTACTTGCCCTTGGGCGGGTAGTCCAGTTCGCCGAAGGTGTACTCGCCGCGCGCCTTGGCGTCGGCCAGTTCCTGGCGGACCTGCTCGCGGGTCTTGCCGCCGGATTGCGACACGGTCTTGGGCGGGTAATCCAATTCGGCGGTGGTCACCTGGCCGGCGGCCTTGGCGCTTTGCAGTTCTTGCTGGACCTGATCGCGCGACAGGCTGGTTTGCTGGGCGGTGGCGGGCGGGTAATCCAGTTCGCCAAACGTGACCTGGCCTGCGGCCTTGGCGGCTTGCAGTTCTTGCTGGACCTGTTCACGCGTCTTGCCATCGGCGTGAGCGGCGGACATGCCGACGAGGGTGGCGGTAACCATAAGTGCGGTAGCTAGGGCTTTCATTGCGATGACTCCATCCTAAACCTTGCACAGCGTCTTCTGCCGGATTGGCAGGTGCGATGTGGCGTTTGATTGCTGGGACGAAGTATCTGGCGATTGCCGCCTAGTAAAAACCCTTATTTTGGTGAACATATTTGCACGGATGGGACAATTGCAAGTCGTATCCGGCCGGATTTGCGCATATTTTTGGCAGCGCCCTCGTAGATCAAGCTCCGACAAGCCTTGCAGGCATTCAGCCTTCAGCAAGCTGGGTAACGGAACGTCAATTGCCATGTAATGGAAAGGTTGTGCGCCGTGGAGAAATAGACATTTCTGCTGGCGGGACAATAATTCCATTTATCATATGAATCTGCCAGAAATGGAATTTTGAGTCTCGAGGGCCCCATGGATATCCAGCTTAACGACATCGCGCTATTTGTCGAGGTCGCCAAGCGCAAGAATTTCAGCCACGCCGCCGAAGCCTTGAATATTCCGACATCCACGCTCTCGCGCCGTGTCAGCGAATTGGAACGCAGCGTGGGCATGCGCCTGCTCAACCGCAGCACCCGCAAGATCGATCTCACCGAAGCGGGCGCCATCTACTTCGAGCGCTGCCGGCACATCGTGGAAGAAGCGCGCATCGCGCATGACCAGCTGCTGGACATGGCGGTGCAGCCCAAGGGGCGCCTGCGCATTTCGCTGCCCACCAGCCTTGCGCAGCTGTTCCTGCCCGCCGTCATCAGCGAATTCCGCGAGCAGCATCCCGATATCGAATGCGACTTCGATCTGAGCATGCGTCCAATCGACCCCATCAGCAATCCGTTCGACCTGATCCTGCGCTTCGGGCAGCAGCCCGATTCCAGCCTGATCTCGCGCAAGATCGTGCTGATGGCCCACCAGCTGTACGCATCGCCCGATTACCTGGCGCGCCACGGAGAGCCGCGCGTGCCGGCGGATCTCACCCACCACGAATGCCTGCGCCCGACGATGCGCGACGAATCGTCCTTCTGGATGCTCCATTCAGGCGACAAGGTGGAACGCGTGCAGGTGTCGGGCCGCTTGTCCGCCAACAACGTGGGCATGCTGGGGCGCCTGGCCGGACACGGCCTGGGCATCACGCCGCTGCTGGTCTTTGACGCGATGGAACGCGCCATTGAGCAAGCGGGCCTGGTGCGCGTGCTGCCGGAATGGAGCCTCACGCCCCTGCCGCTGTTCGCGCTGCTGCCCTCGCGCATGCTGCCCGCCAAGACCAAGGCGTTCCTGGATTTCATCCAGCCCCGGTTGTCGGACGCGTAAGCGCGCGTTGCTAGGGCGTGGCGTCGGTTCCGTACTGACAGACGGTATAGAGCGGCGTGCCGGTAGCCGCGACCTTGGCGGATCCGCCGAGATCCGGCAGGTCGATGATGGCGGCGGCTTCCACCACATTGGCGCCCAGGCGCTGCAGCAGCTTGATGGCGGCCAGCATGGTGCCGCCCGTGGCGATCAGGTCGTCCACCAGCAGGACGCGCTGGCCGGTGCGCACGGAATCCGTGTGCATTTCCACCGCCGCGTTGCCGTACTCCAGCGAATACTCCTCGGCGACGGTGCGGTACGGCAGCTTGCCCTTCTTGCGCACCGGCACGAAGCCCAGGTTGAGCTCATAGGCCAGCACGCTGCCCACGATGAAGCCGCGCGCGTCCACGCCCGCCACCAGATCGAGGCGCTGGCGCATGTAGCGATAGACGAAGAGATCGATCAGGACCCGGAACGCACGGGGATCCTGCAGCACCGGCGTGATGTCGCGGAAGATGACACCGGGTTGGGGCCAGTCCGGAACGCTGCGGATGGTGCGCCGGATGTACTCGGCGTTGTCGGTCTGCATGGAAGACGGCCCTGAAGAATTGAAGCAAGGCGAACTATAACCGCGCAACCGCGCTTAAGCCAGGATTGCAGCCTGCGATGACAATTCATGAAGCCGCCCGCCGTGTAGCACATGGCAACGATCCACCGCGCCCTCCGGCAAGGCGGCATGGGTGGCGAGCACGACGGTGCGTCCCCGCACCGCCCGTTCCAGGTCCGTGAAGAACGCCGCCTCGGCCGCGGCGTCCAGCCCCGCGGTCGGTTCGTCCAGCACGATGACGGCCGCCGGCGACAGCAGCGCGCGCGCCAGGCACAGGCGGCGAGCCTGGCCCGCCGACAACTGCGAGCCGGTCTCGCCCGCCCAGGTGTCCAGGCCGTCGGGCAGCCCGCGCACGAAGTCGCCCAGCCTTGCCGCATCCAGGGCGCCCCACAACGCGGCATCGTCCGCGCCGGGATCGCCGATCAGCAGATTGGTGCGCAAGGTGCCCAGAAACAGCGGCGAGTCCTGCGACAGCAGCGCGATGCGGCGGTGCCAGTCGGATTGCGCGCAGTCGCGGGCGTCGCACCCGCCAAACCGCACGTGCCCGGCCTGGGGATCCTCCAGGCGCAACAGCAGGTGCAGCAAGGTGGACTTGCCCGCGCCGCTGGCGCCCAGGATGGCCACCCGTTCGCCGGGTTCTACCCGCAGGCTGATGTCTTCCAGCACCAGCGGGCTGTCCCCCGGCACGCGGGCGGGATAGGAAAAGCACACCCGGTCCAGTTCCAGCGCGCCGCTGGGGGGCAGCGCGCGCGGCGCCGCCGGGTCCAGCATATCGGGCCCGCATTGCGTCACCTCGCGGATGCGCGCCGCCGCCGACATCGCGGACCCCATGCGGGACGCCCCGCGCATGATGGGCCCGGCCACCTCGAAGATGCCGATGACGGCCAATAGCAGGCCGGCCAGCACCGGCCCTTCGATGCGGCCGGCCTCATGCGTCGCCAGGCCGAACCAGAGCAGGGCCAGCACCGCAAGCCCGGCCGCGGCCTGCAGGAACCACTGCCCTCTTACCGCCACCCGCGCCTGGCTGCGGCGCGCCAGCGCGCTGGCCTCGCACAAGCGTTCGAAATGCGCCAGGGTCTGCGCCTGCGCGTGCAGCGCCACCATGTCCGCGTGGCCGTCCACCGCGTCCAGCGTGGCGGCGCGCAGTCCCGCCGCGCTTTCCTGGGCCGCCGCGCCCGGCTTGCGCGCCGCGCGCAGCAGCCACAAGGGCACCAGCACGCAGGCCGTGAGCAAGGCCAGCGCGAACGCCAGCGCGGCGGCGGGCATCCATAGCCCCAGCACGGCGGTCAACACCGCGCCCGCCAGGATGGCGGTGGCCAGCGGCGCCAGCACAAACAGGAAAACCGTGTCCAGCGCGTCGACGTCGCCCGTCATGCGCGCCACCAGGTCGCCGCTGCGATAGCGCGCAAGCTGCCGCGGCGTCAGCCGGATCAGCGCCGCGAACACCGTGGCGCGCAAGTCGGCCAGCAGGCGCAGGGTGGCGGCATGCCCGGCCACGCGGTCGGCATAGCGCGACACAATGCGCAGGAAGGAGAGCCCGCGCACCAGCGCGGAAGGCGCAAACAAATTGAAAACACCGCCGGCGCCCGCCAGGGCCGCGCCGGTCAGGAACCAGCCCGACACGCCCAGCAGGCCCACGCCGGCGGCAACCGTCGCAAGCGCGCAGAACAATGCGAGCAAAAGCCCGCTTTTACGGCGCGCGTACAGCGGCAGGAGCAGCAACAGGTTCTTCATGCGTCTTCCACATTGCCGCCGGCCACGCGCACGACCCGGGGAAAGCGCTCGGCGACCGCGGGCGCATGCGTCGCGAGCAGCAAGGTGCGGCCCGCGGCGAATTGCAGGATTTCGTCCAGGACCCGGCCCTGCGTGGCTTCGTCCAGGTGGGCCGTGGGCTCGTCCAGCAGGATCAGGCCCGGATCGCGCAGGAACAGGCGGGCCAGCGCCACGCGCTGCGCCTGCCCGCCGGACAAGCCGTGTCCGCGGCTGCCCAGCGGCGTGTCCAGCCCTTGCGGCAGCGCAGCCGAAAACTCCAGCACGCAGGCGCGCCGGGCGGCTTCAAGCACCTGCGAGTCCGAGGCAGCGGGACAGCCCAGGCGGATGTTGTCGGCGATGGAGCCTGCCAGCAGCTGCGGCTTCTGCCCGATCAGCGCGACGCGCCGGCGCAGCGCCGCCTCGCTCCATTCGGCCAGGGGCAGGCCGTCGATGCGGATCTCGCCAAGGGCAGGCCGCAGGCGCGCAATGGCTTCGATCAGGGTGGATTTTCCGATGCCGCTGGGCCCCATCAGGGCCACGTGTTCGCCCGGCGCGAGCGCAAGCGAGGCATCCGCCAAGACGGCCTGGCCACGGCCGGGCGCGTCCACGCGCAGGTCCGCGATGGCGACGTCCGCGCCCCGCCCGGCCTGGGCAGGCGCACGGCCGTCGACGCCCTCGCCCTCGGCGGCGTCTTGCGGCAGGCCTTCGAACAGGACGGCGATCTGCGTGACGGCGGCCAGCGCCGTGGCCCGGTCGTGATAGTGCGCGGCGAACTGGCGCAGCGGCGCATAGACCTCCGGCGCCATCAGCAGACAGAACAAGCCAGCCTGCAGGGTCAGGGGCGTCCAGCGCAGGTCCAGGAAGCCCAGGTAGGTCAGGCCGATATAGACCGCCACCCCCGCCACGCCCAGCGCGGCGAAAAACTCCAGCACGGCGGACGACAGGAAGGCGATGCGCAGCACCGACATCGTGCGCTGGCGCAGCGCGTCGCTCGCGGCCACGACGGATGCGGCCTCGGCTTCGGCGCGGCCATAAAGCTTCAAGGTCGACAGCCCGCGCAGCCGGTCCGCGAAAAATCCCGACAGGCGCGCGAAGGCGCGCAGGTGGCGGCGGCTGGCGCCTTGCGCGCCCCACCCCACCAGCGCCATGAACAGCGGAATCAGCGGCGCGGTGATCAGCAGCACCAGGCCCGCGATCACGTCAACCGGAAACAGCAGCACCGAGAACGCGACCGGCAGCATCGCGGCCGCGGCCATCGCGGGCAGATACTTGGCGAAAAAGCCGTCCAGCGCCTCCACCTGATCGACCACCGCGCTGGCCAGTTCGCCCGAGGCGCGGCCCCGGCTCCAGTAAGGCCCTTTTTGCAACAGCCGCTTGAACAGAGATTCGCGCACATGGCGCTTGATGCGTTCGGACGCATCCGCGCCCGCGCGCTCGCCCGCCCAGCTGATGCAGGCGCGCAGCAGCATCAGCCCGGCAATGCCGAAGATGCCGCCCAGCAGCTCCTGCCGCGGCGCCTGCCCGACGATGGCCGAATCCAGCACGCTGGCCAGCAACCAGGCCTGCACGACCAGCAAGGCGCCGCTGGCCAGGGGCGCGGCGCCCGCCAGGATCAGCGGAAACCGCGCGCTCCTGGCAAGGGCCATCAGCCACCGCGACTGCTCGCGCGGCGGCTTCTGCAGGGTTGCCGACGGATCGTGCTCGAGGCTGCTGGCGCCGCCGCTCACTCGTCTTCGCGGCTGGCGCGGGGGTCATGCGACTGACCCTCGCGCAGCTCGAACCACATTGCGTTGAGGATGGCGAATGCGCACGCCAGGCCCAGGCCGAGTATCCACGAGAAATACCACATGGTGGAGGCTCCCTTATCAGTAAGAGTTGGGCGTGTCGCCCACCGAATCATTGGTGACCTTGCCGCGCATGACGCGGTACACCCAGCCGGTGTAGACCGTCACGATGGGCAGGAAGATCGCAACCGCGATCACCATGATCCACAGCGTCAGGTGGCTGGACGAACCGTCCCAGACCGTCAGGCCCGCCTTCGGATTCGTCGACGAGGGCATGATGAACGGAAAGAGCGAAAAGCCCACCGTCAGGATCACGCCGATGATCGACACCGCGGACGCCAGGAACGCCAGCATGTTCGCGCGCACGGTCAGCAGCAGCGCCGCCAGCACGGCGCCCGCCACGCCCAGCGCGGGCGCGATCCACATCAGCGGCCACTTCGCGTAATTGGCCATCCATGCGCCGGTCTGCACCGTCACCGTCTTGAGCATGGGGTCCGACGGGCCCGTCATGTCCACGGCGCTGGTGATCGTATGGCCGCCGACGCCGCCCGCCACCCAGAAGCCGCCCGCGGCGAACAGCGCCGCGGTCAGCAAGGCGCAGAGGCGCCCCCAGTTGCGGGCCCGCGACGAGATGGGATCTTCCGTGCGCCAGGCCAGCAGCACGGCGCCGTGCATGGTCAGCATCGCCACGCTGAGCACGCCGGCCAAGAGCGCGAACGGCATGAAGAGCTGGAAGAAATGCCCCTCGTAGATGGGCCGCAGCGACTCCGCGTCGAAGGTGAAGGGCACGCCCAGGATGATGTTGCCCATGGCCACGCCGAAGACCAGCGCGGCCACCACGCCCGAGAAGCACAGCACGCCGTCCCAGGTGTTGCGCCAGCGCGTGCCTTCCATCTTGCTGCGGTACTTGAAGCCCACCGGCCGCAGGATCAGCGCAATCAGGACCAGCATCATCGCCAGGTAGAACCCGGAGAACGAGGCGGCATACAGCAAGGGCCACGCGGCGAAAATCGCGCCGCCCGCGGTAATGAGCCAGACCTGGTTGCCTTCCCAGACCGGCCCCACCACGTTGATCACCACGCGCCGCTCGGCGTCCGTCTTGGCGACGACCGGCAACAGCGCGGCCACGCCCAGGTCGAAGCCGTCCATGACGGCAAAGCCGATGAGCAAGGCGCCCAGCAGCACCCACCACACCACGCGCAAGGTGCCGTAGTCAAAAGGAATCAGGGTATCCATTGCGTCTCTCCCTCAGGCGCGCACGGCGGCGCGCACAGGATCGGCGGCGGCGTCGCCAGGCGCCGGCCCATCGGATTTCGGTCCCGCCTTGATGGCATGCAGCATCACCTTCACGCCGATGATCAGCAGCACCGTGTACAGCACCAGGAAGATCGACAGGCTGATGGCCAGGTCAACCATGGTCAGGCCGGAAGCCGCGTAGTACGTGGGCAGCACGCCCTCGATCACCCAGGGCTGGCGGCCGTATTCGGCCACGAACCAGCCGCTTTCGATGGCGATCCATGGCAGCGGCAGGCTCCACACCGCCACCTTCAGCAGGCCGCGCCGGCTGTCCAGGCGGCCGCGCGAGGCCAGCCAGAAGGCCACGCCGAAGAACAGGATCAGGTACATGCCCACCGCCACCATGATGCGGAACGCCCAGAACAGCGGCGCCACGGTGGGCACGGTGTCGATCGCCGCCTGCTTGATGTCAGCCTCTGTGACCTTGCTCATGTCGGGCTGGTGGCGCTTGACCAGCAAGGCGTAGCCCAGGTCGGGCCAGGTCTTGTCGAACACCATGCGCGCGTCCACGTCCTTGGGGTTGGCGCGGATCTTCCGCAGGGCCTCGTAGGCCACCATGCCGTCGCGGATGCGGTTCTCGGCGCGCAGGATCAGGTCGTTGATGCCCAGCAGCGGCGTCGTGAGCGAACGCGTGCCGATGATGCCCATGACGTAGGGGATCTCGATGGCGAAGTCGTTCCTGCGCTCTGCCTGGTTCGGAATCGCGATCAGGTTGAAGGACGCGGGCGGGGGCTCGGTGTGCCACATGGACTCCATGGCCGCGATCTTCATTTTCTGGTGTTCGGTGGTGAGGTAGCCGCTTTCGTCGCCCAGCACCACGACCGACAGCGCGCCGGCCAGGCCGAAGCTTGCCGCCACCGCCATGGAACGCTTGGCCAGGTCGGTATGGCGGCCCTTCAGCAGGTACCAGGCGCTGATCGACATGACGAACATGGCGCCCGTCACGTAGCCGGCGCTGACGGTATGCACGAACTTCGCCTGGGCCACGGGGTTGAAGATCACCGCCGCAAAGTCGGTCATCTCCATGCGCATCGTGTCGGGGTTGAAGATCGAGCCCACCGGATTCTGCATCCAGCCGTTGGCGATCAGGATCCACAGCGCCGAGAAGTTGGTGCCGAACGCCACCAGCCAGGTCACCATCAGGTGGCTGACCTTGGACATGCGGTTCCAGCCGAAGAAGAACAGGCCGACGAAGGTGGCTTCCAGGAAGAAGGCCATCAGCCCTTCGAGCGCCAGGGGCGCGCCGAAAATGTCGCCCACGTAATGGCTGTAGTAGGACCAGTTCATGCCGAACTGGAACTCCATGACCACGCCGGTGGCCACGCCCAGTGCGAAGTTGATGCCGAACAGGGTGCCCCAGAACATGGTCATCCGCTTCCAGATGGGGCGGCCGGTCATGACGTACACGCTTTCCATGATGGCCAGGATGAACGACAGGCCAAGCGTGAGGGGGACGAACAGGAAGTGGTAGAGCGCGGTCGCGGCGAACTGGAATCGCGACAGGTTCACGACGTCGAGATCAATCATTGGGCGGCTCCCAAAGCGTTGACGCGCCACAGCAACCGGCATGGTTCCCAGGCCGTCCCTCGCGCCATCTTAGGGGCGTTAGATACAACTTCATAGAGGTTTCCTAAAAATCGAGGCAGAGCCGATCAGCCCTTGCCTCGCAATTTGCCGGCGAAACCCAACACCTTCTGCACCTTTGAGCCCAGTTTCATCAGACTCTGCAGGGTTTCCGGCGGCAGCCGTTGAACCTCATCGAACCATCCGGTGGAAAGTTCGATGAGCTCCAGCATTTCGGTCATGCGGTGTTGCGCGTAGGCCTCGTCCGGCCCCGACGGCGGCGCGAGCAGGGTGTCGCGCAGCAGGGTGAGCGTGGGATCGATTTCGCGCTTGCGCTTTTCTTCCATCAGGATGCGGAAGATCTCCCAGACGTCCTTGGGAGTCTCGAAGTAGTCGCGGCGGTCGCCCACCTGATGGATCAGCTTGACCAGGCGCCAGGACTGCAGCTCTTTCAGTCCGAGACTGACGTTCGAGCGCGAGAAGCCCAGCGCTTCGGCGATGTCATCGGCGTTCAGCGGCTGCGGCGACAGGAACAGCAAGGCGTAGATCTGGCCGACGGTGCGGTTCACGCCCCAACGGCTGCCCATTTCGCCGAAGTGCAGGACGAAACGTTCGTTTTGGGGGGAAAGCGCCATGGTGGTTCAGCCGGCCAGGTGAGACTGCGGCGCGCTGTCAGACACGAACAGTTACGCCGTTTTCAGAAATTCCTGAAATTATCGAACAAACAATGAGAAAGCGCAAACCACACAGGCGGCAGGGGCAAGGACGCAAGCAGAAGCGATTCAGGCGGCCGGCAGCCCAAGATAGCGCTCCGGCGTGACAACCACGCAACAGAACAGGCCCCGCACCGGCGACAAAAAACGCCACCGGCCGATAGGCGGGTGGCGTTTTTTGAAGAGAAAGGAAGGTCGCGGGTTGGCCGGGAGGCGTTACGCCCGCGGCTGCCGGGCCAGGAACCGGCCTCAGCCCGCCTTGACGGTCACGGCGGCGGATACGCGCTTGGCCTTGGCGCGGGCGGCGGCCACGTCGTCGGCCACGGCCAGGCCCACGCCCATGCGGCGCTTGACGAAAGATTCGGGCTTGCCGAAGAGCCGGATGTCCGTGCCCGGCTCGGCCAGGGCCTCGGCCACGTTGTGGAACGACACCGCGGCGGCCTCGACGCCGCCGTAGATGACGCTGCTGGCGCCGGGCTGGCGCAGGCCGGTGTCCACCGGCAGTCCCAATAGCGCGCGGGCGTGCAGCTCGAATTCGTTCTGCGCCTGGGTGATCATGGTGACCATGCCGGTATCGTGCGGGCGCGGGCTGACTTCCGAGAACCAGACCTGATCGCCGGCCACGAAGAGCTCGACGCCGAAGATGCCCAGCCCGCCCAGGTCGGACGTGACGGCCAGGGCGATGTCGCGGGCGCGCTCCAGCGCGGCGGGCGACATCGGATGCGGCTGCCAGCTTTCCACGTAGTCGCCGTCGACCTGCTTGTGGCCGATGGGTTCGCAGTAGCGGGTTTCGACCTGGCCGTCGGCGCCGCGCGCGCGCACGGTCAGCAGGGTGATTTCGTAGTCGAAGCGGATGAACCCTTCGACGATGGCGCGGCCGCCGCCCACCCGGCCGCCTTCCTGGGCGTAGCGCCACGAGGAGGCCACGTCGTCGGCGCTTTTGATCACCGACTGGCCCTTGCCCGACGAGGACATGACCGGCTTGATGACGCAGGGATAACCGATGCCGCCATCGATGGCCTGGCGCAGTTCTTCCTCGGTGTCGACAAAACGGTAGGGCGAAGTGGGCAGCCCCAGGGTCTCGGCCGCCAGGCGGCGGATGCCCTCGCGGTTCATGGTGAGCTGGGCGGCCCGGGCGGTGGGCGTCACCCGCGCCACGCCCGCCGCTTCCAGTTCAACCAGCAAACTGGTGGCAATGGCCTCGATTTCGGGGACAATAACGTGCGGCCGCTCTTGTTCGATGATCTTTCGCAGGGCTTCGGAGTCCGTCATCGACACCACATGCGCCCGATGCGCCACCTGGTGGCCCGGGGCGTCGGCATACCTGTCCACCGCAATGACCTCCACGCCCAGCCGCTGCAGGGCAATGATGACCTCTTTGCCCAATTCTCCCGAGCCTAGCAGCATGACGCGGGTGGCCAGGGGAGACAGTGGCGTGCCAAGGACGGGGCTGGGAATGCTGGACATGGAGCGGGCCTGGAAAGGAAAGTTTGAAAGCCGTTGAAATGATCCGCCAGCATGCCATACCCCCCCGCCCGGGGCAAACCCGCATACTGATATTAAAATCCATGCATGACTGACCATCCCACCACATCGTCCGACACCGCGCTGGCATCTGCGCGCAGAACGCTGCAAATTGAAAGCCAGGGCCTGATCGACCTCTCCGCAAGGCTGGACGACAGCTTCGTGCGGGTCGTCGAACTGCTGCTGGCGTGCCGCGGCCGCGTGGTCGTGAGCGGCATCGGCAAGACGGGGCACATTGCCCGCAAGATCGCCGCGACGCTGGCCTCGACCGGCACGCCCGCCTTCTTCGTGCATGCCGCCGAGGCCGTCCACGGCGATCTGGGCATGATCACCCGGGACGACGTGCTCATCGCCATCTCCTATTCGGGCTCCGGCGAGGAACTGCTGACCATCCTGCCCGTCGTGCGCCGCATGGGCGCGGGGCTGGTCGCCATTACCGGCAACCCGCAATCCGAACTGGCCCAGCAGGCCGATATCCACCTGGACGCCAGCGTGGCCCAAGAGGCCTGCCCGCTGAACCTGGCCCCCACGGCCAGCACCACCGCGGCCCTGGCCCTTGGCGACGCCCTGGCCGTCGCCTGCCTGGAAGCGCGCGGCTTCGGTCCGCAGGATTTCGCCCGCTCGCATCCGGGCGGCGCGCTGGGCCGGCGCCTGCTCACCCACGTGCGCGACGTCATGCGCCAGGGCGACGCCCTGCCGATCGTCATTGCCGGCACCCCGGTGTCGCAGGCGCTGGAGGTCATGTCCGCCAAGGGCATGGGCATGACAGTCGTGACCGACGCGCAGCACCGCCCCCTGGGCATCTTCACCGACGGCGACTTGCGCCGCCTGATCGCGCGGCACGGCGATATCCGCAGCCTGACGGTCGAATCGGGCATGACGCGGTCGCCCCGCAGCATCACCCCCGACGCGCTCGCCGTCGAGGCCGCCCGGCTGATGGACGAACAACGGCTCAATCAGATGCTGGTGATGGACAATGACGGCGCGCTGCTGGGCGCCCTGCATATGCATGATCTGATGGCCGCTAAAGTGGTATGACTATGACTCTTTCTGCTTCCGTGACGCACCCGGCCGAAGCGCTGGTGCTTGCCCGCATCTCCCCCGCCGTGCGCGAACGCGCCGCCGCCGTGCGCCTGATGGTTTTCGACGTGGACGGCGTGCTGACCGACGGCAGCCTCTACTATGGCGAAAGCGGCGAACTGCAAAAGCGCTTCAACGCGCTGGACGGCCACGGGCTGCGCCTGCTCATGGAGGGCGGGCTGAAGGTGGCGCTGATGACCGGCCGCGCGGGCCCGATCGTGGCGCGCCGCGCCGCCGAGCTGGGCATTGCCGAGGTCATGCAGGGCGTGCGCGACAAAGGCGGAGCCCTGGCCGAACTTGCGCAGCGCACCGGTGTCCAACTGAATCAGACCGGCTACATGGGCGATGACGTCATCGACCTGCCGGCCTTGCAGCGCGCAGGCTTCGCGGCCAGCGTGCCGAATGCCCCCGGCTATGTCAGCCAGGCCGCGCACTGGGTATCCACGCTCTCCGGCGGCAGCGGAGCCGTGCGCGAATGCTGCGACCTCCTCTTGGCCGCGCAAGGACGTCTCGGCGCGTTCCTGGCGGCGCCGGGGCTGCTTGGCCCCGGGGCGATCCAATGATCGTCCCCTCAACGAACACGCCCTTGCGGCGAACCTGATGAAAGAACGTTTTCCCTCACTGATCGCGCTGTTCCTGCTGCTGGTGCTGGTTTCCAGCTCCTGGTGGGCGGCCGATTACGCGCAGCGGGCCATCAAGGTGGACCCGCCGCGCCGCATCACCCACGAGATGGACGCGTGGTCGCGTAATTTCGTCATGCTGCGCACCGACCCCACCGGCAAGCCCATCAACCGGCTGGAGGGCGCGTACGCGGAGCACTTCCCCGACGACGATTCGTATCACATCACCGCGCCGCGCGCCGTGGGCCAGCGCGAGACCAACCCCGTCACGGTCGCCGTCTCGAAGACGGCCGTCATGGAGCAAGGCGGCAAGCGCATCGTCATGGACGGCGACGCGCATGTGCTGCGCCAGCCCGACGCCAACAACGACATGCTGGACGTGCGCAGCCAGCAACTGATCATCCTGCCCGACGAGGACGTGGTCTACACCGACCTGCCCGCGGTCGTCCTCAAGGGCCGTTCGCGCATGACCGGCAAGGGCATGCACTACAACAACAAGACACGCCAATTGCAGGTATCGGCATCGACCGATGTGGAAATTGCCGGTTCGGAAGGCAAGCAACAGCGCCGGACCGAGATTCCAGCCAACAACACTGACAAGAAGAAACCATGACCGACCTTCGGATTCTCCTCGCCCCGACAACGCGCCTGATCGGCGCCGTCCTGTTGACGGCCTCGGCGCTTGCGCCGGCTTACGCGGCGGACCCGGCGCCCAAGGCGGCCACGCCCGCCACGCCGGCCGAAGAGCCAAGCACGCTGATCCTGTCGGACACCCTGCACTACGACGACGTGAAGAAGCAAAGCGTGTTCACGGGCAACGTCAACCTGACGCGGGGCCTCATGACCCTGTCGTCCGACACGCTGCAGATGACCGAGGACGCGCAGGGCAACCAGTACGGCACGGCCACCGCCAACAAGGGCAAGGTCGTCACCATCCGCCAGGAGCGCCCGGACACCTTCGAACTCATCGAAGGCAAGGGCCTGCGCGCCGAATACGACGGCACCAAGAGCACCTTCGACCTGATCGGCCAGGCGGTCGTGGTCCGTTACGTCTGCGGGAAACCGTTCGACACCATTCGAGGCGAGCGGGTGCGCTACAACGAGAAGACCGGCACGTACGAAGCCCAGGGCGGCCCCAACTCCGCCGCCGCGGGCGGCCGGGTGCGCTCGGTGGCCGAACCGCGCGCCAAGGCGGACGCGGCCGTCGCCGAATGCCGCAAGCAGCAGGCAGCCAAGAAAGGGCGCTAAAGCGCTTCCCATGCAACACCACTCGCAGCCACGATGAACCAACCCTCAGTGCCGACACCCGTGACCTCCGCCCCCTCGGGCGTCAAGCAGGGCAGCCTGCGCGCAACCGGTTTGCGCAAGACCTATAACGGCCGGACCGTCGTGCAGGATGTGTCCCTGTCCGTGGTCAGCGGCGAAGTCGTCGGCCTGCTGGGCCCCAACGGCGCGGGCAAGACCACCAGCTTCTACATGATCGTGGGCCTGGTGCCCGCGGACGCCGGCCGCATCGAGATCGATGGCGCCGTCATCACCGCGATGCCGATCCACAAGCGCGCGCGCATGGGCCTGTCGTACCTGCCGCAGGACGCGTCCGTGTTCCGCCGCCTGACGGTCGAACAGAACATCCGCGCCGTGCTGGAACTGCAGCTGGGGCCGGATGGCCGCCCGCTGTCGACGCCCAAGATCAACGAGCAGATGGAATCCCTGCTGGAAGAGCTCCAGATCGGCCACATCCGCAGCAATGCCGCGATCTCGCTGTCGGGCGGCGAACGCCGCCGCGTGGAGATTGCGCGCGCGCTGGCCACCAGCCCGCGCTTCATCCTGCTGGACGAACCCTTTGCCGGCGTGGATCCCATCGCCGTCATCGAGATCCAGCGCATCGTCCGCTTCCTCAAGGGCCGCGGCATCGGCGTGCTGATCACCGACCACAACGTGCGCGAAACGCTGGGCATCTGCGACCGCGCCTACATCATCAGCGAAGGCAAGGTCCTGACCGACGGCCATCCCGAGGAAATCGTGGGCGATCCGGCCGTGCGCCGCGTCTATCTGGGCGAGCACTTCCGCATGTAACAGGCCCTGGGGAAGACCCCTAGGCGCCCTGGGCGGACGGGGCTCATACGCCCTAGGGGTTCAGCCATAAAAATGCCATGTTCTTGCGCTAGGTCAGCTTGTTTTATCGGCCCGAGTCTATACACTAGTACTAAACGAACCTGCTTATTGAAGGAGAACGCCTAACGAATCGAACGCGCCTTTTGCGCAACTTTTTTCCTCTTTTAGAAGGAGAGCACACTATGAACCTGAGCATCTGCGGTCGTCACCTCGACGTCACCCCGGCAATCCGGGAATATGTCATGAACAAATTGGCGCGAGTGCTGCGGCATTTCGATCACGTCATCGATACCCAGGTCATGCTCTCGGTAGAGCCCCTGCGGCATAGAGCCGAAATCACCATGCGTCTAAGCGGTAAGGACATTCATTGTGAAGCAACCGATGAAAAC
Source organism: Achromobacter sp. NPDC058515 (assembly GCF_042721735.1). Classification (NCBI taxonomy): domain Bacteria; kingdom Pseudomonadati; phylum Pseudomonadota; class Betaproteobacteria; order Burkholderiales; family Alcaligenaceae; genus Achromobacter; species Achromobacter sp. NPDC058515. Next base: position 119,398 of record NZ_JBHXNI010000001.1, read on the forward strand.
CTCTATGCAGCGATAGACCTTCTTGCTGACAAAGTCGACCGTCAGGTCATCAAGCACAAGGACAAGGTAAGAAGTCACTCAGCGGAGTCCGTGAAGCGGCAAGCGGCGAGCCTCTCGCCACCCCAGCAGTAACGCGCTTCATGACCACTCGCCCTGAGCGACGAGCTAAACAGCGATCCTAGGATCCTGCCTAAGTCCCGGTGTCCCGCTAGACCTCACGTCCAGCCGGGGCATCGGCAAACTCCCTCCTGCCGTACCCCTCCCCCGTATCTACCCCAAAATCCCTGGCCACTGCCGGCGGATCCGCCTTTTCCACGCATTTCCCGAACCGCAACGCCGCTCCCGGCGCGAGAATGCCCACAATCGGGCGCTATCGGTCTATGCTGTCGCTCTTGCCGCTACCTTGGCGTCCTGTCGCGGGACCGCCCTGGAGGCCAATTATTGCAGTGCGTCATAAAACCATATAATGATCCGATGAATCATTTGTCGCGCATCCTACCCGCCGGCAACGTCGTGCTCGATATGCTCGCAACGAGCAAGAAACGTGCGTTCGAACAGGCCGGCCTGCTTTTTGAAAACAACCATGGCTTGGCGCGCGCGCTCGTGTTCGACAGCCTGTTTGCCCGGGAACGCTTAGGCTCCACTGCCCTTGGGCAGGGCGTGGCCGTCCCGCACGGCCGCGTGAAGGGCCTGGAGCAGGCGCTGGCGGCATTCGTGCGCCTGGCTCAGCCCATCTCCTTCGACGCGCCCGACGGGCAGCCCGTGTCGATGCTGCTGTGCCTGCTGGTGCCGGAAACGGCCACGCAGCAGCACCTGGACATCCTGGCCGAACTCGCCCAGCTCATGTCCAACAAGGCATTGCGCGAGGCCCTGGCCACGGAGCCCGATCCGGCCATCGTCCACAAGATGCTCACGACCGGCCAACTCTGACCCACGCGGAAACGCTGCCATGCTCACGGTGCAGGAACTCGTCGACGACAACGCCGACAAAATCCCCTTTAACTGGATATCGGGCCAAGGCGCCGCTGACCGCGCGATCCCCGATGACGGCATGGCGGCCGCCGACCTCGTCGGCCACTTGAACCTGATCCACCCATCCCGCATCCAGGTGTTCGGGCAGGAAGAGCTGGCGTACTACACGCGCTTCGATCTGCGCCGCCGCATGCACCACATGGACGAGCTGCTGATCGGCGGCGTGCCCGCCATCCTGCTGGCCGACGGCCTGACGCCGCCGCAAGACCTGGTCGACCAATGCGACCAGCACCAGGTGCCGCTGCTGTCCACGCCGGTGGCCGCCGCGCAGCTGATCGACCTGCTGCGCATCTACCTGGGCAAGAAGCTGGCGCCCACCACGACCGTGCACGGCGTCTTCCTGGACGTGCTGGGGCTGGGCGTGCTGATCACCGGCGAATCGGGCCTGGGCAAAAGCGAACTGGCGCTGGAACTGATCTCGCGCGGCCACGGCCTGGTGGCCGACGACGCCGTGGAATTCTCGCGCACCGCGCCCAACATGATCGAAGGCCACTGCCCGCAGCTCCTGCAGAACCTGCTGGAAGTGCGCGGCCTGGGCCTGCTCGACATCCGCACCATCTTCGGCGAGACCTCGGTGCGCCGGAAGATGCGGCTCAAGCTCATCGTGCACCTGGTGCGGGCCACCGCGCAGGACAAGTTCGAACGCCTGCCGCTGCAGGACATCACGCAGGACATGCTGGGCCTGCCCGTGCGCAAGGTGATGCTGCAGGTGGCCGCGGGCCGCAACCTGGCGGTGCTGGTGGAGGCCGCCGTGCGCAACACGATACTGAAGTTGCGCGGCATCGATACGCTGGGCGAGTTCATGGAGCGCCAGGCCATGGCGATCCTCCAAAGCAGCAAATGATCCCGGGTCGTCGCCCTGCGGCATCGTGAGCCTTTACGAGACCCTGGCCGACGAGATCGCCAAGTCGATCGCCGCCGGCGTGCTGCGCGCCGGCGACAAGCTGCCTTCGGTGCGCGACGCCTGCTCCGCGCGGGGCGTCAGCCCCTCCACGGTGTTCCAGGCCTATTACCTGCTTGAAGCGCGCGGCCTGATCCGCGCGCAGCCGCGTTCGGGCTACTACGTCAACGCCCCCGCCGAATCGCTGCCGCCGGAACCCGGCGCCTCGTGTCCCGACGGCGAATCGACGGAGCTCGCGATCAGCGAGCGGATCTTCGACATCCTAGGGTCCGTGCGCAACCGCGACGTGACGCCGCTGGGCTCCGCCTTCCCCTCCCCGCTGCTGTTTCCGCTGCCCCGGCTGGCGCAAGCCATGGCCGCGCACCTCAAGCGCCAGGACCCGCGGGACACGGTGGAGGACCTGGCGCCCGGCAACCCGCGGCTGCGCCGGCAGATCGCCCTGCGCTATCTGATCGGCGGCATCACTGTCCCCGCCAGCGACATCGTCATCACCAACGGCGCGCTGGAAGCGCTGAACCTCTGCCTGCAGGCGGTGACGCAGCCCGGCGACACCGTCATGGTCGAGGCGCCCACGTTCTACGGCGCCTTGCAGGCCCTGGAAAGGCTGGGGCTGAAGGCGTTGGAGGTGCCCACCCATCCGCGCACCGGCATCGACCTTGACGCGATGGAAGCCGCCATCGAACGCCACGCGCCCCGCGCCTGCTGGGTGATGACGCAGTTCCAGAATCCGCTGGGCTGCCTAATGCCCGACGACAACAAACGACGGCTGGTCCAGCTGCTGACCCGCCACGGCATTCCCCTGATCGAGGACGACGTCTACGGCGAGCTGTACTTCGGATCGGCGCGGCCGGTGCCTGCCAAGGCCTACGACACGCAGGGGCTGGTGCTGCATTGCTCGTCGTTCTCGAAATGCCTGGCGCCCGGCTACCGCATCGGCTGGGCTAGCGCGGGACGCTATGCGCAGCGCGTGCAGCGCCTGAAGCTGTCGTCGACGCTGTCGGCGTCCGGTCCCGCGCAGGGCGCCATCGCGGAGTATCTGGAGCAAGGCGGATACGACCGCCATCTGCGCCGGCTGCGCGAAACCCTGCAGGCGCAGCAGGAACGCATGGCCGACGCGATCGCTCATGAATTTCCGGCGGGCACGCGCGTAACGCGCCCGCAAGGCGGATTCTTCCTGTGGCTGGAATTGCCCGCAGCCGTGGATGCGCTGGCGCTGCATCGCGAAGCGCTGGCGCGCGGCATCAGCGTGGCGCCGGGTCCGATTTTTTCCGCCAGCGGACAGTTCGGCAGCGCGCTGCGCCTGAACTACGGACACCCCTGGGATGCCGGCGCCGAGGCCGCCATCCGCGTGCTGGGCGAATTGGCGCGCAAGGCCTGCGCGCAGGCCATGCAGGCGCGTTAGCGCCCGCGCACGCTAATTCAGCGTCGATGAGGCGCGCGCGCGCTTGACCTCCAGCGGCGTCACACCGCCGGCCTCGTTGCCCCAGCTGTTGCGGATGTAGGACACCAGCATTGCGATGTCATTGTCATTGAGCACCTGTCCGAACGGCGGCATGCCGTGAGGCCGGGGATTCGCGGCGGTGGCAGGCGCATAGCCGCCATCCAGCACCATGCGGATGGCGTTTACCGGCGACGGCGCCGTCACCGTGGGGTTGCCTGCCAGCGCGGGCCAAGCCGTGCCGCTGCCCTCGCCTTCGGACTGGTGGCATTGGACGCATTGCTGGCGATAGATCTTGCCGCCCAGTTCGATTGCCGCTGGCGCGGCGGCAGCCGTCGGACGCTGCGTCGTGGCTGGGGTAGCCGGCAGGGACTTGATATAGACGCCGACGGCCAGCGCGTCCTCGTCGGTCAGGTGCTGGGTGCTGCCCAGCACGACTTCGGCCATGGGTCCGCTGACCGTGGAATGCTTGGAGATGCCCGTCTTGAGCAGGGTGGCGATATCCTGCGCCGTCCAGCGTCCCATTCCCGTTTGCATGTCGTTGGTGAGCGGCGGCGCATACCAGTCGAGCCCCGGGATGAGGCCGCCGGTCAGCGCGTCGGCCGAGCGCGTGGCGCCCAGGCTGTTGCGCGGCGCGTGGCAAGCGGCGCAATGCCCCAGGCCTTCGACCAGGTAGCGGCCGCGATTCCACTGCACCGACTGGCTGGCGTCGGGCTCCTGCACGCCCGGCTTGAAATACAGCGCGCGCCAGGCGGCCAGCAAGGCGCGCTGGTCGTAGGGGAAATCGAGTTCGGGCGGCCGGCTGGGCTGGCTAACGGGCGTCACACTGCGCAGGTAGGCAAACAGCGCGTCGGAGTCGGCGCGCGTGACGCGGGTGTATTCGGTGTACGGGAACGCCGGGTACAGCAGCGTGCCATCCCTGGACTTGCCGTTGTGCAGCGCCTGCCAGAAATCGTCGGCCGTCCAGGCGCCGATGCCGGTCTTGTCGTCGGGCGTGATATTGGGCCCGTACACCGTGCCGAACGGCGTGGGGATAGGGGTGCCGCCCGCCAGCGCCTTGCCGCCCCGGCTGGTGTGGCAGGCCATGCAGTTGCCGGCCAGCGCCAGGTAGCGGCCGCGCTCGACCAGCGTCGCGCCATCGGCCGCGGCGGCAGCGGGGCCGGTGCTGGAATCGTCGCGCGTACCCAGCCAGTACAGGCTGCCCGCCGCCACGATCGCCAGCAGCAGCAGGACCCACAGGACTTTCTTCATGAGCTTCATCCGGGCCCCCGTTTACCGTTGCGCCTGGCTGCCGCATTCCGCAGGCAGCCGGACCGAACCCGCGGCGTCGGGCGCGTAGGGCTCGACGACGGGTTGCGACGACAGCCACGCCGCCAGGGCGCCGATGTCGGTGGGGGTGAGCTTGTTGGAGATGTCCGCCATGCAGTCCGGCGCGGCCGCGCGGCGCAGGCCGTTCTTCCAGCTTCCGATCTGCGCGCCGATGTAGTCGCGTGGCAGGCCGAGCAGGCCGGGGATGGCCGGCAGCATCCCGCCCAAGGCGGCGCCGTGACAGGACGCGCAGGCGGGCAGGCCGCGCGCGGCGTCGCCGTCCATGGCGAGCTTGCGGCCGGCCTCGAGCGTGGCGCTGGAAACATCGGCGCGCGCCGGCGCGGGATAGGGCGCGCGCTGCCCGGAAAAATACGCGGCCATCTCGCGCAGGTAGTCATCGGGCAGGCCGGCCAGCAGATGCGTCATCGGCCGGTACTGGCGCCGGCCGTCGCGAAAATTCAGCAACTGGTGATACAGATAGTCCTGCGGCTTGCCGGCAAGGCGCGGGTAGTAGCCGTCGGCGCCAGCCCTGCCCTGCGCGCCATGGCAGGCCGTACAGGCCGCCACGCGCGCGGCCATGGTGTCCGGCCGCAAGGTCTCTTGCGGCGCCTGCTGGGCCAGCGCCGGCGCGGCCCAAAAGGCAACGATCACGACCGCCAACCACCCGGAAATTGCCCAAAACCGCGGCGGTGAAACACGACGAAAGGAAATGAGGGCTAACATCTAGGTCGAATTCCCATCCCCCGAATCGCATGACGGCGGGGCGCGTAAAGTGAATCTGTGAAGTATCCGGCCCCCAGCTTACGCCAGGCCGGGCGAAAGGGTACAGGCGCAGATTCCGAGTTTATGGCCATATCAGATGTCATCCCGCCGGCATCGTCCTGGAAAAGCGTGCCACAATCATGTCCATGTTGAAAGTCGTCCTTGTCACCGGCATCTCAGGCTCAGGCAAATCCGTCGCGCTCCGGATGCTCGAGGATTCCAGCTACACCTGCGTCGACAACCTGCCCGTCCGGTTCCTGACCGAGTTCATCGCCAACGCCCGCGATGACGGCATGGAGCGGGTAGCCGTCGCCATCGACGTCCGCTCCCCCGGCGAACTGGCCGAACTGCCCGACGTGGTCACCGCGCTGCGCGCCATGGGCACCAGCCTGCGCGTGGTCTTCCTGGACGCCAGCACGGCGACGCTGGTGCAGCGCTACTCCGAATCCCGGCGCCGCCACCCGCTGACCGACCGCCTGCAGCGCGGCGGCACCGCCCCCTCGCTCACCGATTGCATCGCCCTTGAACGGGAACTGCTGGCGCCGCTGCGCGAGCAGGAGCACGTCATCGACACCTCGGACCTGACGCCCGGCCAGTTGCGCGCCTGGATCCGCGACCTGATCAAGGCCGACCGCGCGCCGCTGGTGCTGACCTTCGAATCGTTCGCCTACAAGCGCGGCGTGCCCGGCGACGCCGATCTGGTGTTCGACGTGCGCTGCCTGCCCAACCCGCACTACGACCGCAACCTGCGCCCGCTGACGGGCCGCGACGAGCCCGTGGCCACGTGGCTGGCCGGGTACGAGAAGGTGGGCCAGATGATCGACGACATCGCCGGCTTCCTGAACCGCTGGCTGCCGCAATACACGCAAGACACCCGCAACTACCTGACAGTCGCCATCGGCTGCACCGGCGGCCAGCACCGCTCGGTCTATGTGGTCGAACAACTGGCGCTGCGCTTTGCCGACCACGACCCGCTGCTGGTGCGCCATCGCACCCAACTGCCCGACGAATCCGCATGACCCTGTCCCGTCCGCTCCACCTGATCCTGATGTTGCTGCTGGCCATTGCCGTGGCCGGCTGTTCTTCCACCGGCGGGCGCAAGAAAGGCGGCGGCTACTACAAGGACGATGGGCCGGACGCCAACCCGCCGTCGAATCTGGACCAGGTGCCGGACGCGGTGCCCCGGATCGAACCCTACGCCAGCGGCGCGAACCGGCCATACGTGGTGTTCGGCCAGCGCTATGTGCCCGACACCAGCGGCCAGCCCTACAAAAAGCGCGGCATCGCGTCCTGGTACGGCAAGAAGTTCCACGGCAATTCCACGTCCATCGGCGAGTCCTACGACATGTACGCCATGACGGCCGCCCACACCACGCTGCCGATTCCCAGCTATGCGCGGGTCACCAGCCTGGTCAACGGCAAGACCATCGTCGTGCGGGTGAACGACCGCGGGCCGTTCCATAGCGACCGGATCATGGACCTGTCCTATGTCGCGGCCTACAAGCTGGGCATCATCGGCCCGGGCAGCGGGCAGGTGGTCGTGGAAGCCATCCCGCAAGACGAGATCCGCCGCCTGGCCTCGCAGGGCGCGCCCGCCGCGCCCGCGCCGGAGCCGGCATCGGCGACCGGCTCCACGCCGGTCCTGGCGCCCGCGGCCGCCGTGCCCGTGGCGCTGCTGGCAGAGCCGCCGACCGCGCCCGCGCCCGGCTCCGCGCCGGTTCGCCAAATGCCGGCCGGCGCCGCCGGCAGCATCTATCTGCAGGTGGGCGCGTTCAGCCAGCCCGCCAACGCGCAGTCGCTGGTCAGCCGTATCAACACGCAATTGGGCGCGGAAGGCGCGCCCCCGGCATCCGTCGAACAAGCCAACAACCTGTACCGCGTCAGGATCGGGCCCTACCCCGACCGGCAAAGCGCCTTGAACGCCGTGCCGATGGTCTCGGACCGGATCGGCATCCTGCCCAGCATCGCCTCGCAGTAAAGAACTGCGCCCGCCGCAAGGCGGCCCGGCCTACCAGGGCAGTTCGGCCTGGCCATCGCAAACGCGGCGCGCGCGCGGGTTGCGGCTGAGGTAGCGGTTGCCTTCGTGCGCCAGCAGCGCCTGCTTGCGCGGCAGCCCGCCGCCGAAGCCGGTCAGCGAAGTATCGGCGCCGATCACGCGGTGGCAGGGAATGATGATGATGATCGGATTGCGGCCGACGGCGCCGCCCACCGCCTGGGCGCCCTTGGGCCGCCCCACCGTGCGCGCCATTTCGCCATAGCTGGTCAGCACACCGAAATCCAGCGCGCACAGCGCATGCCAGACCTCGTGCTGGAACGTGGTGCCCACGGGGTCCAGGGCGACGTCGAACGTGCGGCGCTTTCCGGCGAACCATTCGTCCAGTTCGCGGCGCGCCTGCTCCAGGATGGGATCGGATTCCGTGTGCGTCCAGCCCTCCGGGGACGGCAGCAGCGACTGGTCGGTAAACCAGGCGCCGCGCAAGCCCTTGGGGCTGGCGACCAGGCGCATCTCGCCCAGCGGCGTGGGCATGTCCCGGTAGGCGATCGGCTCGTGGGGATCGGCGGGCTTGTTCGACACGACCGTTGAATACACCATGTCTTATTCCAGCGGCTTCTTGCGGGCCAGGGCCCGGTTGTACAACACGTCGCGCGGCTGGCCGGTGACCTTGGCGGCGACGCGCGCGGCGTCGCGCACCGACAGCGACTCCAGCAGCGCGTCCAGCAAGACATCGGTGCGCGGGTCCGCGTCCTCGTCCTCTTCCTGCCCGGCCTGGGCATGCGCGATCAGCACGAATTCGCCTTGCTCGCGGTGCGAATCCCCCGCCAGCCAGGCCGCCCCGTCGCCCATCGCGAAGGTGGCGATCTCCTCGAAGCGCTTGGTCAGTTCGCGCGCCACGGTCAGCTGGCGGTCGGGCCCGCAGACTTCCAGCAAGTCCGCCAGGGTGGCCGCCAGCCGGTGCGGCGATTCGAACATCACGACCGGCGCGGGCAAGGCGCACCACTTGCGCAGCCAGCGCTGCCGGGCCACCGCCTTGGAAGGCGGAAAGCCCGCGAAGGCATAGGCGGGATTCTCATCCGTGGTGACGCCGCTGCCCATCAGGGCCGCGATCACCGCGCTGGGCCCGGGCACCGGCACCACCGCGAACCCCGCGGCACGCACCGCCCGCACCACGCGCGCGCCGGGGTCGCTGACCGCGGGCGCGCCCGCATCGGACACCAGCGCCACGGTCTGGCCCTGCGCCAGGCGCTCGCAGATGGCCTGGGCCGCCGCGGCCTCATTGTGGCGATGGGCGGCCATGAGCGGGGTAGTCACGCCCCAGGCGTCCAGCAGCGTGCGGCTGGCGCGCGTGTCTTCGGCGGCGATCACATCGGCGCGTTGCAGGGCATGCCAGGCCCGCAGCCCCAGATCGCCCAGATTGCCGATCGGCGTTGCCACGACGTACAGCGTCGAGACGGGCCAATGCTGCCCCGCCACGCGTTCGGAAACGCGGGACCAGGCATCGCCGGCAGGCGGAGGTGAGACGTTTTGATTCATTGCAGCCTACTGACACGGAAAACCATGTCAGTGTAGCCGCCTATGCCCGCTGCTTTCGGAACCCCCATGACGGATGACACCTTGCGCCTGGCCTGCGAACTGGCGCTGGCCGCCCGGCGCCGCGCCAACAAGCGGCGGCGGCGCGCAAGCCGCGCCGTGGCCGCCGACCGCCCCCCTCCCCGGCGTTCGCCCGCGCAGCGCCGCGGCGACCAGCACGAAGCGGCCGCGCTGCGCCTGCTGCTGGCCCAAGGCTTGACGCTGCTGGCGCGCAACCTGTGGTGCCGCGCGGGCGAGATCGACCTGGCCATGCGCGACGGCGACACGCTGGTCTTCGTCGAGGTCCGGGCGCGCGCCCGGACCCGCTTCGGCGGCGCCGCCGCCAGCATCGGCCGCGAAAAACAGGCCCGGCTGGCCCGCGCCGCGGCGCATTGGCTGCCGGAACTGGCAAGGCGGCACTGGCGCGGCACCCTGCCCGCCGCCCGGTTCGACGCTGTCGTCTTCGACGCCGGCCAGCCCCAATGGCTGCGCGGGGCGTTCTGGCTGCCCTGACCTGGCCGCCCCCGTAACGCCCCGCCGCAGCCTCGTTACGCATGGACAGAACAGCAGCCCTGCCCCGTGAGATAATCGCGCCCATGGATATGACCTCTCGTATGACGTCGCACTTTCGCGACGCCATGGCTGCGTGCGAACAAAGTATGAACGTCCTGGCCGAACCGCTGGCAGTGGCGGTGGACGTACTATTCGGCGCCCTGGCAAACAACGGCAAGATTCTGGCTTGCGGCAATGGCGGCTCGGCCGCCGATGCGCAGCATTTCATCGCCGAACTGGTGGGCCGCTTCGAGCGCGAACGCCTGCCCCTGGCCGGCATCGCGCTCAATACCGACACCTCGATCCTCACGGCGGTCGGCAACGATTACGGCTTTGACGAGATCTATGAGCGGCAGGTCAACGCCTTCGGCCAGGCCGGCGACGTGCTTGTGGCCATTTCCACCAGCGGCAATTCCCCCAACGTGGTCCGCGCCATGGAAGCCGCCAGCGCGCGCGAAATGCACGTGCTGGCCCTGACCGGCAAGGGCGGCGGGGTCATGGGGGAACTCATTACGCCCATGGACGTCCATCTATGTGTTCCCAGCGATCGCACCATGCGCATCCAGGAAGTCCACATTCTGCTGCTGCACGCGCTGTGCGACGGCATAGACGCTCTTCTGCTTGGAGACACCGAATGATTTCTGACGTCAGAACCGCAGTCCGCCCGTTGATGCTCGCCGCCGCGCTATCCACCGCGGCGCTCTCGCTGTCGGCCTGCGCGCCCCTGATCGTGGGCGGCGCCGCCGCCACCACGGCGGTCGTCGTGACGGATCGCCGCACGTCCGGCGTCCAGCTCGAAGACCAGAACATGGCGTTCAAGGCGCAAAGCCAGATCTCGCAGAAGCTGGGCGACACCGCCCGCGTCAACGCGATGGCCTACGGCGGCCACCTGCTGCTGACCGGCGACGTGCCGACCGAGGAAGCCAAGAGCCAGGCCACCGCCATCGCCCAGGGCATCGAGAACGTCAAACAGGTCATCAACCAATTGAACGTGGGTCCCATCGCCTCGTTCGGCGTGCGCTCCAACGACACCTGGCTCACCTCCAAGGTCAAGACCGCGCTGATCAATACCAAGTACGTGCCCTCCGGCACCATCGCGCTGACGACCGACCGCAGCGTCGTCTACCTGATGGGCAAGGTCACGCAGGCCGAAGGCGAATACGCCGCCAACGCCACCGCGGATGTCGGCGGCGTGGCCAAGGTGGTCAAGCTGTTCGAGACCATCAGCCGCGAAGAAGCCATCCGGCTGTCGGGCAGCGGCTCCAAGTCCAACTCCACGGAAACCAAGGCGCCCATCGAAAGCGGCGCCGGCGCGGCAAGCGACAGCGCGTCCGGCACGAGCGGCGGCGTAGAGGCCATGCCCATCAAATGAAGAAAGCCATCGTAGCCCTGGCCGTCCTGGTGGCGGTCGGCATCGGCGCCTGGTTCGTCCTGCGCCCCGCCCAGACCGCCCCCGACGTCACCTTCACCACCCTGGAAGGCAAGACCTTCTCCATGCAGGATCTGCGCGGCAAGGTCGTGCTGGTCAAATTCTGGGCAACCAGCTGCGTCACCTGCGTCAAGCAGATGCCGGACACGATCTCGGCCTACAAGGAATACGCAGGCAAGGGATACGAGGCGATCGCGGTCGCCATGAATTACGACCCCCCGAACTTCGTGCTGAACTTCGCCGAAACGCGCAAGCTGCCGTTTCCCGTCGCGCTCGATACCAAGGGCGAGATCGCCCGCGCCTTCGGCGACATCCGCCTCACGCCCACCGCCTTCCTGATCGACAAACAGGGACGCATAATCAAGCGCTATCTGGGCGAATACGACAAGGCTGAGTTCCACGCGACCGTGGAAAAGGCCCTGGCAGCAGGCTAACCCGCCGGCACGCCGCCCAAAGACCGCCCGGCAGGGCGGTTTTTTTCGCCCCGCCAAAAACAAACCGCCCGGTCAACGGGCGGTTCGCGGGGGGCAGTATCGGACCTGGCGTCAGAAAGCCGGAATCACCGCGCCCTTGTACTTTTCCTGGATGAACTTCTTCACCTCGGGCGTGTGCAGCGCATTGACCAGCTTCTTGATGCCAGGCGCGTCCTTGTTGTCGCTGCGGGTCACCAGGATGTTGGCGTACGGCGAATCGGCGCCCTCGATGAACAGCGCGTCCTTGGTCGGGACCAGGCCAGCTTCCAGCGCGTAGTTCGTGTTGATCAGCGCCAGGTCCACGTCATCCAGCGAGCGCGGCAGCATCGCGGCTTCCAGTTCGCGGAACTTCAGCTTCTTGGGGTTCTCGACCACGTCCGCGGCGGTGGCCAGAATGTTGGACGGGTCCTTCAGCTTGAGCACGCCCTGCTTTTGCAGCAGCACGAGCGCCCGGCCGCCATTGGAGGGATCGTTGGGGATCGCCACCGTGGCGCCGTCCTTGAGTTCGGACAGGCTCTTGATCTTCTTGGAGTAGCCGCCGAACGGCTCGACGTGGACCAGGGCAACCGGCACCAGCGTGGCCTTGCGGTCCTTGTTGAAGGAGTCCAGATAGGGCTTGTGCTGGAAGAAATTGGCGTCCAGCTGCTTGTCGGCCAGCTGCAGGTTCGGCTGCACGTAGTCGCTGAACACCTTGATGTCGAGCTCCACGCCGTCCTTGGCGAGTTGGGGCTTGACCACTTCCAGGATCTCGGCGTGCGGGACTTGCGTGGCGCCCACCACCACTTTCTCAGCATGGGCAGCGTTGGCCGCCACCAGGAAGGCCGACGCCGCCAGGGCGGAACGGACGAAGTTCAAACGCATGTCTTGCCTCTTTTATAGGTAAAAAAAACAGGGATCGATGCCCCGCCGGTGCGGATTCGCCCCCTTTTGCGGAGCGCTCCGTTGCGAAAACGCCCCCAATTTACCTGAATGCCGGTTATTTGTCGGGCATATGAACATGGGTTTAAAGCATAAGAAACGCGTGGGTACTACAATCCGTCGTATGCTTGCGCTACCGCGTCCCGAACGCGTTTTTGTGCAGGCATTTTTTTACCGCCCATCAACTTACTGACTACTTATTTGCCGACTTAGCTGCCATGACCGACACCCCCGACCCTGCCGCCGTTTCGTCTCCTGCTGTAAAAGCCGCTGTGCTGTCTGAAGCACTGCCGTATATCCGACGATTTCACGGCAAGACCATCGTGGTCAAGTACGGCGGCAACGCCATGACGGAAGAACGCCTGCAGCGCAGCTTCGCGCACGATGTCGTGCTGCTCAAGCTGGTCGGACTGAATCCGGTGGTGGTCCACGGCGGCGGTCCGCAGATCGACGACGCGCTGCGCCGCATCGGCAAGCAGGGCACCTTCATCCAGGGCATGCGCGTCACCGACGCCGAAACCATGGAAGTGGTGGAATGGGTGCTCGGCGGCCAGGTCCAGCAGGACATCGTCATGATGATCAACGAGGTCGGCGGCAAGGCCGTGGGCCTGACCGGCAAGGACGGCGGACTGATCCAGGCCCAGAAGAAACTGATGGCCAACAAGGACAATCCCGCCGAACCGATCGACATCGGCTTCGTCGGCGACATCACCATGGTCGAGCCGGCCGTGGTGAAGGCGCTGCAGGACGACCAGTTCATCCCCGTCATCTCGCCCATCGGCTATGGCGAGGACGGCACGGCCTATAACATCAACGCCGACGTCGTCGCCGGCAAGATGGCCGAAGTGCTGGGCGCCGAAAAGCTGCTGATGCTGACCAACACCCCAGGCGTGCTCGACAAGGCCGGCAAGCTCCTGCGCAGCCTGTCGGCGCAGACCATCGACGAACTGTTCGCCGACGGCACGATCTCCGGCGGCATGCTGCCCAAGATCTCGTCGGCGCTGGACGCCGCCAAGAACGGCGTGAACTCGGTGCACATCGTCGACGGCCGCGTGCCGCACTGCCTGCTGCTGGAAATCCTCACCGACCAAGGCGTGGGCACGATGATCAGCTCGCACTGATGCGGGCGCAGCGTTGCCTGCTGCGGCCGGCGGTGCGCCTGCGCCGCTCCCGCCGCATCGCCACGGGCGTTTCCGAACGCCTGTGGCTGTTCGATCTCGACAACACGCTCCACGACACCTCGCACGCCATCTTCCCCAAGATCGACCACGGCATGACCATGGCCGTGGCCGAGGCGCTGAACGTCGACATCGACACGGCGAACCGCGTGCGCTCGCAGTACTGGAAGCGCTACGGCGCCACGATGATCGGCATGGTCCGGCATCACGGCGTGGACGCCCATGACTTCCTGCACCGCAGCCACGACTTCGACGTCAACCCGCTGGTGCGCTCGGAAAAGGCGCTGGCCTACAAGCTGCGGCAACTGCCCGGCCGCAAGGTGCTGCTGACCAATGCGCCGCTGCACTACGCCCGCGCCGTGCTTGCCCGCCTGGGCATCCTGCGCCAGTTCGACAGCCTGTGGGCCATTGAGCACATGCGGCTGCATGGCGAGTTCCGGCCCAAGCCCTCGCCCGCCCTCTTGCGCTACGTGCTGGCCCGCGAAGGCGTGCCGGCCCACCGCGCGGTGCTGGTGGAAGACACGCTGGCCAACCTGCGCGGCGCGCGCCAGGCGGGCTTGCGCACCGTCCATGTGTATCATCCCGGCACGCCCTTCGCTCGCGGCCGGTCCCATCGACCGGCATACGTGGACTTGCGGGTAAACTCCGTCAGTGATTTGTTGTTACGCCGGCGCCCCTTGCGGGGGTAGCGGCGCGCTCCTCCCCCCCTTCACCGTCAGCCTGCGCAGAGCAGACCCTTCCATGGCGAGCAAACCCGGCGAGCGCAAGACCCAGATTCTGCAGACCCTGGCCGAGATGCTGGAGCAGCCGCATGCGTCCCGCATCACGACGGCCGCCCTCGCCGCGCGCCTTGAGGTCTCGGAAGCCGCGCTTTACCGGCACTTCGCCAGCAAGGCGCAGATGTTCGAAGGGCTGATCGAGTTCATCGAGACCAGCATCTTCACGCTGGTGAACCAGATCGCCACCGCCGAACCCTACGGCCTGGTCCAGGCCCACAAGACCGTCGCCATGCTGCTGACCTTCTCGGAACGCAACAAGGGCATGACGCGGGTGCTGACGGGCGACGCGCTCGTCACGGAAGACAACCGGCTGCAGGAACGCATCAACCATATCAACGACCGGATCGAAGCGTCGCTGAAGCAGTCGCTGCGCATCGCCGTCACCGACGGCGGCCTGCCTCAGGAGGCCAACGTGGCCGCGCACGCCAGCCTGCTGACGCACCTGGTGCTGGGCCGCTGGCTGCGCTACGCCCAGAGCGGCTGGCGCGTCGCGCCCACGCTGCATCTGGACGAACAGCTGCGCCTGGCCCTGGGCTGAAGATGCCCATCATTCGCTGCATGGCGCGGGCGAATTAACGCCGGAACGCCCCCAAACCGCCCAGTCTCGGGCGCAATTGGTGTGCATCCATGCAACATTCCAAGGCTTGCGGCCCGGGCGGGGCGACGAGCATAATGCCCGAGATGGGTTTTCCACAAGCGCAAATCTCCACCGGCTTGACCTATATCAATACGGGTTTTCCTCAATGCCGTCACGATCATCCTGTAGCGTCGATACACCGTTTTGATTGATCCCGTGCTCGCGGGCGGTGTCTCGTCAGTTTGACCTCAACCGGAGAAGGATATGGCCGCGGAAACCGCAGTCCCTGCCTCGCAAGCCCCCAAGAAAGCCAAAATTCCCATCGGACTCGTCGCCGGCATCCTGGTGATGATCGGCGTGCTGATGATGCCTCTGCCCGCGGACCTGCCGGTCGCCGGCCACCGCATGCTGGCAATCCTGGCGTTCGCCGTGGTGGTCTGGATTACCGAAGCCGTGTCTTACGAAGCCAGCGCGATCATGATCACGACGCTGATGGCCTTCCTGCTGGGCACGGCTCCGACAATCAAAGACCCGCAAGTGCTCTACGGCACCTCGGCCGCGATCAGCATGGCGCTGACCGGCTTCGCAAACTCGGCGCTGGCGCTTGTCACCGGCGCCTTGTTCATTGCGGCGGCCATGACGTTCACCGGACTGGACCGGCGCATCGCGCTGGTGACGCTGACCAGGGTGGGCACCAGCACGCGCCGCATCCTGGTGGGATGCATCGCCGTGACGATCGTGCTGAGCCTGGTCGTGCCCAGCGCCACCGCGCGCAGCGCGGCCGTGGTGCCCATCATGATGGGCGTCATCGCGGCCTTCGGCGTGGACAAGCGTTCGAACATCGCCGCCGGCATCATGATCATCGTGGCGCAAGCCACGAGCATCTGGAACGTCGGCATCCAGACCGCCGCCGCGCAGAACCTGCTGACAGTGGGCTTCATGGAAAAGATGCTGGGCGAACGCGTGGCGTGGTCGGACTGGCTGATCGCCGGCGCCCCCTGGTCGCTGATCATGTCGGCCGTGCTGATCATCATCGTGCTCAAGATGCTGCCGCCGGAAAGCGACAGCATCGCCGGAGGCAAGGAAGCGGTCGAGAAGTCGCTGCTTGAACTGGGCCCCATGACGGGCGCGCAAAAGCGCCTGATGGCCGTGTCGGTCATGCTGCTGCTGTTCTGGTCGACCGAAGGCAAGCTGCACAAGTTCGACACCACCTCGACCACCTACTTCGGCCTGGTCCTGCTGATGCTGCCGCGCTTTGGCGTGATGACCTGGAAAGACGTGCAATCGCGCATCCCATGGGGCACCGTGATCGTGTTCGGCGTGGGCATCAGCCTGGGCACCGCATTGCTGACGACGCAGGCCGGCCAATGGCTGGGCAACCAGGTGGTGATGCATACCGGCCTGGACCACCTGGGACCGCTGGCCATCTTCGCCATCCTGGCGGCCTTCCTGATCATCATCCACCTGGGCTTTGCCAGCGCCACCGCGCTGACGTCGGCCATGCTTCCCATCCTGATCTCGGTGCTGGCCACCCTGCCGGGCGACTTCAGCCGCCTGGGCATGACGATGCTGCTGGGCTTCGTGGTGAGCTATGGCTTCATCCTGCCCATCAACGCGCCGCAGAACATGGTGTGCCTGGGCACGGAAACCTTCAACGCCAAGCAGTTCGCCAAGGTCGGCATCATCGTCACCATCGTGGGCTATCTGCTGATGCTGCTGATGGGCATGACCTACTGGCGCTGGCTCGGCTGGCTCTAAGGAGATCGCATCATGAGAATCACGATCGCCCAAGCCAACGAATACGGCCGCCGCGTGCTGATGGCGCAAGGCGTGCCCGAAGACATCGCCCGCGATGTAGCCGAGCACCTGGTCGAGTCCGACCGGGTCGGCTACACCAGCCACGGCCTGTCCATCCTGACGAACTACCGCCGCGTGCTGTCCGAGGGCCTGGCGCAGGCCGATGGCCGGCCCGAGC
Organism: Achromobacter sp. NPDC058515; assembly: GCF_042721735.1. Lineage (NCBI taxonomy): Bacteria > Pseudomonadati > Pseudomonadota > Betaproteobacteria > Burkholderiales > Alcaligenaceae > Achromobacter > Achromobacter sp. NPDC058515. The sequence goes on from NZ_JBHXNI010000001.1 coordinate 136,288, forward strand.
TGGTCAATGACCGGGGCGCCATGCTGGCCTACGACGGCCACCACGGCCTGGGCCAGTACGTCGGCAAGGTCGTCATCGAAAAAGCGATCGAACGCACGCAGGAGCACGGCCAGTGCATCCTGACCCTGCGCCACAGCCATCACCTGGGCCGCATGGGCCACTTCGGGGAAATGGTCGCGGCCAAGGGGCTGATCCTGCTGGCCTTCACCAACGTGATCAACCGCTCGCCGACCGTCGCCCCGTTCGGCGGCGCCCAGGCATGCCTGACCACGAACCCGCTGTGCTTCGCCGGCCCGCTGCCGGGCGGCCGCCCGCCCTTCATCGTGGACATGGCCACCAGCTCGATCGCCGTGAACAAGGCGCGGGTGCTGGCCGCCAAAGGCGAGCAGGCGCCGCCGGGATCGCTGATCGACGCCGACGGCAATCCCACGACGGACCCGAATGCCCTGTTCTCGGATCCTCCCGGCGCCCTGCTGCCGTTCGGCGGCCACAAGGGCTACGCGCTGGGCCTGGTGGCCGAGCTGCTGGCCGGCGTTCTTTCCGGCGGCGGCACGATCCAGCCCGAACATCCCCGCATCGGCGTGGCAACGAACAACATGTTCGCGCTGCTGCTGGATCCGCAGGTGGACTTCAATACGGATTGGCGGACGATGGAGGTGGGCGCTTTCATCGACTACCTGCATGCCTGCAAGCCGCAGCCTGGTGTTGAAGGGGTGCAGTATCCGGGCGAATACGAGGCCCGGAATCGGGCGGTCAATGCGGACTCGGTCGAGTTCGACAGCCGGATTTGGGATGGCTTGACGAAGCTGGCGGTGGACCTTGGGGTGCCTGAGGCTTTGCCTTGACGCTTTAGGGTTTGTGTTTTCGTGGGCGTTCTTGTTGGGTTCTCAAGACGCCTGGCGGGCCGGGGCTTTGGCGATGTCCTGCGATGGATGATGCCGAGCAGAATAGGTGTCTGACACCCATGAAACGGCGGCTCAAGTTGGAGATCGTCTCACACGGGTGTCAGACACCGGCAGAGCAGTGACAGGCCCAGAATTTTCGGCCTGCCACAAATCGCCATTTCAACTCCAATGCCCGATGGGCGGCGCGCGCGTACAGGTCTACAGGCGTAAGCGGCTCGCACAGAATAGGTGTCTGACACCCATGAGACGGCGGCTCAAGTTGGAGATCGTCTCACACGGGTGTCAGACACCGGCAGACCGGCAGAGCAGTGACAGGCCCAGAATTTTCTGGCCCGCCACCAATCGCCATTTCAACTCCAATGCCCGATGGGCGGCGCGCGCGTACAGGTCTACAGGCGTAAGCGGCTCGCACAGAATAGGTGTCTGACACCCATGAGACGGCGGCTCAAGTTGGAGATCGTCTCACACGGGTGTCAGACACCGGCAGACCGGCAGAGCAGTGACAGGCCCAGAATTTTCTGGCCCGCCACCAATCGCCATTTCAACTCCAATGCCCGATGGGCGGCGCGCGCGTACAGGTCTACAGGCGTAAGCGGCTCGCACAGAATAGGTGTCTGACACCCATGA
>NZ_JBHXNI010000001.1:137919-170358 GCF_042721735.1 Achromobacter sp. NPDC058515
ATCGCCATTTCAACTCCAATGCCCGATGGGCGGCGCGCGCGTACAGGTCTACAGGCGTAAGCGGCTCGCACAGAATAGGTGTCTGACACCCATGAAACGGCGGCTCAAGTTGGAGATCGTCTCACACGGGTGTCAGACACCGGCAGAACCTCAAGCCTTCACCGACCGATGCCGGCTGATGCTCATCATGATCCCGAACGCAATCCCCATCGTGAACAACGCCGTCCCCCCATAACTCATGAACGGCAAAGGCACGCCGACAACAGGCAGAATCCCCGTCACCATCCCCACGTTCACGAACACATAGATGAACAGCATCATCGTCAGCGCCCCCGACAGCAGCCGGCCGAACTGTGACGAAGCCCGCGATGCGATCGTCAGGCCTCGCGCCATCATCAGGCCATAGAGCACGAGGATGGCAATGCCCCCGTACAGGCCGAATTCCTCGGCGTACACGGCGAAAATGAAGTCGGTGGTGCGTTCCGGGATGAAGTCCAGGTGCGTCTGCGTGCCCTTCATGTAGCCCTTGCCGTACACGCCGCCCGAGCCCACCGCGATCATCGACTGGATCGTGTGGAATCCCTTGCCCAGCGGATCGGAGCTGGGATTGAGCAGCGTGCAGACGCGGTGCTTCTGGTAGTCGTGCAGCACCACCCAGTTCACGTCGGGTTCGCACAACTGGTCTTCGTAGTAGACCAGCGTGCCGATGGCGACGATGCCGGCCAGCATCACCGGCACCAGCAGCTTGAACGACAGGCCCGCGAAATAGATCACGAAAAAGCCCGCGCCGAACACCAGCAGCGCCGTGCCCAGGTCGGGCTGCAGCACGATCAGGCCGAAAGGCGCGGCCAGCATTGCCGCGGCCGCCAGGAAGTCGCGGATCCGGACGGCGCCTTCGTGGCGCTGGAAGTACCAGGCCAGCATCATCGGCACGGCGATCTTCATCATTTCGGATGGCTGGATGCGCGTCACACCCAGGTTCAGCCAGCGGGTCGCGCCCTTGCTGGTTTCACCGAAGAACTCCACGCCCAGCAACAGCACCACGCCCACCACATAGAAGGGCAAGGCCAGCTTCATCAGCCACTTGGGCGGAATCAGCGCCATGATCCACATCGCGAAGAACGCGATGACAAAGTTGCGCGACTGTTCCGCGAAGCGCCAGTCGGTGCCGCCCACCGCCGAGTGCATGACGGTCAGGCCCAGCGCGGCAAACATCAGCAGGATCGCCAGCAGCGGCCAGTCGAATGCCGTGAACACGCGCAGCAGGATAAGGCCCAGTCGCTTCATTGTTGACGCACCAGGTCGGAGGTAATGGTTTCAACGGTGGCCAAGGGATCGGCGCGCTCGGGCCGCACGATCCTGTCCTGCCTGTCCTTGGCGAGCCAGTAGTCGAACACCTTGCGCGCGACCGGCGCCGCCACGCTGGCGCCCCAGCCCGCGTTCTCGACGATCAGCGACACAGCGATGCGGGGATGCTCCAGCGGCGCGAAGCCCATGAACAGGGCATGGTCGCGCAAGCGCTCGTCGATGGCGCTGGCGCGGTAATGGCCGCCGCGCAGGCTGAACACCTGCGCGGTGCCGGTCTTGCCGGCGGCCTGGTACGGGGCATTGGCGAACGCGCGGCGCGCCGTGCCGGCCCGCACCACGTCGGCCATCGCGTTCTTGATCACGTCCACGTTGGCCTGCTTGAGCGGAATGCGGTAGTCGGGCGTGGACTCGGTGGGCTTGGCCACGCCCGTGCGCGGGTCGCGCACGGCATGCACCAGGTGCGGGCGGCGGAACAGGCCGTTGTTGGCCAGGGTGGACGTGCCTTGCGCCAGTTGCAGCAGGGTGAAGGCGTTGTAGCCCTGCCCCACGGCCACGGAAATCGTCTCGCCCGCGTACCAGCGCTGGCGCTCCTTGTCCTTGTAGGCGGCCCGCTTCCAGTCGGTGGACGGCAGCACGCCGCGCTTCTCGCCTTCCAGGTCGATGCCGGTGATCTGGCCAAAACCGAACTGCTTGGTGAAATCGTGCAGCGCATTCACGCCGATTTCGGGCCCAAGCGAATAGAAATAGGTGTCGGACGACACCACGATGGCCTTGTGCATGTCCGTCATGCCGTAGGCCGCGCCGCCGGCGTTGCGGAATTTCTGCCCGCCGAACTCGTAGTAGCCGGGATCCGAGATGCGGTCCGTGGCGCGGCGCTTGCCCAGCTCCAGGGCGGCCAGGCCCACGAAGGGCTTGTACGTGGAGCCGATGGGATAGGTGCCGTACAGCGGACGGTTGATCAGCGGATGGTCCGGCGATTCGTTCAGCATGCGCCAGTTGTCCACGTCGATGCCGTCCACGAACAGATTGGGGTCGAAAGACGGCTGCGACACGAAGGCCAGCACCTCGCCCGTGTCCGGGTCGATCGCGACCAGGGCCCCGCGCTGCCCCTCGAAGGCTTCTTCGGCCACCTTTTGCAGGCCCAGGTCGATGGACAACATGATGTCCGAACCCGGCACCGGGTCGATCCGGCGCAGCGTGCGCATGGGGCGCCCGCCGGCGGTCACTTCGACCTCTTCCAGGCCGGTGCGGCCGTGCAGCTGCTCCTCCCAGGTTTTTTCGATGCCCTTCTTGCCGATGACCTCGGTGCCCCGGTAGTTGCCCAGCTGGCCAGCACGGTCCAGCTCTTCGTTGTCGCCTTCGGCGATGCGGCCGATGTAGCCCACCACGTGCGCGGCGGACAGACCTTGCGGGTACTCGCGCACCCAGCGCGCGCGCAGCTCCACGCCCGGAAACTGGAAGGAGTGCGCGGCGAACCAGGCGGCCTCGGTCTCGTTCAGGTTGTTGCGCAGCTGCAGGCTGGCGTAGCGGCTGGACTCCGCGGCGCGGCGCTTGAAGCGCCGCTGATCGGTCGGGCTGATGTAGACGACCTCGGTCAGGCGCTCGAACAGCTCATTCATGTTGCCCGCTTGGGCGGGCACGACCTCAAGCGTATAAGTGCGGTAGTTCCGCGCCAGGACCTCGCCATTGCGGTCCAGGATCTCGCCGCGGCGCGGCGGGATCGGGACGACCGCGATGCGATTGCGGTCGGCGCGTTCGGACAGGCCCTCGTAGCGGTCGACCTGCAGATACCAGAACCGGCCGATCAGCACGCCAAAGCAGATCAGCGCGAAAACGCCGCCCACCCAGGCGCGCAGGCGAAAACGCTGCTTCTGCTGCTGGCCGGTTTTCTTGAATTCGAACATGACGCAACGCCGCCGTCAGGCGGAGGAAGATTCGGCGTCGTCGGCACCGCGCTGCGGCAAGTGCAGGACCCAGCCCGCCAGCGGCCACAGGGCGGCGGTCAGGAGCACGCTGATGCCCCAGTCCCAGCCCGGCCATTTGCCGGCCAGCCACGCATGGATGATCTGGGTCACGAAGCGGGCGATGAAGAACACAGGCAGCATGTGCATCGCCTGGCTCCAGAGATCGAAGCGCTGCAGCCGGCGGTGCAGGACCACGGCGCCGTAGGCGACCAGCGTGTAGGACAAGGCGTGTTCGCCGAGCAGGCCCGCATCGTGCACGTCCATCAGCAGGCCGAAGAAGAATGCCGTGAACAGGCCGACGCGGCGCGGTTCGTGGACGCACCAGAAAGCGATGATCAGCAGCAGCACGTCGGGCGCGCCCTGCCACAGCCGCCAGGGCAGCAGCGACACCAGCCAGACGAGCAGCACCGTGCCCCACACGAACACGCCGTGCGCGGGGCCGGACAGCCTGTCGGGCTGCACGTTGCTGGGCGTACCCAGGCGGCGCCGGGGTTGCCCGGCGGATTGATTAGTCCGATCCACCGGAATCGACCTCCTGACGGTTGGACTCGGCGCGGTCCACATCCACCTGCAGAACCAGGAAGTGGCGATAGCGTTCGGGGTGGGCCAGCGGTTCACACACGGCGCGCGCGAAACCCGATGCGGTGTCGCGCTCGACCGAGGTCACCTTGGCCACGGGCAGGCCGGCGGGGAACAAGCCGCCGACGCCGCTGGTGACGATAGTATCGCCTTCCTTGATGTCGGCATTGGCCGCCAGGTAACGAACTTCCATTTTTCCGGGCGAATTGCCCCCGAACGCGATCAGGCGCAGCCCGTTGCGCAGCAGCTGCACGGGGATGGAGACCTGTTCGTCGGTGACCAGCGCCGCCTCGGCCGTCATGGGCGTCACGCGCACGATCTGGCCGACCACGCCGCCTTCGTCGATCACGGGCATGCCCGGCGCCAGGCCGGCCTTGCTGCCCTTATTGAAAACCAGGCGCTGGGTGAAGGCGTTGGTGGGCTCGTACATGACCTCGACCACGACGGCGGATTGCGCCACGGTATCGGTCACGCCCAGGAGACGGCGCAGTTGCGAGTTCTCGGCGGCCAGCTGGGCCGCGTGCGAGGCAACCTGGGCCAGCTCGATGCGCTGGCGCTGCAAGGCTTCGTTTTCGCTGCGGATGAGGTTGGCCGCGTTGACCCACTCGTTGACTTGCTGGACGAGGTCGCGCGGCGCCATGACGGCGCGCTGGAAAGGGTAAAGCGCCACGGATATCGCCCGGCGCGCCGGTTCCAGCATGCGCCATTGCGAATCCATGATGATCAGGGCCAGGGCAAGGACGACCAGAACGACCAGCCGCACCTCCGCGGGTGGGCCGCGCCTGAATAGGGGAGGAGTCCCTTGTCGTTGCATGAATCTCAGCCCGGGCGCCCGCGTCCGTAGCCACCGCAGCGGCCGGAGCCGTGAAAAAGCGGGGCTCCGGGCCGGCGGGCAGTATTAGTCGTTGATGAAGATGGCGCCCAGTTTCTCAAGGTGTTCCAGCGCTTCGCCGCAACCGCGCACGACGCAAGTCAGGGGATCGTCGGCCACCACGACGGGCAGGCCGGTTTCTTCCTGGAGCAGGCGGTCGAGGTCGCGCAGCAGTGCGCCGCCGCCGGTCAAGGCAATGCCCTTGTCGGTGATGTCGGCGCCCAGTTCGGGCGGCGTCTGCTCGAGGGCGATCTTCACGGCGGAAACGATCTGGTTCAGCGGATCCGTCAGCGATTCCAGGATCTCGTTGGACGAGACCGTGAAGCTGCGCGGCACGCCTTCGGCCAGATTGCGGCCCTTGACCTCGATCTCGCGGACTTCGGAACCCGGGAATGCCGAGCCGATTTCCTTCTTGATGAGTTCGGCCGTGGGTTCGCCGATCAGCATGCCGTAGTTGCGGCGGATGTAGTTGACGATGGCTTCGTCGAACTTGTCGCCGCCGACGCGCACGGAGCCCTTGTAGACCATGCCGCCCAGCGAGATGACCGCCACCTCGGTGGTGCCGCCGCCAATGTCGACGACCATGGAGCCGCTGGCGTCGGACACGGCCAGGCCGGCGCCGATGGCCGCGGCCATGGGTTCTTCGATCAGGAAGACGTGGGAGGCGCCAGCGCCCAAGGCCGATTCACGGATGGCGCGCCGCTCAACCTGGGTGGAGCCGCAGGGCACGCAAACGATGATCCGCGGGCTGGGCGCCAGCATGTTGCGGGGGTGCACCATGCGGATGAACTGCTTGAGCATCTGTTCGGTGACCGTGAAGTCGGCGATAACGCCGTCCTTCATGGGCCGGATGGCCTCGATATTGCCGGGGACTCGGCCGAGCATCTGCTTGGCTTCGTGGCCGACGGCCTGGATGATCTTCTTGCCGTGAGGCCCGCCTTCATGACGGATTGCGACCACGGAGGGCTCATCGAGAACGATGCCCTTGCCGCGGACGTAAATCAGCGTATTGGCGGTACCGAGGTCGATCGCCATATCGCTGGAAAAATAACTGCGCAGGAATCCGAACATGGGAGCTCAGCTAAATTCTGGGGGGAATTGGGGTCATGCCGTGGGGCGTCTGGCCCGAAAAACGAGGGGCCCGCCTGTCATCACGGCGATTAAACCGTGAATCATAACTTATAATTTCACCGGAAATAGCGCATAAATGCAGGCTATTCAAGCTTTGTAACGGGTTTGGCGTATGCATACTGCCCCAGTCCCGCCCTTCGGCCTTCGCTTATCGATTTTGCAATCCCCCATGGCGCTCAATGACAAAGATGTGGCCCGCATTGCCCGGCTGGCCAGAATCGAACTGACCCCCGACCAGCGCACCATTGCGCAGGCCGAACTCAACGGCATCCTCCACCTTATCGAACGGCTCCAGTCCGTCGACACCCAAGGCGTCGAACCCCTGGCCCACCCTCTGTCCGCCCATGAGGACATTGTGCTGCGCCTGCGTGAAGACGCCGTGACCGAAGCCAGTTCGGAAGCCCGCCGCCAGGAGCTGTTGGCCAATGCTCCCGACGCCCAGGACGGCTTGTTCCTGGTTCCCAAGGTCCTGGATTAAGTCATGACGAAACCCGCTCTGCACACCCAATTCGAGGGGATCGCCGCGCTGCGCGCGGCCCTCGCGCAACGCCAGATCAGCGCCGTAGACCTGGCGCAAAGCGCCTTGGCGGCCGCCGAAGCGGCCAGCGGCCTGAATTCCTTTTTACATATTGACGCCGAATTGACGCTGGCGCAGGCCCGCGCGGCCGACGCCGCCCTGGCGGCCGGCACGGCCGGCCCCCTGGCCGGCATCCCGATCGCCCACAAGGACGCCTTCGTCACGCGCGGCTGGCGCACCACCGCCGGCAGCAAGATGCTGCAAGGATACGTCAGCCCCTTCGACGCCGCCGTCGTGGAACGCCTGGGCGAGGCCGGCGCGGTGTCGCTGGGCAAGCTGAACTGCGACGAATTCGCCATGGGTTCCGGCAACGAGAACTCCGCCTACGGCGCCGTGAAGAACCCCTGGGACCATGCCGCCGTGCCCGGCGGCTCCTCGGGCGGCTCCGCCGCCGCCGTGGCCGCGCGCCTGGTGGCCGCCACCACCGGCACCGACACCGGCGGCTCGGTGCGCCAGCCGGCCGCCCTGTGCGGCGTCAGCGGCATCAAGCCCACCTACGGCACCGTGTCGCGCTACGGCATGGTGGCTTTCGGCTCCAGCCTGGACCAGGCCGGCCCGCTGGCCCCCAGCAGCCGCGACCTGCTCGAATTGCTGGACGTCATCAGCGGCTTTGACCCGCGCGACGCCACCAGCCTGGAAAAATGCGACGGCGCCGTGAACGAGCCCGGCCGCGTGCGCCGCGACTTCGACGCCGCGCAAGGCCGTTTCGACGCCGCCGGCAGCCAGCCCCTCAAGGGCCTGCGCATCGGCGTGCCGGAAGAGTACTTCGGCGCCGGCCTGGCGCCGGACGTGGCCGCCGCGGTGGAAGCCGCGCTGGCGCAGTTTGAAGCGCTGGGCGCCGTGCGCGTGCCGGTGTCGCTGCCGCGCACCGAACTGGCCATCCCCGCCTACTATGTCATCGCCCCCGCCGAGGCATCCAGCAACCTGGCCCGCTACGACGGCGTGCGCTATGGCCACCGCGCCGCGCAGTATGGCAACCTGGACGAGATGATCAGCCGCTCGCGCGCCGAAGGCTTCGGCGACGAGGTCAAGCGCCGCATCCTGATCGGCACCTATGTGCTGTCCCATGGCTACTACGACGCCTACTACCTGCAGGCGCAGCGCCTGCGCCGCCTGATCGCCCAGGACTTCCAGCGCGCCTACGCCGGCCAGTGCGACGTCATCATGGGGCCGGTCACACCCACGGCCGCCAAGAACATCGGCGACAACCGCGACGACCCGACCGCCGACTGGCTGGCCGACGTCTATACGCTGGGCGTCAGCCTGGCGGGCCTGCCCGCCATGTCGATCCCCTGCGGCTTCGGCGGTGAAAAGCAGAACCGCCCCGTCGGCCTGCAGATCATCGGCAACTACTTCGACGAAGGCCGCCTGCTGGCCATCGCCGACCGCTACCAACACGTGACGGACTGGCATAAGCGTGCCCCTGTCCAGCAAGGCTGAGAACATGAACTGGGAAATCGTCATCGGCCTGGAAACGCATACCCAGCTTTCCACCGACTCCAAGATTTTTTCGGGTAGCAGCACGCAATTCGGCGCCGCGCCCAACACGCACGCGAACGTGGTCGACCTGGCGTTGCCGGGCAGCCTGCCGGTCATGAACCGCGGCGCGGCCGAACGCGCCATCCGCTTCGGCCTGGCCGTGGGCGCGACCATCGCGCCGCGCTCGGTCTTCGCGCGCAAGAACTACTTCTATCCCGACCTGCCCAAGGGCTACCAGATCAGCCAGTACGAGCTGCCGGTGGTCGTGGGCGGCTCGCTGTCGTTCTTCGTGGGCGAAGAAGAAAAAACCGTCAACCTGACGCGCGCCCACCTGGAAGAAGACGCCGGCAAGTCCCTGCACGACGACTTCAACCTGGCCAATGGCGCCCCCGCCAGCGGCATCGACCTGAACCGCGCCGGCACCCCGCTGCTGGAAATCGTGACCGAGCCCGAAATGCGCTCGGCGGCCGAGGCTGTGTCCTACGCCCGCGCGCTGCACAGCCTGGTCGTCTGGCTGGGCATCTGCGACGGCAACATGCAGGAAGGCTCGTTCCGCTGCGACGCCAACGTGTCCGTGCGCCCCGTGGGCCAGAAGGAATTCGGCACCCGCACCGAAATCAAGAACGTCAACTCGTTCCGCTTCCTGGAACGCGCCATCGTCTATGAAGCGCGGCGCCAGATCGAGCTGATCGAGGACGGCGGCACCGTCGTCCAGGAAACCCGCCTGTACGACGCCGACCGCGACGAAACGCGCAGCATGCGCAGCAAGGAAGACGCGCACGACTACCGCTACTTCCCCGACCCCGACCTGCCCACGCTGGTGATTTCCAGCGCCTGGGTGGACGAGGTCCGCGCCTCCATGCCCGAACTGCCGGCCGCCCAGCGCGCCCGCTTCGAATCGGAATATGGCTTGCCGGCCTACGACGCCGCCCAGCTGACCGTCAGCCGCGACCTGGCCGCCTACTTCGAGGCCGTGGCGCACGCGCTGCCGGCCGGCCAGGCCAAGCTGGCCGCCAACTGGGTCATGGGCGAAGTCGCCGCCGCGCTGAACAAGGAAGAAAAGGGCATCGCCGATTCGCCCGTGCAGGCGCCGGCGCTGGCCGTCCTGATCGGCCGCATCATCGACGGCACGATCTCCAACAAGATGGCCCGCGAAGTCTTCGGCGCCATGTGGGCCGGTGAAAGCGGCGGCGACGCCGACGCGATCATCGACGCCCGCGGCCTGAAGCAGATCAGCGACACGGGCGCTATCGGCGCCATGATCGACGAGGTGCTGGCGGCCAACCCGGCCATCGTGGACGAGTACCGCGCCGGCAAGCAGAAGGCGTTCAACTCGCTGGTCGGCCAGATCATGAAGGCCGCCCGCGGCAAGGCCAATCCGCAGCAAGTGAACGACCTGCTCAAGCAGAAGCTCGACAGCTGATCGCGTCTTAGGGATTCAGGCTGATAAAGGGCCGCGGCACATTGCCGCGGCCTTTTCTTTTGGGAAGAATGGGGCAAAGCACCTATCGCCCGGAGGCCGCCATGTCCCCTTACATGAGCAGCTTGCCGAGCGACTGGACGCGCTCATAGAGGCAGCGCGCGATGGCGCCCGCGTGGTCGTTACGCGCGACGGAAAACCGCATGCCCAAATCCGTCCCGTCAATCCCATGATGAGTGCAAAGGCCCACTGGGCGCTGGAGTCACTGACAACCTTTCCGGCGATCCAGCACGACAGCTACGAAAGCTGGTGGGCAGCAGTAAAGCCGGTGCACGAATGAAACTCGTACTTGACGCGTCGGTAACGCTCAATTGGTTGAATCTGCCCGATCAGCCCTTCCGGGCAACTGCTTTCCGCATCCTGGAGGGGCTTGACGACTACATAACTTGCGTACCGACAATATGGTCTTTAGAAGTCGCCCATGGCGCATTGCGCGCGGAGCGCTCAGGCATGGCAGACGCAAGCGCCCTCGCGCAATTTTCGGAGAACCTGAACAGCGTACCGGTCGTTGAAGAACTGCGTCCGACGCCCCTTTGGCTCCCCGGTTCTCCGGTATGGCTCGCCGCATGCCCACGACGTCCGGCAAAGTACGGGCGCTATCACATGGCGCCCCCGCCCTTACTTCACCCCGTACTTCGTCCGGTACGCCAGCACGGCGTCGCGGTTTTCGGCAAACGATGCATCGTCCTGCAGCAGGGCCAGGATGTCCGTCAGCGACGCGATCGCCACCACCGGAATGCCGTAGGTCTTGGCCACGTCCTGCACGGCGGAATGCGGCGACAGGGCGTCGTCCGGGCCCGCGCGTTCCATGCGGTCCATGGCGATCAGCACCGCCGCGGGCTCGGCGCCCGCCGCGCGGATGATCTCCACGGATTCGCGTACCGACGTGCCGGCCGTTATCACGTCGTCGATGATGACGACCTTGCCCTTCAACGGCGCGCCGACCAGCGTGCCGCCCTCGCCGTGGTCCTTGGCTTCCTTGCGGTTGTACGCGAACGGCACGTCGCCGCGGCCCTGCATGTCCGGATGCCCGGCCAGCGCCACGGCGGTGGCCGTGGCCAGCGGAATGCCCTTGTACGCCGGGCCGAAGAGCATGTCGAAGGCCACGCCCGAGTCCAGTAGCGCCTGGGCGTAGAACTGCGCCAGCTTGCCGACCGCGCCGCCGCTGTTGAACAGTCCGGCGTTAAAGAAATAGGGACTGATACGGCCCGACTTGACCTTGAAGCTGCCGAAACGCAGCACGCCCTCGCTCAAGGCGAAGCGGACGAATTCAAGGGCGGTGGCGGAGGAATGGGCGGCGGGCATGCGTGAAGATCCGGTAGGTGGCAAACCCCGGCATTTTATCCGTTGTCGGGGCCATTCCCGGGACGGCGGCGCCGAGTCGGTTAAATTCCTGGCATTGCCCGGGCCCTCGCGGCCGCACTATAGGAGTTTCGCTTTGCTGCGCATCACGTCGATCAACCTCAATGGCATCCGGTCCGCCTTCCGCAAGGGCCTGCAACCGTGGATGGAAAAGCACGCCGCCGACGTGCTGTGCCTTCAGGAAATCAAGGTGTCCCACGATGACCTGACCGACGACCTGCGCCATCCGCCGGGCTACACCGGCCACTTCCACCATGCGGTGAAGAAGGGCTACAGCGGCGTGGGCATCTACCTGCGCGACGCGGCGGAGCGCGTGAACATCGGCCTGGGCTGCGAAGAATTCGACCCCGAGGGCCGCATCATCCGCGCCGACTGGAAGAATCTGTCGGTGATCAGCGCCTACCTGCCCTCGGGCTCCAGCGGCGACGAACGGCAGCAGGCGAAGTACCGCTTCCTGGACCGCTTCGCCCCCTGGATCGACGCCCTGATGCACGAACACAAGACGACCGGCCGCGAATTCGTCATTTGCGGCGACTGGAACATCGCGCACAAGGAAATCGACCTGAAGAACTGGAAGGGCAACCTGAAGAACTCGGGTTTCCTGCCCGAGGAGCGCGCCTGGCTGACCGACGTGTTCGACAAGCGCGGCTTCGTGGACGTGTTCCGCACCATCGACGACCGGCCCGACCAGTACACCTGGTGGAGCAACCGCGGCCAGGCCTGGGCGAAGAACGTGGGGTGGCGCATCGACTACCAGATCGCCACGCCCGGCATCGCTGCCAAGGCCCGCAACGTGGCCATCTACAAGGACGAGCGCTTCTCGGACCACGCGCCGCTGACGATCGACTACGACGCGACGCTCTGACCGTCGTCATTCGCCCCCGGCAGCGAGGCGGCCGCCTCCTGCCGTAGCCACGCCAGGAATGCCGCGGCGCGCGGGTCGTCCCCAAACGGCCGGGGCGACAGCAGGAAATACGCGGACCCGTCCCGCACGAATCCGCAAGGCGCCTCCAGCCGATGGTCGCGCAGCGCGTCTCGCACCATGAGCGCGGACCCGATGGCCACGCCCAGCCCGGCGGCGGCGGCCTGCAGGCTCAGGTAGAAGTGTTCATAGGCCGGCCCCGGCCGGCGCGGCGCCCGCCTGCCCGACGCCTGGGACCATTGCCGCCAGGCCTGCGGACGCGTGGCGCTGCCCAGCGCCGCCGCGCCGCCCCACGCATCCGCGCCCGCGCCGTGGTCCCGAACTGCGGCCAGCCCGGGCCGGCAGACCGGCCCCGTCCATTCCTCGCACACCTTTCCCGCATGCAGGGCGGCATCCCACTCGAAGTCATTGCGGCGCAAGGCCACGTCCACGCCCTGCGCCGCGAAATCGACCGGGCCGCCGGCCGCGTACAAATGCACCTGCATGCCGGGATGCCGCCGCTGGAACTCGGGCAGCCGGGGAATCAGCCACATCATGGCGATCGTGGGTTCGCAGGACAGCACCAGCGGCGCATCCGCCGCCGGCTGCCGCAACGCCGTCAGCCCCGCCGCCAGCTGCTCGAACAGGCTGCGTGTCACGCCCAGCAGCTGCCTGCCGGAATCGGTCAGGAAAACCGCCCTATTGCGCCTTTCGAACAGTGTCAGCCCGAGGGCCTGTTCCAGCAGCTTGATCTGGCGGCTGACCGCGCCATGCGTCACATGCAGCTCTTGCGCGGCCTTGCCGAACGCCTCGTGGCGGGCGGCGGCGTCGAACACGCGCAGGGTGTTCAGGGGCGGAAGCTTCATAGAGGTTGGTGAATTTTTCTGACGGATATGCGGCATTAAAAATCGTTTTTCGTGTCCGCGCCAGCGTCCCACAATGGGCGCCCCTGAGCCTGCCCCTGGATCCGCCATGACCGAACTGATCGCCGTCGCCCTCATCACCGTGCTTGCCGTCATCAGCCCCGGCCCGGACTTCGCCATGGTCACGCGCTACAGCTATCTCTTTGGCCGCGGCACCGGCCTGACCTGCGCGCTGGGCATTGCGCTGGGGGTGCAAGTCCATGTGTTCTACACGATGTTTGGCGTGGGCCTCCTGGCCCACCATGCGCAGCCGGTGCTGCAGGGCATCAAGCTGGCGGGCGCGTGCTATCTGGTCTACATGGGCTGGAAAACCTTTTTCAACCGCACGCCGGTCAGTCGCGACCTGTCCGCGCGCCCCGCGATATCGGCGTGGCGCGCGCTCTACGGCGGCTTCCTGACCAACGCGCTGAACCCCAAGACGACGCTGTTCGTGGTCAGCACCTACACGCAGCTGGTCTCGCCCGGAACGCCGTGGACCCGCCAGCTCGGCTACGGGCTCTTCATGTCGGCCGCCCACTGGGCGTGGTTCAGCCTGGTCGCGTGGTCGGTCTCGTCGCCGCTTCTGCGCCGCGTCTTGCTGGACCATCAAAGCGTGGTTGACCGGTGCGTGGGGGCAATCCTGGTGGCGCTGGGCGGCGCCCTGGCGGTGGCGCAGGTCTGATCGACCGCCCGTCGCGTGATTTTTCTCAAATAAATAATGGGGACGTATAAATACGAAATCCCCTCGACGACCGGTCAAAATAGCCTGGCCCACTAGACGTGAGCTTGCCCGGGGAATCATCGCTCCCTATGGAAACAATATGAGATTAAACGGGGACATATTAATTTCCCCAGGGAATTCAAGCGCCCTCCGCTAAATTCCGGCTATCGGCGCCATTGCTCCGTCTTCTGCCGCGTTTATACGTCCCTTATTTATCGCCAAAAAAACTTCTTTGATATCAAGGCGCTGGCCCACTTTCCGCCTTTGCGCGGGCCAACAATTTGCCCCTACAATCCCGCACCATACAGGTGCAGCCATGCACCAAAACAAATTCTTCGCGCCCCAAAATGGCGCAGTCCGCACCTATTCGAAGCACCCCCAAGGAGATCATGTTGAAAGTGCAGAGTCTGGACGACTTTCTGCGTGGCGTCGCCGCGCGCGATCCGCAGCAGCCTGAGTTCATGCAAGCCGTCCAGGAGGTGATGCTGAGCCTGTGGCCTTTCATCGAAAAGCACCCCCACTACGCCGAGCATGCCCTGCTCGAACGCCTGGTGGAACCCGAACGCGTGATCCAGTTCCGCGTGTGCTGGACCGACGACCAGGGCCGCGCCCAGGTCAACCGCGCCTTCCGCATCCAACACAGCTCGGCCATCGGCCCGTTCAAGGGCGGCATGCGCTTTCATCCCTCGGTGAACCTGTCAATCCTGAAGTTCCTGGCCTTCGAACAGACCCTGAAGAACTCGCTGACCACGCTGCCCATGGGCGGCGGCAAGGGCGGCTCCGACTTCGATCCCAAGGGCAAGTCCGACGCCGAAGTCATGCGCTTCTGCCAGGCCCTGATGATCGAGCTGTACCGCCACCTGGGCCCGGACACCGACGTGCCCGCCGGCGATATCGGCGTGGGCGCGCGTGAAGTCGGCTTCATGGCCGGCATGATGAAGAAGCTCTCGAACTCCACCGCCAGCGTCTTCACCGGCAAGGGCCTGACCTTTGGCGGCAGCCTGATCCGCCCCGAGGCCACCGGCTACGGCACCGTCTACTTCGCGGAAGAAATGCTCAAGCGCGTGGGCAAGTCTTTCGACGGCCTGCGCGTGTCCGTGTCGGGCTCGGGCAACGTGGCGCAATACGCCATCGAGAAGGCCATGGCGCTGGGCGCGCGCGTGGTCACCATCTCGGACTCGAACGGCACCGTCGTGGACGAAGCCGGCTTCACGCATGAGAAGCTGGTGGCGCTGATGCACATCAAGAACGACCTGCGCGGCCGCCTGGACACGTACGCCAGGCAGTTCGGCCTGCAGTACGAAGCCGGCAAGCGCCCATGGCACGTGCCGGTGGACGTGGCCCTGCCCTGCGCCACCCAGAACGAACTGGAACTGGCCGATGCCCAGACGCTGATCAAGAACGGCGTGCTGTGCGTGGCGGAAGGCGCCAACATGCCCGCCACCCTGGAGGCCGCCAAGGCCTTCATCGCCGCGCGCGTGCTGTATGCCCCGGGCAAGGCCAGCAACGCCGGCGGCGTGGCCGTGTCGGGCCTGGAAATGGCCCAGAACTCGGCCCGCCTGGCCTGGACCCGCGAAGAGGTCGACACCCGCCTGCACGCCATCATGCGCGACATCCACGAGAACTGCGTGCGCCACGGCCACAGCGCGCGCGAATACGTGAATTACCTGGACGGCGCCAACATCGCCGGCTTCGTCAAGGTCGCCGACGCCATGCGCCAGCAAGGCCTGTACTGATCCGGGGCAAGCCGCGCCGGCCGAACCGGCGCGGGCGGGCAAAAAAAAGGCGGCCGACTGGCCGCCCTTTTTTTGCCCGCCGCAACGGACGCGACGCGCTCAGTGCTTCATTGCGCCGTGATCGTGGCTCATGCCGGGATTGTGCGAGGCTGGCATGACCTTGAACTGCACGGCGACTTCGCCCGCCTGCTCGAACTTCAGCGTGGCCGGCACGCTGGCGCCGTCCTTGAACGGCGCCTTCAGCTTGATGAACATGACGTGGTAGCCGCCTGGGCTGAGCTTGACCCCGGCATCGGCCGGCAACGCGATGCCGCCTTCGACCTGGCGCATCTTCGACACGCCGTTCTCGGTCTGCACCGTGTGCAGCTCGACGCGCTCGGCGGCGTCCGAGCTCACCGACAGCAGGCGGTCGGGGGTCTTGGCGTCGTTGTCGATATCCATATAGCCCGCGCCGTTGGCCTGGCCGGGCGCGGAGGCGCGGACCCAGAGGTCGTCGACCTCGATCTGCCCCACCTTGTAGTCCTTCGCCCACGCCGAACCGGCCGTACACAGGCCCAGGGCGGCAATGGCAGCGAACTTGCGGATGTTCATGGGTGTACTCCTGAAGGGTTAACGCCGCCGGACCAGGCTGCGGGCGGCTGACAGAACCGAGTCGGTCAAGGCTTCCATCGCCTCGGAGTTTACCCGCCAATGCTGCCAATAGAGCGGCACGTCTTCCCAGGCGCGCCCCCGCAGCAGCACCAGTTGACCGGCATCAAGGTGCTCCTGCACGAGCGGCAGCGGATTCATGGTCCAGCCCAGGCCGCCCAGGGTGGCCTGCACGAATGCCCGCGTGGACGGCACCCACCATACCGGCGGCTGCCACGGCGCGGGGTCCGCGATCTTGTGCGCAAAGCGCGCCTGCAGGGCGTCCTTGCGGTTGAACACCAGCACGGGGGCCTGCGCCAGCGTCTGCGCGTTGACGCCGGACGAGAAGTAGCGCTTGTGATACTGCGGGGTGCAGGTGGCCACATAGCGCATGCTGCCCAGCGCATGGATGCGGCATCCCTGCACCGGATCGGCCAGCGTGGTCACGGCGCCCAGCACCGAGCCGTTGCGCAGCAAGGCCGCGGTGTGGTCCTGGTCTTCGGACTGCAGGTCCAGCGTCGCGCGGGTGCGCGCCGCGAACTGCAGGGCCGCGTCGACAAACCAGGTCTCCAGGCTGTCGTGGTTGACCGCGACCGGGATGCTGGCATGCGGCACATCGTCGTCCGTCACGCCCAGCCGGTTCAGCGCGTCGTGCTCAAGCAGGGCCGTCTGCTCGGCGAGCTGGACCAGCACCTGGCCATCCGACGTGGCCGCGGCGGGCACGGTGCGCTGGACCAGGAGCCGGCCCATACGGTCCTCCAGAGCCTTGATCCGCTGCGACACCGCCGACGGCGTGACGCTCAGGGACAGCGCGGCCCGTTCGAAACTGCCCTCGCGCACCACGGCGGCCAGCGCCCTCAAGTTGCCATGATCGATTTTCACTGGATTAGCTTTGCTTAAGATAGTGAAGGAAAATTAGCTGTATTTCACATCCACGGCAAGTGAAAATAGCACATTGCCGGAGCGCCCCAGCGCCCGGCGTTGTCATTAAAGCGCCGCCCACAGGCGTTGCAGTCACAGGTACACGCATCATGTTCGCCACCTTGTCATCCCCCCTCTTTCTCACTGCCTGGGCCAGCGGCACGGCCACCGGGCTGGGCCTGTTCGCCGTCGTCGGCGCGCAAAGCGCGTTCATCCTGCGCCAGGGGCTGATGCGCGCGCACCTGCTGAGCGTGGTCGCCATCTGCGCGCTGATCGACGCCGTCTTCATCTTCGCCAGCGTATCCGGCCTGCAGGCCCTGACGTCCTGGTTCCCCTGGCTGACCACCGCCGTGCTGTGGTTCGGCGTGGCCTTCCTGGCCTGGTACGCCGTGCAATCCGCGCGCCGGGCCTGGACCGCGACGGGCGGGCTGGCCGCCGCGCGCGACGTGGTGCCCTCGCGCCGCGCCGCCATGCTGGGCGCGCTGGGCTTTTCGCTGCTCAATCCGCATTTCTGGCTGGACATGGTGGTGGTCGGTTCGCTCGCGCATGGCTTTGAAGACGCCCGCATGGCATTCGCGGCCGGCGCATTCACGGCCAGCCTGCTGTGGCTGGCCGTGCTGGGCATCGGCTCGCGGCTGTTCGCGCGCTTCTTCGCCAGCGCGTCCGCCTGGCGCATCCTGGACGGCATCATCGCCGCGGTCATGGCCGGCCTGGCGGTCAGCCTGGCGGTCAAGGGCGTCTAGGGCCAATCCCAATGGCTGGACGGCTACCGGGTGGTGATTGCCCAGGTGCTCCAGCAATATGGGCACGGCCTGCCCGCCCGATCACTTTTATAATCAGCCCGTTGCCACTCTTTCGTCGGGCGCACGCCCGGCCCGCCAGACGATCATGCGCGGACCCTCCATCAACAAAGACGTGCGCCTGCCCCCGCTTGCCGCCATCCAGGCGTTTGAAGCCGCTGCGCGGCTGGGCTCGTTCGAGCGCGCCAGCGAAGAACTGTTCGTCACCGCCAGCGCCATCGGCAAGCGCATCGCCGCGCTCGAGGCAATGCTGGACGTCTCCCTCTTCATCCGCAGCAGCCGCGGCGCCACGCTGAGCGCCGCCGGGGGCGAATACCTGGAACAGGTGCGCACGGCGCTGGACCTCTTGTCCGACGCCTCGCTGCACAAGCGCGGCGAGCGCAAGCTGGAGACGCTGCGCGTCGTGTCCACGCCCACGTTCGCGCGCCAGGTGCTGATCCCCTACCTGCCCGGCTTCACGGCCGCGCACCCCGATGTGGAACTGGAGATCATGCTGTCCATCCCGTACCTGGACATCATGCCGCCCAACGCCGACGTCTGGGTGCGCTTTGGCAGCGGCAAGTATCCCGGGCTGCATGCGCGCCAACTCACCGACGACCCGGTATTCGCGGTCTGCTCCCCCGCCTACCTGAAAGCGCGGGCGCCATTTCTGCGCCCCGAAGACCTTGCCCACGCGGACCTGCTGCGCTGCCCGATGGAGCCGTGGCGCCCCTGGCTGGCCGCGGCCGGCCTGGACTGGCCCGAGCCCTCGCGCGGCGTCTGGCTGGTGGACCTGGGCATGATGCTGGCGGCCGCGCACGCCGGCCAGGGCATTGCGCTCACACGCCGCGGCCTGGCCGCCGAATGGCTCGACGAGGGCAAGCTCGTGCGCTTGTTCGACATCGAGATCCCCGGCGAATCCCAATACCACCTGTGTACGGAATCCTCGCGTCTGCCCGGCGGCGCGGCCCAAGCGTTTTCCCTATGGCTGGCCGACGTGTGCAAACAGGCATCCCAATGGCCACGCGGCCTGCGAGCCGGTCAGGAATAAATTTCCAGCCCCGTGCGGAATGAAATTCCGTGCGCCGCCGCGCCACGCTGGCTAGGATGCGGCCAACGCGACTGTCCCTTGCCGGCTTCCCGCCCGCCCCACGCCGCCCATTCCGTTCCTCCTCATGCCGCTTTTCAGCGCAATGAAAGGAACCCCGCGCGTCCGTACTAGGTATTTACGCGGAAAAACCCCGCCGGGTCAGATTCGCGTAAGCGATTAAGCAGACAGTCACGACACGCGACACAGGAGAGCGCCACAACACTTCATTCCGCCGACGGGCGCCGGCATACGGTTTTCCACGCAGTTCTACTAATTACAACGGAGACATTCATGGATTTTCGCTTGAAGCTGCTAGCAGGAACCTTGGCATTTGCCGCATCGGCCGCGTCCTACGCCGCCGACCCCATCAAGATCGGCGTTGCCGGCCCCTACACCGGCGGCTCGTCTTCCATGGGCGTCAGCATGCGCGACGGCGTGCGCCTGGCCATTGAAGAAATCAACAAGAACGGCGGCGTGCTCGGCCGCCAGCTGGTCGCCGTCGAACGCGACGACGAAGCCAAGAACGAGCGCGGCGTGCAGATCGCCCAGGAGCTGATCAACAAGGAACAGGTGACGGCCACCGTCGGGTACATCAACACCGGCGTGGCGCTGGCCTCGCAACGCTTCTACCAGGACGCCAAGATCCCTGTGTTCAACAACGTGGCCACGGGCAGCGTGATCACGCACCAGTTCAAGGCGCCGGAATACCCCAACAATTACGTGTTCCGCAACGCGGCGCACGACAGCATCCAGGCCCCGATGATCGTCGAAGAAGCGGTCACCCGCCGCGGCTTCAAGAAAGTGGCGATCCTGGCCGACTCCACCAACTACGGACAGCTCGGCCGCGAGGACCTGGAAAAGGCCCTGGCGGGCAAGGGCATCAAGCCCGTGGCCGTGGAAAAGTTCAACATCAAGGACGTCGACATGACGGCCCAGCTGCTGAAGGCCAAGGCCGCCGGCGCCGAAGCCGTGCTGACCTACGGCATCGGCCCCGAACTGGCGCAGATCGCCAACGGCATGACCAAGCTGGGCTGGAAGGTGCCGATCATCGGCAGCTGGACGCTGGCCATGGCCAACTACATCGACAATTCCGGCACCAATGGCGAAGGCGCGCGCATGCCGCAGACCTTCATCCAGGACCCGGACACCCCCAAGCGCAAGGCCTTCATCGACGCCTACCTGGCCAAGTTCAAGCCCAAGAACGACCGCATCGACTCCGCCGTGTCCGCTGCCCAGGGCTATGACTCCATCCTCCTCCTGGCCGCGGCCATCAAGCAGGCCAACTCCACCGACGGCCCGAAGGTGCGCGAAGCGCTGGAAAACCTGCAAACGCCGGTCGAAGGCGTGGTGATGGTCTACAACAAGCCGTTCACCTCCGAGAACCACGACGCGATCACCGCGAAGGAAGTGGTCATTGGCGAGGTCAAGGGCGGCCGCGTGGTCAAGGCCAACTAAATCCCGACAAGCAGGAAGGCGGCGGCTGCCCGGCCGCCGCCACCCGCGCCCCCCCACCTGGGGCGCGGCGCATGCAGCCGCCTGAAAACAGCGTTCTGCCCAAGGGGGTTGGGACGGAACACAGCGCCTCAAGACACACACCATGATTCTTCTACAGCTCATCTATAGCGGTATCGCGCTAGGCATGATCTATGCCGTCATTGCGTTCGGATACCAGCTCACATTCGCCACATCGGGCACGCTGAACTTCGGCCAGGGCGAAGCCCTGATGCTGGGCGCGCTCGTCGGACTCACGCTCGTCGGCCTGGGCGTGAACTACTGGGTCATGATCCCCATCGTCTGCATCTTCGGCTTCGCGCAAGGCGCGCTGGTCGAGCGGGTCGGCGTCAGGCCCGCCATCAAGGCGCGGTCGGAATTCGGCTGGATCATGGCCACCATCGCCTTGGGGATCATCTTCAAGAACGTGGCCGAGAACATCTGGGGCCGCGACGACCTGCGCTTTCCCTCGCCCCTGCCCGAAGCCCCGATCCAGGTGCTGGGCGCCAACGTCCTGCCCATGGAGCTGCTGGTGGTGTTCGGCGCCCTGGGCATGATGATCCTGGTGGAGATATTCAACCGTAAATCCATCTACGGCAAGGCCTTCGTCGCCACGTCCAACGACCGCGACGCCGCCGGACTGATGGGCATCAACACCGGCATGGTGATCACGTTTTCCTATGCGCTGTCGTCGCTGACCGCCGCGTTCGCGGGCGTCCTGGTGGCGCCCCTGACCCTGACCGGCGCCACCATGGGCGCGGTGCTGGGCCTGAAGGCGTTCGCGGTCGCGATCATTGGCGGCCTGTCCAGCGGGATGGGCGTCGTGGTGGGCGGGCTGATCCTGGGGATCGCCGAAACGACCACCGGTTTCTATCTTTCAACGGGGTACAAAGACGTGCCGGGATTGGTGTTGCTGCTGCTCGTTCTGACCTTCAAGCCCGCCGGCCTGTTCGGCAAGACCGCGATCAAGAAGGTGTAAGCGATGAAACCCTTGCACCTGTTGCTATCCATCGTGGCCGTGGCCTGCCTGGCGGCCGTGCCGCTGGGCGTGACCAACACGTATTACCTGCACTTGATTGAAACCATCATGATCTATTCGATCCTGCTGTTCGGGCTCGATATCGTGGTGGGCTACACGGGCCAGGTGTCGCTGGGCCATGCCGGCCTGTTCGGCATCGGCTCCTACGTCGCCGGCGTGCTGTTCTTCCATCTGCAGATGCCCATCTGGGTGACGCTTCCGGCGGCCATCGTGATCGCGGCGGCGTTCGGCGCCGTGCTGGCCCTGCCCGCGCTGCGGGTCACGGGGCCTTACCTGGCCATGGTAACGCTGGCGTTCGGCACCATCATCCAGATCCTGATCAACGAAATGACCTTCCTGACCGAAGGGCCCTTGGGCATCAAGATCTCCAAGCCGTCCATCGGCGGGCACATCCTGACCAAGAGCGAGTACTTCTGGCTGGTGGGCGCGCTGCTGGTGATCTCGCTGATCGTGGTGCACCGGATCCTGAAGTCGCATCTGGGGCGTTCGTTCGAAGCCCTGCGCGACAGCCCGATCGCATCGGACTGCATGGGCGTGTCGGTCTACCGGCACAAGGTGATCGCTTTCGTCATCAGCGCCGGCTTCGCCGGCCTGGCGGGCGCGCTGTATTCGTACTCGGAACAGTACATCTCGCCCAACACCTACAACTTCGAACTGACCATCCTGTTCCTGCTGGCGATCATCATGGGCGGCAGGAAGAGCCGCACGGGCGCGCTGCTGGGCGCCTCCATCATCGTGCTGCTGCCCAAGATGCTGGACGACATCGCCACCTTCCGCCTGATCGCGCTGGGCGTGGCGATCCTGGTGACGGTGGGCAGCATTGTCGCGGTTTCCAAGGGCCGCGCCGAACCGCGCCGGCTTGCGGTTCCGGTCGTCGGCACGATCGTGCTGGCGATCTTCGCGTACTGGCTGGACGCGCTGAACGACTGGCGCCTGACCATCTTCGGCGTCATGATCCTGTTCGTCGTGTACTACCTGCCCGACGGCATCGTGGGCTTTGTGCGCAACCTGTTCTTCTCCACCCGCCGCGCGGCGCTGTCGGTCAAGACGGATCTGGTGAAGGCGCAGGAAGCCGTTCCGGACGCCGTCGCAGGCAAGGGCGAGACGCTGCTGGCGGCCAAGGGCGTGCTGATGCAGTTTGGCGGCCTGAAGGCCTTGAACGAGGTGGACCTGACCGTCAAGCGCGGCACCATCCACGGCCTGATCGGCCCCAACGGCTCGGGCAAGAGCACGATGATGAACGTGCTGACGGGCATCTACGTGCCCACCGCCGGCGCGGTGGAGTTCTCGGGCAAATCGCTCGTCGGCCTGGCGCCGGCGGACATCGCCGCGACGGGCATCGCCCGCACGTTCCAGAACGTGCAGCTGTTTGGCGAGATGACCGCGCTGGAGAACGTGCTGGTGGGCCTGCATCACACCTTCACCACGGGGCTGGCCGGCATCGCGCTGCGCACGCCCAAATGGAAGGGCGAAGAGCAAGGCGCCCGGGCGCGCGCCATGGCGCTGTTGGAGTTCGTGGGCCTGGAATCGCTGGCCAGCGAGGAAGCCCGCAACCTGCCCTACGGCAAGCAGCGCCTGCTGGAGATCGCGCGCGCGCTGGCGCTGGACCCGCAACTGCTGCTGCTGGACGAGCCCGCCGCCGGCCTGACCGCGCCCGACATCGTCGAGCTGCTGGCCATCATCCGCAAGGTGCGCGACCACGGCATCACGCTGATCCTCATCGAGCATCACATGGATGTGGTGATGGGGGTATGCGACACCGTGTCGGTGCTGGACTTCGGCCAGAAGATCGCCGAGGGCCTGCCTAACGAAGTGCAAAGCAACGCCAAGGTCATCGAGGCGTATCTGGGCGGCGCGCCTGCCTGACGCCAAGGGGACGACAAAATGCTATCGATCAAGAATCTGGAAGCGGGCTACGGCAAGGTCAAGGTGCTGCACGGCATCAGCATGGAGGTGCCAAAGGCGAAGGTGGTGACCCTGATCGGCTCCAACGGCGCCGGCAAGACCACCACGATGCGGGCGCTGTCCGGCATGATCCGCCCCACGGCGGGCGAAATCACGCTGAGCGGCAAGCGCATCGACGGGCTGGAGTCGCACCGCATCGCGCGCCTGGGCCTGGCGCATTCGCCGGAGGGCCGGCGCGTGTTCCCGACGCTGTCGGTCACCGACAATCTGCTGCTGGGCGCGTTTCCGCGCCTGACGGGCAGCCGCCCCAAGGGCGACGTGCAGGCCGACCTGAGCCGGGCGATGGATCTGTTCCCGCGCCTGAAGGAACGCCGCGAGCAGTTGGCGGGCACCTTGTCGGGCGGCGAGCAGCAGATGCTGGCCATGGCGCGCGCCGTCATGCTGAATCCGGATCTGGTGCTGCTGGACGAGCCTTCGATGGGGCTGGCGCCGATCCTGGTGGAAGAGGTGTTCCGGATCATTGCCCGGCTGAAGGACGAAGGAGTCACGATGCTGCTGGTGGAACAGTTCGCGGCGGCGGCGCTGAACGTAGCCGACTATGGATATGTGCTGGAGAACGGGCGGATTTCCGTGCATGGCAGCGCGGATAAGTTGAAGCATGATCCGGCTGTGGTGGCGGCTTATCTCGGAGGGGCGCATTGAGCGCGGGTTGTTTGGTGGGTTGATTTTTCGGGTTCTTGAGGCGCCTGTCACGTTGGGGGCCTGCGGTGCGCGGGGCTGCGATTGCGGCCCGGAGCCTTCGCTCCGGGCTGCCCCGTCGTCATCTTCGTCAGCGCCTTTGGCGCTTCCTTCAGATTCCCTCGGGCTTATCGACGCCCCGCGCACCGCAGGCCCCCAACGCGCCAGGCTCGGTCGTCGATGGAATGACGGCCGCCGCGACCAGCTGTGTGCTTGGCATTCTGGTCGCCCTTGGTGGTGGGGTGGAGGATCTTGCAGGGCCCGCCCCCGGCCGGCCGCGCGGGCGGCCTTTGGGGGCTTACGCGTTGTCTTGCGTCGGGGTGGTGACGCTTCGCGTGTGGATTTCGGTGTTGGCGTGCTTTGCTGCTTTGGTGTGGGGATCAAAGATCCTCCACATTCGCGCAAGCGCACAGGGCCCCACCGCCCGCGCAGCCGGGCGACCTACGAAGCTCGCCCTGCCTCAAAGCCCCCCGATCGTCAAAAACACTCAGACAATCGTCAGCGTCACATCAATATTGCCGCGCGTCGCGTTCGAGTACGGGCAAACGATGTGCGCCGCGGCCACCAGCTTTTCGGCTTCGGCGCGATCCAGCCCCGGCAGCGAAATCTTCAATTCCACTTCGATGCCGAAACCCGTGGGAATAGCGCCGATGCCGACGGTTCCATTCACCGACACGTCCGCGGGAATTGCGATCTTGTCGCGGCCCGCGACGAACTTCATGGCGCCCAGGAAGCATGCCGAGTAGCCCACGGCGAACAGTTGCTCGGGGTTGGTGCCGGCTGCGCCCGCGCCACCCAGTTCGCGCGGGGTGGTGAGCTTGACGTCCAGGACGCCGTCGTCGCTGACGCCGCGGCCTTCACGGCCGCCGGTTGCGGTGGCGCTGGCGCGATAGAGGACTTTTTCGATAGACATGATGCGTTTCCTTTTTTGAAAATGGATAGCGTTGACTTGCGAGCCTGGCGGGACCTCCCGCGTCGGCGTTACCTTGCTTTTGATTACTGCTCTGACCTGCTTGCTTACCTTGCTACTTAAATTGCACACAACTAGATAGTGCGCTATTTATTAGACCGGATGATGACAGGCATCACCCTGCACTTCAAAGACTGTCGACCAGCTTCTCCCGCAATGCATGCAGCGTCTTCATCATGCCCTGCGCCTCGTCCAGCGTGCACTGGGCGGCGGCGGCGATGGAGTGGGGCACGGCTTCGGCCTGCTCGCGCAGGTCGCGGCCTTGGCGGGTCAAGCCGATGATCACTTGGCGCTCGTCGTCCTGGGCGCGCCTGCGGGTCACCAGGCCCGCGGCTTCCAGGCGCTTTAACAGCGGCGTGAGCGTCGCGGAGTCCAGGAACAGGCGGTCGCCGATATCCGTCACCGTAAGGTCGTCGCCCTCCCACAGCACCAGCATCACCAGGTACTGCGGATAGGTCAGGTCCAGTCCGCGCAACAGCTTGCGATACACCTTGTTCATCGCCAGCGAGGTCGAGTACAAGGCGAAGCACAGCTGGCTGTCCAGCAGCAGCGGGTTGAAGGCGCCCTTGGGTTTGGATCTGGATTTCATTGCGCAATATTAAATAGCGCGCTATTTGTCGTCAAGCGGTTTTTTCAATGCCATGCCGCTTTTGTTACGCGGCCTGCTCGCCCTCGACCACGCCGCGGTCCGATCCGTATTGTTTCAGGCCGTCCAGGTTCAGCACCCGGACCGCCCCATATTCCACGTTCAGCAGGCCGGCCTCTTCCAGCTTGCGCAGCGCCTGGTTGGCGCGCTGGCGGGAGACCCTGGCCAGATAGCCGACTTCTTCCTGCGTAATGGTCAGGCGCATGCCCATGCCCGGATACAGCAAAGGGTTGAAGAGCTCGGCCAGGCAGCGTGCTACCCGCGCGTCGGGATCCAGCAGGCGGTCGTACTCCGCCTTGCCGATGAACTGCGCCACGCGCTCGTTCAATTGGTGCAGCAGGTAGCGGTTGAATGGGATGCTGGTGTCCAGCAGCCAGTCGAACGTGGCGCCCGGCAGCCGGGCCACGACCGACTCGCGCAGGGCCACGATGTCGTATTTGCGGACTTCGCGCTTGAGCAGCGACCCTTCGCCTATCCATCCGCCCGCGGGCACCCCGGTCAGCGAGGCCACCTTGCCTTCGGCGTTGCCCACCGAAACCTTGACCAGTCCCGCCAATACGCCGATCCAAGCCTGGGCGAGTTCACCTTTGCGCTCTATGATCGATCCGGCAACCACCTGCTGCACGGTAAGGTCCCGCTCGACGCGCGATTGCTGCTCGGCGTTGAGCACGCGAAACCAGGCCGCGGCGAGTTGCAGGGAGTCGGATAGCTGCATCGGGAATACCCTAAAAGTTCCTTGAATGTCGCGATGGTGACAGTTGGTAGCAACCCAACCTTATACCTTAACTCCTGCCGTAAATCTAAAACCAACTGGTCAAGCACCTCATCGCCACTGCCGCGCCCGCGGTCTCCTGGCGCGATGCGCCCAAACCGGAGGAGACAACGTGGCACATTCACCGCCCGCATCTGTACAGGTGCCGGCGGCGCTGGATACCTTTCCAGCGCTGCTGTTCGCGCATGCCAACGTTCGCGGGTCGCGGCCCGCGATACGAGAGAAAGATCTGGGGATCTGGCAAACCCTTACGTGGTCCGAAGTGGCGGAGCATGTCCGCCACGTCGCGCATGGCCTTGCCTCGCTCGGCATCCAGCCCGGCATGCACGTCGCCGTCATCGGCGAAAACCGTCCCCGCCTGTACATGGCCATGATGGCCACGCAATCGCTGGGCGCGATTCCCGTGCCGCTCTACCAGGACGCCGTGGCGCAGGAGATGGTCTATGTGCTGCAGGACGCCGAGATCAGCGTCGCCGTGGTTGAGGACCAGGAGCAGGTCGACAAGATGATCGAGGTGCGCGGCCAATGCCCCGCCCTCAAGCGCGTGGTGTTCGACGATCCGCGCGGCCTGCGCCACTACTCCGACCCGATGCTGCTGTCGTATGAGCAGCTTGAGGAACAGGGCCGCCAGTACGCCGCGCAGCATCCCGACTTCTTCCAGCGCGCCGTCGCGGCCGTGCAGCCGCAAGATCCCGCCGCCATGTTCTATACCTCGGGCACGACGGGCAAGCCCAAGGGCGTGGTGCTGACGCACCATGCGCTGATCGACCGCGCGCGCGCAGTGTCCGACATGGAAAAGCTGACCGACCAGGAAGACGTGCTGGCGTACCTGCCGCCCGCGTGGATCGGCCAGAACATGTTCTCGTACACGCAGCTGCTGGTCACCGGCTTCACGGTGAACCATCCCGAATCGCCCGACACCGTGTCGATCGACATGCGCGACATCGGCCCCACCTATTACTTTGCGCCGCCGCGCGTGCTTGAAGGCCTGTTGACGCATGTGATGATCCGCATGGAAGACGCGGGCTACATCAAGCGCAAGCTGTTCTCGGCCTGCATGAAGCTCGCGCGCCGCGTCGGCACCCGGATCCTGGACGGCGAGTCCGTCAACGCCTGGGACCGCCTGCGCTACGCGCTGGGCAACGTGCTGATCTACGGCCCGCTGCGCAACGCGCTGGGCATGAGCCGCGTGCGCGTGGCCTATACGGCGGGCGAGGCCATCGGCCCCGACCTGTTCGTCTTCTACCGCTCGATCGGCATCAACCTGAAGCAGTTGTACGGGTCCACGGAAACCTCCGTCTTTGTCTGCGTGCAGCCCGACGGCCAGGTGCGCGACGACACGGTCGGCCCGCCCGTCGAGGGCGTGGAGATCCGCGTGGCCGACAACGGCGAGATCCTGGTGAAGAGCCCGGGCCTGTTCAAGGAGTACTACCGCAACCCGGACGCCACGGCCGAGGCGCGCAGCGCCGACGGCTGGTTCCACACGGGGGACGCCGGCTACCTGGACACGGACGGCCAGCTCAAGATCATCGACCGCGCCAAGGACGTGGGCAAGCTCGCCAACGGCAGCCTGTTCGCGCCCAAGTACATCGAGAACAAGCTCAAGTTCTTCCAGCACATCAAGGAAGCGGTGGCGTTCGGCGCCGACCGCGAGGACGTGTGCGCCTTCATCAACATCGACCTGGAAGCCGTGGGCAACTGGGCCGAGCGGCGCGGCCTGGCCTATGCCGGCTACACCGACCTGGCGGCCAAGGACGAGGTCTACCAGCTGATCGCGGAATGCGTGGAGCAGGTCAATGCCGACCTCGCCACCGATCCCAAGCTGTCGGCCTCGCAGGTCAGCCGCTTCCTGATCCTGCACAAGGAACTGGACCCCGACGACGACGAACTGACCCGCACGCGCAAGGTGCGCCGCGCCTTCATCGCGCAGAAGTACGGCGTGCTGATCGATGCGCTCTTTGGCGGCAAGCAGTCGCAGTTCATCGAGACCGAAGTGAAATTCGAAGACGGACGCAGCGGCAAGATCTCGGCGGATCTGAAGATCCGCCCGGTCAAGACGTTTCCCGCCATAACCGCCCGAGCCGCGTAGAGATCATGAGCAACAACGACCGCGACCAGCGTATCGGCGATGTCATGCTGGACATGCAGAACATCTCCCTGTCCTTTGGCGGCGTCAAGGCGCTGACGGACATTTCCTTCAACGTGCGCGAACACGAGATCCGCGCCATCATCGGCCCCAACGGCGCCGGCAAGAGCTCGATGCTCAACGTCATCAACGGCGTCTACACGCCGCAGCAGGGCGGCATCGAATTCCGCGGCGAACGCTTTTCCAAGATGAATCCGCGGCGCGCCGCCGAAATGGGCATCGCCCGCACGTTCCAGAACCTGGCGCTATTCAAGGGCATGAGCGTGCTGGACAACATCATGACTGGCCGCAACCTGCGCATGACGAGCGGGCTGCTCGCGCAGGCGTTCCGCCTGGGGCCCGCGGAGCGCGAGGAAATCCAGCACCGCGAATTCGTCGAGAACATCGTCGACTTCCTGGAGATCCAGGCCTACCGCAAGACGCCGGTCGGCCGCCTGCCCTACGGCCTGCAAAAGCGCGTGGACCTGGGCCGCGCGCTGGCGATGGAGCCGCGCCTGCTGCTGCTGGACGAGCCGATGGCCGGCATGAACATCGAGGAAAAGCAGGACATGAGCCGCTTCATCCTGGACGTGAATGACGAGTTCGGCACCACCATCGTGCTGATCGAACACGACATGGGCGTGGTCATGGACATCTCCGACCGCGTGGTGGTGCTGGACTACGGCAAGAAGATCGGCGACGGCAAGCCCGACGAGGTTCGAGCCAACGAAGACGTCATACGCGCCTATCTCGGCGTGTCGCACTGAGGCGGACAGACATGGGATTTTTTCTAGAGACCCTATTGGGCGGCCTGATGAGCGGCATGATGTATGCGCTGATCGGCCTGGGCTTCGTGCTGATCTTCAAGGCATCGGGCGTCTTCAACTTTGCGCAGGGCGCCATGGTGCTGGTCGCCGCGCTGGCCATGGCGCGCTTCTCGGAGTGGATTCCGCGCTGGCTGGGCTTTGACAACATGATCCTGGCCAACGTGCTGGCGTTCATCGTCAGCGCCATCATGATGTTCCTGCTGGCGGTCGCCATCGAACGCTTCGTGCTGCGCCACCTGGTCAACCAGGAGGCCACCACCTTGCTGATGGCCACCCTGGGCATCAGCTACTTCCTGGACGGCCTGGGGCAGATCACGTTCGGCAGCTCGGTGTATTCCATCAACGTGGGCATGCCCAAGGATCCGCTGATGATCCTGGACTCCGTCTTCGAAGGCGGGCTGCTCATCAACCTTGAAGACCTGACGGCCGCCGTCATCGCCGCGCTGCTGGTGGCGGCGCTGGCCCTCTTCTTCCAGTACACCTCGACCGGCCGCGCCCTGCGCGCGGTGGCCGACGACCACCAGGCCGCGCAGTCCATCGGCATTCCGCTCAACCGCATCTGGGTGATCGTGTGGTGCGTGGCGGGCCTGGTGGCGCTGGTGGCGGGGATCATCTGGGGATCGAAGTTCGGCGTGCAGTTCACGCTGTCCACCGCGGCGCTGCGCGCCTTGCCGGTGGTGATCCTGGGCGGCCTGACCTCGGTGCCGGGCGCCATCCTGGGCGGCCTGATCATCGGCGTCGGGGAAAAGCTGTCGGAGGTCTACCTGGGGTCGCTCGTGGGCGGCGGCATCGAAATCTGGTTCGCCTATGTGCTGGCGCTGGTGTTCCTGCTGTTCCGTCCGCAAGGACTGTTCGGCGAGAAGATCATCGATCGCGTCTAAGCCGCCTAGCCCAAAGGATAAAACATGTTCTATCGCGAAAACGGCCAATTCAAGACCAGCTATCGCGCCGACCAGCAGATCTTTCCGATCCGCCAGGACCGCGTCTTCATCTGGCTGCTGCTGGCGGTGGCGTTCATCGCCATCCCGGCGATGGCCAGCGACTACCTGCTGCGCGCCATCCTGATCCCGTTCCTGATCCTGGCGCTGGCCGCCGTGGGCCTGAACATCCTGGTGGGCTATTGCGGCCAGATCTCGCTGGGCACCGGCGCCTTCATGGCGGTGGGCGCCTACGCGGCGTGGAACTTCGGAGTGCGCTTTCCCGGCATGCCGCTGGTCATCCAGATCCTGCTGGGCGGTTTCTTCGCCACCATCGTGGGCGTGATCTTCGGCATACCCAGCCTGCGCATCCGGGGCCTTTACCTGGCGGTGGCCACGCTGGCCGCGCAGTTCTTCGTGGACTGGGCATTCCTGCGCATCCCCTTCTTCACCAACTACTCGTCGTCCGGCAACGTGTCGGTGCCGCCGCTGACGGCCTTCGGCCTGCCGGTGCAGACCGCCATGCAGAAGTACCTATTCGTGCTGATCCTGGTGGTGGTCTTCAGCCTCCTGGCCAAGAACCTGGTGCGCGGCGCCATCGGCCGCCAATGGATGGCGATCCGCGACATGGACGTGGCCGCCTCCGTCATCGGCATCCGTCCCATGTACGCCAAGCTCACGGCGTTCGCGGTCAGCTCGTTCATCGTCGGCGTGGCCGGCGCCTTGTGGGGCTATATCCACCTGGGTTCCTGGGAGCCGCTGGCGTTCGACCTGACGCGGTCGTTCCAGCTGCTGTTCATGGTGATCATCGGCGGACTGGGGTCGATCATCGGCAGCTTCTTCGGCGCGGCCTTCATCGTGCTGGTGCCGGTGGCGCTGTCCAATATCCCGCACATGCTGGGCCTGCCGCTGTCGGTGGACACCGCGGCGCACATCGAACACATGGTGTTCGGCGCGCTGATCGTGTTCTTCCTGATCGCCGAGCCCCATGGCCTGGCGCGGCTGTGGAGCATCGGCAAGGAAAAGCTGAGGATCTGGCCGTTCCCGCATTGACCGCATTTTGATTTCGCATTGATTTCTGCGGGCCGCGGCGGCACAACCGCCCGGCCCACATCCTGAATACCCGGCTCAAGACCGGGCCAATCCCGGTGTCCCAGGGTTTACTGACCCAAGCACCACGCAGGAGGTAAATGGAGATGAAGCGTCTTAACCTGAAGTTGGCGGCAGCCCTGGTGGCCGCAGCCGGCGCCGTTGGCGCCGTGGCCACGCCGGCAATGGCGGCCGAAGAGCAGTTCGTTCCGTTGCTGGTGTATCGCACCGGGTCGTTCGCGCCGCTGGGCATTCCCTGGGCCGACGGCAAGCTGGACTACCTGAAGCTCGTCAACGAACGCGATGGCGGCGTCAACGGCGTCAAGATCACGTACGAAGAATGTGAAACCGCCTACGCCACCGACCGCGGCGTGGAATGCTACGAACGCCTGAAGGGCAAGGGCACGGGCGCTTCCGGCTTCGACACCCAGTCCACCGGCATCACCTTCGCCGTGAGCGACAAGGCCATGGTCGACAAGGTGCCCGTCGAGACGATGGGCTACGGCCTGTCCCAATCGGTGGACGGCAGCGTGTTCGAGTGGAACTTCCCGCTCCTGGGCACCTACTGGACCGCGGCCGACGTCATGATCCAGGACATCGCCAAGAAAGAAGGCGGCATGGACAAGCTCAAGGGCAAGAAGATCGCCCTGGTCTACCACGACTCGCCTTACGGCAAGGAGCCGATTCCGCTCCTGCAGAAGCGCGCGGCCAAGGAAGGCTTCGAACTGGTGCTGTATCCGGTGACCGCCCCCGGCGTGGAGCAGAAGTCCACCTGGCTGCAGATCCGCCAGGCTCGCCCGAACTACGTGCTGCTGTGGAGCGCGGGCATCATGACGCCCACCGCCATCCGCGAGGCGCAGGCCAGCGGCTATCCGCGCGACAAGATGTACGCCATCTGGTGGGCCGGCTCCGAAGGCGACGTCAAGGACCTGGGCGATGTCGCCAAGGGCTACAACGCCATCACCGTGCACAACAGCGGCGCCGACACCGACAAGGTCTATGACGACCTCAAGAAGTTCGTCTACGACAAGGGCCAGGGCTCGGACAAGTCGGGCAAGACCACGCTGGGCACCATCGCCCATACGCGCGGCATGATGATCTCGATGCTGCAGGTCGAAGCGATCCGCACCGCGCAGGAGAAATTCGGCAAGGGCAAGGCGCTGACGCCGGAGCAGGTGCGCTGGGGCTTCGAGAACCTGAACCTGACGCAGGAAAAGCTCGACAAGCTGGGCTTTGGCCAGATCATGCGGCCGGTCAAGACCTCGTGCAGCAACCACAAGGGCGACGACTGGGCCCGCATCGTGCAGTGGGACGGCGCGAAGTTCAAGGTCGCCTCCGACTGGTACCAGGCCGACAAGGCGATCCTGGACCCGATGGTGAAGGAATCCGCGGCCAAGTACGCCAAGGAAAAGAACATCACGCCCCGCACTTGCGAGAACTGATGTGAACCGGCGGCCGGCCCCAGCTCGGGGCCCGCGCCCGCCCAACCCCA
>NZ_JBHXNI010000001.1:170368-239283 GCF_042721735.1 Achromobacter sp. NPDC058515
TCAATACACCACCCCCCCGCCTGTTCGTGACATCTTATGCAGCGGGGGCGCCGCCCCGCCGGGGGCCGCGCCCGCCACCAAGCCGCAGGAACCGCCATGACCGCTGCAACGACTTCCGCTATACCCGCCGGCGCCCCGAAGGTGCTGCTCGATGTGAACGGCATCGAGGTGATCTACAACCACGTGATCCTGGTGCTCAAGGGCGTGTCCCTGCAAGTGCCGGAAGGCAAGATCGTGGCCTTGCTGGGCGCCAACGGCGCGGGCAAGACCACCACGTTGCGCGCGATCTCGAATCTGCTCAAGGGCGAGCGCGGCGACGTCACCAAAGGCCATATCCAATACCGCGACCAGCGCATCGAAAGGCTGTCGCCGGCGGAACTGGTCAAGCGCGGCGTCGTGCAGGTGATGGAAGGCCGGCATTGCTTTGCCCACCTGACCATCGAGGAAAACCTGCTGACCGGCGCGTATACGCGCAGCATGAACCGCGGCGACACCGCCGCCGCGCTGGACAAGGTCTACCAGTACTTCCCGCGCCTGAAGCAGCGCCGCGCCAGCCAGTCCGGCTACACCTCGGGCGGCGAGCAGCAGATGACCGCGATCGGCCGCGCGCTGATGGCCAACCCCAACATGATCCTGCTGGACGAACCGTCCATGGGCCTGGCCCCGCAGATCGTCGAAGAGATCTTCGAGATCGTGCGCGACCTGAACCAGCGCGAACGCGTGAGCTTCCTCTTGGCCGAACAGAACACCAACATCGCGCTGCGCTATGCCGACTACGGCTACATCCTGGAGAACGGGCGCGTGATGATGGACGGCGCCGCGTCCGACCTGGCGCAAAACGAAGACGTCAAGGAGTTCTACCTGGGCATTTCCAGCGGCGAACGCAAGAGTTTCCGAGACAACAAGTTCTACCGCCGCCGCAAACGCTGGCTGGCCTGATCCCTGGAGCGGGCAAGCCAGCGCTTGCCGCCTGCCGCCGGCAACGGCATTGCAATACGGCACACGAGAAGGTGCGATCCCATGTCCGAGTTTTTCGATGTCCTGGAAACCCGAGCGCCCGAGCAACGCGAGCGCGAGCTGATGGCCGCCTTGCCCGGCGCGATCTCACGGGCCATTGCCCGGGCGCCGGCCATCGCCGAGCAGTTGCGCGGCATCGACCCCGCCGCGATCACCTCGCGCGCGGCCCTGGCCCGCTTGCCCGTGCTGCGCAAGCACGAGCTGCTGGAGCGCCAGCAGGCCAGCCGCGACGACGCGGCGGCGCCCGCGGGCCCCGGGAAGGCCTTCGGCGGCTTTTCCGCCATCGGCTGGGGCGAGGCGATGCGCGTGTTCGCCTCGCCCGGCCCGATCTACGAGCCGGAAAGCGCGCGCGCGGACTATTGGCGCTTTGCGCGCGCCCTGTACGCGGCGGGCTTTCGGGCCGGCGAGCTGGCCTATAACTGCTTTTCGTACCACTTCACCCCGGCCGGCTCCATGATGGAAACGGCCGCCCACGCCGTGGGCTGCACCGTCTTCCCGGGCGGCACCGGACAGACCGAACAGCAGGTGCGCGCGATCCAGGACCTGGCGCCCAGCGGCTATACCGGCACGCCGAGCTTTCTGAAGATCATCCTGGAAAAGTCGGACGAGCTGGGCGTGAAGCTCGATTCGCTGCGCCGCGCGCTGGTGTCGGGCGAAGCCTTCCCGCCGTCGCTGCGCGACTGGCTGGCGGCGCGCGGCATCGAAGGCTATCAGGCGTACGGCAGCGCCGACCTCGGCATGATCGCGTTTGAAACGCCGGCCCGCGAGGGGCTGGTGCTGGGCGAGGACATCATCGTCGAGATCGTGCGCCCCGGCACCGGCGAGCCCGTGGCCGACGGCGAAGTCGGCGAGGTCGTCGTGACCACGCTGAATCCCGATTACCCGCTGGTGCGGTTCGGCACGGGCGACCTGTCTGCCGTGATGCCCGGCATCTCGCCTTGCGGGCGCACCAACACGCGCATCAAGGGCTGGATGGGACGCGCCGACCAGACCACCAAGGTGCGCGGCATGTTCGTCCATCCGTCGCAAGTGGCCGACGTGGCGCGCCGCCACCCCGAGATCCTGCGCGCGCGCCTGGTCATCAGCGGCAGCACCGGATCGGACCGCATGGTGCTGCAGGTGGCATCGCGGGTGCGCAGCGAAGAGCTGGGCAAGCGGATCGCGGAATCCGTGCGCGACGTGACCAAGCTGCGCAGCGACGTGGAATGGGTGGACGCGGACGCCCTGCCGAACGACGGCAAGGTCATCGACGATATCAGGACGTACGAGTAGGACGGGGAAGGCGCTGCAAGTACTGGATGGCGGAGTAGATCGCCATCCCCGCGGCCATGGCGGCGACGAAGATCAATGCGTCGGCGATCCCGGCCGCGGCGGCAACCAGCGCCGGACCGGGACAGAACCCGGCCAGCCCCCAGCCCACGCCGAACGCCAGGCTGCCGACGGCCAGCCGCAGGTCCACGCGCGCGGCCTGCGGCCAGCGCATGGGTTCGCCCGACAGGCTGGCGCGGCGACGCCGCAAGGCCGCGAAACCCACGCTGGCCGCCAGCACCGCGCCGCCCATCACGAAAGCCAGCGCCGGGTTCCAGTCGCCCGCCAGATCCAGAAAACCCAGCACGCGCTCCGGGTCCGTCAGGCCCGAGACGATCAGGCCCACGCCAAACACCAGGCCGGCCGCGAAGGCGAAAAGCGCAGCCATGTCAGTTCCCCATTACGTGGCGCAGCACGTAGACCGTGGCAAAGCCCGCCGCCATGAAGATCGCCGTGGCGGCCAGCGACCGGCGCGATCCGCGCGACAGGCCGCACACCCCGTGGCCGCTGGTGCAGCCCGACGCGTAGCGGGTACCCAGGCCCACCAGCAACCCCGCCACGATGAGCTGCGGCGTGCCGGCCTGGACGGTGATCGGGGGCAGCGCGGAAAAAAGCCGGTACAGCCAGGGCGCGGCGCACAGCCCCAACAGAAAGGCGAGCCTCCAGCCGCCGCCGCGCTCGGGCGGCAGCAGGCCGCCCAGGATGCCGCTGATGCCCGCGATGCGTCCCGCGCCCAGCATCAGCAGCACGGACGCCGCGCCGATCAGCAGGCCGCCCGCCGCGGCGATGGCCGGAGTGAAGCCGGACCAGTCCACGTTCACTTGAGCGACTCCATCGCGCGGCCGCAGTACAGACTGGATAGCGTTTTCATGACCTGGCTGACCTCGAAGCTGGCCATCTGGTAGTAGACGTACTTGCCGTCGCGCCGCGTCGCCACCAGCCCTTCGTCGCGCAGCACGCCCAGCTGCTGGGACAAGGTCGGCTGGCGGATGCCGGTCAGCGCTTCCAGTTCGCCCACGTTGCGTTCATTCTGGACCAGCTGGCACAGCAGCAGCAAGCGGTCTTCGTTGGCCAGCGCCTTGAGCAGCGCGCAAGCCTGCGAGGCGGATTCGCGCAGGACGGCGACCTCGCAGTCGGTAAGGGGAGCATTCATGGGGTGTGCGTCAGTCGCCTGGCGGATGGTGCGATCATTATATTTACGGATAAACTGTCGAACCATATTATCAAAAAATGTATATTGTCTTCTCCGGGCCCTTGCGGCGCCCCAGCGAGCGCTCATGAATCCGCACATCCAAGCCTTCTTCGATCCCGTCACCGCCACCGTCACCTATGTGGTCCATGAGGCCGCGCCGGGCGGCGCCTGCGCCATCATCGACTCGGTCCTGGACTTCGACCCCAAGTCGGGCCGCAGCGACACGGCCAGCGCCGACCGGGTGGCGGACTATGTGCGCGAACGCGGGCTGAGAACCGTCTGGCTGCTGGAAACCCATGCGCACGCCGACCACCTCTCGGCCGCGCCCTACCTGCAGCGCCAGCTGGGCGGGGTCATCGCCATCGGGCAGAGCATCCGCACGGTGCAGGGCGTCTTCAAGAAGATCCTGAACCTGGAGCCCGGGTTCCAGCTGGACGGCTCGCAGTTCGGCCATCTGTTCACGGACGGCGAGACCTTCCGGATCGGCGCCCTGACCGCCACCGCCATCCATGTGCCCGGCCACACGCCCGCCGACATGGCCTACCTGATCGGCGAC
This sequence comes from Achromobacter sp. NPDC058515, assembly GCF_042721735.1. Classification (NCBI taxonomy): domain Bacteria; kingdom Pseudomonadati; phylum Pseudomonadota; class Betaproteobacteria; order Burkholderiales; family Alcaligenaceae; genus Achromobacter; species Achromobacter sp. NPDC058515. The sequence continues at coordinate 174,442 of NZ_JBHXNI010000001.1, forward strand.
GCGGCCTTTGTCGCAGACACGCTGTTCATGCCGGATGTGGGCACCGCGCGCTGCGACTTCCCGGGCGGCGACGCCCATCTGCTGTACCGCTCGATCCAGCGCCTGCTGAGCCTGCCCGCCGCCACCCGGCTGTTCATGTGCCACGACTATCCGCCCCCGGGGCGCGAGGCGTCGTGGCAGACCACCGTGGCCGAGCAGCGCAGCGCCAACATCCATGTGCGCGATGGCATCGGCGAAGCGGAATTCGTCGGCATGCGCACCCGGCGCGACGCCACGCTGTCCATGCCCACCCTGATTCTGCCCGCCATCCAGGTGAACATCCGGGCCGGCCATTTCCCGCCGGCGGAGGACAACGGCGTGCGCTACCTGAAGATCCCGATCAACGCGCTCTGACGCGAATGCCTCGGCGGCCTTGCGCGCCGCGGGCTTATCCCGCAAGATCGCCCGATCGAAAAAACCCGATCAGACGCCCCCATGTTCGCCGAAGCCGAAGCCGACCCCAGCCTGCCCAAGGACGAGTTCAAACCGCTGGAGGCGCGGCTGCGCGTCGCGCTGCTCAATGCGCAGTACCGGCGGCTCAAGCAGGCGGATAAGGCGCTGCTGGTCGTCGTCGCGGGCATCGACGGCGCCGGCAAGGGCGCGACGATCAATCTGCTGAACGAGTGGATGGATCCGCGCCATATCAGGACGCTGGCCTTTGGTCCGCGCGAAGGCGAAGAGCTGGAACGCCCGCCGCTGTGGCGCTATTGGAAGGATCTGCCGCCCAAGGGCAGCACGGGCATTGTCTTCGGCTCCTGGTACGCGCCGCTGATTCTTGAGACCTCGCGCAAGCGGCCCGACCAGAACCGCGTCGATGCGCAGGCCGCCGCGATCCGGCGCTTTGAAGCCATGCTGGCCGCCGAAGGCGTGCAGATCCTCAAGCTCTGGTTTCACCTTTCCGCCAAGGCGCAGAAGGCGCGCGCCCTGCGCCTGCTGGCCAGCCCGGAGACCGCGTGGCAGGTCAGCCCGGTCGACCTCAAGGTAAAGAAGAAGTACGACCGCATCTGCGCCGGCGGACAGATCGTGCTGAACCATACGGACAGCGGCCATGCGCCTTGGGTCGTGATCCCCAGCGCCGACGAGAACATGCGCGCCGCCCGCACGGCGGAAGCGGTGCTTGCCGCCATGCGCCAGCGCGGCACGCCCCGCATCCCTCCCGCCTTCGTGGCGCACGGCGGCCCCGCGCGCATCGTCGACCGCCTGGGCAAGCTGGACTACGACGCCAGGATAGACAAGGACGACTACGAGTCCGAACTGGGACTGCTGCAAGGCCGGCTGGCGCGCGCCGCGCGCGCCATGAGGGCACAGGAACGCTCGCTGGTGCTGGTGTTCGAAGGCCAGGACGCCGCCGGCAAGGGCGGCGCCATCCGGCGCGTCACGCATGCGCTGGACGCCCGGCAGTTCGACATCACCCCTGTTTCGGCGCCCAACAGCGAGGCGCTGGCCCGGCCCTACCTGTGGCGCTTCTGGCGCCGCATTCCGCGCCACGGCCGCATCGCCATCTTCGACCGCTCCTGGTATGGCCGCGTCCTGGTCGAGCGCGTGGAGAAGCTGACGGCGCCGGCCAAGTGGCGCCGGGCCTACGCCGAGATCAACGACTTCGAACAGCAGCTGGCCGCAAGCGGCGCGCTGGTGCTGAAATTCTGGCTGGCCATCACCCCCGGCGAGCAGTTGGAGCGGTTCCGGGAGCGCGAAAAATCCCCCTTCAAGAACTTCAAGATCACGCCCGAAGACTGGCGCAACCGCGACAAGTGGCATGAGTACGCCGCCGCGGCCAACGAAATGCTGGCCCGCACCGACGTCTCTCATGCGCCTTGGCATCTGGTGTCCGCCAACGACAAGCGTTACGCTCGACTGCAGGTGCTGCGACACATCGTCGAAGCCATGGAAGATCAACTCTGAACCCCCTCAGGAGGCCTCGCGCCATGAGTACCGCTGAAATCCGTCCTATCGTTGCCGCCGACTTCGACGCGTGGCTGCCGCTGTGGAAGGGCTATCAGGACTTCTATCGCGTCAACATCGACGACGCGGTAACCCGCAACACCTGGGCGCGTTTCCTGGACCCCGCCGAACCGATGCATGCGGCCCTGGCCTACGAAAGCGGCCGCGCGATCGGCATGGTCCACTGGATCTTCCACCGGTCCACCTGGACCGCGGGCGACTACTGCTACCTGCAGGACCTCTACGTGGATCCCGAGGTGCGCGGCACGGGCGCCGGCCGCATGCTGATCGAACACGTCTACGCCGAAGCCGCCGCGGCCAACTGCGCGCGCGTGTACTGGCTCACCCACGAGACCAATGCCACCGCCATGCAGCTGTACGACCGCATCGCCGACCGTTCCGGCTTCATCCAGTACCGCAAGGTGATGGCTTGAGCGCGCGCGACCCCAACTGTCCCCTGTGCCAGGAAGACGGCGGCGCGCTGCTCTGGCGCGGGCCGCACCTGCGCATCATCGAGGTCGGCGACGCGGACTATCCCGGCTTCACGCGGGTGATCTGGAATGGACACCTGGCCGAGATGACCAGCCTGTCGACCCACGGCCGCGACCTGCTGATGCGGGCCGTGTACGTGGTGGAAGAAGCGCAGCAATCGATCCTGTCGCCCGACAAGATCAATCTGGCGTCGCTGGGCAATATGGTGCCGCACCTGCATTGGCACGTAATCCCGCGCTGGCGAGGCGACCGCCATTTTCCGGATCCGATCTGGGCGGCGCCGCGCATCGCGGCGGGCGCCGAGCCTGAAGAATGGAAGGAGCGGCAGGCGCGCGTGCAGGCCTTGCTGCCCCGCTACCGCGACCGGCTGGTCGAGGCGATGAACGCGCTGCTCTGGCACTGACGCCCGAGCCGGAATCCGGCTCAGGCGGTGCGGGCGGACCCGCGCAGTTCGCTCAACCAGCGCAGGTAGACGCCCTCCACCTGGTCCGCGGTCCGTTCGGCGGAAAACAGGCCCTGGCCGCGGATCAGCTCCCGGCCCGCCTCGCCCATGCGGCGGCGAAGTTCGGGATCAGCCAGCAGGGTTTCCAGCGCGGCCGCCAGGGTCGCGGGGTCCCGAGGGGGCACCAGCAGGCCCGTCACCCCGGCCTGCATGGTTTCCGGCACCCCGCCCACATCCGTGCCGACGACCGGCAGCCCCATGGCGGCGGCTTCGATGAAGACCGTGCCCAAGGCTTCCCGGTGCGTCGGCAAGGCGAAGACGTCGAACGCCGTCATCACGTTGCCGATGTCCTCGCGCCGGCCCAGGAAGTGCACGCGCGCGCCCAGGTTCAGTTCGGCCACCCGCGCCTGCATGAGGGCAAATACCGGCATGCCCTCTCCCACCAGCACCAGATGCGCCTGCGGAAACACCGAGGAAATGCGGTGGAAGGCATCGATAAGATCGCCATGCCCTTTTTCCGCCCTCATGACGGCCACGCAGCCCACCACCAGCGCATCGGCGGGCAGGCCCAGCTCGCGCCGGACGCAGGCGTGCTCGTTCACCTGGGGCAGCACCACGGGGGAATGGATGGTGGCGATGCATTCGGGCCTCGCGCCGCGGTCCAGCAGTTGCTGGTACACGTGACGGCTGACGGCAATGACGCGATGCGCGAGCCAGGTGTAGGCGTAGAGGGAGTTGATCGGCTTGGCCAGGTGCCGCGTGCGCACGATGAGCGGCACGCGGGCAAGACGCGCCGCGATCGCGGCGCGCACGGTGTCGCTGCGGCTGTGCGTATTGACGACGTCGAAACGCTCGCGCAGCAGCAGGCGATACACGAACGCCAAGCTGCGGAAGAAATTGAGGGGGCCTTTCATGGTGACGGTGTGCACGGTGAAGCCGGCCTCGCGCAACCGCGTCGCCAGCTCAGCCTGGGGCTGACACACGGCTTCCAGATGATGGCCGCGCTCGCGCATGGCGACCATCTCCTTGAAGATACAGAATTCCTGGCCGCCGTAGGCGGTGGCGGCTTCGGTATGCAGGATACGCAAGCGGCCGCTTGTCCCGGCGGCGGCGCTGGCTTGCGGTTCAAGAGCGGGATTCAGCATGATCGGGAGCATTGCCTTGGATGTAGGCCCGGCGCGACGCCTGCCCTCCGCGCGGCCAGGGTTACCATGCCCGCCAGGCGGCAAAGCGTGCCTGGTTGTCCGGGCGTGAAAGTCGGCACTGCAAATGTGAGTCGTGGCATATGTACAGCGGGAGACCCCCGAAAGGGCTTGGTCAAGCCATGACTGGCCAAATTCAAGAAAAAGCCGAATTCTAAAGCGGCTGGAATCTGTATTACATACTGACTGATCGCTGCCCGGAATTCAATCGAAATACTTCGAAGGCGCCCATGGCGACGGACAGAAACGCTGGCTATCTAACTCGGAATTTTCGATATTTTCGAGCAAAATGACGGAAATTAGCCCGGGTTACAACGGAGCCTGATAATCATTCAGTTAACATTCAGATTCTGTTGCTGAATATTAGCCCATCAAAACATAATGAAGGTCGTCCCCGCTATTTCACCCGTCTCCTCCTCCCCCAAGCCCGTCTCTTTCCTGCAAGCATTCCTCCGGTCGGAAGCCCTGGGCGGCTACGTGCTCATGGTCGCCGCGCTGGCCGCGCTGGTGGTCGCAAACAGTCCCGCAGCTCCCTTCTACTTCGACGTCCTGGGCGCCAAGCTTGGCTTCCAGGCGGGCCCGGTGGTGCTCAAGGAAACCGTGCTGCACTGGATCAACGACGGCCTGATGGCCGTCTTTTTCCTGCTGGTTGGGCTGGAGATCAAGCGCGAAGTGCTGGATGGCCAGCTGCGCGGCGCCGCCCGCATCGTGCTGCCGGGCATCGCGGCGCTTGGCGGCATGGCGGTGCCCGCGATCATCTACCTGCTGATCAATCTGGGCAGCCCGGACACCTTGCGCGGCTGGGCCATTCCCGCCGCCACCGACATCGCCTTTGCGCTGGGCATCCTGGCGCTACTGGGCAGCCGCGTGCCGACATCGCTAAAGATCTTCCTGACCGCGCTGGCCATCCTGGACGACCTCGGCGCCATCGTCATCATCGCGTTGTTCTATACGTCCGGCCTCAACGGGTTCGCGCTGGCCATGGCGGGCGCGTTGCTGGCGTGCCTGTTCTGCCTGAACCGCGCGGGCGTGACGCGCCTGACACCCTACCTGCTGCTTGGCGCGGTGCTGTGGTATTTCGTCCTGAAGTCCGGCGTGCATGCGACATTGGCCGGCGTGGCGCTCGCGCTGACGATTCCGCTGCGCCCGCGAAACCAGGGCGGAACTCCCGCGCATTCGCCCTTGCACGCGCTGGAGCACGCGCTGCACAAGCCGGTGGCCCTGCTGATCGTGCCGCTGTTCGGCTTTGCCAACGCGGGCGTGTCCTTCGCCGGGATGGGCCTGGCCAGCCTGGCGCAGCCGGTGCCGCTGGGCGTGGCGCTGGGGCTGTTCCTGGGCAAGCAGCTGGGGGTATTCGGATTTGCCTGGCTCGCCATCAAGACCGGCATTGCCAGCCTGCCCAGGCACGCCACCTACACGCAGCTGTATGGCGTTGCCCTGCTTTGCGGGATCGGTTTCACGATGAGCCTGTTCATCGGCGCGCTGGCCTTCACCGATGCCGCCACCGTCGACGCCACCAAGATCGGCGTGCTGACGGGCTCGCTGGCTTCCGCCGTCGCCGGGTTCCTGCTGCTGCGCGTTTGCGGCGCGCCCGCGCGGGAAACGGGGCCGCGCTGAGTTTCAGGCGCCGTGGACGTTGCAGTAGACTAGCCGCAACGTTTTGCAGGAGCCGGCATGAAATCGTCCCTCATTACCGTACAACGCATCTATGAAGGCACAGGCCCGGACGGCAGCTACCGGGCGCTGGTGGACCGGATGTGGCCGCGCGGCCTGCGCCGCGCCGACCTGGATCTGGACGAGTGGGCCCGCGACATCGCCCCCACCCCCGAACTGTGCAAGTGGTTCAGCCACGTCGACGAACGCTGGGACGAATTCCGCGCCCGATACCTGGACCAACTGGCCGCGCCCGAGCAGCAGGCCCGCATGGCGGCCCTGCTGGAAGCCGCCGGCGCCCGCCCCCTGACGCTGCTGTACGGCGCGCGCAATACCGAGCACACCCAGGCCATCGTGCTGCGCGACGCCCTGCTGGACTACGCCCGCCATCACCGCAAGCGCGTGGCCTGAGGCCGCCGCGCTACCGCCCCCCATCCGCCGCAAGGCCTGTCGCCGGTAAAACGTCGCCCCCCAACGAGCCGCAACGCGGACGCGCCGGCACCCTCAACCCGGAGGTTGCAGCATGAACCAGCTGAATGGAAAAGTCGCCGTCGTTACCGGAGCCGCCAGCGGCATCGGCAAGGAAATCGCCCTGACGCTCTCCCGCGCGGGCGCAGCCGTCGCGATTGCCGACCTGAATCAGGAAGGCGCGGACGCCGTGGCCCGCGAAATCGAGCAGGCCGGCGGCAAGGCCATGGGAGTGGCCATGGACGTCACCAATGAAGACGCCGTGAACCAGGGCATCGACCGCGTGGCCACCGCCTACGGCGGCATCGACATCCTGGTGTCCAACGCGGGCATCCAGATCGTCAATCCGATCGAAAAGTTCGCCTTCTCGGACTGGAAGAAGATGCAGGCGATCCATGTGGACGGCGCCTTCCTGACGACCAAGGCGGCGCTCCAGCACATGTACAAGGACGACCGCGGCGGCGTGGTCATCTACATGGGTTCCGTGCATTCCCATGAGGCTTCGCCGCTGAAGTCCGCCTACGTCGCCGCCAAGCATGCGCTCCTGGGCCTGGCCCGGGTGCTGGCCAAGGAAGGGGCGGCGCACAACGTGCGCTCGCATGTCATCTGCCCGGGCTTCGTGCGCACGCCGCTGGTGGAAAAGCAGATCCCGGAACAGGCCAGGGAGCTGGGCATCAGCGAAGAGGACGTCGTCAAGAAGGTCATGCTGGGCGACACCGTGGACGGCGTGTTCACCACCGTGGAGGACGTGGCGCAGACCGCGCTGTTCCTGTGCGCCTTCCCCAGCGCGGCGTTTACCGGGCAGTCCTTCGTCGTCAGCCACGGCTGGTACATGCAGTAGGCGCGCCCGGGACTTGATACCCTTACGCCCCGGAGATGGCGCGCACGGTCGCGCGCCGTCCGGTTTCGTCTTGAGGAATTCCATGTCTTTCAGCTCTGACGCCTGGGCCCGCAATGCCGCGCTCTATGAGAAAACGCGCGACATGCCGTTCAACCAGGAACTGGCCAGCGGCCAGCTCGACGAGAACGCATTCAAGCACTACATGATCCAGGACGCGCACTATCTGGTGGCGTTCGGGCGCGCGCTGGCCATCGCGGCCGCCAAGGCCGACGACGCCGACGGCGTGGTGCAGTTCGCGGAGGCGGCCAAGGGCGCCGTCGTCGCCGAGCGCAGCCTGCACGCTGGCTTCATGCAGCAGTTCGGCATCGACGCGGCCGCCTTCGAGGCCACGCCGCTGACGCCCGCCAGTCACCACTACACCAGCTTCCTGATCGCCACCGCCTGGAGCGCGCCCTATCCGGTCGCGCTGGCGGCCCTGCTGCCCTGCTTCTGGATCTACGCCGAGATCGGCCGCGACATCCATGCGCGCGCAACGCGTCCCAACCCCTACGCGGCGTGGATCGACACCTATGCCGGCGATGCATTCCACGCGTTGGTGCGGGCCGTGATCGCCTCGGTGGACCGCGCGGCGGAAACGGCGTCGGCGCAGACGCTTCACGCAATGCACCAGGCTTACACCCACGCGGCCCAGCTGGAATGGATGTTCTGGGATTCGGCCCACCGGCAGGCAGGCTGGCCGGTCTGAGGCCGCCGGCCAGCCCGGCTATGCCAAAATCGCGCCCATGCCGATCGATAACCGCCTGATCCCCAACGCCCTCGCCGCCCAGACGGCGCAACTTCCCGCCGCCTGGCAGGCCGCCTTCACCCCCAAAACGGTAGCCGACGCGCTCGCCTCGGCCACCGCCCATGTGGAAAAGCGCCTGGCCGAAGGCGCGGTGGTGTACCCCGCCACGCCCTTCCGGGCGCTGCACGGCCTGGCGCCGTCGGACGTGCGGGTGGTGATCCTGGGGCAGGACCCGTATCACGGCCCCGGCCAGGCCCAGGGCCTGGCGTTCTCGGTGCCGGACGATTGCAAACGTCCGCCCAGCCTGCGCAACATCTTCAACGAGATTGCCCAGGAATACCCGGGCGCGGGCGTTCCGGCCGGCAACGACCTGAGCAGCTGGGCCGATCAGGGGGTGCTGCTGCTGAACACCGCGCTGACGGTGGAGGACGGCCAGCCCGCCTCGCACGCCAAGCGCGGCTGGGAAACGGTGACGGATGCGCTGATCGCGCTGGTCGCCCGCGACCCCTCGCCCAAGGTGTTCATGCTGTGGGGCGCCCATGCCCAGGCCAAGCGGATGTTGCTTCCCGACCACAGCGGCCACCTGGTGCTGATGTCCAACCATCCCTCCCCGCTTTCCGCCCGCAGGCCCCCGGTGCCGTTCCTGGGCTGCGGCCATTTCCTGGCCACCAATACCTGGCTGGCCAACCAAGGGAAAAACCCTATTGATTGGGGGCTGGACAAAAAAATAATTCCCTTGCAAGGCGAATTCGGGTTATGATCGCCGCACTGCACAAAACGAGTTCGGCATTTACCGCCTTGATTTAGCGGAATTTTTTGCAGTCCGCCGGGAAGCCTAAGCCCCGGCCCCATGCCGAACTATCATCGATTCCTGACCCCTTTCCTTTCGCCCTGCGTTCCAATCTGCACAAGAGAACGCGCCACGCGCATGGTTGATCCGGTCGGCACGATGCTCCATCAACCGTCGCCTGGATCCGGCCGCCTAATCCCCTGGCCCGACCAAGCACTGCGTCGCATTGATTGCGGCAAGGGAAAGTAATGTCTTTCGAAACCCTGGGTCTCGCACCCGCCCTGTTGTCGGCCGTTCAAGAAGCTGGCTTCAGCACCCCCACCCCCGTCCAAGCCGCTGCCATTCCGCAAGCGCTGGCTGGCCACGACCTGATGGTGTCCTCGCAGACGGGCAGCGGCAAGACCGCCGCCTTCATGCTGCCGGCCCTGCACCGCATCGCCCAGATGCCCGCCAACAAGGGCGTCGGCGTGCAAGTGCTGGTCCTGACCCCGACCCGCGAACTGGCCCTGCAAGTCACCGAAGCCACCGCCACCTACGGCCGCAAGCTGGCCGACCTGCGCACCGCCACCGTCGTGGGCGGCATGCCCTACGGCGCGCAACTGAAGGCGCTGTCGCGCCGCGTGGACGTGCTGGTCGCCACCCCCGGCCGCCTGATCGACCACCTGCAATCGGGCCGCGTCAAGCTCAACACCGTGCACACGCTGGTGCTGGACGAAGCCGACCGCATGCTGGACATGGGCTTCATCGAAGACATCGAGACCATCGTCAGCCGCCTGCCCGAAGACCGCCAGACGCTGCTGTTCTCGGCCACGCTGGACGGCACGATCGCCAAGCTGGCGGCGCGCATGATGCGCGACCCGCAACGCATCGAGATGGCCGGCGCCAAGGAAAAGCACACCAACATCACGCAAAGCCTGCTGTACGCGGACGATGCCAGCCACAAGATGCAATTGCTGGATCACGTGCTGCGCGACGCCAAGCTGGACCAGGCCATTGTCTTCACGTCGACCAAGCGCGGCGCGGATGACCTGGCCGACCGCCTGGCCGACCAGGGCTTTGCCGCCGCCGCCCTGCACGGCGACATGAACCAGCGCCAACGCACCCGCACGCTGTCGCAACTGCAACGCGGCCAGCTGCGTATCCTGGTTGCCACCGACGTGGCCGCCCGCGGCATCGACGTGCAAGGCATCAGCCACGCCGTCAACTTCGACCTGCCGATGCAAGCCGAAGACTACGTCCACCGTATCGGCCGTACCGGCCGCGCCGGTCGCAACGGCCTGGCGTTCACGCTGGCCACGCACTCCGAGCGCCACAAGGTTCGCCGTATCGAGCACTACATCGGCCAATCGATCACCCCTGAAGTGATCGCCGGCCTGGAACCCAAGCGCACGCCCCGTCCGTCGGCCGGCGGCAGCGGCGCCCCGCGTGGCGGCAAGCCTTTCGGCAAGCGTCCCGGCGGCTTCGGCGGTTCGCGCCATGAAGGCGGCTACCAGGGCAACCGCGACGGCGCTCCGCGTGAAGGCCGTTCTTTCGGCGGCCCGCGTGGCGAGTTCAAGCCGCGTGAAGGCGGTTACCAAGGCAATCGCGACGGCGCTCCGCGCGAGGGCGGCTACCAAGGCAACCGTCCGTTCGGCGATCGCCCGCAGCGTTCGTTCGGCGACCGTCCCAGCTTCGGCGATCGTCCCCAGCGCGAAGGCGGCTACCAGGGCAATCGTCCCTTCGGCGACCGCCCCCAGCGTGAAGGCGGCTTCCGCGGCGGCGACCGCGATTCGCGTCCCAGCTTCGGCGGCGACCGCCCCACCCAGGGCGACCGTCCCCAGCGCGATGCGCGCCCGTTCAGCGAACGCGCTCCCCGTGAAGGCGGCTTCCGCGGCGCCGATCGCGACGCCCGCCCCAGCTTCGGCGATCGCCCGAGCTTTGGCGACCGTCCCCCGCGCGAAGGCGGCTTCCGCGGCGGCGACCGTCCTGAAGGCGGTTTCCGCGCCAAGCCCGCATTCGACAAGCGCCCCGGCGGCCCCGCCAAGCGCTTCGCCAAGCCGGCGGATCGCCGCGGCTAATCAGCCAGCCTGACCCGAAACAAACCCCGCGCCTGTCGCGGGGTTTGTTTTTTTATCGCCCGCATCCTGCAAGCCTTGCAGTGGGGCGCGGCATGCACGGCTTTTTTTTGGGAAAATGCCGCATTGCCCATGCCTCATCCGACCATGCAACGCCCCGCCCCCGCCAACCTGCCCCCCCTCGCCCCCGCCGCTCTTGAACATAGCGAAGCCGCCGCCGCGCATCTGCGCGCCGCCATCGCGTCCAATGGCGGCTGGCTGCCGTTCGATCACTGGATGGCCGAAGCGCTGTATGCGCCGGGGCTGGGCTATTACGCCGCGGGCAACGTCAAGCTGGCCGATGCGGACGACGGCGCCAAGACGCCCGCGGGCGACTTCGTCACCGCGCCCCAGCTCACCCCGCTGTTCTCCCGCACCCTCGCCCGCCAGGCGGCCGAGGTGCTGCGCCAGACGCAGACGCAGACCGTGCTGGAGTTCGGCGCCGGCACCGGCGCCCTGGCCGAAGGCGTGCTGCGCGAGCTGGACGCGCTGGGGCTGGAACAGACCCGGTACCTGATCCTGGAAGTGTCGGCGGACCTGCGCGCCCGCCAGGCGGAGAGACTCGCCGCATTCGGCGACCGCGTGCAATGGCTGGACGCGCTGCCCAACACATTCTCCGGCTGCGTGCTGGCCAACGAGGTTCTCGACGCGATGCCGGTGTCGATCTTTGCCTGGGGCGACGGCGGCGCCGTACTGGAGCGCGGCGTGGCGCTGGACGCGTCCGGCGCGTTCACCTGGGAAGACCGCCCCGCCCCGGACGCGCTGGCCGCCGCCGTTGCCGCGCGCATGCCGGCGCTGCCGGGCTATGTGTCCGAGATCAATATGCAGGGCGAGGCCTGGATCGCCGCCATGGGCAGCTGGCTGGAACGCGGCGCGGCCCTGCTGGTGGACTATGGCTTTCCCCGCAGCGAGTACTACCACCCGCAGCGCGCGGGCGGCACGCTCATGTGCCACCTGCGCCATCACGCGCACGGGGACCCGTTCACCGCGCCGGGCTTGCAGGACATCACCGCGCACGTGGATTTCACCGCCATGGCGGATGCCGCGCTGGCGGCCGGATTGCAGGTGCTGGGCTATACGTCGCAAGCCCGCTTCCTGATGAACGCGGGGCTGATGGATCTGCTGACGCAGCTGGATCCCTCGGATGCGCAGGCCTATGCGCAGGCCGTCGCGCCCGTGCAGAAGCTGCTGTCCGAAGCCGAAATGGGCGAATTGTTCAAGGTGCTGGCGATAGGCCGCGGCATGCAGGAGCCGCTGACGGGGTTTTCGCGCGGCGACCGGCTGGGCAAGCTGTAGCTTGCCTGCGCCGAAACACAGGTTCAGCCCGCCCGCAGGCGTTCCAGCCGCGCCTGGCGCACGCTTTCCTTGATGCGGGCCGGGTCGCCCGCGCAGGCTTTGGCGATTGCCCCCGCATCCACGCCGCGCACGGCCGCCACCCGCGCCTGCCAGGCCGGCTTGTCCACCGGACGCAATACCGCGGCAGTGTCCAGCAGGTCGAAGAAGCGCTCGGGCTTGCGCAGCGCGTCGGCGCGCTCCATCAGCGCGAGCTGCGCGTCGACGGCGCCGCCGCCGTCTTCCGCGGCATCCAGGCCGGACAGCATCTCCGGCAACAGGCGCGCATAGTCATTGCATTCGGTAGGCACGCGCAGGCGGCGGCTCATGGCCTCGCGCTCGGGCGTCAGCCGGCACAGCAGCGCGTAGCGTCCCGCCAGCGACACCCCGGCCGCGGCAGCGCGGTCGACATCCGCGCCGACATCGTCCACGCCCCGCAATTCGGGCATCACGCGGGCCAGCGCGCCCGACGCCTGCAGCACGTCCAGCATGCGCGACGGCGCGTCCGCCATCAGGCCGCGCGACAATTCCTTCCAGACCCGTTCGGCCACCAGCGCGTCGGCCTCGCCGGCCTCGACCATGCGGCGGCACAGGGCCAGGGTCTCCGGCGCCACGGAGAAGTCGCCAAAGCGCGCGGCGAACCGGCCCAGCCGCAGGATGCGCACCGGATCCTCTTCGAATGCCTCGCCCACGTGGCGAAAGACCCGGGCGCGCACGTCCGCCGCGCCATCGAGCGGATCGACCAGCTCGCCGTCCTGCTTCTGCGCAATGGCGTTGACGGTCAGGTCGCGGCGGCGCAGGTCTTCTTCCAGCGTGACATCGGCGCCGGTATAGAACGTGAAGCCCTTGTAGCCGCGCCCCGACTTGCGCTCGGTACGCGCCAGGGCGTATTCCTCTTTGGTGCGGGGATGCAGGAAGACGGGAAAATCGCCGCCGACCGGAATGAAGCCGCGGCGCGCCATGTCTTCCGGCGTGGCGCCCACCACGACCCAGTCGTGGTCGCCCGGCGCCAGGCCAAGCAGCGCATCGCGCACCGCCCCGCCGACGATGTAAACCTGCAGCCCGTCGGTGGCCGGATCCCGCGTCATGGAACGGTGGTGCGTTCCGCGCCTAGCGGCACGACGCTGCCCAGGCGCTCCTTCAGGGATTGAGGCTGGCCGCTGAACATCGCCGCGTAGTACACGGCGTTGGACATCACGTTTTTGACGTAGGTGCGCGTTTCGTTGAACGGGATGGTCTCGGCGAAGATGGCGCCTTCCACCGGGTGCGTGAACGTCGAGCGCCAGTTGTGCGGACGACGAGGACCGGCGTTGTAGCCCGCGCTGGCCAGCATCTGCGATCCGTTCAGGTCGCGCAGCACGATGTTCAGGTAGTTGGTGCCCAGCTCGGTGTTGGTGTCGAAGTCATTCACGCTGGCCGGCGTGAAGTCGGTCATGCCGATCTTGCCCGCCACCCACTTGGCCGTGGCCGGCATCAGCTGCATCAGGCCGGAGGCGCCCACGTGCGAACGGGCGTCCATGATGAAGCGGGACTCCTGCCGGATCAGGCCGTAGACCCAGGCGGGGTCCAGCGCGATGGCGTTGGCCTTGGCGGTGACGCGGCCTTCGAAGGGCGCAATGAAGCGCTGGCTGAAGTCGAACTCTTTTTCGGTGCGGTCGGAGGTGTTGACCACGCGGTCGTAGATGTTCTCGGCACGGGCCAGTTCGGCGGCGGCCATCAACTGGCGGTCGCTCATGCCACGCAGGGTGAAGTTCCATTCGGGCACGGCTTCGGCGCGCCAGCCCAGGCGAAAGAGCAGCACCGCTCGCTGCAGGCCGGGATTGGCGCGCGCCTCGGCGATCTCGCGGTCGCTGATGGGCGCGGGACGCGGCGGCACGTCGATGCGCCGGCCCAGCTCCTCGGCGGCCAGCTGGCCGTAGAAGTCGAAGCGGTCCGCAATGCTGGCGTAGGCGGCCTGGGCCTGTTCCTTGTTGCCGCGGGCAGCCTGGCCGCGCGCCTTCCAGTACACCCACGACGTTTCGGCCTGCTGCGCGGCCGGCATTTCGTCGATGGATTCGATGACCCACTTCCAGTCGATCTTCGGCTGGCGCAAGGCGGCGCGCACCTTCCAGCCGGAGTTGTAGTCCGTCATGCGGATATGGCCGGCCTCGCGGTACCAGTCGTCCGCCCGGCTATCGAGGTTCAGCGCGGCGACCAGCGCGTACTGGCCGCGCACCCAGGCGAGGTTCGACTTGGCCATGGACTTGGCCCACTCGCGGCGCAGATAGGAATCGGCGACGCCGACGTCCGAACGCGCCAGGCGGGCCAGCGCGATGGTCACGAGTTCTTTTTCGTTGCGGCCGACGGGCAGGCGGTCCTGGCGCGTCAGCCACTTCATCGGGTCCTTCATGAGGACGTCGTAGGTCTTCACGTCGCGCGGCTCGAACATGTACTGCACGAGCTTGCGCGCGTCCGTCGTCTTGTTGGCCTCGATGGCGTCGCGCAGCTGGGGTTCAAGCTGTTCCCAGCCCAGGATGCGATCGGCCACCAGCTGGTCGTACAGCGCCCAGCAGGCTCCGCCCGGCGCGAACACGGCCATGGCCTGAGCCGCGGTGGCGCGCTGGCCGGTCATGTGCTTGCCGTCCAGGATGGCGCATTCGATTTGCGCGTTGGTGTTCTTTACCGGGGCCAGCTTGCGCACGGTTTCGAAGTCGCCGCTGCGGGCGGCCGCCAGCAGCCAGTCGCCGCGCAGGCGATCGGCCAGGTAGGCGTCGCCATTGCTGCTGATGAATTTTTGCAGGGCGGCGGTGGGCCGGCCGGTCGCGGGCGGCGTCCACAGCTGGTAGCGCAGCAGCCAGTATTCGGGGTACATGCCAAGCGGGTCCGCCTTGGCCTGCGGCACCAGCGCGCCCAGAATGGACCATTGCTTGCGGTTCATGGCCTCGCGAGCGGCCACCACGGCGGCCAGCGCGGGCGTATCGGAGGTGGGCGGCAGGCCCGCCAGCACGGCGGGCGGCACCGCGATGACGGGTTGGGTCGCCTGCACGGCGGGCTGGGGCTGCGGATTGACGGCGGCGCTGCGCTGTTGCGCATCCACCGGGGCACAGGCGGCGGTGAACAACGCCACCAGGGGCAGCCAGCGGCGCAGGCCGGAACTGACGTCGGAAGCGGAGGCGGGGCGGCTCGCGGCTTGCCGCAAGGATTTCTGATACCGTCGAGGTTGCAGGGTCTGTGTCATGCCGCTTTCCTCATACATCGGCCCTGCACGCCCGCATGCCGACCATCCGCATGTTTGTCTTCATTTGTCCACCCCCATTACAGCCACCGCATGACTACGCAAAATATTCCAGAGGATACCGCAGTCCAGCACCGCACGCGATTGCGGAAAATGCGTGCCGAATTGCCGGAAGACCAGCGCAGCCGCGGCGCTTTGCTGATGCGCGCAAGGCTTTTCACCTGGCTGAATGTGGCCCGCGACGAAGCCGAGCGGGCGGGCAATCCGGCCCCGAAGACGGTTGCCGCCTTCTGGCCCATGGCCGACGAACCCGACCTGCGCCCCCTGCTGACGCAATGGACCGAGGCCGGCATGGCCGTGGCGCTGCCCGTGGTGCGCGAACGCAACGCGCCCCTGGCGTTCCTGCCCTGGACGCCGGACGCCGAACTGCGCCCGGGTCCCTATGGCATCCAGGAGCCCGTATCCGGCCCCGAATTGCTCCCCGACGTGGTCCTGGTGCCCACCCTGGGCTACACCGAGCAAGGCGACCGCCTGGGCTACGGCGGCGGCTATTACGACCGCACCCTGGCCGCGCTGCGCGACCGGGGCCACCCCTTCATCTCGATCGGAATCGCCTGGAGCTGCGGCGAGCTGGATGCCGGCTACGCGCCCGCCCCGCATGACGTCCAGCTGGACGCGGTGCTGACCCAGGACGGCTGGGTGCCCCAGGCGCCACTGCAAGGCGGCACGGGCGGCACCACGCTGCACACCTACCGGATGAACTGACGCACCCGTTTTGGCACACAGCCCGCACCACCATGGTGCAGGCCCTTCCCCACGTTCCCCCGGCGTCACGCCGCAACAACCTGCCGCCCCCGGCGGCAACGCCCCCATTTCCGCCCTGCGCCTGCCCCCTGGCGGGGCGTTTGCGCCAGCCCGACCGACCCGCGTAGCCCGCTGCGGGGATGGCATTTCGATACCCTTCAGAGGATATTGTCCCCAGAGGCGTCCGCTGGCCCGAAAAGCTGGCACGCGGGTTGCTTAACCAGTAGGACCGGCCCCGCGTGGGCCGGATGACGGCCGCGTGCAAGCCGGCCGCAGCACCTGCATCGGAGGAGCCATGAAGGACAGATCATCCCGTCCAGCCGCTTATGACGAAATGCGCCACGGCGCCAGCGGCATACGCTCCCACTACCAGGCCTTCCAGCGCTGGCACGGCGAGCAATCGGCCGAGGCCATGGCCGTGCGCCGGCTGGAAGCGGACCTGAGCTTTCGCCGGGTGGGAATCACCTTCTCGGTCGCGGGGGACGCCGCGGGAACCGAGCGCCTGATCCCCTTCGACCTGATCCCCCGGATCATCCCCGCCGCCGAATGGCGGCACCTGGAAGCCGGCCTGAAGCAGCGCGTGCGCGCGCTGAACATGTTCATCCACGACATCTACCACGGCCATGACATCGTGCGCGCGGGCATCGTCCCGGCCGAGCAGGTGTTCCTGAACGCCCAGTACCGCCCCGAAATGCAGGACGTAGACGTGGCCGAGGACATTTATTGCCACCTCGCGGGGGTGGACATCGTGCGGGCCGGCGCGGGCGAGTTCTACGTGCTGGAAGACAATCTGCGCGTGCCGTCCGGCGTCTCCTACATGCTTGAGAACCGCAAGATGTCGATGCGGCTCATGCCCGACGCGTTCAGCCGCATCAAGGTCGAGCCGGTGGCGCACTACCCCGACCTGCTGCTGGACAACCTGCGCGAAGTCGCCCCGCACGGCGGAGACGACCCCACCGTGGTGGTGCTGACGCCGGGCATGTACAACTCGGCCTATTTCGAGCACGCCTTCCTGGCCCAGCAGATGGGCGTGGAGCTGGTGGAAGGGCAGGATCTGTTCGTGGAGCAGAACACCGTCTACATGCGCACCACCCAGGGGCCGCGCAAGGTGGATGTGATCTACCGCCGCCTGGACGACGACTTCCTGGACCCGCTGTCGTTCCGCGCCGATTCGGCGCTGGGCGTGCCCGGCCTGCTGTCGGTGTATCGCGCCGGCCGCGTCACGCTGGCCAACGCCATCGGCACCGGCATCGCCGACGACAAGTCCACGTACCTGTACGTGCCGGACATGATCCGGTTCTACCTCAGCGAGGAACCCATTCTGTCGAACGTGCCCACCTGGCGCTGCGGCCGGCCCGAGGAGCTGTCCCATGTGCTGGCCAACATGCATGAGCTGGTGGTCAAGGAAGTCCATGGCGCCGGCGGCTACGGCATGCTGGTGGGGCCCTCGGCCTCGCGCGCGGAAGTCGAGGCGTTCAAGGAGCGCGTGCGCGCCAATCCCGCCAACTACATCGCGCAGCCCACGCTGGCGCTGTCCACCGTGCCCACCTATGTGGAATCGGGCGTGGCGCCGCGCCACGTGGACCTGCGCCCCTACGTGCTGTGCGGCAAGGACATCCGCACCGTGCCGGGCGGGCTGTGCCGCGTGGCGCTGACCGAGGGCTCGCTGGTGGTCAACAGCAGCCAGGGCGGCGGCACCAAGGACACGTGGGTATTGGAGGAATAGCTATGCTGAGCCGAACCGCCGACAGCCTGTTCTGGATGTGCCGCTACACCGAACGCGCCGAGAACACCGCCCGCATGCTGGACGTGAACCTGCAGATGTCGCTGCTGCCGCAGGACACGCAGACGCGCGAAGGCTCGTGGCTGGGCGTGCTGCGCATCTCCGAGCTGCAGGGCCTGTACCAGAGCAAGTACGCCTCCATCTCGCCCCACGACGTGCTGCAGTACATGGTGCGGGATCCCGAGAACCCCTCGTCGATCTATTCCTGCATGCGCGCCGCCCGCGAGAACGCGCGCGCCGTGCGCGGCAGCCTCACGACCGAGGTCTGGGAAACCTACAACACCACCTGGCTGGAACTGCTGAAGCACCTGCACACCGGCCTGCTGGAGCGCAATCCGGGCGAGTTCTTTGAATGGGTGAAGTTCCGCTCTCACCTGGCCCGCGGCGTCACCATCGGCACCATGCTGGAGGACGAGGCGCTGTATTTCCTGCGCATCGGCATGCACCTGGAACGCGCCGACAGCACCGCGCGCATGCTGGACGTGAAGTTCCATGAACGCGGCGGCGCGCAGGAGGGACGCGCCGAAGCCGCGGGCACCGCGGCGCTGCAAAGCGAGTTCTACCGCTGGTCGGCGCTGCTCAGCTCGGTGTCCGGGCTGGAGATCTACCGCAAGGTGTACCGCGACGTGATCACGCCCGACCGCGTGGCGGAATTGCTGATCCTGCATGGCGACATGCCGCGTTCGCTGCTGGCCTCGGTGCGGGCGGTGGCCGAGGACCTGGCGCGCGTCTCCAACCAGCGCTCGACCGAAACCGAGCGGCGCGCCGGGATGCTGTGCGCCGAATTGCAGTACGGCCGCGTCGAGGACATCCTGGACAGCGGGCTGCACCAGTACCTGGACCACTTCCTCGCCCGCATCAACGACCTGGGCAACCGCATCAGCCAGGACTTCCTGGTGCCGCTGTCGGCATAAAACGGAGACGGGAATGAAACAGATCATCACGCACGTCACGCATTACCGCTACACCGCGCCGGTCGCCTACAGCATCCAGACCCTGCGCCTGACGCCGCGGGACGACGAGCACCAGCGCGTGCTGCGCTGGCATATCGAAGCGCCCGGCGCGCTTGAAAAGCAGGTCGACGCCTACGGCAACATCACGCACACGCTGACGCTGAACCACCCGCACACCGACATCGAATTGCGCGTGGCCGGCCAGGTGCTGGTGGCGCCGCTGACCCGCGGCGTGCTGGGCGGCGAGGACAGCCGGCTGCCGGTGCACGCCTATTGCGTGCAGACGCCGCTGACGCAGGCGGACGACACCATCCTCGCTTTCGTGCGCGAGGTGCTGCCCGGCGGCCTGACCACGCCGGACGACATCCTGGCCCTGGCCACCGCGATCAACGAGCGCGTCGCGTACGAGCCCGGCACCACGGATGTCACCACCGCCGCCAACCAGGTGCTGGCCATGGGCCACGGCGTGTGCCAGGACCACGCCCACCTGTTCCTCGCCTGCGTGCGGGGCCTGGGCGTGCCCGCCCGCTATGTCAGCGGCTACCTGTACACCACCAACGAACACGCCGCCAGCCACGCCTGGGCGGATGTCTGGCTGCCCGGCGTGGGCTGGACCAGCGTGGACATCACCAATCGCCAATTCGCCTCGGACTGCCATTGCCGCCTGGCGGTGGCGCGCGACTACGACTCGGCCTCGCCGGTGCGCGGCGTGCGCACCGGCGGCGGCGAGGAATCCATGGAGATCAGCGTGCAAGTCCAGACCCCCGCGCAGCAGTAACATCCGGCCGGCCGCGCCGCAATACAATGCGGCCTGGTTTCCCTATTTTCCGATCATGACCTACTGCGTAGCAGCCCGCCTCGACTCCGGCCTGGTTTTCCTGTCCGACTCCCGCACCAACGCCGGCGTGGACCAGATCAGCGTCTTCCGCAAAATGACCGTCTTCGAGCGGCCGGGCGAGCGCGTGATGGTCCTGATGTCCTCCGGCAACCTGGCGGTCAGCCAGGCCGTGCTGAACGCGCTCACCCGCCAGCAGGAAGACACCAACGAGACCATCTGGAACGCGCCCGACATGTTCGAGGCCACGCGCCGGGTCGGCGCCGCGGTGCGCGAGGTCTATCGCAGCGAAGCCCCCGCGCTCCACGAACAGGGCGTGGACTTCAATGTCAGCCTGATCTTCGGCGGACAGATCGGCACGGAACATTGCCGGCTGTTCCAGGTGTATTCGGCGGGCAACTTCATCGAAGCCGGCCAGGAATGCCCGTACTTCCAGATCGGCGAGGCCAAGTACGGCAAGCCCATCCTGGACCGCGTGCTGCGCCCGGACACCTCGCTGGACGAAGCCGCCAAGTGCGCCCTGATCTCCATGGACTCCACGCTGCGCTCGAACATCTCGGTGGGCCTGCCGCTGGATCTGCTGGTCTACGACACGAACGCCTTGCGCGTCACGCACTTCGCCAGCATCGACGAACACAACGAATACTTCCGCATGATCCGCGGCACCTGGGGCGAACGCCTGCGCCAGGTTTTCGCCGAGATCCCGGACCCGCTGTGGACCAATCCCGACGACCCCGGCTCGCTGGTGCCTCCCAGCCGCGTGCATCAGCCGCTGCGCGTGGAGCCCGTCAACGCGCCCGCGGCCAGTTACCACACCCCCCAGGTGCTGGCCGAAGATCCGGGCAAGGACCAGCCGGGCTAGGGCGCGCGAGGCTCCTTTTGGCGCGAACAGGCGCTAAGTCCGCGTAAACCCTCCTTTCCGCCAGCCGAAACCCGGCTTGCGAAACGACGAATTCCAATATGCGCCCGGGCGCGCCACACTGGCGGCCAGCCCGTCTTGCCTTGCCTTGCGGGTCGACTAAAACCACAAGGAGCGAGACATGTCCCAACCGTTCGCGCGCGCGATCAAGCGCGCCGCCTGGCCCATGCTGGCCCTGTCCTGCCTGGCCTGGGGCAACGCCGGCGCGCAGGGCGCCTACCCCAACCATCCCATTTCGCTGGTGGTGCCGTTCGCCGCGGGCGGCCCCACGGACGTGGTGGCCCGCAGCCTGGGCGCGTCCATGGCGAAGACGCTGGGGCAGAGCATCATCATCGAGAACCGCACCGGCGCGGGCGGCACGCTGGCGTCCCAGCACGTGGCCCGCGCGGCCCCCGACGGCTACACCTTCCTGATCCACCACAACGGCATGGCGACCGCGCCGGCGCTGTACCGCAAGCTGTCGTTCAATCCGCTGACGGACTTTGCCTACGTCGGCCAGGTCGCCGACGTGCCCATGACCTTGCTGGGCCGCAAGGACCTCCCGGCCGACGGCATGGCTGGCTTCATCAAGTACGCCAAGGAGAACGGCAACAAGGTCAACCTGGCCAATGCGGGCCTGGGCGCCGTCTCGCAGCTTTGCGGCATGCTGCTGCAGGAGTCGCTGGGCGTCCAGTTCACGACCGTGCCCTATGCCGGCACGGCGCCGGCCATGACCGCGCTGCTGGGCGGCCAGGTGGACGTGCTGTGCGACCAGACCACGCAGACCATTCCGCAGATCAAGGCGGAACGCGTGAAGCTGTTCGGCGTCACCACGCTGGACCGCATCAAGGCGCTGCCCGATGCGCCCACGCTGCAGGAAGGCGGCCTGAAGGACTTCGAGGTGAAGGTCTGGCACGGCGTGTATGCGCCCAAGGGCACGCCGCCCGAGGCCGTCGCCAAGTTCAACGCGGCGCTGCGCACGGCGCTCAAGGACCCCGCGTTCACGCAGAAGATGGCGGAGCTGGGCGCCGAGATCGTCCCCGACGCCAAGCAGACCCCCGATGGCCTGCAGACCTGGCTGAAGTCCGAAGTGGACAAGTGGGGCGGCATCATCCGCAAGGCGGGCGTGTACGCGGACTGATTGCGCCACCAAAAGAAAAGCCCCGACCGGATAATCCGTGTCGGGGCCTTTAGGCTAGTACCAAAGTCGCACCGCTATCGCTTAGACGTCGGTGGCTCGCATGGTTCTCTCGGCTCGGTGAACCGGTCAAAAAAACCGTGCCGAATTTCGGTCCGCTCCACTTTCGCCCCCGCTCCGATGCACACATCTACCCGACTGAACGGCTTCCTGATCTCGAACGAATCTTTGCTGTCGAAGGGAAACGAAAGCAATATCCACAGGTCGCGCTCTGGAAACATCGGGGTAGGTATCACCACCGTTTCACCCGGCTCCATGCCCTGCTTTCTCGTGGCGTAGTCAATCATGAAAAAGAAGCCGATGGACTCCGTCGCCCTTGCTGAATAATGCAAAGCCACGACAGGCCGACAATAAAACAAGAACAAGACCCACAGAAGCGGGCCGACGCACAATGCAATGGCGATCCGCTTAATCAAGCGCTTGTCCATATTGCACTAGCCCCCGTTGCACTCGTGTACTCTTTTCGCGCGGTCGCTCCCCGCTCCCCATGGAAGAGGCACGTCTTCAATTTTTTGAAGCAAAATACCGACCGTCAGAGCGTGAGGCTTAACTTCATTATATAGATCTGCCCCAAGCTTGATTGAAATGTGGTCTGGCACATCATCCGCGCTCGCCGGCCAGGGGCCATTCTGGGGATGGTTCTGCTGACGCCGCTTTACCCAGGCATCAAACGCGGCCTGCGCCAAGCCGGCACCATTGATCAATTCAGCCGCGCTAAAGCCTAGAGCCACGCCGGCGTAGCCATAATGAATGTTGGACCAGATATCGAAGAAGTAGTCGAAATTCCCGTACTTCTGCCAGCCAATATTGAAGTTCTTGCCCAGCATCCGCTCCAACGCTGGCTTGTGGTCCCAAGGCCTGCCAGGCCCGACTCTTTCTATCCACATTCCGTATGCGGCGACTTTTTGCCCTGCGGCTGCGCCCTCGAAGTCAGGCTGCCCCTCCAATCGTAAGTACCAGGGTAATTGCTGCCATTCTTCGCGCCGTGCCTGAGGATCAGCACTATTCGCAGCACGAATTTTCCTTCCCTCGATAGAGAAAGGGTTGGTCTTCATCTCCCGGACCATGTACTCGGCGATGCCGATCAGGGCATCGGGATGATTGCAGGCCTCCTGCCGCAGCCCATTGGACAGGGGCCGGCCAGTGCCCGCGCTGCTCATAAATCCGTTCGCCAGTCCTCCCGTATCGCTCGCTGCCCACCTAACGCCGCCGGGTCCGGGATCCAGGACCGCAATATTCTGACTGGCTATTAGCACCGCGCCGCACGCAGTCTGCATACCCTCGACCGCGACGGGAACGCCATCAACCGAGAAACTAGGTACGCCCTGCACGATGGGAAAGGAGCCCTTGCATTGCGGGCAGTCCACCATATGGCCCATGCCCGCTGCGGCACGACCCTCAATGTTATGGAACGGGAAACCCTGCAAGACGGTCCCGCCATGGGAGGTTCTGTCGCCAATCCGAACGATGAGGCGGCCAATCATATTTTTTCCATGCATTTGAAGTAGTGCCAAGTCTATTCAAATACACGCAGACCGGAGCATCGGAATAATACGAAATTGGAATTCAGCTATTCAAAGAGCTCATACAAGTCGCACTAAAAATAAATATCGATGCAAAAAAAGCCGGCGATGCCGGCTTTTTTACATTGCGCCAGGCGCGAAGCCTACAGCGACAGTTCCTTCCACACCGCCAGCGGCGCTTCCGAATGGTTCAAGGTGTAGAAATGCAGGCCCGGCGCGCCGTTGTCGAGCAGGGTCTGGCACAGCTCGGTCACCACATCCACGCCGAAGGCGCGGATGGCAGCCTTGTCGTCGCCGAACTCGGCCAGACGCAGCCGGATCCAGCGCGGCACTTCCGCGCCGCACATTTCCGAGAACCGCAGGAGCTGCGTGTGGTTCGTGATGGGCATGATGCCCGGCACGATCGGCACGTTCACGCCCTTGGCCTGGGCCCGGTCGACGAAGTCGAAGTAGGCGTCGGCATTGAAGAAATACTGCGTGATGGCCGCGTCGGCCCCGGCTTTCACCTTGGTCACGAAATGGTCCAGGTCGGCCGAGGGATTGACCGCCTGGGGATGCATTTCGGGATAGGCCGCCACTTCGATGTGGAACCAGTCGCCCGTTTCCTCGCGGATGAACGACACCAGCTCGTTGGCATAGCGCAGTTCGCCCGCGTCGCCGCCCATGCCCGAAGGCAGGTCGCCGCGCAGGGCCACCACGCGCCGCACGCCTTCGTTCTTGTAGACCTGGAGGATGTCCCGCAGGTCCTGGCGCGTGGCGCCCACGCACGACAGGTGAGGCGCCGCATCGCAGCCCAGGTTGCGCAGCGTGCGCACGGCGTCCGCCGTGCCGGCGCGCGTGGAGCCGCCCGCGCCGAAGGTCACGCTGACGTACTTGGGCTGGATGGCCAGCATCTGCTTGGCCGCGCGAACCAGCCGCTCTTGGCCGGCCAGGTCGCGCGGGGGAAAGAATTCCAGACTGAAAGCAGGAGAGATCGATTCGGACATATCAGTTATCTATGGGGCTACACATAACCTGCGATGCTGGCAGCCCCGCCGAGCCGCGCGGAGCCGGCTTTGCCGGTACGCGGCGGCGCCCCCTTGAGGGGGAAGCGCGAAGCGCTTCGGGGGTGGGCCCACACATCAGGGAATCAGTTTGGTAAGCAGGCCAGCGATGATGCTGTACAGGATTGCACCGCCCACGGCCCACCAGAACCCGTTGACCTGGAAGCCCTTCAGCACGGAGCCGACGAACCAGAACAACAAGGCGTTGATGACGATGAGGAAGAGACCGAGGGTGACGATCGTGATGGGCAGCGTCAGCAGCACCAGCACCGGCTTGACCAGCATGTTCACCAGGCCCAGCACCAGCGCGGCGATGAGCGCCGATCCGAAACTGGCCACCGTGATGCCGGGAAGCAGATAGGCAACGGCCAGCAGGGCCACCGCGTTCAGGATCCAGACGAGTATCAATGTCACCATGTTCGAACTCCTGTATTGGCGCTCCGCGGACCCGTGATCGCCAGGCGGGCACGGGTGAACCCCACGGACCGGAAAACCCGCGCCAACATGGCGCGGCGTTTCCCTATTTTGCTTTCAACCGATCAATAGCGGTAGTGATTGGGCTTGTAGGGGCCCTCGACCGGCACGCTGATGTAGTCGGCCTGGTCCTTGCGCAAGGTCGTGAGCTTCACGCCCAGCTTCTTCAGGTGCAGGCGGGCGACCTTCTCGTCCAGGTGCTTGGGCAGCACGTAGACTTCGCCGGACTTGTAGGCTTCGTTGCGCGTGAACAGTTCGATCTGGGCGATGGTCTGGTTGGCGAACGACGACGACATCACGAACGAGGGGTGGCCGGTGGCGCAGCCCAGGTTCACGAGGCGGCCCTGGGCCAGGAGGATGATGCGCTTGCCGTCCGGGAAAATGACGTGGTCGACTTGCGGCTTGATCTCTTCCCACTGGCAATCGGCCAGGCCGGCGACGTCGATTTCGTTGTCGAAGTGGCCGATGTTGCAGACGATGGCCTGGTCCTTCATGGCGTTCATGTGTTCGCGCGTGATGACCTGGTAGTTGCCGGTGGCGGTGACGAAGATGTCGCCATGGGCGGCGGCTTCTTCCATCGTCACGACCTTGAAGCCTTCCATGGCGGCCTGCAGGGCGCAGATCGGATCGATTTCGGTGACCCACACTTGCGCGCGCAGCGCGACCAGCGCCTGGGCGCAGCCCTTGCCCACGTCGCCGTAGCCGGCCACGACGGCGATCTTGCCGGCGATCATGACGTCGGTGGCGCGCTTGATGCCGTCCACCAGCGATTCGCGGCAGCCGTACAGGTTGTCGAACTTGGACTTGGTGACCGAGTCGTTGACGTTGATGGCGGCAAACGCCAGCTCGCCCTTTTGCGACATCTGGTAGAGGCGATGCACGCCGGTCGTGGTTTCTTCCGTCACGCCCTTGATCAGGGCGAGGCGGGTCGAGTACCACTTGGGATCGCGCTTCAGCGTTTCCTTGATGGCGGCGAACAGGATGCGCTCTTCATCGCTGCCCGGGTTGGCCAGGACCGACAGGTCCTTCTCGGCCTTGGTGCCCAGGTGCAGCATCAACGTGGCGTCGCCGCCGTCGTCGAGGATCATGTTGGCGTTCTGGCCATTGGGCCATTCGAAGATCTTGTGGGTGTACTGCCAGTACTCTTCCAGCGTTTCGCCCTTGACGGCGAAGACCGGCGTGCCGGACGCGGCGATGGCGGCGGCGGCGTGGTCTTGCGTGGAGAAGATGTTGCACGAGGCCCAGCGCACTTCGGCGCCCAGGGCCACCAGCGTTTCGATCAGCACGCCAGTCTGGATGGTCATGTGCAGGCTGCCGGCGATGCGCGCGCCCTTGAGCGGCTGCGATGCGGCGAATTCCTCGCGGATGGCCATCAGGCCGGGCATTTCGGTTTCGGCGATGGCGAGTTCGCGGCGGCCCCAGCCGGCCAGCGACATGTCGGCGACGAGGTAGTCGGAGAAGGATTTATCAGTCACAGCGTTCATGGTGTGTAGGCTCCACGTGAATAACGAACGGCGCACGATATGGCCGGACAACGCGAATACACCACGACAGTCGAGTGCTCGCCTTTCCCGCCATATGCGACAAAGGTGAGCGCCGTTGCTGCAGCGACGCGCGGGGCGCGGCGCTTGAACAAGGATTCCTGAGCCTGGCGAACCGGATTCCGCATGAAGGGGACCGCAGGGTCGTCGCAACGCTCCTCAGGATTGTCGGGCATTGTACAAGGTGCCGCGCCAATGGGGTAGTCGCCCAAGGACGTGGCTGTATCAGGGGGTGGGCGCCCAGGCGCCCGCGGCCCCCTGCGAACTCCCCTGCGTCAGCGGGACCAGCGCGGCCAGCAGGTCGGCGGCCACCGAATCCCAGCTGCGCGTCAGCGCATGGGCGCGCACGGCGTGGCGGTCCAGCGGCAGCGCCGCCCGGCAGGCGTGCCCCAGGTCGTCGTCCAGGCAGCCCGTGACGCCCTGCTCCACCACGGCCAGCGGCGCCTCGCTGCGAAAGGCCGCCACCGGCGTGCCGCAGGCCATGGCCTCCAGCATGACCAGGCCGAAGGTATCGGTCAGGCTGGGAAAAACGAACACGTCGGCCGCGGCGTAGAAGCCGGGCAGCGCGCCGTCCTGCTGCATGCCCAGGAAAACGGCATCGGGAAAGCGCTTCTTCAGCCGGGCCTCGTCGGGTCCGGCGCCCACGACCACCTTGCTGCCGCGCAGATCCAGCGCCAGGAAGGCGTCCAGGTTCTTTTCGCGCGCCACCCGGCCCACGCTCAACCAGACGGGACGGGGCAGGTGCGCGAACGCCTGGCTGTCGCCAGGCTGGAATTTCCGGGGATCGACCCCGCGCGACCAGACCCGCAGGTTGGCCAGGCCGCGCCGGACCAGGATGTCCCGCACGGTGGGCGTGGGCACCAGCACGCATTGCGAGGGCCGGTGGAACCAGCGCAGGTAGCGCCACGGCAAGGCGGCGGGAATGCCCATGCGCGCCTGCAGGTAGTCGGGAAACATCGTGTGAAACGAGGTGGTGAAGCGCCAGCCCCGCGACAGCGCCATCCGGCGGGCCGCCAGCCCCAGCGGGCCTTCGGTGGCGATGTGTAGCGCGTCGGGGACGGTGTCGCCCAGGATGCGGCGCAGCTGGCGCCCCGGCCGCAGGCACAGGCGCAGGTCCGGCTCGGACGGCGCCGGAATGGTCCGGCTGCCCTGGGGGTTCACCACGATCAGCTCGTGCCCCCATTCGCTCAGGATCTGTTGCATGGTCGTCCAGGTGCGGACGACGCCGTTGACTTGCGGATGCCAGGCATCCGTAACCAGAACGATGCGCATGATGGAGCCGGAAGTGGACGATAGCGCGATTTAGCCCGCGCCATGTGACATGCCCAAGACGGCGGCTAGTTGTTGCGCCGCGGATACCCTTGCGCCTTGATGCGCACCCAGACTTCGCGCTTTTCCTCTTCCGTCATGAAGACCCAGTTGGCGACTTCCATGGCCGTGCGACCGCAACCGCGGCAGATGTCGTCAAACAGCGTGGAGCACACCGCCACGCAGGGGGAATCCGTGGCCTTCAAGACGCGTTGGGCGTCTTCGGCCTCGGGCAATTCGGAAAGATCGGCGAAGTAGCGATTCATGGGCCGAAGGTTAACACCGGGGTTGCGTCCCTTTTTGGATAGCCCTATCGCCCGCCCGGTCAGCGCCAGCCGAAGAAATCTCCCGCCTCGGCCAGCAGGGCGTCGGGCGTTTCCTCCGCCAGATAATGCGCGCCCGGCAGCGGGCCGCCGGTCACGTCGTCGGCCACGGCGCGCCACAAGGCCAGCACGTCGAAGTTCCTGCCCACTGCCCCGCGCTCGCCCCACAGCACGCGCACCGGCTGGCGCAGGCGCTCGCCAGCCGCGCGGCCCGCGCGGTCATGCTCCAGGTCCAGCGTGGCGGACGCCCGGTAGTCTTCGCAGATGCCGGCGGCCCAGCCGGGCAGGCGCGCCGCGCGTTCGTATTCCGCCATGGCTTCAGCCGAGAAATGCGCCAGGCCGCCGGGCCGCCCTCCCATCACCGATCGCAGATAGAAAACGGGGTCGTGCTCGATCATCGTTTCCGGGACGGGCGCGGGCTGGATCAGCCAGAACCAATGGAAATAGGCCTGGGCGAAGGCGCGGGTCGTGCCTTCGTACATGTCCAGCGTGGGCGCGATGTCCAGCAGCATCATGCGGGCCACGGCGTCCGGGTGGTCCAGCGCCAGGCGGTGGGCTACCCGCGCGCCGCGGTCATGGGCCAGCACCTCGAAGCGCGCATGGCCCAGCCCGCGCATCAGCGCCGCCATGTCGGCCGCCATGGCCCGCTTGGAATACGACGCGTGGTCGGCGCTGGCGGCCGGCTTGTCGCTGTCCCCATAACCGCGCAAATCCGCCGCCACGCAGGTGCGCCGCCGCGTCAGCTCGGGCCAGACGCGGTGCCAGATGGCGTTCGTCTGCGGATGCCCGTGCAGCAGCAGCAAGGGCGGACCCGAGCCCTCGATGCGGGCGGCGATCTGGATGCCGTTGGCCGCGATGCGGCGCACGGGCAGGTCGAAGAAGGCGGTCATCGGCGTAGTCTCCAGTTTCTGTATTGCTAGGCGGCGTCCAGCCGGTCGCGCACCTGGCGCGCCACGTCCTTCATCCAGGGAAAGCGCGCCCAATGGCGGGACTCGAACCGCTCCACCTCGGGCAGTTGCGAGAGCGAGGCGCCCACCATGTCCTGCCCCTGGGCGAACATGCGGCGATGCCGTTCCGGGAGTTCAAACCCCGCCGTCCAGCCGTCGGCGGCGCGCACCTGCCCGGCCAGCGGATCGATGCCGACGCGGTTGCCGCGGGCAACGGACGTATTGGACACCCGCGCGAGCAGCGCGTCGACCGCGGCGGGCGGCAAGGTCACCAGCAGCAAGCCATTGTTCAGGGCGTTGAAGTAGAAGATCTCGCCAAAGCTCGACGCGATCACGGCGCGGATGCCGAACTGCTGCAGGCCCCAGACCGCGTGCTCGCGGCTGGATCCGCAGCCGAAATTCGGCCCCGCCACCAGGATGGAGGCGCCCGCGTAGGCCTCCTGGTTCAGCACGCAATCCGGCCGCGGCGCGCCGCCCTCGTCAAAGCGCAGGTCGTACAGAAGTCCCTTGTCCAGCCCCGCCTTGTCGATGATGCGCAGGAACTGCTTGGGCATGATCTGGTCGGTGTCCAGATTGGAATACGGCAACGGCGCGGCTACGCCCTCGATCACTGGATTCATTTGGCTGCTCCCCATGCGCGCACGTCGACGATGCGGCCCGCCAGCGCGGCGGCGGCCGCCATCGCCGGGCTCATCAGGTGCGTGCGCCCTGCCCGCCCCTGGCGTCCTTCGAAGTTCCGGTTGGTGGTGGACGCGCAGCGCTCGCCGGGGCGCAGCACGTCGTCGTTCATGGCCAGGCACATCGAACAGCCGGGCTGGCGCCATTCGAACCCCGCCTCCATCAACTGCGCCGCCAGCCCTTCCGCCTCGGCCTGCGCGCGCACCGCGCCGGACCCCGGCACCACCATGGCCCGCACGCCGGCGGCGACCTTCCTGCCGCGCACAAGGCTTGCGACCACGCGCAGGTCTTCGATGCGGCCGTTGGTGCAGGAGCCGATGAACACGCGGTCGATCGGCACGCCGGCAATCGGCGTGCCGGCGGGCAGGCCGATGTAGTCCATGGCTTTCTCCAGCGCCAGCCGGGCCAGCGCATCGGCCTCGGCCCGCGGGTCCGGGACCGCGCCGTCGATCGGCACCGCCTGGTCCGGGCTGGTGCCCCAGGTCACGAACGGCGCGATCCTCGCCGCATCGAACGCATGCTCGATGTCGAACCGGGCGTTGCCGTCGGTGCGCAGCGTGGCCCAGTATTCGCGGGCCTGCCGCAGCGCGTCCCCGCGCAGCTGCGGGGCATGCGCGGCGACATAGGCATCGGTGACGGCGTCCGGCGCGATCAGCGCGGCGCGCGCGCCCGCCTCCACCGTCATGTTGCACAGGGTCATGCGAGCCTCGGCGGACAGCGCGTCGATCGCCTCGCCGCAGAATTCCACCGCATGCCCGCGCGCGCCCTGCGCGCCGATGCGATGCACGATGAAGATGACCAGGTCCTTGGCCGACACGCCGTGGGGCAAGACGCCGTCGACCCGGATCCGCATGTTGCGCGCCACCCGGTAGACCAGCGTTTGCGTGGCCAGGATGTGCTCAACCTCGGACGTTCCGATGCCGAAGCCCAAGGCGCCCAGGGCGCCGTAGGTGGTGGTGTGGCTGTCGCCGCACAGCACCACCATGCCGGGCAGGATCATGCCGTGTTCCGGCGCGATCACGTGTTCGATGCCCTGAAGCGGATCGGTGGTGTCGAACAGCGCGATGCCTTGCTCGTCGCAATTGCGCTTCAGGTTGAGCGCCTGCCGCGACGACGCGTCGTCGGCGATCACGCGCAGCGCCGCCGGCACTGGATGCGTGGGGATGATGTGGTCCACCACCGCCATCTGCTGGCCCGGACGCAACACCGGACGGCCGCGCGCGGCCAGGCCGCTGAAGGCTTGCGGGCTGGTGTACTCGTTCATGATGTGCAGGTCGACGTAAAGCAGGATGTGCTCGTCGTCGATCGGGGCCACCTCATGGCTGGCCACCAGTTTGTCGTATAGCGTCATGCCGGGCATGTCGTGCTTCCTTGGATGATGATTGCGCCCGCCGCAGGCGCCTGCGGCCGGCGCGGGCGCGTCTTGCGGTCCGTTCAGTTGGCCTCGATGCCGGCGTCCTTGACGATGCCCGACCAGCGCGTCATCTCGGCGGCCACCATGGCGTCCGCCTTGTCGGGCGCGGAGATCAGCGGATCGAAACCTTCCTTCTGCATGCGTTGCGTCAGCTCGGGCGAGCGCAGCGCTTCGCCCAGCCTGGCGTTCAGCGTGTCGATCACCGGCTGCGGCGTGCCGGCGGGCGCGCTGATGACGAACCAGGTGTTGAATTCATAGCCGGGCAGGCCCGATTCGGCGATGGTGGGCACGTCCGGCAGCAGCGGCGAACGCGTGGCGCCGGTCACGCCCAGCGCGCGCAGCTTCTTGCCGTCCACTTGCGGCTTGGCCGCGGACAGCACCGGAAAGCTCATCTGCACCTGGCCGCTGATGGTGTCGAGCATGGCGGGCCCGCCGCCCTTGTACGGCACGTGCAGGATCTGCGTCTTCGACACGGACTTGAATAGTTCCGCGGCCATGTGAAAGGTGCTGCCCGTGCCGGCGGAGCCGAAGCTCGTCTCATTGGCGGGCCGGGCGCGCACATAGGCGAGAAGATCGCTCACGGATGCCACCGGCAGCGCGTTGGTCACCGTCAGCACGTGCTGCGAAGTGCCCACCGTGCCGACCGAACGCAGGTCCTTGGCCGTATCGAACGGCATGGTCTTGAAGAGCGCCGGATTGATGGCCAGCGACATGGTGTTGATACCCAGCGTGTAGCCGTTGGGCTCGGCGCGCGCCACCGCGGACATGCCGATGTTGCCGGAGGCGCCGGCGCGGTTCTCCACGATCACGCTCTGGCCCAGCGCCCGACCCCAGGCGTCGGAGATCAGGCGCGCGGCGATGTCCACGCTGCCCCCGGGGGCGAACGGCACGATCAGCGTCACCGCCCGCTGGGGAAACGCGTCGGCGGCGGCGGGCTGGGTCCAACAGGATGCGGCGATGGCCGCGCACAGGGCGCCGGCCGCGGTATGGATCTTCATTTCCTGGTCTCCTCGTATGGCCGCGTCGGGCGGCTCTGTATCGGTAAGCCCAGTGTATAAGCCCGTTCCGTTCTTATAATTAATTGAATTAATAAAGCTTTGTTAAATCTGATTTATAAATGAGCCCATGGATGCGCTTTCCGATCTCGCCTTCTTCTCGCTGGTGGTCAAGCACGGCAACCTGTCGGCCACCGCGCGCGAACTGGGGCTGACGCCGCCGGCCGTCAGCACGCGGCTGGCCAAGCTAGAGCAGCGCCTGGGCGTGCGCCTGCTGAACCGCACGACCCGCCGGGTCAGCGTCACCCAGGAAGGCGAGCTGTACCTGGCCGAGGGCGGGCGCATCCTGGCGGACCTGGAGGCGCTGGAGCGCTCGGTTTCAAGCGCGCGCGCGCAACCCCAGGGCCTGCTGCGGCTGAACGCCACGTTCGGCTTCGGACGCGCCCATATCGTGCCGGCGGTCTCGGACTTCTGCCGCCAGTATCCCGAGGTCGAAGTGCAGATGCGGCTGACCGACAGGCCGCTGAACCTGATCGAGGAAGGCTTTGACGTGGCGGTGCGGTTTGGCGACCTTCCCGACGCGCGCCTGACCGCCCGCAAGATCGCCTCCAACCGGCGCCTGCTGTGCGCGTCGCCGCGCTACCTCGATACCTATGGAGAGCCGCGCACGCCAGGCGAACTGCAGCGCCACCGCTGCATTGTCGTGCGCGAGAACGACGTGGCCTACGGCACGTGGCGGCTGGAATCGGGCGCGCGCGCGGAAACCGTGAAGGTGCGCGGCCCCGTCAGCTCGAACGACGGGCAGAGCGCATTGGAATGGGCGCTGGACGGCCACGGCATCGTCATGCGATCCGAATGGGAAACCGCCGCCTACCTGCGCGCCGGACGCCTGCGCGAGGTGCTGCCCGACTGGCGCACCCCGCCCGCCGACATCCACGCGCTGTATCCCGAACGGCTCAACCTGCCGGCCAAGACGCTGGCCTTCGTGGACTTCCTGTCGCAGCGCTTTGCCCGCCACCTGCGGCCGCCGGGCGGCGGCGGCGCGGTCTGGTGACGGCTCAGATTTCGTCGATGGGCGTGCTGGCGGAGGCGCCGGCCGGCGCGCTATCCGCGCCGATGGCGTAGCGGTCGCGCGTCGTGACGTAGAAGCTGGCGCCAAAGCGCCCCACCGGGAAGTAGTCCTGCAGGCGCACGCGCCAGGTTTCCGTGTCGATCAGGCCGTCGCGCGCATGCAGCCAGCGCACCTGGCCGATGAAGATCTGCCGGCTGGCGGTCTCCATGGTTTCGAACAGCGTGCATTCGAACGCAACGGGCGCCTGCACGATGCGCGGCGGCGCTACGCGGTGGCTGGGCGCGGCGTCCAGGCCCGCATGCGCCAGCTCGCTGACGTCCGCGGGCAGCCGGTCGCCGCAGCGGTGCATCTTTTCCGCCATGGCCTCGTCGGTCAGGTGCACCACGAATTCCTTGTCCCGGGCGATGTTGACCGCCGTGTCCTTCAAGCCGCCGTCTTCCAGGCGGTTGATGCTGACCATGACGATGGGCGGGTCCTCGCCCAGCATGTTGAACATGCTGAACGGCGCGGCGTTGACCACGCCGGTCTCGGACAGGGTCGTGATCAGCGCGATCGGCCGGGGCACGATCAGGCTGGCCATCAGCTTGTAGCGCTGATACTCGGTAATAGCGTCGAAATCGATTTCCATGTCAGGCCAGTCCCAGCATCTGGGCAAGAGTTTGAGCGGGTTGCGGACGTTCGAGGCTGATGCGCCGTTCCAGGTCCGCAAGGTGGTTGTCGTTGATCTTCACGGCCTCGGCCACGTCGCCGCGTTCCATCATGTCCACGATCAGCACGTGTTCGCCGTGTTCGCAGGCCGCATTGCCGGGCGGCTCGTACAGGGCCACGATCAGCGAGCAGCGCGACACCAGTTCCGACAGGTAGCCGTGGAGGATGGCATTGCCCGACAGCTCGCCCAGCCGGACGTGAAAGGCGCTGGCCTGCCGCGCCCAGGCGGGCTGGCCGGCCCGGTGCAGCAGCGCGTGCTCGTCCCGCAGCTGCTTGCGCAGCGAGGCATAGTCGGCCTTGGTGGCGCGCGCCGCCGCCAGCGGCACCAGCGCCGCCTCCAGCGCGCGGCGCGCCTGGAATATCTGGCGCGTGTCTTCGGGTGTGGGCTCGGCCACCACGGCGCCGCGGTTGTGGTGCAGGTCCACCACATGCTCGTGCGCCAGGCGCTGCAAGGCCTTGCGCGCCACCGACCGCGACACGCCGAACAGTTCGCAGATCGCCGCCTCGGGCAGTTTCGTGCCGGGGGTCAGGCGCTGGCTCATCACGCTTTCGTACACCGCTTCGCAGATGCGGCGCTCCATGTCGGCGTCGGGCGTACCGGCGGCGGGCGTACCGGCGGCGGGCGTACCGGCGGCGGGCGTACCGGCGGCGGGCGTACCGGCTGCCTGCAAGCCGGGGGCGGGCTCGTTCGCCGGCTTCGGCCGGGCGGTCCGGGGGGTGCGAGGTTTGGCGGGGCTTCGGGTGGACATGAGAGGACTCGGTTCAACGGGTGAGACGGGGCGGCGCTAGACGATGACGCCGGGCGGCAGGCTGTCCACATGCCGGCAGATCTCGCCGGGCGTGGCGAACCAGATCTCGCCGCGGTCGCGCGCGGCGGCCAGCGGCGCCAAGGCGCGCCGCAGGTGCCGCAGGCGATAAGGCTGGCCGACGATATACGGATGCAGCGCGATGCCCATGACCAGCGGCTGGCGGGCGGCCTGCCCGCGCATTTCCTCGAACTGGTCAAGAATCATATCGGCAAAGTCGCGCGCGTCCATCTTGCGGCCCATGATCATCGGGATGTCGTTGAGCTCCTGCGGGTAGGGAATCGCCCACAGGTCCCCCGCGCGGGTGCGCATGCGCATGGGCTGGTCGTCGTGGCACCAGTTCAGCGTGTAGCGGTAGCCCGCCTCCGCCAGCAGGTCGGGCGTAGCGCGGCTTTCCGAGATCCACGGAGACAGCCAGCCCGCGGGCCCGTTGCCGGCATGCCGCAGGATACGGTCGCGGCAGTGCGCCAGCAGCGCCATTTCCTCGGCTTCGGGCAGGCCGCCCTGCCGGTGCGCATTGCTGTAGCCATGGCCGATCAGTTCGTCGCCGCGCGCCAGGCAGGCCTCCACCAGTTCAGGGCAATGCTCGTAGAGCGCGGTGTTGATCAGCACGCCGGCCGGCAGGCGCAGTTCGTCGAACAACTCCAGGCAGCGCCACGCGCCCACCCGGTTGCCGTACTCGCGCCAGGCGTAATTGAGCACGTCGGGGTGCGGCGACGCCGGCCCCAGCTCCGCGCCCAGCCCTTCGCCGAAGGCGAAGTGTTCGAGGTTGAAGCCCAGGTACACGGCCAGGCGGGCGCCGTTGGGCCACGTGTAATCCGCCCGCCCGGCTATCGGCTGGTACGGGAAGCGGCCATGGCAGGCCAGCGGCGCGGGCGTCCAGGCGGACGCCTCTTCACGCCCCGGTTTAGTGCTTTGAAGCGAGGATGGATTCATTTTGGTGCAAATCTTGATGCATGATTGTGAACAAAAACGCTGACGCTTTGGAAACAAAATACAGATCGGCTGCGGACAAACCACGAAGGAAACACGCCTTGCCCCGCGGTGGCAGGGGCGCCGGCGCCGTCTGGCGGCGGAGCGGATCAGGTGGCATGGATCTTGCATGGGGAAACGGAGCAGCACTTAACCCCATGCAAGATTCATTCCACTTTTCCAGGAGTGCCCCGATGACCCCGACCCGTCGTTCCTTCATGCTCCACGGCGCCGCCGCCGCGCTCTTTGCCGCAGGCCTGGCCTCGCAACCGGCGCTGGCCGCGGATCCCATCAAGATCGGCCTGATCACCGCGCTGTCCGGGGAATCCGCCCGCGCCGGGGAAGCGCTGACGCGCGGCATGGCCGTGGCCATCGACGAGATCAACGCGAGCGGGGGCCTCTTGGGCGGCCGCCAGGTCGTGCTGGTGCGGCGCGACGACGAAGGCAATCCCGCCAAGGGAATGGCCGCGGCCCGCGAGCTGATCTACAAGGAAAAGGTGGCGGTGCTGTTCGGCGGCCTGGACACGCCGGTCTCGATGGCCATCGTGCCCATCGTGAACCAGGAGAAGGTGCCCTTCATGGGCCCGTGGGCGGCCGGCACGGCCATCACGCAAAACAAGGGCAACCCCAATTTCGTATTCCGCGTGTCCGCCATGGACGAGATCGTCGACAGCGCGATGGTGCAGTACGCGCAGAAGACCTTCCAGAGCGCCAAGCCGGGCATGATCCTGGTGAACAATCCCTGGGGCGAATCCAACGAGAAAGGCCTGAACGCCGCGCTGGCGGCGGCCAAGGTCGCGCCGGCCGGCGTCGAGAAATTCCAACCCAGCGACCTGGACATCGTGCCCCAGCTGAGCCGCCTGAAGGCCGCAGGCGCCGACACGCTGTTCCTGGTCGGCAACGTGGGCCCGTCGGCCCAGGTTGTGAAATCGCTGGACCGCATGGGCTGGAAGGTGCCGATCGTGTCGCACTGGGGTCCCGCCGGCGGCCGCTTCACGGAGCTGGCCGGCCCCAACGCCAAGAACGTGCACTTCGTGCAGACGTACAGCTTCTTCGGCAAGCAGGGACCGGTGGGCGACAAGGTCATGCAGGCGCTCAAGACCAAGTACTCCGACATCAAGGGCCCGCAGGACATCACGCCCGCCGTGGGCGTGGCCAATGCCTACGACGGCATGCAGCTGGCCGCGCTGGCCATCGCGCAGGCGGGCTCCACCGACGGCGACGCGGTGCGCCAGGGCTTCTACAAGATCGGCAAGTACGAAGGCCTGATCAAGACGTATGAGCAGCCCTTCACGCCGGCCTCGCACGACGCGCTGCGCGAGAACGACTACGTGTGGACGCAGTTCATCGACAACCGCATCCTGCCCGTCAAGGGCGAGCAGTAAACCGGCCGGTTCACGCGGGAGACGCGCATGTTGTTGATGTCCGCCATCGTCAGCGGCCTGGGGCTGGGAAGCATGTACGGCCTGATGGCCCTCGGCTTTTACCTGACCTATGCCGTATCGGGCACGGTGAATTTCGCCCAGGGCAGTTCCATGATGCTGGGCGCCGTGCTGACCTACACGTTCGCCCAGACGCTGGGCTGGCCGCTGGCGGCCGCCCTGCCGCTGGCGCTGGCGCTATGCGCGCTCTACGGCCTGGTGGTGGAGCGGCTGGCGGTGCGGCCCTTCGCCAGCCGCGGCTCCAATGCCTGGCTCATGTCCACGGTGGCGCTGGGCATCGTGCTGGACAACGTGGTGATGTTCACCTTCGGCAAGGAGCCGCGCAGCCTGCCCTCGCCGCTGGCCCAGGCGCCGCTGGAGATCGGCGGGCTGGGCCTGGGCATCTACCCGCTGCAGCTGCTGATCCCGCTGGTCGGCCTGGCGCTGGCCGCCGCGCTGCATGCGCTGTCGCGCCGCACCCGCTGGGGCGTGGCGCTGCTGGCGGTGGTGCAGAACCCGAACGCGGCGCGGCTGATGGGCATCCCCGTGCGCCGCGCCATCATGGCCGCCTTTGCCGTGTCGACGCTGTTTGCCGGCGTGGCCGGCGCGCTCGTCGCCCCGCTGTTCAACGTGCAGGCCGACATGGGCACGCTGTTCGGCCTGAAGGCCTATGTGGTCGCCATCCTGGGCGGCATCACCAGCGCCTGGGGCGTGATGATCGCGGGCCTGCTGTTCGGCGTGGTCGAAGCGCTGATCACCGTGGTCCTGGGCTCCGGCTACACCCAGATCATCAGCTTCACGCTGGTGATCGTCATGCTGGCCGTGCTCCCCAACGGACTGTTCGGGCGCGCCGACGTGAGGAAGGTCTGATGAACAAGCAACTTGCAACGCGCTGGCTGCCGCTGGCGCTTTATGCGGTGCTGGCCGCCGCCGCCCTGCTCCTGGCCGCCACCGTCAACGGCTACTACGTGTTCGTGCTGGGCAACGTGGCGCTGCTGGCGCTTGCCGGCATCGGCCTGAACGTGCTGCTGGGCCTGACCGGCCAGATGTCGTTCGGCCATGCGGGCTTCTATGCCATCGGCGCCTACACGGTGGCGATCCTCACCGGCCAGGCCGGCTGGAGCTTCTGGCTGGCCTGGCCGGCCGCCGCGCTGGTCTGCGCCGCCTTCGGCCTGCTGTTGGCCGTGCCCGCCCTGCGGGTGAAGGGGCCGTACCTGGCAATGATCACCATCGCCTTCGGCTTCATCGTCGAGCACGCGCTGATCGAAGGCGGATCGATCACCGGCGGCCAGAACGGCCTGATGGGCATCGCCCAGCCCGCCCTGGGCGGCATCGGCGGCGACCGCGGCGTGGCCATGCTTGCCATCGTGGCCGTGTTCGCGGCGCTGGCGGGCTATGCCCTGCTGTCGCGCGGCACCTGGGGCGCCGCCATGCGCGCGGTCAAGGACAGCGAGACGGCCAGCGAATCCATCGGCATCAACCCGCTGGCGGTCAAGGCCGTGGCGTTCATGGTGTCGGCCGCCGTGGTGGGCCTGGCGGGCGGGCTCTACGCGCCGCAGGCCGGCATGATCACCCCGCACAACTTCAACTTCATGCAGTCCATCCTGTTCGTGCTGGCCGTGACGATAGGCGGCGCGGGTTCGCTGGCGGGCCCCTTGCTGGGCGCGCTGGTGGTGGGCCTGCTGCCGGAGATGCTGTCCAGCCTGGAGGAGTACCGGCTGCTGTTCTTCGGCGCCTTCCTGCTGGTGGTGCTGTGGGCGGCGCCCGAAGGCGCGGCGGGCCTGCTGGCGCGCTGGCGGCGCGGCGCGCACGGCGCGGGCCTGGCGCCCCGCCACGGCGGCATGCCCGCCACTGGCCGGCCGCGGCGGATCCTGCGGGCGGATGCGCTGACCATGACATTCGGCGGCGTGCGCGCGGTGCAGGCCGTGTCCTTCACCGTGCGGCCCGCCGCGGTGACCGCGCTGATCGGGCCCAACGGCGCGGGCAAGTCCACCGTCATCAACATGCTCAGCGGCTACTACCAGCCGACCAGCGGCGCCGTGGCGCTGGGCGACCAGGCGCTGGCGGCGCTGCCGGCCCACCGGGTGGCGCGCAGCGGCATCGCCCGCACCTACCAGACCTCGCAGCTGTTCGACACGCTGAGCGTGGAAGACAACGTGGCGCTGGGCATGCTGCGCGGCCGCCTGGGCGGCCTCTTGGCCTCGCACCGCTATCTGGCCGCCGATGCGCGCGAACGCGCGCGGGCCCTGCTGGCGTTCTGCGGCTACGAAGGCGCGCTGGACGCGCCCGCGGCGGACCTGCCTCATGTGGATAGGCGGCTGGTGGAGATTGCGCGCGCGCTGGCCACCGACGCCGATATCCTGCTGATGGACGAACCCGCGGCCGGCCTCTCGCGTGAAGACAAGACGCGCCTGGCCGGCTTGCTGCGGCGCATCGCCGACGCCGGCGCGGGCGTGCTGCTGGTCGAGCACGACATGACGCTGGTGATGGGCGTGTCCGACCACATCGTCGCCATCGACGCCGGCCGTGAACTGGCGCAGGGCAGCGTCGCGGACATCCAGCAATCGCCGGCGGTGCGCCAGGCCTATCTGGGCGACGAGGCGGCCCGCCGCATCCCCGCCGCCCGGACCCGGCCGGCGGGCGGCGCCTTGCCGCCCGAAGTGCTGGGCGTGGGCAAGCTCACCACCGGCTACGGGGCCAACCCGGTGCTGCACGGAATCGACCTGCAGGTCAGGCAGGGCGAAATGGTGGCGCTCCTGGGCGCCAACGGCGCAGGAAAATCGACGCTGATGCGCACGCTGGCCGGGCTGCACCGGCCAGCGCAAGGCGGCATGCACCTGCAAGGCCAGGAGCTGCACGGCCTGGCCGCCGACCGCATCGTGGCGCGCGGCCTGGTGCTGGTGCCCGAAGGCCGCCAGGTGTTTCCGGGCCTGAGCGTGCTGGACAACATCCGTCTGGGCGCGTTCCTGCAGCCGCAGGACCGGGACGCGCGAGTCGAGGAAATGCTGACCCGCTTTCCGCGCCTGCGCGAACGCCTGCACCAGCGCGCCGGCCTGTTGTCCGGCGGCGAGCAGCAGATGCTGGCGATCGCGCGCGGGCTGATGTCCAAGCCCGTGATCCTGCTGCTGGACGAGCCGTCGCTGGGCCTTGCGCCGAAGATCATCGACGAGCTGTTCGAGGCCCTGGACCGGCTGCGCGCCGAATCCATGACCATCCTGCTGGTGGACCAGATGGCCGCGCTGGCGCTGTCGCTGGCCGACCGCGCCTACGTGCTGGAATCGGGCCGCGTGGCAGCGCACGGCACCGCGGCCGAGATCGCGCAGGACGGGGCCCTGGCCCGGGCGTATCTGGGCGCCTAGGCCTCAGGCGGCTTCCGGCCCCAGCCGCGCCCCCGCGCGCACAATGCCGCAACGCTTGTGCGCGCGCATCACCACGCCGACTTCGCTGTTGAGCACGCCGTCCAGCTCGCCCAGCCGGCGCGTCACCACGTCCCACAAATGCAGGCTGTCCCGGCACAGCACGTGCCAGAAGAGCTGCGAAGCGCCGCTGGTGCCGAACAGGCAGCGCGTATTCGGATCCAGCGCCAGATGCGCGGCCAGCGCGTCCACCGCCTGCGGGCGCACCTGCACCGAGATCACGGCTTCGACGGGAAAGCCGACCAGCGCCGGTTCGACTTCCACGCGAAAGCTCAGCGCGCGGCGCTCCACCAGGTTCTGCAGCAGGCGATGCGCGGTGGGCTCGCTCACGCCGGCCTGCTCGGCCAGCTCGGCCAGGCTGGCGCGCCCGTCTCGCATCAGATGGGTCACCATGCGCTGTTCCGGCTCGGTCAGGGCCGCCGGCGGCCGCGACTGCGGCGCTTCGGCCGCGTCGTCCGGCTGCGCCTGGATGCGCCATTGGCCGGCGCGGCGGAACGGCCGCAGCACCAGCCGCGCTTCCACATGCTCCACGCCGTCTATCGACGGCAGCACATGCGTCACCACGTCCGGCATGTCGGCGGCGTCCGCCAGCGTCAGCTCGGCCATCAGGTCGGCCGAGCCGGCAAGCGTCACCACGAGCTGGCTGATGTCCAGCCGCGCCAATTGCTCGGCCACGTCCGGCACCCGCCCCGAACGACAGCGCACCCAGGCGTGCAGCACCACGCCGCGGCCAGTGGCCAGCGGGTCCGGCTCGGCGATGACGCGCAGCGCGTCGGCCTCCATCAGGCGCTTGAGGCGCCGCGCGACCGTGCGTTCGGCAATGCCGGTCGCGGCGCCCAGCTCGCGCCAGGAGGCGCGAGGCTCGGCCTGCAGCGCGACCAGGCAGGCCAGATCGGTGTCGTCCAATGCCGGAATTAGGGGGTTACCCTTACTTGACGTGACCATATCCATTAACTTAACGTTCGCGCATTGATAAAAACATAAAATTAAACGGTCTTTTTGACCAAAAATAAATTCTTATTTGAGGACGTCATGAGCAGCACATCCGCAACCTTGCGCCAGGCGCAAGGGGCAAGCGCCGCGCCCGTTTCCCGCGCCCGCACGATTCTGGCCGGTAGTGTAGGCAATGCGGTCGAATGGTTCGACTGGACCATCTACGCTTCCTTCGCCATCTTCTTTTCCAGCCAGTTCTTCCCGGAAGGCAACGAAACCACCGCCTTGCTGGCGACCTTCGGCATCTTCGCCGTGGGCTTCTTCATGCGTCCCGTGGGCGGCTGGGCGCTCGGCATCTTCTCCGACCGCTACGGCCGCAAGGCCGCGCTGGGCCTGACGATCCTGATGATGGCGGGCGGTTCGCTCATCATCGCCATCACCCCCACCTACGCCGCCATCGGCCTGGCCGCCCCGCTGCTGCTGACCGCCGCCCGCCTGCTGCAAGGCCTGTCCCTGGGCGGAGAGTATGCCTCGGCGACGACCTTCCTGGCGGAAATGGCGCCTCCCAACAAGCGCGGCTTCTATTCCAGCTTCGTCTTCTTCAGCGCCGCCGTCGGCATCCTGGCCGCCTCCGCGGTGGGCTGGATCCTGACGTCCACGCTGACCAAGGCCGACATGGCCGCCTGGGGCTGGCGCATTCCGTTCCTGATCGGCGCGTTCGGCGGCCTGGCCGGCATGTGGATCCGCCGCTCCATCCCGGAAACCGAGGCCTTCTCGCACGCCAAGAAGGCCGGCGTCGAAAAGCAGCCGCTGCGCACCCTGCTGCGCGACCACCCGCGCGAAGTGCTGCGCATCGTGGGCTTCTCGATCCTGACGACGTTCGCGTTCTATATCTTCGTGGCCTACGTGCCCACCTACGCCATCCGCCAGGTGGGCGCCGACCCCAAGACCGCGTTTGCCGCCAACACCGTCGCGCTGATCGTGTTCATGCTGGTGCAGCCGGTCTTCGGCATGCTGTCCGACCGCATCGGCCGCAAGCCGCAGCTGATCTTCTTCGCCGCCGGCTACCTGGTCTTCTTCTATCCGCTGATGACCACGCTGGGCCCGTCCTTCGGCTCGATCCTGGCGGTGGAGCTGTTCGGCTTGGTGCTGTACGCCATGTACACGTCGATTGCCCCGGCCATCATGTCCGAGCAGTTCCCCACCAGCGTGCGCGCCGTCGGCATCGGCACGCCGTACAACCTGGTCGTGGCGCTGCTGGGCGGCACCACGCCCTATCTGCTGACCTGGCTGCAAAGCAAGGGCATGGAGCGCTGGTTCTTCTATTACGTGCTGGCGGGCGCCGTGATCACCCTGATCACCTTCATCCGCATGCCCGAGACCCGCGGCCAGGTCCTGAAGTAAACGACGACGAGCCCCATGCCAGCCCAAGACACCCCTCTGCATTTCCGAGACGCCCGCGAACTTGCCCGCGCCATCCGCCAGCGCGAACTCAGTTCGCGCCAGGTCACCCTGCATTTCCTGGACCGCATCGAGCGCGCGCCCGCGCTGGCCGCCTACAGCGAGGTCACTGCCGAACGCGCGATGGCGCAAGCCGAGGCCGCGGACCGCTTGCGTGAGGCAGGCATCTTCATGGGGCCCCTGCACGGCGTGCCGGTGGCGATCAAGGACAGCGTCCAGTGGGAAGGCACCTCGGCCAGCGGCGGATCGCGGACGCGCCTGGGCGTCGTCAGCAGCGGCACCGCCGCCGCGGCGCGGGGGCTGGCGATCCAAGGCATGGTCATCCTGGGCAAGACGCGCATGACCGAGTTCGCGTTCGGCCTGTCGGGCCAGAACCCGACGCAAGGCACGGCGCGCAATCCCTGGGACGCCAAGACAGCGCGCGCGCCGGGCGGATCCTCCAGCGGCTCGGGCGTGGCGGTGGCGGCCGGACTGGCGCCCCTGGCGCTGGGCGGCGACACCGGCGGTTCCGTGCGCGCGCCCGCGGCGTTGAACGGAGTGGTCGGCTACAAGCCGTCGACCGGCATCATCAGCCGCGCCGGCTGCCTGCCTCTGTCGGATACGCTGGACGTGCTGGGCCCGATCTCCCGCAGCGTCGCGGACGCCCGCCTGCTGACGCAGGCGCTGGCAGGCCCCGATGTCGACGACGCGGCGACGCTGGCCCTGCCCCCCGCCTGCGTCGCCGCGCTGCGCCGCTCCGAGGCGCGCAGGCCTGGCGCGGTGGCCGTGCTGGCGCCGCAAGCCTGGCCCGCCGCGCTGACCGACGCCGGCCTGCAGGCCTGGCATCAGGCGCAGGAGCGCCTGGCGCAAGCCGGTTTCACGCCCACGGCCTGGCATCCGCCCGAATCCCTGTCGTTTGCCCGCATGGCGGACGACAACTCGCTGGTGCTGGCCTACGAGGCCTATCGATACTACGGCGCGCTGGCCGAAGACCCCGCGCAGCCGCTGTGGGACGTGGTGCGCGCGCGCATCGCCGCGGGCGGCCGGATCGCGCAGGCCGACTACGAGGCCGCGCTGCTGCGCCGCCACGCCGACATGGCCGCCTTCGCGCTGGCCATGCGAGGGGTGGACGCCTTGCTGATGCCCGCCTGCGACCAGGCCGCACAGCCCCTGGACGCCGAAGACGTGCGCCACGCCGGCCTGGGCAAGCTGCTGCGCCCGGCCAACTTCCTGGGCGCGGCCGCCATCGCGCTGCCGGCCGGCTTCGACGCCGACGGCATGCCCGGCTCGGTGCAGCTGCTGTCTCCGGCCGGGCGCGATGCCGCGCTGCTGGATTGCGCAGAGGCGCTGGAACCGGTGCTGTCGCCGGACCCGCGCGTACCGGACCTGTCGGCCTGGGGCCTCTGACTTCCAGGCGGCGCCGCAACGACAAACGCCCCCGCGATGCGGGGGCGTTTGCGTGTTGGCGGGTCAGATGGCCATGCGGGCGTTGTCGCTGCTCGACCGCGCCTGCGTGCTGGCATCGGGCCTCAAGCCCACGGATTGATGATTGTCACTCCCGTGGGCTTGAAATCATCCACGTTGCGGGTCACCAACGCCATGCCGTGCACGATGGCCGTTGCCGCAATCAGCGCATCCCGCTCGCCTCGCTTATCGGGTGCGTGAAGGCGGGCGCAGCGTTGCGCCACCGCCGTATCGACTGGAAGCGTGCGGCCCGAAAACTCGGGCAATACTTGCTGTTCCAGCCATGAACGCAGCATGGCGCCTTGAATCGCATCCTTGCGTTCTATCGACAGAACGCCAAGCTCCAGCTCCATGATGGTGATAGCCGATACAAAAAGATCGGCGGCATCAACGCCCGCCGCCCATGCCGCGACGTTTGCATCGGCCCTGCCCA
Source organism: Achromobacter sp. NPDC058515 (assembly GCF_042721735.1). Taxonomy (NCBI): domain Bacteria; kingdom Pseudomonadati; phylum Pseudomonadota; class Betaproteobacteria; order Burkholderiales; family Alcaligenaceae; genus Achromobacter; species Achromobacter sp. NPDC058515. Next base: position 219,115 of record NZ_JBHXNI010000001.1, read on the forward strand.
GCCGGACCCTGCGCAACTCGGACACCACATTTGTATCGAGGACGTACATCATCAGAAGTCAACCGGCCGGGTTCCGATGGCCACGCACGGCGGCTCGAATTCAACGTCGGCAACGCCCGGCATTGCCAGCGCATCGGCGATGTTGCGTCGCTGCTTTGTGAGCCGCTGATAGTCCTCAAAGCTCAACAGCACATGAGCAGGCTTGCCACGGTCTGTAATGCAATACCGATGCAAGAGCACAGCGGCCCGTAATGCAAGACGCCCCCGCATGTGCGGAGGCGTCTTGTCCGATCAGGCCGTGGATCAAGCCGATCCGGCGGACTTTCTCGTCAGGCGGACTTCTTCAGTTCCTGGACCTTGTCCGTGGCTTCCCACGAGAATTCCGGCTCCGAACGGCCGAAGTGGCCGTAGGCGGCGGTCTTGGCGTAGATCGGGCGCAGCAGGTCCAGCATGTTCACGATGCCCTTCGGACGCAGGTCGAAGTGCTCGCGCACCAGCTTGGCGATCTGGTCGTCGGGGATGACGCCCGTGCCTTCGGTGTAGACGGTGATGTTGATGGGCTCGGCCACGCCGATGGCGTAGCTGACCTGCACCTGGCACTGGCGCGCCAGGCCGGCGGCCACGATGTTCTTGGCCACGTAGCGGGCGGCGTAGGCGGCCGAACGGTCGACCTTGGACGGATCCTTGCCCGAGAACGCGCCGCCGCCGTGCGGGCATGCGCCGCCGTAGGTGTCGACGATGATCTTGCGGCCGGTCAGGCCGCAATCGCCTTGCGGGCCGCCGATGACGAAGCGGCCGGTCGGGTTGACCAGGAACTTCGTCTGCGGCGTGATCAGGCCTTCGGGGAAGCTGGGCTTGATGATGTCTTCGATCACCGCTTCGCGGATGGTCTCTTGCGTGACCTCGGGCGCGTGCTGGGTCGACAGCACCACGGTGTCGACTTCCGCCGGGCGGCCGTCGACATAGCGGAACGTCACTTGCGACTTGGCGTCGGGACGCAGCCACGGCAGGCGGCCATCCTTGCGCAGTTCGCTCTGGCGCTGCACCAGGCGGTGCGCGTACCAGATCGGAGCCGGCATCAGGTCGGGCGTTTCGTCGCACGCGTAGCCGAACATCAGGCCCTGGTCGCCCGCGCCCTGGTTCAGATAGTCTTCCGAGCTGCGGTCCACGCCTTGGGCGATGTCGGGCGATTGCTTGTCGTACGCAACCAGCACCGCGCAGCCCTTGTAGTCGATGCCGTACTCGGTGTTGTCGTAGCCGATGCGGCGAATGGTGTCGCGCGCGACCTGGATGTAGTCGACGTTGGCGGTGGTGGTGATTTCGCCAGCCAGCACGACCAGGCCCGTGTTGCACAGCGTTTCAGCTGCAACGCGCGCATTGGGGTCCTGGGTGAAGATGGCGTCGAGGATCGAGTCGGAAATCTGGTCGGCAACCTTGTCGGGGTGCCCTTCGGAGACGGACTCGGAGGTAAAGAGAAAATCGTTGTTGGCCACAGATGCGTCCTTGCTTGTCCGGAATTCCCGGCACATAGGTTCACGAGGCGCGTTGCACCCCGTTCTACATGGCATACGCCAATCTGGGCGCGACGCTTTAGCGGATTTGGCAATGGCCGCGCACAGCGCTGCACCCCTTGCCGTCGCCCCGCAAGTTGTCGGTTAACTCGGCGACTGAAGGCATTTTAAGCGAAAATGCCGTTCTTATGCTTGAGCCCGGGGTGTATACATATTCCCCGAGCACCGGCAGTACCCTGCCCGTTCTCACCCTTTTGCCGATGCTGCTCTCCTTGTTCCGACTCTTTGCCGCCCTGCCGCTACCCGTCGCGCACGCTCTGGGGCGCCTTGCCGGGCGCGCGATCTACGCCTGGCCCGGCAAGTACCGGCGTCGCCTGCAGGCCAATGCGGCGCAGGCCGGCTACCCCGGCGCGGCGTTCGCCCGGCGGGCGGCGGGCGAGACCGGCGCCATGATCCTGGAAAATCCGCGCGTCTGGTTTCGCAATGAACAAAGCCTGGCCCAGGTGGTCTCGGACGACAACGACGTGGTCGACGCGGCGCGCGCCGAAAAGCGCGGCATCCTGTTCCTGACGCCGCACCTGGGCTGCTTCGAGATCACCGCCCGCTACCTGGCCCGCCAGATGCCCATGACGGTCATGTTCAGGCCCCCGCGCAAGGACTTCCTGGCCCCGCTCCTGGAAACGGCGCGCAACAGTTCGGCCGTCAATGCGGTGCCGGCGACCATGCAAGGCGTCCGTGAATTCGTGCGCGCCCTGCGCCGCGGCGAGTCCGTAGGCATGCTGCCCGACCAGGCGCCCGGCGTGGGCGACGGCGTATGGGCCCCGTTCTTCGGACGCATGGCCTATACGATGACGCTGCCGGGCAAGCTGGCCACGCAGACCAACGTGCCCATCATCCTGACCGCCGGCGAACGGCTGCCCAACGGCCGCGGCTGGCGCATCCACTATGTGCGCGTGCCCGAGCCGCTGCCCGCCGACGCAGAATCCCAGGCTGCGCTGCTCAACGCCGCCATGGAAACACTGATCCGCCGTTGCCCCGAGCAATACCTCTGGAGCTACAACCGCTACAAGACGCCGCGCGGCGCGCCCCCGGCGCCCGCCGCCGATGCGGCGTCGACGGCAAGCTGAACCCGCCGTCGCACCTGCCCCGGCCCCATCCCCCACACCATGACTGACTTCAAAACGCGCGCGCTGGTTTCCCTGCTGAAATGGTTCTCCCGCATGCGGCCCTCGACCCGGCAGCGCGTCGGCGCCTGCCTGGGCTGGCTGGGCCTGCGGCTGGCCAAATCGCGCGCGCACATCGTCCGCCGCAATCTGGCGCTGTGTTTCCCGGACCAGCCCGAGGCCGTCCGCGAGCGCTGGGCGGCCGAACACTTCCGCGCCCTGGCGCAATCCATCGTGGATCGCGGCGTGCTCTGGTACGGAACCGCCGAGGCCGTCAAGGAGCTGGTGACGCAGACGGGCGCGGAGCAGATCAACGCGCTGATCGCCCAAGGCCGTCCTGTCATCCTGCTGGCGCCGCACTTCATCGGGCTGGACGCGTCCGCCACCCGGCTGACGCTGGAGCTCCCCAGCGCCGCCACCATGTACACGCCGCAAAGCGACCCCCACGTCGACGCGGTGGTTGCCGCCGGACGGGCCCGCTTCAACGAGGTCTTCCTGGTCAGCCGCAAGGACGGGGTGCGCGAACTGATCCGTCACCTGCGCGAACCGCGCCCCGTCTACTACCTGCCGGACATGGATTTCGGCCGCCAGGGCGCGGTTTTCGTGCCGTTCTTCGGCGTCCAGGCCGCCACCCTGCTTGCCACCGCGCAGTTGGCCAAGAAATGGAATGCCGCCGTGCTGCCCATCCTGGGCTTCTGGAACCCGGATACCGGCCGCTACCATATGGACGTCCTGCCGCCGCTGGCGGACTTTCCGGGCGAAGACACCCTGGAGGAGGCCACCGCAAGGCTGAACCGCGATCTGGAATCCTGGGTGCGCCGCTGCCCCAGCCAGTACTACTGGGTCCACCGCCGGTTCAAGACGCGTCCCCCAGGCGAGCCCAAGCTCTACTGACCCCCGGCCCGCGCCGCAATAATGGGCGATAATCCGGTGATGAACTGGAACTTCACCAAAATGCATGGCGCGGGCAATGATTTCGTCGTGCTCGACGGCGTCCGCCAGGCCATCGACATGACGCCCGAGCGCGCCCGCGCCCTGGGCGACCGGCATTTCGGCATCGGCGCCGACCAGATCCTCCTGGTCGAACGCGCCACGCGGCCGGACGCGGATTTCCGCTACCGCATTTTCAACTCCGACGGCACCGAGGTCGAGCACTGCGGCAACGGCGCCCGGTGCTTCGTGCGGTTCGTCCATGAACAGGGCTTGTCCGACCGCAACCCGCTGCGCGCGGAGATCGCCACCGGCATCCTCGTCCTGGACGAGGGCGACGACGAGCAGGTCACCGTGGAAATGGGCAGCACCCGTTTCGACCCCGCCGCCCTGCCGTTCGACACCGCGGGCCTGGCCTCGCGCGCGCAGGGCCAGGACACGTTGTGGGACCTGGAGCTGGACGCGCCCGCCGGCCTGCCCCGCACGGTCGCCATATCGGCGGTGGCCATCTCCAATCCGCATGCGGTGCAGGTGGTCGACGATGTCGACACCGCGCCCGTGTCCGTCCTCGGCCCCCTGATCGAAACCCATCCGCGCTTTGCCCGCCGGGTCAACGCCGGCTTCATGCAAGTGGTGGACCGCCACAACATCCGGCTGCGCGTCTTTGAACGCGGCGCCGGCGAAACCCTGGCTTGCGGCACCGGCGCCTGCGCCGCGGTCGCGGCCGGCATCCGCCGCGGCCTGCTCGAGTCCCCCGTGCGCGTGCAGACGCGCGGCGGCGTGCTCACCATTGCCTGGAACGGCGAACAGCTACGCATGACCGGCCCCGCCGAATCCGTCTTCACGGGCCAAGTCGACATCGACAAGCTCGTCTTCTCCATGGCGCTGAACCGATAACCCTATGACCGATACCGCTTTCACCGCCCAGGACATCGCCGGCTTCCTGCAAGAGAACCCCGGCTTCTTCGACGAACACGCCGAAGTCTTCGCCACCCTGCAGGTGCCGCATCCGCACGGCTCGCGCGCCATTTCGCTGGGCGAACGCCAGATCCTCACGCTGCGCGAACGCAACCGCGAACTGGAATGGCGCCTGAACGAACTCGTGCGCAACGCCAGCGCCAACGAAAGCATCGGCACGCATGTGGCCAAGTGGTGCTGCCGCCTGCTGTCCGAATGCGACCCGCAACTGGTGCCTGGCGAAATCGCGCTGGGCCTGGCCGAGCAGTTCGAACTGAACCATGTGGCGCTGCGCCTGTGGGACCTGTCCGAGCTGCCCGCGCACGGCTATGGCGAGCCCGTCACTCAGGACGTCCGCACCTTCACCGACAGCCTGAAGACGCCGTACTGCGGCACCGACACTGCCTTTGAAGCGGCCGCCTGGCTGGACGGCAAGCCCAAGTCGCTGGCGCTGGTGCCCTTGCGCCTGGAAGCCGACGGCGCCGCCGTCGGCCTGCTGGTGCTGGGATCGGACGACCCCGAGCGCTTCACGCCTGAAATGGGCACGACGTTCCTGGAATCCATCGGCCAATTGGCATCCGCCGCGCTGCACCGCCTGAACCCGGCCACGCCCAAGGCCTAGCGCAACGCCCGGGCAGGCGGACAAGGAAAACGCAATGCAGAATGCCGCGCAAGACTCCGATCCGCCCCAGGCCGCCCTGCCCGATCCGATGCGCGCGTGGCTGCGCCATCTGGAAACCAACCGCCGCTATTCGCCCCATACGCTGGACGGCTACCGGCGCGAACTCCACTTCCTGCGCGAGCTGGCCGACACGGCCCGCCTGCCGCTGGACAAGCTCGGCAACGGCCATATCCGCCAGTTCGTGGCGCGCCTGCACGCGCAGGGCCGCGGCCCGCGCAGCCTGGCGCGCACCTTGGCGGCCTGGCGCGGCTTCTACCAATGGTGGGCGCCGGCGATCGAACTGGCCGGCAACCCCGTGGCCGGCGTGCGCGCGCCCAAGGCGCCCCGCGGCCTGCCCAAGGCGCTGTCCGTGGAACAGACCCAGGCCTTGCTCGACCGCCCGCCCGCCCGCGTTGCGACCGAACCCGCCGCGCTGCGCGACCAGGCCATGTTCGAACTGCTCTATTCCAGCGGCCTGCGGCTGTCGGAACTGGTGGGGCTGGACCTGCGCTATGAACGTACGCCGCACTACGAGTCGCGCGGCTGGCTCAACCTGGACGACGCCGAAGTGGTGGTGCTGGGCAAGGGCGGCAAGCGCCGCTCCGTGCCCGTCGGCCAGGAAGCGCTCGCGGCCCTGCGCAAGTGGATCGGCGTGCGCGCGCAACTGGTTCCCGCCGCGCCGCAGCCCGAGGACGCCGCCGCGCTGTTCCTGGGTGCGCGCGGACGCCGGATCTCGCCGCGCGTCGTGCAGCTGCAGTTGGCGCGCATCGCGGCGCAAGCCGGATTGCCCACGCACGTGCATCCGCACGTGCTGCGCCACAGCTTCGCCAGCCACGTTCTGCAATCGGCCCAGGACCTGCGCGCCGTGCAGGAGATGCTGGGCCACGCCAATATCTCGACCACCCAGATCTACACGCGGCTGGACTTCCAGCACCTGGCCAAGGCCTACGACCAGGCGCATCCGCGCGCCGGCCGCAAGTCCTAGCCGCCCCCGGCCATCATGCCGCCCAGCAGCATCACGCCCAGCAACAGCACGGCAACCGCCGCCAGGGCCTCCACGCCATAGCGCAGGCGCGCGGCGCCCGCGCCGGACAGCCGGCGGCCCAGGCGCGTGGCCGCGCCGCCGGCCGCCACGGCCAGGCAGGCCAGCGCCGCCACGGTGAGTCCCGTGCCCAGGCCCATCGCCAGGGCCGACGCCACGCCGGCCAGGAAAAAGCCTTGCGACAGCGCGAACACCAGCACGATCAGCGCCCCGCTGCACGGCCGCAGGCCTACCGCCAGGATGGCCGACCAGGCGCGGCGCCAGTTCAAGGGGCCGGCCACCTGTTCCGGCGTGGGCGCATGGACATGCCCGCAGCCGCAATCGTCGCCATGATGATGCGCGTGCGCATGGCCGTGCCCGGGCGCCGGCGCATGCACGGCAATCGCCCGCAGCGCCGCGGCGCCCGTCAAGGCGGGAGCCTGTGCTGGGGCAAGCGGCCGGGACATGGGGGCACGCCGCAACACGGGGCGCAGCGCCTTGATCCACACGAGCCACGCGCCCAGCAGCGTCACCAGGCCATACGAGGCCAGCTCCAGCCAGCGCGTGGCCTGGTTCATCGTCGCGGCCGTGGCGTTGAACACGACCGCCAGCACCGCCACCATCCCCACCGCCACCAGCGCTTGAATCAGCGCGGACGCCAGCGCCAGCAGCGCGCCGTTGCGCGCGGTCTGGCGATTGGCCAGCACGTACGAGGCAATCACCGCCTTGCCATGGCCGGGGCCCAGCGCATGGAAAACGCCATAGGCAAAGGACAGGCCGATCAGGGTCCAGGCGGCGCCGCCGTCCGCCTGCCAGGCGCGCACCGCGCCCGTCAGCTGCCGATAGAAATGCGATTGCCAGACGGAGACCTGGCCGAAGAAGCTGGCCAGCCAGCCCGGCCCGCCCATGCCCGCCCCGCTTTCCGGCGCGCCGAAGGGATGCGCGCCCTGCGCGGCGGCCGCGGACATCCACGCCATGCCGCCCAGCATCAGCAGCAGGGCCAGCAACCCCGCCGCGCGCCGCGCTACGGGCACCGCACCTCGATGCGATGCGTCAGTCCCTTGGTGATGGCGAATAGCTCGTCCGGCAAGGCGTCCGGGTCGGCCGGAATCGCGGCCAGTTGCTGCATGGTGTTCCAATCCAGTTCCTTGGGCTTGCGATAGGCGGACGCGCAGGCCGAGCCTTGCGCGCCGCCCAGCGACACCGCGCCCTTTTCGTCAAAGGCGTAGGCCACGAAATAGGTGGGGTCGTAGATATCCACTTGCGCGCCGTCCGCCCCCGGCGCGGCGGGTTCGGCCAGCGGCAGCGTGAAGGACAGCGTCAGGCGCGTGGTCTTCGGGTTCCAGTCGACGCGGGCATCGCGCGGCGCGGCGAACGCGGCCGTCTTGCCGCCCACCGTGACCCGCGTGAAGTAATGCGAGATCGGCTCGCCCAGCGCCTTCATCCAGTCCTGCGCCATACCGCGCAGCGTGTCGGCGGACAGGGACCCGTCCTTGCCCTTCTTGAGCCCCTGCGTGGCATAGGTGCCGAACATCTCGTCGAACAGCCAGACCTGCCGCACGGCCGTGATGCGCTGCTGCCCGTCTATATCGATGGCCGCGCGCGCGTCGATCCACATGTGCGGGTGCGCGCTGGCGGCGCCCGCCGCCAGCATCGCCGCCGCGACGGTCAGGGCTGCAAGGCCGCGGCAAGCTGACGTACGTTCCATTCAAACATTTCCAGATAGGTGGCGCCGGGCTGCCCGGGCTTGGACAGCGCATCGGAATAAAGCGTACCACCCGTCTTGGCGCCGGTCTCGCGCGCGATCTGCTGGACCAGCCTGGGGCTGCTGATGTTCTCCACGAACACCGCGGGCACCCGCTCGCGCCTGACCTGCTCGATGATGCCGGCCACTTCGCCCGCCGAGGGCTCGGCGTCCGTCGACACCCCCATCGCCGGGATGAACGTCACGCCATAGGCGTCGCCGAAGTAGCCGAAGGCGTCGTGCGAGGTCACGACCTTGCGGCGTTCCGCGGGGATGGCGGCAAAGGTTTTCCTGACGCTGGCGTCCAGGGTTTCCAGCCGCGCGATGTACGCCTTTGCGCGCAGCCGGTAGGCGTCCGCGCGCGCCGGATCGGCCGCTGCCAGGCCCTCGGCCACATTGCGCGCGTAGATCACGCCATTGGCGAGGTTCTGCCAGGCATGCGGATCGGCGTCGCCATGATGGTGGTGGCCGTCCTTGGGGTCTCCGTGGTCGTGGTCGTGGTCATGGTCATGGTCGTGGCCGTGCTCGTCATGCTCGCTGCCCGCGCCATGGCCGGCGAACTTGCGCGGCGTCACGCCCTGCGAGGCCACAACGGTCTGGCCGGCAAAGCCCGACGCCTTCGCGAGCCTGGGCAGCCAGGTTTCGAATTCCAGGCCGTTGACGAACAGCACGCGCGCGGCGGACAGCTTCTTCGCGTCGCCCGGCGTGGGTTCGTATTCATGCGCGTCGCCATCGGGCCCGACCAGCGTAGTCAGGCTGACGTCGTCGCCTCCGACTTCCCGCACGATATCGCCCAGGATGGAAAAGCTGGCCACGGCCTTCAAGGGCCCGGCGGCATGCGCGGCCCCCAGAACGGCCGACAGGCACAGGCCGGCCACGGCCAGCAGCGCGCGGCGGCGCGGCGGAATCGAACGCATAGCGAATCTCCTTGTGAAGTCTCAGGCCCGACGCATGCGGCGCGGCGCCCGCAGCAGCCCGCCCTGCGGACCGCCTGCGATGGAAAACAGGTAGCAGGCGCCGGCCGCCAGGATGATGGCGGGGGAGGCCGGCACATTGAAGTGATACGAAACCAGCAGGCCGGCCACCGAGGCGGCCACGCCAATTGCCGCGGCAAGCGGGATCTGGCGGGCGGCCGAACGCACCCAGAAGCGCGCCGCGGCGGCGGGCAGCATCATGATGCCGACCACCATCAGCGTGCCCAGCACCTGGAACCCCGCCACCAGATTCACCACCACCAGCACCAGGAAGCCCATGTGCACCCAGCCGCCCCAGCCGCCGCTGGCGCGCAGAAAGCCCGGGTCCAGGCATTCGGCCACCAGCAGGCGGTAGATCGCGGCCAGCGCCAGCAGGGTCGCGCTGGCCGTGCCCGTCACAAGCAGCAGCGCCGCGTCGTCCAGCCCCAGCACCGTGCCGAACAGCACGTGCAGCAGATCCATGTTGGAGCCGCGCAGCGACACCAGCAGCACGCCCAGGCCCAGCGATATCAGATAGAAGGCCGCGAAACTGGCGTCCTCGCGCAGCGGCGTCAGCCGGGCGACCAGCCCAGCCAGCAGCGCCACGGCAAGGCCGGTGGCGATGCCGCCCAGCATCATCGCGCCCAGCGACAGGCCTGCCAGCAGAAAGCCGGCCGCCACGCCGGGCAGGATGGCGTGCGACATGGCGTCGCCCATCAGGCTCATGCGCCGCAGCACCAGGAACACGCCCAGCGGCGCGGCGCCCAGCGACAGGGCGCTGGCCCCGGCCAGGGCGCGCCGCATGAAGCCGTAGTCCAGGAAGGGCGAGACCACCCATTGCGCCAGCGTCATGCCCAGGACCTCGCGTGCCACTGCCGCGCCGCCTTCAGATGCGCGTCGTCCAAAGAGTCGGCGGTATCGCCCCAGGCCACGACCGAGCCCGACAGGAGCAGGCATTCGGGAAAGTGGCCGCGCACCAGGTCCAGGTCATGCAGCACCGCGATCACGGTCCGGCCCTGGCCGTGCAGGCCGCAAAGCAATGCCATCAGGTCGTCGGCCGTATGGCTGTCCACGGCGGCGAACGGTTCGTCCAGCAGCAGCACCGGCGCGTCCTGCACCAGCATCCGCGCGAACAGCGCGCGCTGCATCTGCCCGCCGGACAGCGTATCCACGCCGCGTCCGGCGGCGTCCGCCAGCCCCACGGTTTCCAGCGCATGCATGCAGCGGTCCAGCTCGCCGCCGCCCACCCTGCGCCAACCGCCCACGCGGCGCCAGGCCCCCATGGCCACCAGCTCCAGCACGGTCACGGGAAAGGACCGGTCCAGCTCGGCGGCCTGGGGCAGCCACGCCAGCGCCGACCGGCCCGCGCCGCCAATGCGCACGCTGCCGCTCATGGGGCGCAGCACGCCCATGATGCCCTTGATCAACGTCGACTTGCCGGCGCCGTTCGGCCCCACCACGGCGGTCATGCCGCCCGCGGCAAAGCTTCCGGACACCGACTTGAGCGCGGCGTGCCCGTGCCAGCCGAAGGAGGCATCGGCCAGCTCGATGGCGACGGGCGCGGCGCTCATCGCGGCCACCAGTCCAGCGCCCAGCCCGTCAGGGCCCACAGCGCCAGCGCCGGGGCTAGCGCGCATGCCATGCGGCGCCAGGCGGAAACGAGGAACGCAGAGCGGCGCGGCGCGGCGCGGGGCCGCTCGGGCAAAAGCGTGAAATGGGACATGGGCAAACGGGCAGGGGGAGGCGGCAGCGGCCAAATCATTATGTTATATCATAACTAAAAAGCCCGCCGCCCAGTGCTTTCCCCCGCGCTCGGAGGTTTTCTGCTACCTTCCAGGCATCTCGCGCGCGTCGCGCGCGTTTCCCATTCAGATAAAGCCCGCCATGCCCGCTCCGCCCCGTTCTCCCCGCAGCGACACCGTAGGCGCCCAGCTCAGCGTCGCCGAGACGCTGTGCGCGCAGCGCGGGCGCCGCCTGACCCCCATCCGCCGCAAGGTCCTGGAGCTGCTGCTGCGCCACGGCCGCAGCCTGAAGGCCTATGAACTGCTTGACGCCATGCGCGCCGTGCACCCGGGCGCCGCGCCCCCCACGGTGTACCGCGCCCTGGACTTCCTGATGGACGAAGGGCTGATCCACCGCCTGGACGCCGTCAACGCCTGGAGCGCCTGCCATGACGCCGGCGGCGCGCCCCACGACCTGCTGGTGGTCTGTACGGGTTGCGGCGCGGTCGCCGAAGTGTCCGACCCGGCCATGAGCCGGCAGTTGGCCGAGCGCGTCGCCCAGACCGGCTACGCCCTGGCCACGCACGAAACCGAAATCCGCGCGCTGTGTCCCCAATGCCAGCAAAAGCAGCCTGCGGACGCCGGCCACTCGCATCACCATCATTAAGCGGCTAGTCCCCCTGGCGGGACCTCCTCCACCAGGCGCATCGGATCGGATGAAGGATCGGGCGCCCGCCCCATCCGCCAGGGCGCATCCTGCCCTTGAAATCCGGCAAACCGCCCCAAAATAGTGATATCGCCCGATACTTGACGGCGTACAGCCGCGATCTGGGCGGCTATGGCCCCCGGGTTGGCCCGGGGTTTGCCCCCTGCCCCCGACTGTGCTGTAATCCTGCGTCCGGCCGCTATCGGCAGCCTACGCAGCCTGTGGCAAACATCATCCGACAGGGGTGGAAAACCCCGGTCAGGCCCCGTGTTTCACGCCTTGACTTCACGCTAGCAGCTTCGCCATGAACACCCCGCGCAGTTTGGACAAAATGGTTCCCGTCACCATCCTCACCGGCTTTCTCGGTGCGGGCAAGACCACCCTGCTCAAACGCATCCTGACCGAATTCCACGGCCGCCGCGTTGCCGTCATCGAAAACGAATTCGGACCGGAAAGCATCGACAACGACCTGCTCGTGCAGGACAGCGATGAAGAAATCATCGAGCTGTCCAATGGCTGCGTCTGCTGCACGGTGCGCGGCGACCTGATGCGCACCCTGTCCGAGCTGCGCGCCAAGCGCGAAGCGGGCCAACTGAATTTCGAACGCGTCATCCTCGAGACGACCGGCATGGCCAACCCCGGCCCCGTCTGCCAGACGTTCTTCATGGACGACGACATCGCCGAGTACTACCGCCTGGACGCGGTGGTCACCGTGGTCGATGCCAAGCACGGCATGTCCACGCTCGACGAGCAGCCGGAAGCCCAGAAGCAGGTCGGTTTCGCCGACCGCATCCTGATCTCGAAGAAAGACCTGGTCAACGAAGTCGACTACGAAGCGCTGCGCCATCGCCTGGTTCACATGAACCCGCGCGCGCCGATCACCGCCGTCAACTTCGGCGAAGTCGACCTGAAGTCCATCATCGACATCAGCGGCTTCAACCTGAATTCCATTCTCGACATCGACCCGGAGTTCCTGGCCGATGAGCACCCCGACGCCGCCCACGACCATGCCCACGACCACGGGCATGACCACGGCCACGATCATGACCACGACCATGATCACGAAGGCGACTGCGGGGCGCACTGCAATCATGCCCATCATCACCACCATCACCAGCACGACGACGAAATCGGCGCGTTCGTGTTCCGTTCCAACAAGCCGTTCGATCCCGCGCGCCTTGAGGAATTCCTGGGCGGCGTGGTGCAGGTCTATGGTCCCGACCTGATGCGCTACAAGGGCATCCTGTACATGAAGGGCATCAACCGCCGCATGTTGTTCCAGGGTGTGCACATGATGATGGGCGCCGAACCCGGCAAGCCGTGGACCGCGGCCGAAAAACCGTCCACCAAGATGGTGTTCATCGGACGTAAGCTGCCCCAGGAGATTTTCACCCGGGGCTTGGAGCAGTGCCTGGCGGGGTAATCCCCCTTCCTGCGTGACGCGATGCGACGAAGGCAGTACTGTGAGGTACGAATAGCGTAGGCAACAAGTAACACGGACCGGGAATGGACGCCCGCGCCAGGATCGATTCATAGTGGAGTGTTTACATGGCTACCAAGGCAGCAACCAAAAAATCAAGCAAGTCGACGAGCGATACGGCGATTGATCTGCCCAGCGAGAAGGAATTGCTGGCCATGCCCGAGTCCGACTATATGAATGAACGCCAGCTGGCCTTCTTCAAGGAACGGCTCAAACAACTCGAACAGGACATCCTGGCCAACGCCGGCGAAACCACTGAGCACCTGCGCGAAACGCAGTTCGTGCCCGATCCCGCCGACCGCGCCACCATCGAGGAAGAACACGCCCTGGAACTGCGCACCCGCGACCGTGAGCGCAAGTTGCTCAAGAAGGTGCAACAGTCCATCGCCCGCATCGACAGCGGCGAATACGGCTGGTGTGAAGAAACCGGCGAACCCATCGGCGTTCCGCGCCTGTTGGCCCGCCCCACGGCCACCCTGTCGCTCGAAGCGCAGGAACGCCGTGAAATGCGCCAGAAGCTCTACGGCGACTGATCCGTCCCGCAATTCACGCCATGCCCTGAAAGGCCATGCTGCTTGCCAGCATGGCCTTTTTTACGCCCTTGATTTCCCCGCGACCGCCCCCAGCTAATCGTTTCAAAGGAAGGAACGCATGGAACAATTTCACGCCACCACCATCGTGTGTGTGCGCCGCGGCAACCGCGTCGCGCTCGGCGGCGATGGCCAGGTCACCCTGGGCAATATCGTCGTCAAGGGCACGGCCCGCAAGATCCGCCGGCTGTACCACGACAAGATCCTGGCCGGCTTCGCCGGGGCCACGGCCGACGCATTCACGCTGCAGGAACGCTTCGAGGCCAAGCTGGAAAAGCACCAGGGCAACCTGATGCGCGCCGCGGTCGAACTGACCCGCGACTGGCGCACCGACCGCGTCCTGCGCCGCCTGGAAGCCATGCTGATCGTGGCCGACACCGAGCACACGCTGGTGCTGACCGGCAACGGCGACGTCCTGGAACCCGAGCACGGCCTGGCCGCCATCGGCTCCGGCGGCGCCTATGCCCAATCGGCCGCGCTGGCCCTGCTGCGCAACACCGAGCTGTCGCCCGAGGTCGTCGTCAAGCAATCGCTGGAAATCGCCGGCGACCTCTGCATCTACACCAACCAGAACCACGTCATCGAAACGCTGGGCGACTGACGCCCGCCACGCGGCGCCCAGCGCGCCGCAGCGCCCCCCAGCCCGCCCTAGCTTCAAGGATTCGCCCTCATGTCCGCATCCAACATGACGCCCGGAGAGATCGTCTCCGAACTCGACAAATACATCGTCGGCCAGGACCGCGCCAAGCGCGCGGTTGCTGTGGCGCTGCGCAACCGCTGGCGCCGCCAGCAGGTCGCTGAGCCGCTGCGCCACGAGATCCACCCCAAGAACATCCTCATGATCGGCCCGACCGGCGTCGGCAAGACCGAGATCGCGCGCCGCCTGGCCAAGCTGGCCAACGCGCCGTTCATCAAGATCGAAGCCACCAAGTTCACCGAAGTGGGCTACGTGGGCCGCGACGTGGACACCATCATCCGCGACCTGACCGAATACTCGATCAAGCAGACGCGGGAACTGGAAATGCGCCGCGTGCGCACCCAGGCCGAGGACGCCGCCGAAGACCGCATCCTGGACGCCCTGGTGCCGCCCGCGCGCGGCGCCTCCGGCGAGCCGGAGCGCGGCGAAGACAACAGCGCCCGCCAGACCTTCAGGAAGCGCCTGCGCGAAGGCAAGATCGACGACCTGGAAATCGAGATCGAAGTCTCCCAGGCCGCGCCGCAGATGGACGTCATGACGCCCCCCGGCATGGAAGAGATGGCCGAGCAGCTGCGCGGCATGTTCGCCGGCATGGCCCGCGACAAGAAGAAGCCCAAGAAGATGAAGGTCCGCGAAGCCTTCAAGCTCATCGTCGACGAAGAAGCGGCCAAGCGCGTCAACGAAGAAGACCTGCGCACCGTGGCCATCAACAACGTCGAGCAGAACGGCATCGTCTTCCTGGACGAAATCGACAAGATCGCGGCTCGCCAGGAATCGGGCGGCGCCGATGTATCGCGCCAGGGCGTGCAGCGCGACCTGCTGCCGCTGGTCGAAGGCACCACCGTCAACACGCGCTACGGCATGGTCCGCACCGACCACATCCTGTTCATCGCGTCCGGTGCGTTCCACCTGTCGCGCCCGTCGGACCTGATCCCCGAGCTGCAGGGCCGCTTCCCGATCCGCGTCGAACTGGAATCGCTGACCGCCGAGGACTTCGTGCGCATCCTGTCCGACACGGACGCGTCGCTGACCAAGCAGTACACCGCGCTGATGGCCACCGAGGACGTGCAGCTCGAATTCACGGAAGAAGGCGTGCGCCGCCTGGCCGAACTGGCTTTCGACGTCAACGAGACCACCGAGAACATCGGCGCCCGCCGCCTGTACACGGTGATGGAGAAGCTGCTGGACGAGCTGTCGTTCGACGCCACCTCCAGCCAGGCCAAGAACGTGACCATCGACGCCGCCTACGTCAATTCGCAACTGGCGGAAGCCGCCAGCAGCCAGGACCTGGCGCGCTACGTGCTGTAACGCCCTGCCCCGGGCCAGCCTGGGGACGGATGCAAAAAACCCCGCTGCAAGCGATTGCGGCGGGGTTTTTTACCTTTGTTGCCGGCGCTTAGTTGCTAATAGCGGTAACCACGTACTTGCCGTCCTTGCGGGTGGCGGTGAAACGCACCTTGTCGCCCGCCTTGATTTTGGCCAGCAGCGCCGGATCCGCCTCGTAGACCAGCGACATGGCCGGCAGGTCCAGCGCCTTGATGGCGTCGTGCTTGATCGTGACCTTGCCCGCGGCGGGGTCCACGCGCCGCACTTCCCCGGTGGCGTCGGCCTGTTGGGCGAATGCCAGCGGCGAGGCCAGCGATACGACGGCCATCGCGGTGGCGACGGCCATGGGCATTGCGTACTTGCGGTTAAAAGCCATATGGGTAACCTCCATGTGCAGCGAAAGCCGGAGCCGGCCCCTGGCCCGCCCCGCTTCCTACAGTGCTAGGATACTGCGCGAATGCAACAGTTCGCCGGCGCGCGCGCAACAATCCTGACGGTTGATTGCAGGCGGCCCGCCCCAGGCGGGCGCGCGCTTACCGCCGGACGCAAAACCCCCACTTCCCCTCACCGAATCAGGACTTCCCATGGCTAACCGCTTATCTGTCATTGCCACCCGCACGGGAGACGACGGCACCACCGGTCTTGGGGACGGATCCCGCCTGCCCAAGGACGCGCCCCGCATTGCGGCGCTGGGCGATGTGGACGAGCTGAACAGCGTCATCGGCCTGCTGCTGACCGAATCCCTGCCCCAGGACGTCGCCGCCGACCTGCTCACCATCCAGCACGACCTGTTCGACATGGGCGCGGAGCTCTGCATCCCGGGCCACGTCGCCCTCAAGGACGAACAGATCGCCCACCTGGACGCGCGCCTGGCGCACTACAACGCAGCGCTGCCGCCCTTGCGGGAATTCATCCTGCCCGGCGGCTCGCGGGGCGCAGCCCTGGCGCACATGGCGCGCACGGCGTGCCGGCGCGCCGAGCGGGCGGTGGTGGCGCTGGCCCAGGCCGACAGCGTCAATCCGCCGGTCCGGCAGTACCTGAACCGGCTGTCGGACCTGATGTTCGTGCTGGCGCGTTGTATAAACCAGCATGCGGGACAGAAAGACACGTTCTGGGCCGGCGCCCAGGCGCGCCGATAGCGCGCGCCTTGAATACGCCAGGCGCCATCGGCGCCTTAGGGTTTTACATAAATGAGCATTCTTGTCACCGGCGGCGCCGGCTTCATCGGGTCCAACTTCGTATTGGACTGGCTTGCGCGCAGCGATGAGCCGGTCGTCACGCTGGATAAGCTGACTTACGCCGGCAACCTCGACAACCTTTCACCGCTGCGGGCCGATCCCAGGCACGCGTTCGTGCAGGGCGACATCGGCGACCAGGCGCTTGTGCGCCAACTGCTGGACGCCCACGCCCCTCGCGCGCTGATCAACTTTGCCGCGGAAACCCACGTCGATCGTTCCATCGCCGATCCGGGCGCGTTCGTCCAGGCCAATATCGTCGGCACCTTCCACTTGCTGGAGGCGGTCCGCGCCTACTGGTCGACCCTGGATGACGGCGGCAAGGCCGCCTTCCGCTTTGTGCATGTCTCGACCGACGAAGTCTACGGCTCCCTGGACGAGGACGCCCCTCCCTTCACCGAGCAGACCTGCTACACGCCGAACAGCCCCTACTCCGCCAGCAAGGCCGCCAGCGACCACCTGGTCCGCGCCTACCACCAGACCTACGGCCTGCCGGTGCTGACGTCGAACTGCTCCAACAACTACGGCCCCCGGCAGTTCCCCGAGAAGCTGATTCCGCTGGTGATCCACAACGCGTTCGCGGGCCAGCCGCTGCCCATCTACGGCGACGGCCTCCAATGCCGGGACTGGCTGTACGTCGCCGATCATTGCGACGCGATTCGCCGGATGCTCGACGCAGGCGCGCCGGGCGCCACGTACAACGTGGGCGGCTGGAACGAAAGGACCAACCTGGAAGTGGTGGGGCTGCTGTGCGCGCTGCTCGACGAGCTCCGGCCCCGCGCGGACGGCCTGCCCTATGCTGCCCAGATCGTCCACGTGCCGGATCGCCCGGGCCACGACCGCCGCTACGCCGTCGACGCCGCGCGCCTGCGGCGCGAACTGGGGTGGATGCCGGCGGAAACCTTCGAATCCGGCATACGGAAAACCGTGCAGTGGTACCTGGACCACGCATCGTGGGTGGCCAATGTCGCCAGCGGCGCCTATCGCGCCGCCACCGGCAAGGCCTGCGGCAAGCCAGACTAGACTTGGCGGGGACGGCGTGAAGATCTTACTGTTGGGCAAAGCCGGCCAGCTCGGCCGCGAACTGCAGCGCACATTGCTCCCGATCGGCGAGGTCACGCCGCTTGGGCGGGACGACGTGGATCTGCGGGACCAGGACGCCTTGCTCCACGCCCTGTCGACCCACCGTCCCGATGCCATCGTGAACGCCGCGGCCTACACCGCCGTCGACCAGGCCGAGGCCGACCCGCAGACGGCCGCCCAGGTCAACGCGCTGGCGGTCTCGACCCTGGCGCAATACGCCCGCGGCTCGCGCGCCCTGCTGGTGCACTTTTCGACCGACTACGTCTTCGACGGCGCGCTGGACAGGCCCTATACCGAAGCCGATGCGCCCAATCCGCGCAATGTGTACGGCGCGACCAAGCTGGCGGGCGAATCCGCCATCCTGGCCAGCGGCTGCGAGGCCTTGGTGTTCCGTTGCAGCTGGATCTACGCGCTGCACGGCCGAAACTTCCCCGCCGCCATCCTGCGCCAGGCGCGGACCCGGGAAAGCCTGGACGTGGTGGCGGACCAGTACGGCTCGCCCACGTCCGCGTGCCTGGTGGCCGGCATCGCCACGCAGGCCATCTCGCGCTATCGCCAGCAGTCGCTGCCGGCGGGCGTCTATCATCTTGCCGCCGGCGGCTACACGAATTGGCACGCGTTCGCGCGCTACCTCGTCGCGGGCGCCCTCGCGCGAGGCGCCCGCCTCGCCCTGTCGCCCGACCGGATTCGCGCCGTCGCCTCGAAGGACTACCCGGCGGCGGCGAAACGGCCTCACAATTCAAGGCTGGACACGACGCGGCTGGCCAACGCGCTGGGGCTCGAATTTTCGCCGTGGACCTTGGACGCGGATAGCTTTCTGGATCAACTTTTTGAAGGCGGGGACGACACATGTTGCGCAAAGGCATAGTGCTGGCCGGCGGCTCCGGCGCGCGGCTGCACCCGGCGACCCTGTCGATCAGCAAGCAACTGCTGCCCGTCTTCGACAAGCCGATGATCTACTACCCGATCAGCACCCTGATGCTGGCGGGCATCCGGGACATCCTCGTCATTTCGACGCCGCAGGACACCCCGCGGTTTCAGCAGCTGCTGGGAGACGGATCGCAATGGGGCTTGAACCTCGCCTACGCGGTACAGCCCTCGCCTGACGGACTGGCCCAGGCGTTCCTCATCGGCGCGCCCTTCATCGGCCAGGGGCCGTCCGCACTGGTGCTGGGCGACAATATTTTCTATGGCCATGAGCTGCCCAGGCTGCTGCAAAGCGCCAATGGGCGCGCGGACGGCGCCACGGTGTTCACCTACCATGTGCAGGATCCCGAACGCTACGGCGTGGCTGAATTCGACCGGCAGGGCAAGGTGCTCTCCATCGAGGAAAAGCCCGCCCGGCCCCGGTCCAGCTACGCGGTGACCGGCCTGTACTTCTACGACAACGACGTCATCGACATCGCCAGAAGCATCAAGCCGTCCGCGCGCGGCGAACTGGAAATCACCGACATCAACCAGCGCTATCTGCAGCAGGGCCGGCTTTCGGTGGAGATCATGGGCCGCGGCTTTGCCTGGCTGGACACCGGCACCCACGAATCGCTGCTGGAAGCCGGCCAGTTCATCGCCACGCTGGAACACCGCCAGGGCCTGAAGGTGGCTTGCCCCGAAGAGATCGCGTTCCGGCAAAAATGGATTACCGCCGGCGACCTCGAAAAGCTGGCCGCGCCCTTGTCCAAGAGCGGCTACGGCAAATACCTGATGCGCGTCCTGGTGGACAAGGTGTTTTGATGAAAGTCCTGCCGCAATCGCTGCCCGAAGTGCTTGTCCTGGAGCCCAGCGTCCAGGCCGACGACCGGGGCTTCTTTTTCGAGAGCTTCAACCAGGCCGCATTCGAAGCCGCGACCGGATCGCGGCGCAGCTTCGTGCAGGACAACCACTCGCGATCGGCCCGGGGCGTCTTGCGCGGACTGCACTACCAGGTCCGGCAAACGCAGGGCAAGCTCGTGCGCGTATGCGCGGGCGAGATCTTCGATGTGGCGGTGGACATGCGCCGCTCGTCGCCGACCTTCGGACGATGGACCGCGGCGGTGCTCAGCGCGGACAACAGGCGCCAGATGTGGATCCCCGAAGGGTTCGCGCACGGCTTCCTGGCGCTGTCCGAATCCGCCGACGTCCTGTACAAGACCACCGACTACTACGCGCCGCAATACGAGCGCTGCGTCCGCTGGGACGACCCCGACCTGGGCATCGCCTGGCCCTGCGCGCAGCCGCCCACGCTGTCCGCCAAGGACCTGAACGGCGCCCGGCTGCGGGACGCAGAAAGCTGCTGATCGCGGCGGGGGGGGGGGGGGGGGGCCCCCCCCCCCCCCCCCCCCCCCGGGGGGGTTAAAAAAAAAAACAACCCCCCGCACCACCTGCCAATAGAGGTGTGGGGGGGGGGGGGGTTTT
>NZ_JBHXNI010000001.1:239293-682579 GCF_042721735.1 Achromobacter sp. NPDC058515
CGCCCCCGGCGCCCCCCCCCCCCCGGGGCCCCCAACCCCCAGCCCCGGGGCCGGGCGGGGGCCCCAATCACGCGGTTGTGGGCGGGGGGTGGCGCGGGCCCCCCCGCCCCCCCCCACCCCGGGACTCAGTTCACGCCGGCCGCATGCGCCTGTTCGTCCGCATGGTACGAAGACCGCACCATTGCGCCCACGGCCGCATGGGAAAAGCCCATGGCATACGCCTCGCGCTCAAACATGGCGAACGTGTCCGGATGCACATAGCGCAGCACGGGCAGGTGATGCTCGGAAGGCTGCAGATACTGGCCGATCGTCAGCATGTCCACGTTGTGATCGCGCATGTCGCGCATCACCTGCAGGATTTCCTCGTCCGTCTCGCCCAGGCCCAGCATCAGGCCGGACTTGGTGGGGACTTCCGGATGCAGCTTCTTGAACTCGGCCAGCAGTTTGAGCGAGTGCAGGTAGTCCGAACCCGGGCGCGCCTGCTTGTACAGGCGCGGCACGGTTTCCAGGTTGTGGTTCATCACGTCCGGGGGGCCCGCGTTCAGGATGGTGAGCGCGCGGTCCAGGCGGCCGCGGAAGTCGGGCACCAGCACCTCGATGCGGGTGGTGGGCGAGAGTTCGCGGATATGGGTGATGCAGTCCACGAAGTGGCCGGCGCCGCCGTCGCGCAGGTCGTCGCGGTCCACCGAGGTGATCACGACGTAGGACAGCTTCATCGCAGCGATGGTGCGCGCCAGGTTTTCGGGTTCTTTGGTGTCCAGGGGGTCCGGGCGGCCGTGACCCACATCACAGAACGGGCAGCGGCGGGTGCATTTGTCGCCCATGATCATGAACGTGGCCGTGCCCTTGCCGAAGCATTCGCCGATGTTCGGGCAGGACGCTTCCTCGCACACCGTGTGCAGGTTGTGCTCCCGCAGGATGCGCTTGATGTCGTAGAAGCGCGAGCCCGGGGCCGCGGCCTTCACGCGGATCCATTCCGGCTTCTTCAGGCGTTCCGCCGGAATGATCTTGATCGGGATGCGCGCCGTCTTGGCCTGCGATTTCTGCTTTTGCGTCGGATCGTAGGCCGCGTCCGCGGGCGCGGCGGCGGATTCGTTCGAGGGAACAGGAGACTCGGCGAGCGTAGACATTGGACACCTTCATGACCGGCGCGCAACAGGGCCGGGTCTGGGACAAAAAAGGCATTTTACCCTCCGCCGCCCGGATCCGCCCCGAGCGCGTCCCCGACCCGGGCCGGGACGGCCCGGGAACCGGCCTGCCTGGGTTATCGTCACGCCTGACGCATCCGCAGACTTTTCCATGCCCGCCCTGCCTACCCTACGCCCCGTTGCCCTGATCGCCCCCCGGCTGGACGCCGGACCCGCCGCCCAGGCCGTGCAGGCCTGCGCCGGGCTGCTCGCCCCCGCCGGCTACTATCTGGCCGCCGCCCCCTGGCAGGACGCCCAGGCGCTGCCCCTGCTGGGCGAACTGCGCCCGGCGGCCGCCCTGGTCATCGGCCCGCTGGACGATCCCGCCCTGCGCGCCGCCCTGGCGTCGCTGGAGATTCCGGTGGTGGAGACCTGGAGCGCATCCGCGCAGGCGTTGGACAGCGCCGTGGTGATCGACAACGCCGAAGCCGGCCGCATGGCCGCCCGGCACCTGGCGGAGAAGCGCCACGCGCTGGTGGCCTGCGTCAGCGCCGACAACCCCTGGGAACGCGCCCGGCGCGAAGGCTTTATCAGCAGCGCCGCCGCGCTGGGGCTGGAACAGGTCGCGGACATCGTGCAGCCCGAGGTGCAGCACATGAACGACGGCCGCATGGCCTTCCTGCGCCTGCTGGCCACCAATACGATCTTCGACGCGGTGTTCTGCACCTCGGACCTGCTGGCCGCCGCCGCCGTGTCGGAAGCGCACAACCGCGACCTGCACGTGCCGCAGGACCTGGCCGTGCTGGGCTTCACGGACGACGGCAGCGCGGCGCAGTGGGTGCAAGGGCTGACCACCCTGGGCGTGGACGCCGCCGCGCTGGGCAGGCGCGCCGGCCAGCTGCTGCTGGACCGCCTGGAGGGCGAGCGCGGCGCGGGGCAGCACGACACGATGGACGTGGTGTTCGAGGCCCGGCTCAGCACCTGAGCCGGCGGATGGCAGGCAGGGACGCGGCCGAAGGCCTGGCGTCACGGCTCCTGCGGATGTTCCTCGTACAGCGCCGGAAAGCCGCAGTCCTGCAACATGGCGTTGGCCTCCTTCAGGAAGGCCGGCGTGGACGTCTCGGGCACGCGGACCAGCCACTGGACGGCTTCCTCTTTCTGGCCGCGCAACAGCAGCAGGCGGCCCAGGTGGAACATGCCGCGAAAGTCGCCGCCTTCGGCGCAGCGCAGGTAGCAGTCGAACGCGCGCTCCATGTCTTGCGCGATGACGTCGCCCGCCTCATGGAACCGGCCCACCACGCCGATGGACTTCACGTGGCCGGCCTGCGCGGCCTGCTGGTACAAGGCCAGCGCGGCGGCCAGGTTCTGCGTCACGCCGCCCCGCCCGCTGCGCAGCATATGGGCGTAGTTGTACATGCCCCAGTCCAGCCCGCCGTCGGCGGCCAGCCGGAACCAGTAGGCCGCGACGGTATCGTCCGCCGGCACGCCCCAGCCGTTCTCGTAGCAGCGCCCCACCATGTTGATCGCCATCAGGTGGTCGGCGTTCGCGGCGCGCTTGAACCACGCCAGCCCTTCCTCGGGCTGGCGTTCGACGCCCACGCCGTCCAGCAGCATCTGCCCGTAGATGGTCTGCGCCTCGACCAGCCCCAGTTCGGCCGCCGCCCGTATCCAGGCGGCGTAGTCTTCGGCCGGCCCCGATTCGCGCAGGCGGGCCAGCTGCTCGGGCGTGGTGGCGGCGACATCGGCCGCGGTGTAGGTCTTCAAGTCGTGCTCCTTCGGCGGCGCCAGGCGTGCGCCAGGTTGAGCGCCAGCGCATCGCCCGCTTCGGTGGGCGTGCGCCTCACGCCACAGGCCGCCATGTCGACGGTGCGCAGCCCTTCGTAGCCGCAGGGATTGATGCCCAGGAAGGGCGCCAGATCCATCGCCACGTTCAGCGACACGCCATGGTAGGCCCTTCCATTGCGGATCTTGATGCCGAGCGCGGCGATCTTGGCCAGTTCGCCGCCAGCGGGGTCGGGCACGTAGACGCCGGGCGCGCCGGGCTTGCGGCAGGCGCCGCCCACGCCCAGCTGCTCCAGCGTGTCGATGACGGCCGCCTCGAGCAAGGAGACGTATTCCTTCACGTACATGTCGGCGCGGCGCAGGTCGAACAGCGCATACGCCATGACCTGGCCGGGCCCGTGGTAGGTCACCTGGCCGCCGCGGTCGCAATGAACGATGGGAATGTCGCCGGCGTTGAGCACATGCTGCGGCAGGCCGGCCTGGCCTAGCGTATAGACCGGCGCGTGTTCGCACAGCCAGATTTCATCGGGCGTATCGGCGCCGCGCAGGTCGGTGTATGCCTGCATGTCCTGCCAGACCGACAGGTAATCCGCCGGCCGCGCGAGCCACTTGATCACAGCCGTCTTGCCTTACAGGACGATGGACACCATCGGATGGCCGTGCAGCGCCTGGTAGAGCGCGTCGAGCTGCTCGCGGGACGTGGCCCGCACGGTGAAGGTCAGGCCCATGTAGTTGCCGCCCTTGCTGGGCCGCATCTCTACCGTCGCGGCGTCGAACCCCGGGTCGAACTGCAGCACGACTTCGGTCAGCGTCTGCGCAAACTCGGGGTGCTGCTTGCCCATGACCTTGATGGGAAAGTCGCTGGGATACTCGATCAAAGAATCTTCGGGCGGAATATGCATGATGTGCCTAAAAAGTGTTGCCCCTGAATGTTGTTATATGGGGGCAAGCGGCGCGCTGGCAAGTGCCTGCCGGCGGCAGCGGGCGGCCGTGGCGGCCGCCCGGGCACCAGGGTTACAGCGCGGCGATGCGGGCATCATAACCCGCACGCAATTGCTCAAAAACAGGGCCGGGCTTGCCGGATCCGACGGGCTTTCCATCCAGGGAGACGATGGCCAGCACTTCCTTGGTCGCGGACGACAGCATCAGTTCGTCGGCCTCTTCCACCTCTTGCTGCGAGATGGGGCGGGCCTCGAAGGGGATGCCGGCCTCGGCGGCCAGTTCGCCCAGCAGGCCATAGCGGATGCCTTCCAGGATCAGGTTGTTCTTGGGCGGCGCCAGCAGCTTGCCCCCGGAGACCACCCAGATGTTGGTGGACGAGCCTTCGGTCAGGCAGCCGTCGCGGAACTGCACGACCTCATCGGCGTTCGCGTCCACCGCCTGCTGCTTGGCCAGGACGTTGCCCAGCAGCGATACCGACTTGATCTCGCAGTGCAGCCAGCGCTCGTCGGGAATGCTGATCGCGGTCAGGCCCTGGGTGCGCTGCGCGGCGGGCGGCGGCGACCACGGCGAGACCATGCCGAATACCGTCGGCGCCACCGGCGTGGACGGGAACTGGTGGTCGCGCTTGGCCACGCCGCGCGTCACCTGCAGGTAGACGATGCAGGTGTCCAGGTTGGAGCGCGCCAGCAACTGCTGGATCAGGTCGATCCAGGCGGCGCGGTCGAACGGCTGCGCGATCCGCAGGGCCGCCAGGCTGCGGTCCAGGCGGTTGAGGTGTTCGGCCATGCGGAAGGCATTGCCCTGGTAGACGGGGACGACTTCGTAGATGCCGTCGCCGAAAATAAAGCCGCGATCGAGGACGGAGACCTTGGCCTCGTCCACACGCAGGAACTCACCGTTGAGATACACCTGGCTTTCGCCCGGCACGCCCGGAATCATGAGGCACTCCTGAATATAAAAAGGACAGGGACGGGCCGCAGGGCCCGCCCCCATGAATGCAAAACGGGCGTTTCGCGCACGAAACGCCCGCTGCTAGCTTACACCCGCGGCCGCGCCCGTGGCGCGTCCGTTTACTGGAACCAGCGCTTGACGGTGTCGACCATGCGGCCGAAGAAGCCGGCGCGCTCCACGGCGTCCTGCACCACCAGCGGTTCGGTGCGCAGCACCTTGCCGTCCAGCGTGAACTGCAGCGTGCCGACCTGCTGGCCCTTGGCCAGCGGGGCGATCAGCGGATCGGTGCGTTGCGCCACCGGCTTGAGCTCGCCGGCCTTGCCGCGCGGCACCGCGATCGACACCGGGTTGGGCGGGCCCAGCTTGACGTTCTCGGCCGTGCCTTCCCATACGCGAGCGTCGATGCCGGGCTGGCTCTTGTCGAACAGCTTCACGGTGTCGAAGTTCTGGAAGCTCCAGTTCAGCAGCTTCAGGCTTTCTTCGGCGCGCGTGGCTTCGCTGTCCGTGCCCACCACGACCACCAGGATGCGGCGGTCGCCGCGCACCGCGGTCGACACCAGGCAATAGCCGGCCGAGTCGGTGTGGCCCGTCTTCATGCCGTCCACGGAGGGATCGGCCCAAAGCAGGCGGTTGCGATTGGGCT
This sequence comes from Achromobacter sp. NPDC058515, assembly GCF_042721735.1. Classification (NCBI taxonomy): domain Bacteria; kingdom Pseudomonadati; phylum Pseudomonadota; class Betaproteobacteria; order Burkholderiales; family Alcaligenaceae; genus Achromobacter; species Achromobacter sp. NPDC058515. Next base: position 244,739 of record NZ_JBHXNI010000001.1, read on the forward strand.
GGGTGATCTTGTTGTAGGTGTAGCTCTTCTGCTTGTAGTAGTGGAAGAAGTCCGGATGATCCGTGATCAGGTGCGACGACAAGGTGGCCAGGTCGCGCGTGGACGTCATGTGCTGCGGATCCGGCAGGCCGGTCGCGTTCATGAAGTGCGTGTTCTTCATGCCCAGGCGTCCGGCTTCCTGGTTCATCAGCGAGGCAAAGGCCGCTTCGCTGCCGCCCACGGCTTCGGCCAGCGCCACCGATGCGTCGTTGCCCGACTGCACGATCATGCCCTGGTTCAGCTCGTCCACCGTAACCGGCTTGCGCGGTTCGATGAACATGCGCGAACCGCCGGTGCGCCAGGCGTGCTCGGACACGGGCACGGTCTGCTCCAGCGTCAGGCGCTTTTCTTCCAGCGCGTTGAACACGACGTAGGCCGTCATGATCTTGGTCAGCGAGGCCGGCTCGACCTTCGAGTCGGGGTTGGACGCAGCCAGCGTCTGGCCGCTGTTCACGTCGACCACGATCCACGCCTTGGCCGCGATGGTGGGCGCCGGCACGGCCGACACATCGCCGACAGGCACCGCGCCCGTGGCCGTGGGAGCCGGCGCCGCGGCGCCGGTCGCGGCGGGCGCGGCGGCGGGGGCCTGTTGCGCCCAGACCGGCATCGAGGCCGCGAGCATCGCCGACAGCACCGCGCCGGACAACAGGCGGCGGGTAAAGACAACAGGGGATTGAGCGGAGTAAGGCAAATTCTTCATCGGCAACGTGGGTCCAGGAATGACGCCCGCCGGCGCGGGGCAAGTGGCTGACAATTATAGGCAGTCGATAGGACCCCTCTGCCCCGGGCAGGGTTCCCCGTTCATACAAACATGCAACCTGATGCAACCTGGGGCCTGCCCCGCGGCAGCGGTTCAGTCCAGCGCCACCTTCAGGCGCGCCTGCACCAGTTGGCGCAGCACCAGCAGCTTTCCGTGGAAGAAATGCGATGCGCCCGGCACCACGACCACCGGAATGGAGCGCGGCCGCGCCCAGTCCATGGCCTCGGACAGCGGCACGACTTCGTCTTCTTCGCCGTGCACCATCAGCGTGTCGTCGGGCACCTGCACTTCGTGCGACTGGAAGCGGTTCACGGCCGGCCCCATCAGCATCAGGGCCGCGGGCAGCACCGGGTCGCCCTGTTCCGCCAGCGCGGCGTAGGTCTGCGCGGCGACGGCGGTGCCGAAGGAAAAGCCCGACAGCACCCAGGGCGCCTGGGCCAGCTCAGGATGCAGCTCGCGCATCTGCGCCACCACGGCCAGCATGTCCTGGGTCTCGCCCACGGACTTGTCGAACGCCCCTTCGGACTGGCCGACTCCGCGGAAATTCGGACGCACCGCCACCAGGCCGTGCTGCACGCAGGCGCGCGACAGCGTCGTGACCACCTTGTTCTCGCGCGCGCCGCCTTGCAGCGGGTGCGGATGCAGCACCAGCGCCCAGCCCCGCGGCGTGCCGCCAGGCCAGTCGATGGCGCAATCGATGCGGCCGGCGGCGCCGACGAATGCGTGGGTTTCAGTGCGTGCGGACATGGCGTGACTCAGCGTGCGGAAAAAGGAACGATGTTAACCGCCCGTGTTGCCGGGCAGATGTCTGGCGGCAGATGCTGCAGGTGTCTGACACCCTAGAAAAGCCTGCTCAGGGAGAAGATCGTCTCCCACGGGTGTCAGACACCGGGGAAGTCACGGCGCCACGGGTGTCTGACACCGGGGAAGTCACGGCGGCCAGCCATTGCGCCAGCTGGTCGGCGGCCTCGTCGCTGGCCTGGCGCAGCGCGGCCACGCCGCCTGCGGCATCCTGGGTGGGCGCGGGCGCCTGCACCATGATGCGCTTCTGGTCCACCACGGCGCGGCCATTGAGCAGCACCGCCTGCAGCACGATGAGGCCCTGGCTGGACTGGCCGTCCTCGGCGAACACCTGCTCGAACTGCGTCAGCGACACCTGCAACTGGGGCGTCTGCAGGCTGACGCGGTCGTTCAGGACGGGCCCCTGGCGCGACAGGCGGTCGGTAATGCGCTGGCGCACCAGCTCCGACGGCGACGAGGCCCAACGGTAGGTCGCGTACGACTTGGGCGCGGCGCTGTCGCCCACCCGCCAGATCATGCTGGTATCGGACAAGGCGGGCACCGCCTGGAACGTCAGCGCGACCGCCTCGCGCGCCGGCAAGGCGGGCACGGGCCGCGCGTCCAGCCCCAGGTCGAATACCTTGGGCGGCTCGCCAACTCGGCCGATGCCGCAGCCCGCCAGGGCCAGGGTCAGGATCAGAATGGCGCTACGCATCTTCATTTGGGCTGCCTCCCGAAGCCGGCAAAGCCGGGTTCGCCGGGTCCCGGCGCAACGGGCGCGGGACCGAACAAGAATGATTGCGGCGTGCTGTCCACACGGCGCAGGGTAACGGCCGCGCCGCGCGCGGCCGCGCTGACGCTTGCGGCCATGCCGGTGATCGCCGGCAGGGTTTCGCCATCCAGCCGCGCGGCGGCCAGGGCGATATCGTTGAGGCTGCGCGTGGCGCCGGCCAGGGGGCCGTCGGGCGCATTGAGCCGCGCCAGCGACTGGCGGGCCTGCTGGGCCAGGTCGGCCACCTCGCGCGCGGCGCGATCCGCCTGGCGCGAGGTATTGCCCAGCGACTCCAGCAGAGGGCCCAGCTTGCTCAAGGTGGGCGCCAGATCGCGGCTGGCCTCTTTCAAGGACTGCGTAATGTCGGTCGCGTTCTGCAGGCTGGCGGTCAGCGCCTGCACGTTCTGTTCGCTCAGGACGCGCCGCAGCTGCTCGGTGGCTTCTTCGACGTTGGAGATCAGCTTGCCGCCGCGCTGCTCGATGCGGTCCAGGAACCCGGGGCGCAGCGGGATGGCGGCGGGATGCTCGGCCGAGGACGCCAGGCGCTTGAGCGACGTGCCGTCGTCGCGCAGCTCGACATTGGCCATGCCGGTCACGCCTTGCACCCCGAGCTCGGCCCAGGTCGATTCGGTGATGGGGGTGTTCGGCGCCACGCCGATGCGGATGCGGACCTGGCCCGGCTTGTCGGGGTTGAGCGCGAGCGACTGCACGCGGCCGACGGGCACGCCCTGGTAGCGCACCGACGATTGCGGATTCAGGCCGGAGACGGCGGTGGCGGAGACGATCTCGTAGGTCTGGAGGTGGGTCCGGTCGCGGCCGATCCAGATGGCCACCAATGCCGCGGCGGCCAAGAGGACCAGCGTGAAGATGCCCGCCATGAGCGCATGACTACGGTTTTCCATGATGCATTCCCTTCGGCGCCAGGTCCCCCAGGGCGCGCAGACCGCGTTCGCCCAGGAAGAATGTGTGAATGAACGGGTGATCGACCTTCAGGACTTCAGGCACCGTGTCGCAAACGATCACCCGCTTGTCCGCCAGCACGGCGACGCGCGTGGCCAACGCCAGAAGCGTGTCCAGGTCGTGCGTCACCATGACGACGGTAAACCCCAACTGCCGGTGCAGGCTGCGCACCAGATCCACGAACTCGTCGGACCGCAAGGGGTCCAGGCCGGCCGTGGGCTCGTCCAGGAACAGGAGTTCCGGGTCCAGCGACAGCGCGCGCGCCAGCGCCACGCGCTTGACCATGCCGCCGGACAGGTCCGAAGGGCGCTTGTCCGCGTCGCGCGACGACAGGCCCACCATGGCCAGGCGGCACATGACGACGTCGCGCACCAGGTCCTCGGGCACCGAGCGCAGCTCGCGCAAGGGCAGCGCCACATTGTCGAACACCGACAGCGCGGAGAACAGCGCGCCGGCCTGAAACAGCATGCCCCAGCGGTACGAGAGGCGGCGCCGCTGGCCCGGCGTCAGCTCCGACAGCGCGTGCCCCAGCACCTTCACCGTGCCCGCCGCCGGCACGTCCAGCCCGATGATCTGCCGCAGCAGCACGGTCTTGCCCGTGCCCGAGCCGCCCACCAGCACCAGGATCTCGCCGGGAAAGACGGTCAGGTCCAGGTTCTCGTGCACGACGTGGTCGCCAAAGGCGGTGCGCAGGCCGCGCACGGTGATGACGGGCTCGACGGTGACGCCGTCTTCGGTGAACAGCCGGTGCTGGGTGGCGCTGTTCATCAGATGCCCACCGTGCTGAAAATGACGGCGTACACCGCGTCCAGCAGGATCACGCCGGTGATGGACGTTACGACCGAGGTCGTGGTGCCGCGCCCCAGGCTTTCGGTGTTGGGCTGGATGCGCAGGCCGAAATGGCAGGCGACCAGCGCGATCAGGATGCCGAACGTCACCCCCTTGAACAGGCCGATCCAGTAATTGGTCAGCGAAATGGCGTCGGGCAGCGATTGCAGGAACCACTGCGCCGACACGCCAAGCTGCGCCTGCGCGGCCAGCATGCCGCCCAGGAGCGCCATCGCGCTGGTCCACAGCGCCAGCAGCGGCATGGTCAGGGCAAGCGCCACCACGCGCGGCAGGATCAGCCGCTGCCCGTGCGAAATGCCCATGACCAGCATGGCGTCCAGTTCCTGCGTGACGCGCATGACGCCGATCTGCGCCGTGATGGCCGAGCCCGACCGGCCGGCCACCAGGATGGCCGCCAGCACCGGCCCCAGCTCGCGCACGATCGACACGCCCAGCAGGCGCACGATGAAGCGGTCGGCGCCGATCATCTGGAGCTGCTGCGCGGACAGGTAGGACAGCACCACGCCGATCAGAAAGCCCACCAGCGCCGTGATGCCCAGCGCCTGCGCGCCGGTGCGGTACACCTGCGCGGAGATCTCGCGCCACGGTCCCAGCCGGGGCCGGCGCAGCATCGCGCCCAGGTCCAGGATCAGCTGGCCGAGCATGATGAGCAGGGCGCGGCCATTTTCGGCGCCGCGGAAGATGGTCGCGCCCAGCGCGCGCACCCATCCCCAGGATTCGGCCTTGGGCGCCGCCCCCTGGGCCTCGCCCTTGTTCATGGCCAGCGCGTTGAATACGTCCTGCTGCCCGGCCGCCCAGCGCACGCGTTCGGGCAGCCGTTCGCCCCAGGCCTGCCAGATGAGCAGCGCGCCGATGGTGTCCAGCCGGTTGATGCCGTGCAGGTCCCAGCGGGCGCCGTCCTTGGACGCGCGCGCCAGCGCCGCCCGCCGGCGTTCGACTTCGCCCGCTTCGGCCAGCGCCAGGACGCTCCAGTCGCCGCCCACATGGCACACGCCGCCTTCGTAGCGAAAAGGCGCGGCGGTGGTCGCGAATGTAGCGGAATGCGGCATGAAGTCAGGATACCGATGCAAAATGTATCGCCAATCATATACGCAGGGCCCCCGCCACCGCGAGCGCGGACCGCGCGTGCCCTACAATCGCCGCCATGCCCGCTCACGTCTGCCCCATCGACCTGCCCGCGCCGGAAACCCTAGCCCGGACGCTGGGCACGCGCCTGCCCGCCTTTCAAGACATAGCCTGGACCGGCAGCACCGGTTCGACCAACGCCGACCTGCTTGCCCGGGCCCGCGCGGGCGCGGGCGCCGGCAAGCCGTGGCTGCTCGGGACGCATTTGCAGGAAACCGGCCGCGGCCGCGCCGGCCGCCCCTGGCAGAACCGCGCGGGCTCGACGCTGATGTTCTCCTGCGCGTTCGACGTGCATCTGCCCGCCACGCAATTGCCGGCGCTGTCCCCGTTGGCCGGCGTCGCCGCCTGCGAGGCGCTGCGCGCGGTGGCCGGCCCCGATGCTTCGGGGCTGTGCATGAAGTGGCCTAACGACGTGCAGTGGCATGACGCCAAGCTGGCGGGCGTGCTGGTGGAGACCACCCGCAATCCCGGCGGGCGCGAAGCCGGCTACACGGTGGTGATCGGCATGGGCGTGAACCTGACCGACGCGGCCGAACTGTCGCTTGCGCTGGGCCGCGAGGTGTCCGACTGGACCCAGGTGCAGGCCCATTGCGCCCACGCCGCGCTCGCCGCGGATCTGGTCTGCGCCAGCGCGACCGCGTGGCACGAAGCCGTCCAGACGCTGGAGCGCGAAGGCTTTGGCGCGTTCAAGCGGCGCTTTGACCAGGTGGACGCGCTGGCGGGCCGCAAGGTGAATGTGCTGGACAAGGGCGCTATCCTTCTTAGCGGCACCGCCTGCGGCGTGGACGAGCAAGGCCGCCTGCTGGTGCAAACGCCCGAGGGCGCCACACCGATCTCCATCGGTGAAATTTCGATTCGACGCCAAGCATGATTATTCTCATCGACTCCGGCAACAGCCGTCTCAAAGTGGGTTGGCTGGACGCCAGCAACCCGGACATGCCGCGCGAGCCGGCGGCGGTCGCCTTCGACGGTCTGGACCTGGACGCGCTGGACGGCTGGCTGACCGCGCTGCCCCGCCCGCCCTTGCGCGCGCTGGGCGTGAACGTGGCCGGCGAAGCCCGCGGAACGGCCATCGCGGCCATCCTGCAAAAGCACGGCTGCGCGGTGACCTGGTCGCTGTCGCAGGCCACGACGCTCGGCCTGGTCAACAGTTACCGCACCCCCACGCAACTGGGCGCCGACCGCTGGGCCTCGCTGCTGGGCGTGCTGTCGCGCCTGCCCGGCGCTCATCCGCCCTTCGTCCTGGCCAGCTTCGGCACCGCCACCACCATAGACACCGTCGGCCCCGACAACGTCTTTGCCGGCGGACTGATACTGCCCGGTCCCGCCATGATGCGCCATGCGCTGGCCCATGGCACCGCCAACCTGCCCATCGCCCACGGCCAGGTCGTGCCCTACCCCACGGATACGCACGAGGCCATCGCCTCGGGCATCGCGGCGGCCCAGGCCGGCGCCGTCGTGCGCCAATGGCTGGCCGGCCGCCAGCGCTACGGCCAGACCCCCCAGATCTACGCGGCGGGCGGCGGCTGGCCCGAAGTCCATCAGGAAATCGAGCGGCTGCTGGCGGACGCGGGCGGGGCCTTTGGCGCCGTCCCGGTGCCGGTGTATCTGGATCACCCCGTCCTGGACGGACTGGCCGCGGTAGCGCGCGCCACCCTGGACGCCAACGCCTGAGCGAGGCCCCGGCATGCGCGTGCTCTTCATCCTGATCCTGCTGGCGAACCTGGGGGTCTATGCGCTGGGCCAGGGCTGGCTCGGCGCCCGCCCCGAGGACGAAGGACGCGATACGCGCCGTTTCAGCCAGGAGCTCAATCCCCAAGCCGTGACGCTGGTCCCCCGCAAGGCCCCTTAGCGGCCGCTCGCGCGCAGGTCAGCCCAGCCGGGACGCCAGCGCCTCGAGCGTGCGCCGGGTCGCGCCGGCGTGCGTGGCGAACCAGCTCCGCGCCGCCTGGCTGGCGCGCTGCCGCCCGGCCTCGTCGGCCAGCATCGCCACCGCCATCCCCACCGCCTGCCCCGCGTCAGGCGCCCGCTGCGCGGCGCCCGCCTCGATCGCATCCTCGGCCGCCTGCTTGAAATTGAACGTATGCGGACCCACGATGACCGGCACGCCGGCCGCGCAGGCTTCGATCAGGTTCTGCCCGCCCAGCGGCGCGAAGCTGCCCGCCACGATCGCCACGTCCGATGCGGCGTAATAGAACGCCATCTCGCCCAGCGTATCGCCCAGCAGCACGGCGATGTCCTGTCCGGCGCCCGCGGACTCGGACCGCCTGGCAAACGGCAGGCCGGCATCCGCCAGCAGGCGGGCGGCCTCGTCAAAACGTTGGGGATGGCGGGGAATCAGCAGGAACAGCGGCGCGCCGGGCGTTCCCGCATGCCGCTTGATCGCGTCGATGAACGGGCCGTCTTCGCCCTCCCGGGTGCTGGCCACCGCGACGACCTGTCTTCCCAGCTGCACGCGCCACGCCTGCCCCGCCTGCACCTGCGGCGCCGGCAGCACCAGATCGAATTTCAGGTTGCCCGTCACGACAGGCGCGGGCGCGCCCGCCTGGGCCAGCCGCGCGGCATCCTCCGCTGTTTGCGCCAGCACCGCGTCCAGCCCGGCCAGGGCTTCGCGCATCACGCTGCCCATCCTGCCCGCCTGACGCAGCGATGACGCGGAGTAGCGGGCGCTGACCAGCACCATGGGCACCTTTGCCGCCCGGGCGGCGGCCAGCAGATTGGGCCAGATCTCGCGTTCTATCAGCAAGCCGCAACGCGGCTGGTGGCGGACCATGAAACGGCGGGTCGCGCCAGGGAAGTCGTAGGGCAGCCAGGCCTGGCGCAGCTGGCCCCGGCCGATGGCGTCCTGGAACAGGCGTGCGCCCTCGGCGCGGCCGGTCGCCGTCACATGCGTCAGCAGCACCGGCAGGCCGCGGTCCAGCAGCGCCTGCAGCAGCGGCTGCGCGGCCCGGGTCTCGCCCAGGCTGACGGCATGCACCCAGACGGGGGCCGCCAGCGGCGCGGAGGAAGGGGATGGGGCGTGGCCGAAGCGCTCGGGGGAAAAGATCTCCCATTGGCCTCCCGCGCGCCTGGCGCGGCGGGCCATCCACAGCCAGACCAGCGGCGCCAACGCTCTGAGCGCCAGAGTGTAGACGCCGCGGTTCATGTCACTGGGCGGCCAACGCCTGCTCCACCGAGGCCATCACGGCCTCGCGCGATGGCGAGGCGCCACGGTCGCCCAGGCTGGCGGTGTAGTTCGAACCGACCAGCGGCGTTCTCACGGGGGTGGAGGCGCGGTAGATGCCGATGGTCGGGCGGCCCAGGGCCGCGGACAGATGCGTCAGGCCGCTGTCCAGCCCCACCATCAGGCGGGAGCCGGCCAAGAGGCGCGCGACCGAGCTCAGGTCCATGCGGGGCATCACCTCGGCGCCGTCCATGCCCGCCACGAGCAGGCTTGCGCGCTCGGCCTCCTGGTCGTTGCCTGCCAGCAGCTTCAGCGTGCAGCCGGCCTCGCGCAGGCGACGAAAAACCACGCGCCAGTCCTCCTCGGGCCAAAGCTTGTCGTCGCGGCTGGCCGACGGCATGATCACCGCGTAGCCGCGGTCGGTATCCAGATGATGCAGGCGCGGGAGCTCATTGGCGTTCAAGCCGGCGCTGCCCACTTCCAGCGTGGGCTCGACGGGTTGCGTCGCTTGGCGGGCGAAGGCCTGCAGGCCGAAGTCCGGCAGGCCGGCATGCTGGTAGCCGAAGGTCAGGCCGGCCAGCTTGCGCTGGCGGATCACCGCGGGCTGCCAGAACTCCACGCGGTGGCGCACGTTATAGAACAGCGACGCCAGCGGCTCGCGCGCCGAACGCCAGTCCAGGCCATGCCGCACGCCGCGCGCCTGGCGCACCAGCCACGCGGACTTCAGCAGGGCCTGCATGTCCAGGACCACGTCGTACTCCACCGAGCGCAGGCGCTCGCGCAGCGCGCGCCGTTCGGCCCGCACCTGCGCGGACCACCAGGACTTGCGCCAGCGGCGATGCGCCACCTTGATGATTTCGTTTACCGCGGGATGCCAGGACGGGATCTCGGCGAATGCCTCTTCGACGACCCAGTCTATCTGGGCGTCGGGCACATGCCGGGCGATATCCGTGATCGCCGGCAGCATGTGGACGAGGTCGCCCAGGGAGGACGTGCGAACAATGAGAATGCGGGTGGGCATCAAAGCTGATGATCGTGCAATTGAAGCAGCGAATGTACAACAAACATCGCTAGTCACGAAGGGCGCGGTTACTTACCCCGCGGGGCGTCCAAACCCGCTGAAACCGCGTCTCGCCGTTTTCAGCCACCGTATCCGTCAGGATTCTGCGATTGCCAGCGCCATCCATCCGCGCACATTTGCTCAATGCTTCTTTCCGCTTTCCAGCCCAGCAACCGGTAGGCCAGCGCCGGATCCGCCCAGGCGGAAGCGATATCCCCCGGCCGCCGGGGCTGCATCGTACAGGCGATTGTCTTGCCGCTGGCCTGCTCAAACGCCCGCACCAGCTGGAGCACGCTCGTCCCCCTGCCCGTTCCCAGGTTAATCGCGGAAAAGGGCTCCGCCGCCTGGCCTGCATACTGCACGGCCCGCACATGGCCGTCCGCCAGATCTTCCACATGGAGGTAGTCGCGCACGCCCGTACCGTCCACCGTGTCGTAGTCGTCCCCGAAAACCATCAATTTTTCCCGCTTTCCCACGGCCACCTGGGTGATGAAGGGAAACAGGTTGTTCGGCGTGCCTTGAGGCGCCTCGCCAAGGACTCCGCTCGCGTGCGCGCCAATCGGGTTGAAATAGCGCAGCGCCACCGCCCTGCGCGCTTCGCCGGTCGCGGCCCAGTCTTTCAGCACCTGCTCGACCATCGCCTTCGTCCACCCGTAGGGGTTGGTGGGCGCGATCCTGTGCTGCTCGGAATAAGGCAGCTCAATGGGTTCGCCGTAAACCGTGGCCGAGGAGCTGAAGACGAGATGACGCACCTGAGCCCTGTCCATGGCCGACAGCAGCGTCGTCGTTCCGCCCACATTGTTGTCGTAGTAGGCGAGCGGATTCGCCACGGACTCGCCAACCGCCTTCAACGCGGCAAAATGGACCACGCACTCGACGGGACTGCCATCTTGGGCCTTGCGCTGGAACAGGCCATCCAGCAGTTTCCCGTCGCGGATATCGCCCTCAACAAACTCTATCGGCACTCCGCTCAATTGCTGGACCCGCCGCAGAACTTCCGGAACGCTGTTCGAGTAGTTGTCCAGCACGACCGGCCGGTAACCTGCCGCGATCAGCGCAAGCAGCGTGTGCGAGCCGATATAACCTGCTCCGCCCGTCACCAATAATGTTCTGTTCATCATATTGAATGCCTAATGTCTTTTTCTGGCGCGCAAGACGCGCTCGTACAAGAACTGCCGGAACCGATGAGGCAAAATTCTAATGGGCAAGCGCGACGCCAGGTTCAAGGCAAGCCGAGGCAATGCGATGAATCCCGATTTGTAGAACGCCCATTGGGCCCGGAACTCTCCCGCAGCGTAGCCGAAGCCGCCCCGGCGCGCGTACATTCCCGCCCCTGCCCTGGCATTGACCAGAACCGCCGGCAAGTTCGCCGTGCGGGCGCCCGCCAGGATCATCCGCACCCAGAGCGCATAATCCTCATACAGATGCTCATTGCGGTAGCCGCCCAGCGACAACGCCAGGTCCCGCCTGAACATGACCGTCATGTGATTGAAGGGGTTACGCCGCTTCGCGTAGGCAAGAATGGCCTCATGGCTTTCAGGCACACGGCGCAGGCGCCCTTCATCGGTGGCGGGATCGGCATCGAACTCCCATATCCAACCCCCGAACAGATCGACTTCGGGAACAGATTCGATCAATTCCAGTTGCCGCGCAAACCGGTCGGGGACGATCAGGTCATCGGTATCGAAGCGGGCAATCCATCCATGGCGGCACTGTTTCAACCCTTCCGTAAGGGCGGGTCCCAGCCCCACGTTCTCGGCCAGGGCGACCCGCCGCAAATTCAAGGCGGCCTCGTGGCGCGCGATGATTTCGTGCAGGGCATCCGGCAGCGGACCGTCTTGCACCAGGACAACCTCCGGAAGCGCGACAGTGGACGCCCGCAAGCTCCAAAACGCCGCGTCGAGAAACTCCGCCTTTTCGCCGCGATACACCGACATCAGGACAGAAAACATGACGCCGGGCGCCGACTGTTCCCGCCCAGCCCCTGTCACGGTCGCCGGCTCTTCGCGATGGTTCACCGGAACAGTCTCCGGACTCTCGTGTATCCGCGGTAGACCGCGACGATCATCCGGCGCAACCTCGGCTTCTGGATCATCGAGCGGATCAGATTGATCAGTTCGATTTCCTTCTCGGACAGGCTGGCTCCCGCCAGTTGAGCCCCTCCCTTGCCGCCATCCGTGTTCGCCAGGCTGAACAGGATATTGGCGTCAAGCCGGCTGAAGCCGGCCAGATTCCGTACAAGCCGGCGGCGCCCGAAATACTTGTTATACGTCTTGGACATGCTGCCCGGGGTGTTGCGATACAAATACCCCAGTGAAGGGATCAGCGAGAATCGCTGGCCCGACCACGCCAGGCGGGCGAAAAATGCCCAGTCCTCCCAAACCGACCGGTCCGAGTCATCCCACCCGCCAAGCTCGCGCAAGCGAGCCGTGCGCACCATGACGTTCGCGGTGATGTACTGGTTTTCCAGCAGCGCAAGCGCCTTGGCCTCAGGCACGCCCAGCGGTTTCCAGAACCATCCATCCAGCAGCGGCTCCGCGCTCTTCGGCAGCGATTTGAGCTCCGTGAAATGCAGCGCAAAGCCCGTGGCGGCAACGAGCGACGCGTCCAGCGACATCGCGGCCCAGGCCTCGTCCAATGTGTGCGGCAACAGGATATCGTCGCTATCGATAAAGAACGTAAGCGGCGATCCCGACAACTCCAGACCCGCATTTCGGGCGCCCGCCAGGCCCCGGTTCTCCTGCCGATGCAGGCGAACGGCAATCGTCCCGCCGATTACGCGATCAATCAGGTCCCGCAGACCGGCGTGGTAGTCCGGGGCAGAGCCGTCGTCGATCACGATGAGCTCCGTGGGCTTCAACCGCGAGTGACGTATCGAAAGAAGCAACTCTTCGACATAATCCGTCGGGGTGTTGAACACCGGCACGACTACGGAAACATCGCATTCCGGGACGATGGCAAAAGCCCGCCTATCGGGAGACCGCGAGGGCTGGCCGGAGCGGCTCCACCCTTCGTTGATGGAAATCTGCCTGGCTCTCGTACGCTCTCGCGATGCGTTCAGGTCGGCGCCGTATTCCTGCGGGGACATCCGCAGGACTTCCCCAATCTTCTTTGCCAGCGACACCGCATCCGGCGCCGAAAAAAAGCGCTCGACATGCTGAGGATCGTCGACGACCTCGATCGCGCCGCCCGTGTTGTACGCCACGAACAGAGAGCCCAGCAACAACTGCTCAAGAATCACGAACGGATAATTCTCGCCACGCGACGGCACGACAAACAGCGTATCCGACAGCCTTTCATGCACGAACGCCAGCAACTGCTCGTGCGTAAGATGCAGGTCCTTGTAGCTGCAGATCGCATCAAGGCGCTTGCGGTCCTCGTTGCCCGGGCTCAAGGGCCCCAGGGACACGACTTCGGAAACGTCCCGCAAATAGCCTTCGGCGGCAAGCGACTCCATGGCCGTCACGAAATCCGGCCATCCTTTCAACTGGTTGTACTTTCCAATAAAAACGATGCGCTTTACTTTCTTGAAGCTCGTGGTCTGCGCCGGCGGCACAAGCGCCAAGTCAAAAGGCAGCTTTGTGATGGAGAGATTGTTCAGCTCATAGCCGAACTCCTGCTGCAGCAGGCGCTCGCCCAGATAGCGGGACGGGGCATAGCATTCGTCCGCATGCTTGAAGAGGTAACTGTCCCGGACCGCCCAAGCCAACTCATGCGGCGTATAGTCCATGGACGTTTCGTTCTGGACCCCATACTTCACGTAGTCTATGGAGCCATGCATGAATATGCGTATGCGCAGCCACTGCGGCAAAACGCCCGTCCGCTTGGCCTGCACGACGCGAAAGCCGATCGATTTGTAATCCTGAGACTCTACCGTCGTTATACGCGGCAAGAGATACAGGATTCCCTTCACCGCTTCCAACAGGCCCAGCCCGTCAAAAAAACTGTCGCGGCCGATGCCCTCGAAAAACATGCGCGGCACAAACGTGCGTCCATCCAGGCCGGCAGGGCTCAGGTCCACATCGCACATCAGGGCACAGGAACGCGGATCCACCGCCTTGATGTTCTTCACGTAGGTGCCGATGCCGCCCGTGGCGCGCACGGTCGCGTCCTCCGTCGTCAGCAGCAGTTGGTCAGCCTCCAGCAGCCCGGCGGAAAAGCCCTGTGCTTCCAGATACCGGCCATACGCCTCGCGTTCGATGCTTGCCTCGATGAGCATCGCCTCGTCAGCAGTTGTCCGGCGATGAAGCAGAAAGCCGCTTTTCTCGAGGAAATCCGAGAATTGCCGGGCGGTCCAGGCTTGGGCGTTCCCCAGCTCTTTTTCGACCACGAACAGGATCGGGCACGCTTCGTCCAGGCTCAGCCGTTTCAGCGCCAAGAGCAGCGGCCTGGGGTCCGATAGCTGCGCGAGCAGGCTGGCGGATACGATCCAGGCGGTGGCGGGCGCGGCGTGCGAGCGGACGAGCGCGTCCACCTGCCCCGTCCAGTTATCCAGCATCCAGGACATGGGCGGGGCCTTCAAGTCGGCGCTTCCTCCCAGGGCATGGACTGACGCAGGCACGGTCTGCGCACCGGGGCTGAACGCGCCGATCAGTACCGCCTTGCTGAACCCTTTTTCAGTTATGTACTGATCCAGGCCAGCAGACCAGTATGGCGTTGCGGGGATCGACGGCGGACGACCCGGGCTTCCGAGCACGCCGCCGCCATGAATTCCGAAATTGGCGAATGCGCCGATACTTTTTAAGCTCATATATATGCGGACCGAGCGTGCGGCCCTTTATTGCGCCGTGTGTTTAGCCAATACGTCGTCAAAGAATTTCTCGTAGGCCTTGGTCGTTTCGGCCCAGTTCCAGGCCTGGATCCGTTCCAGGTTTTCAGCGGAAAGCCGCCGCAATGTCTCGGGATGCTCCAACAACGCGCGTATTTTTCCGGCGAAGGCATCCACCGTGCGGCTGGTGACGATAAATTCGCTCTGGATCGGGCCGAACACCTCCCGCACCACGCCGACATCGTGGGTGACTACCGGAACGCCGCAGGCCATCGCCTCCAGGATCGGGTTTGGCGTGCCTTCAAACAACGAAGGACAAACGTACAGGTCGAGAGCCCCATAGAAGGCTGGCATCTCTTCGTGCGGGATCAAGCCCTTTTGCCGATCAGCAAAGCGGGTCTCGATGCGATAGCCTTCCGTCCGCAGTTGCTCGATGACGGGGATCAAAATTGAATTGAAGCCCTTGGCATCCTGAAGTTCGGAAGCCCATTTGCTGTTGCCCGCCCAGCCGATCACCAGCGGACGGTTTCCGATTTCGCCGAACCGGTCCAGGTTCGCCGGGCCAAACCGTTCGAGATCCACGCCATCATGGGTCACGATGCTCGGCGGCGGAAAATCGTCCAGCCCCTGATAAATGCCCTCCAGCCGCTTCGAGGACACCGTATACGCCGTCACGCGATCCTTGAAAAACGCCGCGCGCTCTGCAATTTCTTCCGGGCTGAGATAAAGGTGGTCGTATACGCTGGTCGTCACCGGCTTGTTGCGGACAAATCGCTTGTCGAACACATCAAACGGAACGCCCATGCGTTCCACATGATCCCGGCACCATTGGCTGTCGATGATCCGATAATATTCACGCCAAAAGAAATGCACCAGATCGCATTTTTCGGCGGCCATGAAAATGTGGTCGACATGCTCAAGGACGTCGGAGGGAATGATCTTTATATCGAAGCGGTGAGACAGGTGCAGCTTGAGCTGACGCGCTATGTTTCCGAACGCCCAGTTATCCGTATCAATCACCAAGGCTATCCTTGGCTTGCCGCTGCTGACAGCCCCCAAGCGGCGGCTGGCGACGGGCAGCGCATCGGAGACGATTCCCAGCTGCTCATGGCGACGGGCGATCCAACCCTCAACTCCATCGTTCCAGACGTCGAAGCCGTGCTTCTTCTCCATATAGCGGGCGGAATCATGAATCATCTGCCGTGAAAACCGCTGGCGCTCATAGGCGTGGTCGGTGTCATTCTGCGGCGCGGGATGATCGTGCACCAAAACGACATGGCCCGTCACGCCGACCTTGTACCCCTCCTGGAACAGGCGTATCGAGAAATCAATATCCTCGAAACCGATGAACATGTGGTCATCGTAGCCTCCCAGCCTCTCAAACGTCGAACGCTTGCAGACACATGCCCCGCCAAGCAGGAACGTCGAAAGAAAAGGATCGCCAATGCGATCCTCGGCCGGCCCCTGCGCCAAGGCGCTGCTCGCGCCTACGTGTAGCGCGCCGATGCCTATGCCCACATGCAGGTGCCCCCCAAACGAGAAGATTGTCTGGTGGTCAGGGTCCAGAAGAGGCACATTCAGGAAGTGGCATCCCAGAACGGCGATATCGTTTTGAATCTTGGGCAGCGGGTTCGCCAGGAAATAAATATCATTGTCCAGGCAGAATACCCAATCCTTCCTGGCCTGCGCGAAAGCGCGATTCCTGCCGCCGGCCACGCCGTAATTCCTGTCCAGCTCGCACACACGCCAGTTCAGCTTAAGCTGTGCGCATCCGTCGTACAGCGCCTGCAGCTCTTCCGGCGTGGATCCATTGTCGACAATCAGTATTTCGCCCGCGAAGTATGGCACTTGCGCGGCAATCGAATGGATAAGACGCAGCGTCAATTCGCTGCGATTGAGCGAAAGACAGGTAATGGTGAGGTTTTCACCATTTTCTCCGATATTCGGACCCGCAATATTTGTCGCATCGCTGGCGAGAATGCGGTGACGCGGGTCGGAAACATACGAATAAGCAGTAACGCCGGGGGCCAGACTCGCTTTATATCCCACGATCAACGGTCCCCAGCGCCCTTGAAGAACTTCAAAGCGACGGCGCGGACCCAGTGCGGGATTTTGTCCCGCAAGCGCAGATACCGTGCAGCGGGCACGCTAAGTTCGTCCACCTGCTCGTTCAGCGTGCGCATCTGCGCCCTCAACTGCGCGATTTCATCGTCCTTCGCCCGCAGTTGCGCGTCGCGCTCGCCGATAACCCCTTGGACCAGGGAAAGTTCAGTGTTCGCGGCCTGGGCTCTCAGGGCGGCATCCCTGGCAAGGCGGTCGACGTCGCCCGACGAAATCGCATCGAATACGCCAATCGCCGAAGCTGCCGGATCCGGGGCCTGCTGCGGCGCCTCATCGCGGGGCAGATGCCCCTGGAAGATCCCCTTCTTGAAGCAGTCCATGGACAACGGCAGGATGGCCGTGCCGGCATTGGGCCTGGAGCCATAGGCCGGCATTCCCCATATCCCGAGGAAGTAACTGGCATTGTCCGGTCCCGGGCCCGCGTCCAACTCCGCGGGCACAAACTGCGCATGCAGGGTCTCGGATGTCTGGAGCATCTGAACCTGGCCCGAGCGATTATCGTCGGTCAGGTATTCGTTGAGCTGCAGATTCGCGAACCCCGCAATCGGGCCGCCGACGAACCAGGCGGATGCCTGACCTAGGACGCTTTCCGCCAAAGCCCGGAATTCATCCAGGCGATACTTCCGAAGATGGAAGGGGTTGCGTTCCGCTTCGGTGGGGAAATACCACCAGTCGTTGGGGCAACTGATCGCGACGACCCCGCCCGGCTTCAGCAGGTCGCGGATGTTGCGCAAAAACAGCTCGGGATCCTGCACATGCTCGATGGTCTCGAACGAAACGATCAGATCGAAGCTGTGGGGCTCGAAATGGCGCGGCAGCGTCTCGGCGTCGTTCTGGATGAATTTGACGTTTTCGCTGGAAAAATGCTGTTGCGCGCTGGCAATCGCCTCGGCGGAAATATCGACGCCCACAACCTCGCTGGCGCCCCAGTTCGCCAGCAGCCGCGAACCGTAGCCTTCGCCACAGGCGGCGTCCAGCACACGCTTTCCCGCGCACAGTTCCTTGGCGAAGGAATACCGCGCGATGTGAATTGCCGCTTCGAGCCCGTCGTAGCGGCTGCTCTGTCCAAAACTCAGTCGTTCCATTTTGTAGATATGCTTTTATGTCAGGGTTAGTCGCGTTGCTGGCTGAACTCAAACGCCCATTCGCGCGGCAGGCTCATCACGCCAACGGCCTCGAAGTCATCGGAGATATGAAACGGGCAGACGTTATTGGCTTCCGCATGCACCACAAACCCGCCGCCGTCATTGATCGCAACCCTCCACTTGTATGAACCGCTCAAGAGAGGAACACTGGGGAAATTGATGCTGAACTGACCGGATGGCGCTCCCGCGTGGGCCTGGTATCCATCCATGAGCGTGGTCGTGCCGCAAATATACAGATCGTCGTGGCGATAGAGATTGAAAACAAAGCTCATATCTTCCGGAACGATAGGGCTGACCGCATGGAACCGCACGTTCAATTTCAGCGGGTCGCCCGTGCTGATCCGGTCCACCGGCTCGCCGCCGGGCGTCGACAGCCAGACCTCATCTATCTCGTACAGCCTGTCAGGTTCCTTGCGGTACAACGGCCCTGCCTTGCCGTTAGCTTTGGCGACTCCCGCGCCCGTCTTGACGCTGGCATCGGAACTCTCGGTGCCCGGAGGATTGGACGTGTCCAGCTCGTCCAGCTCCGCGGGCACGACTGCGTGCTTGCCCGCGGCCTCTTCCTTCGCCTCGAACTCGCGCAGCGCCGCCTGCATATCGATCGTGTACTGGTCAATCACACGGCCGGCCGGCCCGAAGGCCTTCTGAACGCCACGTTCAAGATAAAGCGCGCGCTGGCAGATCGACTTGACCTGATATTGATCGTGGGAGACGAACAATATCGTGCATCCCATGTCCCGGATTTCATAGAACTTCTTGAGGCACCGGCGCTGGAAGGCTGCGTCGCCGACCGCCAGGATTTCGTCCACGATAAGGATATCGGGTTCCGTGTGGATGGCCACCGAAAACGCAAGCCGCGCAAACATGCCGCTTGAATACTTCTTGACCGGGCTTTCGATGAATTCTCCGATGTCGGCGAATCCGGCGATGCTATCGAACCGCTGGTCAATCTGCTCGTGCGTGAGGCCGAGCAGAGACGCGTTCAGATAGACGTTCTCGCGGCCCGTAAATTCCGGATTGAAGCCCGCGCCCAATTCGAGCAACGCCGCAACGCGGCCGTAAGTCTTGACCGAGCCGGTGGTGGGCGTGACCGTGCCGCAAATCATCTGCAGCAGCGTGGACTTTCCGGAGCCGTTCCGGCCGACGATGCCTACGGTTTCGCCTTTCTTCACATCGAAGGAAACATCGGACAATGCCCAAAATTCCTGGGCATAGCTTTTCACGCTTCGCCCAAAAAGGCCAGCCCCCCGAGCGATCAGGGCCTCCTTCAACCGGTCCTGCGGCTTTGAATATATCGAGTAACGCTTGCCAAGGTTCTCGACGTGTATGGAAACCGTATCAGAGCACATCCGCGAACCCTTTTCTCACTTTCTGAAACCAAGCCAATCCAATCCCCGCCACGACCAAGCCAACCGCTGTATATATCCACCAACCGGACCAGTTGAACGGCTTCCCGAAAATGACCGCGTTGCGCGTCTCTTCGACGACAAAGGTAATGGGGTTCAATTTCACGTACTTCTGCATCCGCTCCGGAATGGCTGACAGGGGATAAAAGATAGGCGAAATGAACGTAAGCACGATGGTAATGAGCGACACCGCCTGCGTCATATCCCGGATGTACACACCCAGCCCCGCCAGGAACCATGAAAGTCCCAGGCAGAGAAACATGAGGGGCAGGAGAATCAGCGGGAAATACACCACCGTCCAGGGAACGCTCCCCATGAATATCAGCTGCGCCGCGATCAGGACTATCAGGCTTACCAGCAAATGGAACAACGCGGATCCCAATGCGATGACGGTCAGCGTCTCCAGCGGGAAAACCACCTTCTTGACGTAAGTGACGTTTGACAGGATCAGCGACGGCGCGCGATTGATGCATTCGACAAAGAGATTATTCATGATGAGGCCTGCGAACAGGATCACCGCAAAATCCCCGTGCGACTGCGGAGCGGCTGCCCCCGCGCCTCCCCAGCGCGCCTTGAAGACGACCGAGAACACAAACGTGTAGACGATCAGCAGCAGCAGCGGATTGAAAAACGACCAGGCCAGGCCAAATACAGACCCCCTGTAACGGCCCAGGACCTCCCGCTTGACCATCTGCAATATCATTTGGCGATGGCGAGTCGCCATATCGCGCACTACGTTCACCACTTCGGAAATCAAGAATTACCTCTCACATTCGCGTTCTGTTTCATGACTGGCGCACGCGCGCGGAGCCGCGGCGCAGTAGTCGTTTGGCGAAACCCATGATCGGGCGCACGGGCCGGCATCGCTGGTATATCGCCACCACAAGGTTCCCCATGCGCAGCAACAATCGCAACAGCTCCGGCGGCAAGGCGCTTACGTCCTGAAGCATCCTTCGGGTCGCTGCCGGCGTGTTGGAAAATGCATTGCAGTTCCACACGGCGATCGAGCTCTGCGACAGCCGTTTTCGGCGATCCACACTATCGTCGCCGTTCAGCAGATAGGACACCTGCTTTGCGCTAGGGTAGTGAGCCTCTTCGACGGGCAGTTCCAGCAGGGCGCGCGGAATCAACAGGCCTATCTCGCCGTTGCGCGTCAACTTCCACAGGTGCTTGAGTTCCGCGTATTCGGCAAGGCCGGTGTCGAAGGTATCCAGGATCAGCTGGCCCGGCTGGGTTCTGAAGACAGCCCGCGTTCCCGGGTTCCGCCCGCTCAGGGGCGCCGTATCCAGCGCCAAAGGCAGCGAGTAAGTGTCGGCGCGGCGCTCTCCGCTGCCGTTACGGATCGACCAGCCCGAAACGAAGGGCACGTCGGCACGCGTGCTCAGGACACGCACGGCGATATCCAGATACAGCGGGTCGACCACGTCGTTGGCATTCAGGACGACAAGCGCGTCGGTCGTGCGCAACGCATGCAGATCGACGGACGCTCCCGCAGGATCCACACAGCGCACGTTCCGGCCAAGCAAGAACGCCGACACCCCGGAATCGGCGCCCAGGGCGGGCAACAGGACGATGCCCTTATGACCGCCCTCCGCGAGCCGCATGCATAGCGGCTGAGCCTGAGCCAGCGTTTCGGCCTGGACGATCACCGACAGCGCGAAGCCCGGCGCTGCCGCGGACACGGCTCCACCCGCCGGCGCCGCCGCGGCGTGCTCGTAAATGGGCGCAACGCCGGTGGGCACCACGGGATAGGGAAACGTTAGGCGCTTGCGCAGTCCGCCATCATCCCAGAGCCGGCCGATTGCCGCGGTCAACGCGTCGGACGATGTGCAGTCGAATACCAGGCTGTTGCGTTCGTGCTGGAAAAAGTCCTCGAAACCAGGGATATCCGACACGATGACAGGGACGCCGCCCGCGTACAGCTCGTGCGCCGCATAGCAGAATGACTCGGCGCGATTCGGAAAAACCGCAAAACGCACCTTTTCCAGCAGCGCCTCCGTTTCCTCGTGCGACAGATGGCCAAGGATATGGAATCGCCCGCGCAGGTCCAGAGGAATGCGTCGCAGCAAGTAATCCGCGTAAAGCCCGCCCCCATCTGGCGGCTGCTTGGAATCCCCTCCAACGAAATAGAAATCAGGGGACAACTCCGGACGCTGGCGCATCCACAGGACGGCGGCATCCACCAGCAGGTCGACTCCCTTGATGGAAAACAGCCTTCCATAAAACAGGATGCCGTTCTCAACCCCGTCCGAGGCCCGCTTGTTGAGCGTCTTCTGCAAGGGCGGCACCGCCACCACCTGCCGATCGGCCACGGTCGGATAGAGATCCGCCAGCGAGCGCTTGGACACCGACTCCGAAGGAACGATCACCGTGTCCGCCAAAGCCAAGGCCGCGCGCTCAAGCGAGTAGAGCAGATAGAGTTCGGGATGAAGGGAATTCGTCAGATCGACGCGATCCATCGCTTCGATCGTGGCGTGGTACCGGACGGCTATGCGGGCGCCCTCATAGCCGCCGAGCGCGAGCTTCTCGCACAATGCGTAGTAAGCAACGCCGTGATAGTCGAAGAACTCGATGAGCGCGGGCCGCTCCAACTGGTGGACTTTCAGCGCCGCGACGTTCAGCACATACGAGCGCCACTCGTACCATGAGGCGAAGCTCTCGCGCGGCAGCAGATCCTTGCCGCACATATCCTCCACCCGATACGCGACGCAGTTCTGCGGATTGGGAAGCTTGAGCCTTTCGTCCTCGTCGAAGCGCGCAAATACATCAGCATCGACGTCCAGCAGGAAGACAACACGCCCGCCCGACTGAAGCAACTGCACCGCAAGGTTATGAAGCAAGGCGCCGCACCCGCCACGGGTGACGGGGAACAATTCATAGCTGACGAAGCAGGTGGTCTGCATCAGTTCAGGAACCGCTGCAAGGACCGGGCTGATTCGGCGTTGTGCTCGATCGCATACTCGCGATACTCCGAGATGATCCGGTCGCGCTCCGCCAGCGCCAGTTGAATCTTCTGGGCGATGGCATGCGCGTCATCGGGCACGGGAACAACCAACCGGCTCTGGAGATACGGGTGATTCTCGAAGTAAGGGGTATTGGGGCCGACGATGCACGGCACTCCCGCGGCAAAACTCTCCAGCGGCAGCATGGGCGCGCATTCATTGAGCGTCACGTAGAGATTCAGGTGTGTGGTTGCCAGGTGGCCGGGCATTTCCGCCTGAGGCACCATGCGCCCGAGAAAATTCTGCGCAAGGCCGAACTCCCTGCAAAAATCCAGCATGCGTTCGGAAGCGACGGACCCGACCACTTGCGCATCCTTGATGGTGGAGGCAGCCGCCAGCATTTCATAGGGCGGTTTGTGCCTCAGTTCCGAGATGCTCCAGATCCCGAGCTTGATCGGCGCCACCGGTACGGTGGTCGCCTTGTCGGGAATCGCGCGATACATATTCAACAGGTAATGCGCATCAAGCCCACGATGCCGGAGAATTTGCTCCTGGCCTTTCTTCACCAACCCGATACGACGGATCTTGCCCTGCTTCTGTAACGAGCACATGAGGCGGAAGCTGCGCCAGGCATAGTCTTCCGTCGCCTGCATGAACGTGCCGTGCCATACGACATGGATGGGCAGGTCCGGGGCCTGCCGGTTCAGCGCCTGGACCAGGTGCTGATACGAGAACGGAAACCCCTGCAGCACGACAACGGCGGGACTTCTCTTCAGCAGGCGCTCGGCAATGGACTCGCTGTCGTCCGGCGTCAATTCATCGGTAAGCAGCAGCAGATGATCAAACATCTGCGCGGCCGAACTGCGTATGCCCAGCCAATCCGGATGGGCAATGGCAACGGGCACGTTGAAAGGCAAGGCCTGTATGGCCGCATCGGAGCAGATACTGCGGGGAGCCGCGTGCGCCGCCACCGCTTCCGCTGCACCGCCGGGGATGTCGGCGCTGACCGGCATACCCGCCGTGGGCGGCACGAACTTTGCCGCCCGGCGCCGCGCAAACGCGCGATACATCTTGCCCACCGGCCCCTTCGACAACCGCAGCCCGACGTTGTAGGCCATGGACCCTTCGATCTCGCGGTATCGAGTCGTCGCATCGGCGAGCAAAGCCGTCGTGCTCGCCAATTCCATCCGCAACCTTGCCATTTCTGCGTCGACCGCGACACCCGTCGCGAGCGGGGCTTCCTCAATGGAATCGCTAAGTTCTGGCGCCGACCTTGAATTCGTCGAATGAATTGTCATGAAAGTGGAGGAATCGAATTGCTAGTATGCATGGCCCCCCGATTGGCCTGGGCACACGCGACGCGTCGCCGCGACGGTCCGGGGAGGGGAGTCTGATCGGGATGCGCCGCGCGAACCATCCCGTGACAAGCGTCGATTAGAGCGATCACATTTTAGATCAAAAGGCGGCGTACTCCGACCGCCGTGCTTCCGGCAACCCGCAGGCGCCCGCCGGCGCAAGCGCGAGGGCCCGATCTCGCCTCCGCTGCGTTCCGGGCACGGTTGCCCAGTCTCTAAACGAGCGAAGGGAGAATACACATGCCCGAAGCCTCGTGCCGCGGAGTTTGCGCTTTTTTGCCAATCCATACGTTCGGAAGCGCCGGGTAACCTCCCCCAACGCATTGAAAAGTCAGGATTTTCCCGCTACGACGATCCCCACCATGATCAGCGCGATGCCGAAGAAATACTGGATGTTGAATCGTTCCCCAAAAACCAGGTGGCTACCCAGCGGCACCAGGATGAACGCCAGCGCCATGATGGGGTACACGCGTCCCAATTCCACGCGTTGAAGCACCCAGACCCATGCAATCGACGTAATCCCATACAGCACCATCGCTGCGAACAAAGCGCCCAGAGGCTTCGCAGAAAAGAACGTACCGGTCTGGGCCAGCGCGGAAGCGCTGACCTTGAACAAGATCTGGCCTATCGCCAAGCCTACGACGCATAAGACCGCAGCTACGTAGATCATTTACCCGCCACGCCCGGTTTATCAACAACGGCGTGAAACGCGACAAACAGATTCAAATCCATTGCGGCCAGCCTGGTGGGCCACCAGGCTTCCTGCGCCTTGGGGAAATAGTGCCGCAAGATCGCCATGAGGTTATTGCACGGATTCACATGCTCGCGCGCCATCACGTAATCGTAAGCGATGCCCATCGCCAAGGCCGCCTTGCGGGGGCCAAGGCGGCGCCCCAGCCGCCATGCGAATCCGGGGTCGGTGGGGATAAGAATTGACAACGTGCCGCCGGGCTTCAAGACGCGTTGCCATTCCTTGAGGGCCAGGTGGGGATAATAAATATGCTCGAGCACGTGGGTTGCGATCACGCGGTCATAGGTATTATCGGGGCAATCGATGTCCGCACCGGTCTGCACCGAATATGAAACCCGTCCGCCGTGCTGATCGCCGATCTTCTTGGCAGCGATTTCCAGGGTCTTTGGGTCCATGTCCGTCAGCACATACTCATCGAACTGATGCTGGACAAATGACAGATGTTCGCCGGTGCCCGCGCCAATTTCCAACACCCGGCCGAACTTGGCGGCGGGGCCGAATGGCTGTTCGGTGAGCTTATGGCTTGCCCGCATCACCCATGATTGCAGCGGCCTTTCATAATTGCTCTCGTCGTAAACATCGGCAAACTTCTCCCGATAGTCCACCCATGCCTTGTCTTCATTATGCAATTCATTTCTCCGAATCTTTCAAGCCCAACGCCGAGTTTCCACGCACCCGGTGAAACGGCCTACTGGGCACCGCGCTGATATCGTGTCCAACGAACGCCAACACCAACTGCAGCCCGATGATAATGGGCAGCGCGGACAGCATTACCGTCCCGGCAGAGGTGGTCGAACCCACGTCCGCCGCCTCAACCCAATTGTAAATTCCGAACAAGCTGCCAAACAAAATCAAGAGACATCCGAGAGGCAACTCAATCGACGCAAGCGACATGTCCCGAAGATAATAGTTATAAAAAATACGCTTGGAAAAATTGCGGACATGCTTCACAAAAAACTCGCCGACGATTTTTCCTATTTTCAGGTTGCTGACTTCATCGCCGTACTTTGCGTCCATGGGAACATCGACCACCACGGCCCGGAGCGTATTCAGCCTGAATAACAGATCCGTTTCGAAAAAGAAACGCGTGCTGATTTTCTCCATCGGAAGATGCCGCGCAACCTCGCGATGAATGGCGGTATATCCGTTCGTGGGGTCGAACAAATTCCAATACCCCGAGGACAGCTTGGTCATGAACGATAGCACAGCGTTGCCGAACAACCGGACCTTGGGCATGGCCCTGATTTCCTCAAGATTGAAGAAGCGGTTCCCCTTGGTATAGTCGGCCTCGCCGCGCATTATGGGGGCCACAAAATCAGGGATGAGCCTGGCGTCCATCTGGCCGTCGCCGTCCAGTTTCACCATGATGTCCATGCCATCCGCCATGGCTGCGCGGTAGCCGGCCATGACTGCGCCCCCAACCCCTTGGTTCACTTCATTGCGCAGCACCACGACGCGGGGATCGCTGCAATTTTCTTGAACAAACTTTCCCGAGGCGTCTGGGCAGCAGTCATCCACCACATACACCCGGCCGACTTCGGGCCCAATACTCTCGATAACTCCGAGAATATGCTTCGTCACCTTATAGCTTGGAATAACAACGGCGATTTTGGCAGACATCATTTAGCCCGATAAGATATTTCACCCGCCCGCGCGCCCGCGGCGGCCATGCCTATGGCCAGCACGATGACGAGCAGCGACAGCACCACTGAAGGCCACAGATAGCGGTAGTCCTGCGCACTCATGAGTATCCCGAGGCCCAGGCAATTGAACAGCGCCGGCGCAAAAATAAGGGCAGCAGCGGGCACGCTACGATACATCACCATCAAGATGGCCAGGAGTCCCAGCAGCACGTACAGGGCCGGGCGCGTGTAGACGCCGCTTTTGGCAAAGATCTGACTGTGCCATGTGTCCAGCGTCTGTTTGGCTTCAGGGAGCATCGAGCGCGTGGCCAAGCCCAGCGCCTTGCCTTCCGGCATGTTGGTGATTCCCGCCGGCGAGATCGCAACGAACTCGTTGTTCCCGCCGCCTATCCGCCAAATCAAGCCGGTCACGCACAGCTGATGGCGCAGGAATACTTGGGGATGGCGCATGATTTCCTTGAACATCAAGGCATTCAGGTCACCGGTGCTGGTGGAAAGCTCTTTGTAGGAAATGTGCTTGTTCCAGAACAGCGGGACCACGGATCGGCAGTCATATCCCTGGACCCATTCTTCGCGCGGCAGGACCTTTTCCATCAGCGTCTTGTCTGCGCCCTCGAATTGCACGCCTGCGGTTTCCATCGCGCCGAGCACATGAAGCGCAAAAATGGAGCGATAGTGAGCGGGCATGGGATATGCGCCCAAGGCGCTCAGCAGCAACGTCTTGAGGATCAAAAATACGCCCAGCTGCGCAACCAGCGCGGCGCCTACCCTCAATTTTCTGCCACGGCCCTTCGCAAAAAGGAAGAGCAGGGCAAAGAACAAGACAACAATGACGATTCCGTTGTGGCGTACACCGAATGTCAATATGCCCGCCATGCTCATCGCGATAACCGAGCCCCACGCCAGGGTGAGGCCCCGCCTTACTTCTCGAGCCGCGAGGGTACTGAGGAGTATGATGCCGATGGTGAACGGAACGTCTTTCCACAGCGTCGTGACGAGCATGAAATTGGCCGGAAACAGCGGAAACAGCACAGCTGCAATCGCAATCACGTACGTAGGCGCGCCCCAGGCCTTCGCTTCCCGCAGGAAGAACCAGGTCACCGCCGCGTAGGCAATGATCTGAAATATCGCCGGGGTCTGCGGCGCCGGATATACCAGATACGCCAGCTGGTACAGAATAGTCGACATTACGGGGTGCGCGTCGCCATAATGCCCCTCCACAATCTGCCGCCACTGATCAATCGAATCCGGCGACATCTGGGCCGGCCAGTACGCCGCAAGCACGAAGGAGTAGATCAAAATGCTTGGAGCCGCGAACCAGAGGCTGAGCCTGGGGGCTTCATTCTCGCCAGCCGCCGCAGGGGCGCCGGCTCTTGGCATGCGCGCCAAGAAAAGTACCGCGGCCAGGAATGCCGCGAACGCGCCTGCGTAAATCAGCGCGCCTTTCAATATGGTGCGTCCGACGCTCAGCTCGGAGAGGTCTATTTTCAATGCGCCGGGCGTGACCGAATACAGGTCGTAGCGTTGCACAAAATCGCCGCTGCGGATCTCGACTATTCCAGAATAGTCGTGCTTCGTGAATATCAGGGAAGCCCCGGGTTCGACCTGGATATTCGATTGAATGGTTGCGGGCTGATTCCGGAACGACACCAGGCTGCCATCGCGCCGCTCCCAGCCGCTATCAAAGCGCGTTGCCGAATCCCGTATCGCATCGGCCAGGGATGTAGAGAGCCAAACCTCCGTGGACTTGGCCAAGGGATTGCGCTCGCCCGTCGCGGTAATCGTCAGGCCTCCTGGAGCCTGCAGCACGGGCCGCAAGGGGAGCATGATCAGCAGCAGCAACGCAAATATCGCCGAAATGGCGACGCACTTCCCTGTGGACAGCACGATTATTAATTCCTGTTATTCGTAGTACTTGTAAATTTTAGGACCGCGACGAACTCATGTTCTCAGGGTTTGTGTTTTTTATGCCGCGGCCTTTTCCGCTGCCTCATCACCAGCCACCGAGGCATGTCGAACCGGACCAGTTTTCTGTAAAGAATCAGATAGGTGGTGGAAAACAGGAACGCAAACAAAATGAGTATGTACTCGTACTGCCAGAACAACACTGCCGGTATTACTGCAAATGAGGACAGCAGCCACAGGTAAGGCGAAGTCATGGCATTGCGCTGCGCCTGGTGCCGCACTTCCTGGCCGCCCGCCCAGCGAATCAGCCTTTTGTATATGAGCATATGCAGGTGCACCCCGTCCGGCATGCCGGGCGACTGGCCTCTCAGAAACTTCTTGCGGTATATCGAAAACAGGGTTTCGAACACTGGATAAATACAGAGCAACAACGGGAACCACGCCGACACTTGCGGATGCCGCGCCAGCATCAGCACGGAGAGCGCACCGATCATGAACCCTACGAAATATGCCCCGCCATCTCCCAGGAAGATGAGGCCCCGCGGATAATTCCACACCAGGAACCCCGCAATTGCCCCGATCATGCCCACCGCCGTCACGAGCAGCAGCCGGTCCCCGAGGTAATAGGATACGTAGGCGAACCCGGCAAATATCATGGCCGAGATGACCGCGGCCAAGCCGTTGTAGCCGTCAATGATATTGATGGCATTCGCGGCCCCTGCCATGGCGATCGCGGTGCAGACGAATGAAATAACGGTATATTGAAGCAGCCAATCGACGCCAATGATATCCAGCCGGGTCAATTCCGCCCCGAGAAAATAATAGGCGGCGCCCCCCGACACCATTGCCAGGCCCAAGCGCACAAGCACGCGCACTTTCTTGGTAAGGTCCTCCGCCAAGCCGCCTATGAACGCCGGCAGGGACACCGCCATGAGCGTTAGCAATTCCCGCAGCAACGACGGCTCCCGGAACGCAGCGACTATGCAGATGCCGAACATCGCAACGATTATCGATATCCCCCCAACCCGGGGCACGGGGATAATATGGTATTTTTGGACGCCGGAAACGTCGTGATCAGAAGTATATTTAGCGTGCAGCGTGTTGTAACGCACCAGTAGGAGCGTGAGCACCAGCGAAATCAGAAATGCAACTAGCACATAAACCATAAAAACACCGGGTTTGTAATTCGCGCAATTTTAGTGGCTAAGCTCTCGACATGGAGGGCCGAGCAAGATTTATTGTCAATTGGTGCATATGGGCAGGCGTTTTTGTTGGATTTTCACCTAAGCCCGCTGGCTTGGGCCTCCCCTCCTCGGCGGGCCCTGCAGCCCTGCATCCAGCGGGGTCAACGTGTGATTTTACCGTGCCGGGCTACGGCCGCACTATCCGCCACATTGGCGCCACCTGCCTTTCCAGACGAATGCCTGCAATCAATTGCCTCCTCTCACCGCGCCATCGCCCCCGTCTCGCACGGCGCCGGACCGTCGAGGAGTAGCCAAAAGCCGCAATCGGAGCCAGAATGGGCCATAAAGCTTCCACAAGGAGACAGCCATGCGCATTGCCGATGCCCAATGGATTCCTTCGACGCAACACCAGACATGGGACGCGTTGACCGACCCGAGGGTGCTGCAGAAATGCATCCCGGGCTGCGTGGAAGTCGCAATGCGCAGTCCGACGGAGTACGCCGTCACGCTGCGCGCCAAGATCGCCGGGATCGATACCGACTACGAGGGTGAAATCCTGCTCTCCGATGTCAACGCCCCGGACAGCTGTACCCTGGTGTTCGAAGGCAAGGGCCGCGCCGCCTGCCTCGCGATCGGCACCGCCCAGATCAATCTCAGCACCAAGGACGAGGGCACGCGCGTGGCCTACACGGTCGCCGGCATGGCGGGCGGAAAGCTGGCCGAGTGCGGCGAGGGCCTGCTCCTGAAGGCGGGCGAAAAAATCATCGAGAAGTTCTTTGCCGCCTTCATCGACCACATGGCCGCGCTGCCGCGCAGCGCGCCCCCGCCGCCTCCTGCGGAACCCGAACTCCCCGGCCTGGCCAATTCGCGCTGGTCATGGATGCTGGTGGTCCTGGTGATCGCGGTTTTCTGGGGATATCACACGTTCTACAAGTGATAACCCTAGGTCGCCGGTGATATCCTTGGCGGCATGACTCCGCCGCCACCGTCCCAGCCAGCCAGCGATCCTCCCCACTCCCGCCGGGACCTGCTGATGGCAATGGCCGGGGTGTCGGCAACCGTGGTGCTCGCCGCGCTGGATTCCACCATCATCAGCACCACGCTGCCGCGCGTCGCCGAGGCGCTCAACGGCATGGCGCTCTATGCCTGGGTCGGAACGGGCTATCTGCTGGCCACCGCGGCCTCCATCCTGATCTTTGGCCGGCTCGGCGACATGTTCGGCCGCAAGCCCCTGATGCTGGTGTCCGTCCTGATCATCGCGCTGGGCTCGATTGCCTGTGGCCTGGCGCAGTCCATGACCCAGCTGATCCTGTTCCGCACCTTGCAGGGCGTGGGCGGCGGCATGATGATCGCCACCGCGTTCGCGGCGCCCGCCGACCTGTTTCCCGACGCCAAGCAGCGGGTGAGATGGATGGCGCTGGTGTCGGCGGCATTCGCAATGGCCAGCGGCATAGGCCCCGTGCTGGGCGGCGCCGCCACACAGGCGCTCGGCTGGCGCGCGGCCTTCTTCATTTCCCCCATCGCGGCGGCCGGCGCGTTCTTCCTGCTGGCGCGCTATTTCCCCCGCATCCGTCCCATCCATGACGGCAGCCGCAAGATCGACTGGGTGGGCGCCATCCTGCTGGTGCTTGCGGTGGGCGCGCCGCTGGCCGCCCTGGAACTGGCCTTTGCGCGCGGCGACCACGCGCATCCCCTGCTGGGCCTGACGCTGGCGGTGGTCGGCGTGGCCGCAATCGCCATCCTGATCCCCACCGAACGTCGCGTAAAGTCGCCTATCTTCCCCCTGCGCGTGCTGTCCGGCCAGGAATCCCGCCTGCTGAACCTGGCCGCGATGATGGTGGGCGCCGTGATGTTCATCCTGATCTTCTACAGTCCGCTGCTGCTGCAGCAAGTGCTGGGCTACTCCCCCAGCGAGGCCGGCCTGCTGCTGACGCCGCTTGTCGCCGCGATCTCGGTCGGCAGCATCATCAACGGCCGGCTGTTCCCCAAGCAAGCCGAACCGCAGCGCCTGATGGTGTTTGGCGGGGGGCTGCTTGCGGCCGGCTCGCTGATGGTGCTGCTGATTGCCCCCGGCACCTCGGTCTGGTGGATACTCGGCGCCTTCTTCGTCAACGGCTGCGCGCTGGGCTTCCTGCTGCCCAACCTGACGCTTTTCATGCAGATGCTGAGCGAACGCCGCGACGTGGGCGTGGCATCGGCGCTGGTGCAGACGACGCGCGCCATCGGCAGCGCGCTGGGCACCGCCCTTGTCGGCATCATGATTTCCCACAGCACGGTACTAAACGGAGTGCGGACGGGACTGGTCCTGTGTATCGTCCTGTCCCTGGCCTGTGCGCTGCTGGCGCATCGGGTCAAGATGAAGAATCTGGTCACAAGCCGGAAATAAAGACATACCCGAGACAAATCATGCGTCAACGCAACTTGCTTGACCTGCTGCTCCTGGCTGCGGTCTGGGGCGGCTCCTTTCTGTTCATGCGCGTGGCGGTCAAGGAATTCGGCCCGATAGCATTGATCGAACTGCGCGTGGGCCTGGCGGCCCTGTTCCTGCTGCCCGCGGCGATCTGGCGCGGCAAGCTGCCGCTGATCGCCCGCCACTGGAAAGCGTTGCTGGTGGTCGGCACGCTCAATGCCGCCGTGCCCTTCCTCTTGTACGCCTATGCCGCCCAATCGCTGGGCGCGGGCTTCCTGTCGGTAGCCAACGCGGTGACTCCGGTGTGGGGCGCGGTGGTCGGCTGGCTGTGGCTCAAGGACAAGCTGCCCTGGATGCGGTCGCTGGGCCTGCTGATCGGCCTGGTCGGCATCGTCGTGCTGGTATGGGACAAGCTGGAATTCCACGCCGGCGGCACCGGGCCGGCGGTGCTGGCGGCCGTGTCCGCGCCCGTCTTCTACGGCATCGCCGCCAACTGGACCAAGCGTTTCCTGAGCGGCGTGGATCCGCTGGCCAGCGCTACCGGCAGCATGATCGCGGCGTCGCTGGTGCTGCTGCCCCTGGCGATCCCGGCCTGGCCCGAGGCGCCCGCATCGGCGACGGCCTGGATTTCCACGATCTTGCTTGCCGTCGTCTGCACCGGCGCGGCCTACATCATCTTCTTCCGCCTGATCGCCAATGTCGGGCCTACCGGCGCCGTCAGCGTCACCTTCCTGGTGCCGATCTTTGGCGTGGTGTGGGGAGCATGGCTGCTGGACGAGGCCATCACGCCGTCCATCGCGGTCGGCGCCGCCATCATCCTGGTCGGCACCGCGCTGGCGCTGGGCCTGTTGAAGCCGCGCACCTGAAGCGCGCGCTCAATACTTGTCCGACGTCCCCGTCAGCGCGACCCCGATCCGCAGCAGCGTGTAGGACACCGCGTCCACCCAGCGCCGCAGCCAGCCCCGGCGCTGGTACTCCAGCGGCCGGATGAAGCGCCCGCCTTCGCGGATCGCCGTCTCCAAACGTTCCTGCAGGTCCCAGGCAAAGGGCTGGTCGTCGACCACCACATTGGCCTCGCGCGCCAGCAGCAGGCTGAACGGATCCAGGTTGGACGAACCGACCGTGGCCACGTTGTCGATCACGGCCACCTTGGCGTGCAGGTAGCTCGGCATGTATTCGTAGATCTCGATGCCGTCGCGCAGCAGCTGGTCATACAGCGAACGCGTGGCGTGGTACTGCATGCGGTATTCGACCTTGCCTTGCAGCAGCAGGCGCACGCGCACGCCGCGCGCCGCGGCCTTTGCCAGCGCGCGGCGGAACTGGCGGCCAGGGAAGAAGTAGGCGTTGGCGATCAGGATGTCGCGCCGAGCCTGCGAGATGCCGAACAGATACGCGCGCTCGAACGTCTGGCGAAAGCGCAGGTTGTCGCGCAGCACCAGGGCGGCGCGCAGGTCTCCGCAAGGCGCCACCGCCCCATGGCGCGGCTTGATCAGCCGCATGCGGTTCCAGTCGCGGGGATGGCGCCGCAGGCGCGCCCAGTTCAGGCGCACCCACAGCAATTCCTGCGCATAGGCCGCCTGGGTGACCAGCGGGCCTTCCACCTGCACCGCGAAATCGAAGCGCGGCGCGGAAATGCCGTCCGTGGGATCGAGATCGTCGTAGTCGTCGATGACGTTGATGCCCCCGATGAAGGCGAGGCGGCCGTCGACGACCGTGACCTTGCGGTGCAAGCGCCGCAAGCGGCTGCGCGACGGAATGAAGCGCGCGAACCAGCGCGGCTCGGGCCGGAAAATGCGGCATTGCGCGCCGGCGTTGGTCAGCGCCGTGCGCACCTGCTCGACGTTCAAGGCGCTGCCGAAGCCATCGAGCACCACCCGCACCTTGACGCCGCGCCCGGCCGCCGCGGTCAGGCACTCCAGCACCTGCGTACCGGTGCGGTCCACCATGAAGATGTAGGTTTCCAGGTGCACGCTGACTTCGGCGGCATCGATCGCCGCGCACAGCGCGGGAAAGAAATCGGCGCCGTTCTGAAGCAAGCGGATATCGTTGCCCTGCGCCCACTCCAGCCTGTCCTGCTCTACCTTCACGGCAGTTCCAGCTCGGCCAGCAAAGGAGAATGGTCGGACAGCTTGGCCCATTCGCGGCCGCGCAGCACGCGCGCGCTGCGCACGGCAAAGCCGCGCTGGTAGATGCGGTCCAGGCGAAACCACGGGAAAACGGCGGGAAAGGTGCGCGGCGGCGGCAGCATCAGGCGCGAGCTGCCGTCCATGCCCAGCTGATTGGTGCGCTCCATGACGGAGACGCCGCTGTTGGGCAGGCCGCGCAGGGCGTTGCTCAGGCGCTTGACCGAGTCGCGCAGCCGCGGCAGGTCGCCGCCATGGCTGCGCGGGGCGTGCGAGAACACTTCATACAGGCCCAGCTGCTGCACGAACATGGGCGCCAGGCGGTCATTCCAGTCATTGAAGTCGCCGGCGATCAGAATGGGCTCGCCGTCCGGCACCATGCTCTTGATGCGTTCGGTGAGCGCCAGGATCTGGCGGCTCCGGCTGCCGGCGAACAGGCCCAGGTGGACCACGAAGCAATGGACCGCCCGGTCGCCGAGCTCGACGCGCGCATGCAGCAGGCCGCGTTGCTCCAGGCGATGATCGGAGATATCCACGTTTTCGTGGTCAAGAATGGGAAAGCGCGACAACAGCGCATTGCCGTGGTCCGTCGCATGGCGGATCGCATTGCGGCCATAGGCGACGTCCAGCCGCAAGGCGGCGGCAAGGGATTCGTGCTGGGCGTCGAGCAAGGTTTTCTGCTCGTTGCGGCCTTGGACTTCCTGCAGGAAGACCAGGTCGGGGCGCAGGCCATACAGGCCCAGGCGAAGTTCATTCAGGGAGTCGCGCCGGCCCAGTGCCGAACGGCCCTTGTGAATGTTGTAGCTGACGACTCGGATGAGCGACATGGAAGCAATGGCGCCTTTCAAAGCAGAGAAACCGCTGGCCGCGCCGCCCCGGGAAGGAGCCCGCAGGCCAGACACCGCCAGACCTGGCGGCGTTTGCCAGATTACTCCATTTCAGCAGGCTCGCCCCATTCTCGTCCCTCGAACCCCGCCCTCCCGGGCGCGCCGCCGCGGAGCCGGCTCTGCCGGTCCGCCAGCGGGGCCCCGTGAGGGGGGCCCGCCGAAGGTGCTTCGGGGGTGGGCCCACCCCCTGGGCTTACTTCGGCTCGACGTTGCGCAGGCGGATGTGCAATTCGCGCAACTGCTTTTCGTCGACTTCCGACGGCGCTTGCGTCAGCAGGTCCTGGGCGCGCTGCGTCTTCGGGAAGGCGATCACGTCGCGGATCGATTCGGCGCCGGTCATCATCGTGACGATGCGGTCCAGGCCGAAAGCGATGCCGCCGTGCGGGGGCGCGCCGTACTGCAGCGCGTCCAGCAGGTAGCCGAACTTCTCGCGGGCTTCCTCGGCGCCGATCTTCAGCGCGCGGAACACCTTGCTCTGCACTTCCTCGCGGTGGATACGGACCGAGCCGCCGCCGATTTCCCAACCGTTGAGCACCATGTCGTAGGCCTTGGCGAACGCCTTGCTGGGATCGGTTTCCAGGAAGTCTTCGTGGCCATCCTTCGGGCTGGTGAAGGGGTGGTGGGCGGCGGTGTAGCGGCCGTCTTCCTCGTCGTATTCGAACATCGGGAAGTCGACGACCCACAGCGGCTTCCAGCCGGCCGTGAACAGGCCGGTCTTCTTGCCGAATTCGCTGTGGCCGATCTTCACGCGCAGCGCGCCGATGGCGTCGTTGACGACCTTCTCGCGGTCGGCGCCGAAGAAAATGATGTCGCCGTCTTGCGCGCCGGTGCGCTTGACCAGTTCGGCCAGCGCGGCGTCGTGCAGGTTCTTGACGATGGGCGATTGCAGGCCGTCGCGGCCCTTGGCCACGTCGTTGACCTTGATGTAGGCCAGGCCCTTGGCGCCGTAGATGCCGACGAACTGCGTATAGCCGTCGATCTCGCTACGCGACATTTCGGCGCCGCCCGGCACGCGCAGGGCAACCACGCGGCTGCCGGGCGCCGTCGCGGCGGCGGCAAACACCTTGAAGTCCACATCGCACATGACGTCGGTCATGTCGGTGAATTCCAGCTGCACGCGCAGGTCCGGCTTGTCCGAGCCGTAGCGGCGCATCGCTTCCGTCCAGGGCATGATGGGGAACGGCGACGGCAGGTCGACGCCCTGCACCACGTTGAACACGTGACGGATCAGGTTCTCGAAGATTTCACGGATCTCGAATTCGTTCAGGAACGAGGTTTCGCAGTCGATCTGGGTGAATTCGGGCTGGCGGTCGGCGCGCAGGTCTTCGTCGCGGAAGCACTTGGTGATCTGGTAGTAGCGGTCAAAG
Organism: Achromobacter sp. NPDC058515; assembly: GCF_042721735.1. Taxonomy (NCBI): domain Bacteria; kingdom Pseudomonadati; phylum Pseudomonadota; class Betaproteobacteria; order Burkholderiales; family Alcaligenaceae; genus Achromobacter; species Achromobacter sp. NPDC058515. Next base: position 280,254 of record NZ_JBHXNI010000001.1, read on the forward strand.
CCCGAGACCATCAGCATCTGCTTGAACAGCTGCGGCGACTGCGGCAGCGCGAAGAAGTGGCCGGCGTTCACGCGCGAGGGCACCAGGTAGTCGCGCGCGCCTTCCGGCGTGCTCTTGGCCAGCATGGGGGTTTCGATGTCGATAAAGCCCAGCTGGTCCAGGAACTTGCGCGTTTCGATGGACACGCGATAGCGCAGCATCAGGTTGCGCTGCATCTGCGGGCGGCGCAGGTCCAGCACGCGGTGCGTCAGGCGAGTGGTTTCCGACAGGTTGTCGTCATCCAGCTGGAACGGCGGCGTGACCGACGCGTTCAGGATCTCGACTTCCTTGCAGAGCACTTCGATCTCGCCCGAAGCCAGTTCGGCGTTGGCGGTGCCCGCCGGACGCTCGCGCACCAGGCCGGTGACGCGGACGCAGAATTCGTTGCGCAGGCGCTCGGCGGTGGCGAAGGCGGCGTTGTCGGGATCGAACACGATCTGAGCCAGGCCCGCGCGGTCGCGCAAGTCGATGAAGATGACCCCGCCGTGGTCGCGGCGGCGGTTCACCCAGCCGTACAGGGTGACAGTCTGGCCGAGATGGTCACGGCAAACCTGGCCGGTGTAGCAGGTACGCATGCGGGATGACTCCGTTGTGTGCTTAGTTTGAGCGTAAGGGTTACGAATCGGCGCGAGGCGCGTCTTGCACGCCGGGAGCCGGAGAGAGCGGAGCCGGCCGGTCCGCGGGCGTCGCCGCCAGGGCCGGGGCGACAACGCCCATGGAAACGATGTACTTCAATGCCGCGTCCACGCTCATCTGAAGATCGATCGCGTCAGCGCGAGGCACCATCAGGAAAAAGCCGGACGTGGGATTCGGCGTCGTCGGCACGTACACGCTGATGTGGTCGCCGGGCAGGCGGTCGGCCACTTCACCGCTGGGCGTGCCGGTGACAAAAGCAATGGTCCAGGAGCCCGCCCGCGGATACTGCACCAGCACCGCGCGGCGAAACGCCTGTCCGTTCGGGGCAAGCACGGTATCGCTGACCTGCTTGACCGAGTTGTAGATGGACCGCACCAGGGGAATGCGGCCCAGCAGGTTTTCCCACTGGTCCACCATGGTGCGGCCGATCAGGTTGGCCGCGAACACGCCCGTCAGGAGCACCACCACGATCACCAGGACGAAGCGGAAGCCGGGGATGTCGATGCCGAACAGCGATTCGGACGACAAAAAGCCGGGCACGAACCCTTCCAGGGTGGCGACCAGCAAACCCAGCACCCACACCGTGATGACCAGGGGAACCCAGATCAGCAGGCCGGTGATGAAGTACTTCTTGATGACGCGCATCCGCATCGCGTGCGCTCTACGAGGCAGCGCTGCCGGCGGCGGGCGCCGCCGGAGCGGCCGGAGCGGCGGGCGCTGCGGCGGGTGCGGCAGGCGCGGCGCTTTCAGCGGGCGCCGCGGCGCTTGCCGGCGACGCGGCCTGGCCGCCGCCATTGCCATTGCCACGGAAATCCGTGACATACCAGCCGGAACCCTTGAGCTGGAATCCAGCCGCGGTCACCTGCTTGGAAAACGTGCTTAGTCCGCATTCGGGGCAATCCGAAAGCGGCGCATCGGAAATCTTCTGCAAGACGTCTTTGGCGTGGCCGCAGGCGCTGCATTTGTAAGCGTAGATGGGCATCGAGGGGCTCCCAGGCGCAAGCCCGGCATATCAAAAGCCGCCTGTCGCCGCACGAAAGAGGCTGGCGCGGCGGCTGGGCAAGGCCGGAAAAATACGGGAAAGTCTTGAATTTTAGCGGTTTTTCGTGAAGCGTCGGTGTCTGGTCCCGCGGGCCTGCCCCAGGCCTGCCATCCCGAAGGCCCCGCCCCCCGGCAGGCAGGCCTTTTCCCCTATACGGGAAGCAGGAACATCACCGCCGCCACCAGGGTCGGCCCCAGAGCGGACAGGAACAACCGGCCCGACGAAATGCTGCCGCCGGGAAAGTGGTTCTTCAGGATGGCGAAGCCCGCCGGATTGGGCGCGTTGGCGATCACGGTCAGCCCGCCCCCGGTCACCGCCCCGGCCACCAGCATGTAGCGCCAGGCCTCGCTGGTGCCCTCGACGAGCGAACCCAGGTAGGTCAGCGCGGCGTTGTCGGTAATGGCGGTGAGCGCGGTCGCCCCCCAGAACAGCACGAACGGCTCAAGTCCACCCAGCAGGTCCTGCAGCCACCATTTCTGCAATCCGCCCAGCACCACCAGCCCGGCCAGGAAGAAGCCCACCATCAGCCCTTCCTTGATCATCAGGCGGTTCTGGTGCCGCTTGTAGGCTTCGGCGAACCCGATGAACATCATCAGGAGGCCCAGGAAGATGGCAGGATGATGCGCGGTCAGCACCACGGCGATCAGGAAAGCCAGGTGCACCAGCACCACGACCGCCGGCACCGGGGGACGCTTGTCCGCGCCCTCGGGCCCGTCCACGCCGCCGCCCGTGCCTACCGAACGCTCCATCAGCGCCTTGCGGCAAATGAAGGTCAAGAGGCCCGCGTTCAGGCAGACCGCCACCGCGGCGCGCCAGCCGAAGTGCTGCAGCATGAAGGTGGAATCCCAGCCAAACGTGGTCGCCACCATCAGCACGGGCGGCGCCGCATAGGACGTCAGCACCCCGCCGATCGACACGTTCACGAACAGCACGCCCAGGGTCAGGTACTTGAAGCCCGCCCGTCCACTGGTGCGGAAGTAGGCATCGCGCAAAAGGATGGCCGCCAGCGTCATGGCGGCGGGCTCGGTGATGAAGGAGCCGCCCAGCGGCACTAGCGCCATCACGACGAAGAACGTGGCCAGTTCGCGCGGCAGCGGCAGCGCGCGCGCCACCACCCGCACCGCCAGGCCCACCAGTTCCAGGATCGGCCGGCTGGCCGCCACCACCATGATGACGAAGACGAACAGCGGCTCGGTGAAGTTGCGCGTATCCATATATTCGATCGCGCTCGAGGGCCCCGCCAACGCCGCCATCGTCACGATCAGCGCAAAGGCCCAGACGCCGAAGACGGCCTCGACCTCCGAGAACAAATGCCAGAACCCCGCATGCGGCCCGCCACGATGCGCCAGCCGCGCAAAGAAGGGAACCGAAAAGGTATGAAGGACCGCCACGGCGAACAGAACGGTGGCGATGACCTCAAGGGTCTGGGGCATGTGCGAGACTTCCGGAAGAAGGTTTCAAGCGGCGCGGGCGCCGCCCGGCGGGGCGTGCCGGACAAGCGTCGCAATATAGCCCAGGGGCCGGGCCGTGTAACGCAGGGTCAACACTTAGCCGGCCGCAGGGGCTACGCGATCGGCGCCGGCGGCTCCGCGCCTTGCTGCGCCGCCTTCATTTCCATCAGCAGGCTGTGCAGCATTTCGGTGGACAGGCCGTGCAGCACCAGGCGATAACCCGCGCGCAGGGTGGACATCGGCACCAGCGGATGGCTGTTGTTGACCAGGATCAGATGCTGCGGCGCCCCCAGCAGCTTGGCCGCGTAGATGCCGATGGTCTCGTCGAGCTGCAGCGAATTGGCCGCGCGCCAGAAGTCGTTGTCGGTCAGCATCAGCTGGTACAGCGGCGTGAACAGCTCGATGGCGCTTTGCAGGTCCAGGAAATTCAGCTTGCCCTGCGGCATGTCTTCAAGCTTGAGCGGCGGGTCCTGGATCATCGAAAAGTCGACCCGCTGCGGCGCATGCATCTCCACGCCGGCGTCGCGCAGCGCCTGGTTCAGCCGGATGACGAAGTTGAACAGGTTCAGGTCGTGCTTGACGAAGAGTTCGTCCTTCAGGTCGTCGATCTCCATCGGCTCGAGCGGCGTGGTCGTGATACGCACCGGCGAGTTGGCCGCGATGAAGGCCAGGGCCTGCGCGCCCAGGTGGAAGTGCCGCAGGATGAGCCAGTTGGCCTCGGGCGACACGAACCGCTTCAGGCCCCAGGCCAGGATGCGATGCAGCAGCCGGGAATGCGACCAGCGGCGCGGCAGGAAGGTCTTGACGACCTGGATCAGGATGATGAAGGCGCGCGCCAGCGGGCGCAGGAACGGCAGCAGGTACTGGCGCGACGCGCAGCTTGAATCCGTCAGCCACGCCTTCTTCACCTTGTCCGGCAAGGGCGTGCTGCGGTCCAGGTACAGCGCCAGCCAGGGGCTGGGGTCCGCCGGATCGTGCCCGTTGGCAAGAAAGTCCGGTTCCTTGTTCATGCCGCGTCGCCCTCCATCACATGATGAAACTGCATCAGGTAGAGCGCCGCCGTGCGGCGCGCCGTGTCCACGATGCGCTGCTCGGCGCGGCCGTCCTCATCGCAGTCCAGCGCCAGCTCCACGGCCGACAGCCACCGCGCCAGGTGATGCTCGTCGTTATGGCCGTGGTATTCCAGGAAACGGAAGGCGTCGGGCGGCAGCTTCAGGCTGGCCTTGAGCAGCGGCAGGAGCGCCGGGACGATGCGCTGTCCGGTGCCCTCGATGATGTAGATCGCGCCCAGCAGGCCGATCGGATCGCGCGTGGCGGCCAGGCCATGCAGATAGGCGTTCAGCGCTTCGCCCCCCGGGTTGCGGCGCAAGGCGTCGATGCTGTCCACCGCGCCGCCGGCGTTGCGGTAGTCCTGAAAGAGGATCTCGAAGTCGTTCTGCTCCTCGCCCGCATGCATGTCGATCAGCGCGGCCAGCGGCGCGTACTGCGCGGACAAGGACGCCGCGCCCTCGCGCATCCATTTGCTGCCCTCGCGCACCTGCGGAATCCAGTTCTCCATCCAGTTCAGGTAATCGGCCGTCTCGAACTGGCGGTTGCGCAGTCGCCGCACCACCGGCGTGCGCCACACGCGCGACCGGTAGTCGTGCCAGATCGCGGCCAGCTCGGTCAGCAGCTGCCCCAGGCCTTGCGGCGCCATGTCCGGGTCGTGCGGCGGCGCGATCGCATCGGCGTCGCCGCTCAAGGCGTCTTCACGCGCCGCCGCCGAGGCGGGCGCGCCGGCGGCGACCGGCCTGGCATGGACGGCTTCCGCCTCCAGCAGCATGTAGGCCGCCATGAAGCGGCCGGACTCGGGGATGTAGCAGAAGATCTGCTCGCCGGGCTTGACTTCGCGGGTTTCCAGGAACTCGGCCAGCATGATGAGGATGGACGCCGCGCCCGTGTTGCCGCGCCATGCCAGGTTGCTGAACCAGCGCTCGCGCGGAATCACCAGGCCGGCCTTCTCCATCAGGCCTTCCACCACCGGGATGAATTTCTCGGACGAGTAATGGCACAGGAAATGATCGACCTGATCCGGATCCACCCAGCCATCGCGCACCAGCTTTGCGTACTCATGGATGCCGATATCGAACAGATGCGGCAGCAGGCGGATGTCCTGGCGCAAGGACAGCGCGCCATCCGCCTCGGCCTCGTTCCAGGACGGGTAGTCCAGATGCCCCTTGTTGCGGTCGGCCGACAGCCCGAGCTGCATGCACACCGGGTAGTCGCCCGAGAACGAGCGCTGGTGCACCCACTTCAAGCGCAGGCGCACGCCTTGCGACGCGCCGGGCAGCGGCCGGCCGCTATTGCCCAGCAGCACCGCCCCGGCGCCGTCCGACAGCATCCAGCGCAGGAAGTGCGCGTCGAAATCGGCGTCGTAGCCGCGCGCGGCAAAGCGCGAGCGCTTGAAGAGGCGCGACGGCAGCTCGCTGGCCACCGCCAGAGCGCTGGCGTGCCCGCCCATCTCCACGCCCTGCGCGGCCACCTGGATGGCCGACACGCCCGCGGCGCAGATGCCATGCACCGACAAGGTCTCCATGGGCTGCGCGGCCAGCTCGCCCTGGATCATGTTGGAAAAGCCCGGCATCAGCGCATCGCCGCCGGACGATCCGCTCGTCAGCAGGGAAACGGCCGACAAGTCGCTGTCGTGGCGCCGCAGGCAGTCGCGGATGGCGTTGGCCGCCAGCTGCGCGTTGGAGTACACCGTGGCGCCTTCGGAATCGATCGCGTAGTAGCGGTGCTTGATGCCGTTCTCGGCCAGGATGCGGCTCTTGATCCGGCTGGACATGCGGTTCAGCGGCGCAATGTAGCTGTCCATGGCTTCGTTGGATACGGGCTCGCCCGGCATGAAATAGCCGGCGCTCTCCAGGTAGACACGATGAAACGCAATGGGCATGGCGGGTCTCTAGTGGGAATGTGAGGATGCGGCGCTAGCGTACGTGCTCGGGCGCCATGCATGAACGGCTGCGGAACCGCGGCGCGAAGGCGCCCAGCACGAACACGCGGAACATGTAGGGCAGCAGCCCGCGTTCGTTCAATGCCGGGAGCACTCGGCTGCGGTAGTGCTCGCGGTGCAGACGGGTCAGTTCGGACCAGTGCGCGCGCGGATGCTCGTGATGCGCGGTGTGCAGGCCGATATTGAACAGCAGCGGGTTGACCAGGCCCTCGAAATTGCGCGCGTAGTTCAACCCGGCAAGGTGCCGCGGACCGCCGTCCGCGTGCGCGTGCTGCAGGTAGTTCGTGGCAAGCAGCCAGTGCAGGCCGTGCAGCTGCGGCACGATCACAAACACCAGCGCCTTCGCCGGGTTCACGGCCAGCAGGCCCGCCCACAGGCCTAGCCACGCGCCGTACTGCGCCATGCAATAGCGCCATGCGCCCGGCCAATGGCGGCGCAGTCGGCCCAGCCACGCGAAGAACAGCGGGTACAGCACCCAGCCGGCCTGCACCGGATGAACGGCGTAGCCCCACAGGTGGTTCGTGTCGCCGCCGAACCGGTAAGTGCGCGCCGCGTCGCGCGCTCCGTGCTTGTAGCGGTGATGGTTGGCCACGTGCGCCGGATAGAACACGAAGGTCGGATGCCCTTGCAGCAGGGTGATCCAGAAATCCGTGGCGCGGTTGGTCCAGCGGCCCCGCCACATCCGGATGTGCGTATGGTTGTGATGGATGACCCCGACGCCCAGCGTCAGGAACAGCATCAGCGCATAGAGCGGCCACCAGAATCCGTTGATCCATTGCCAGGCCGCCAGCGCCGGCAGCGCGGCCAGGTAGGCCAGGCTCTGCCAGTCGCGCCGGTTGCGCAGCGACGGCAGCCCGCGCCGCGGACTACGCCGGTCCGCCAAGCGACTCTCGCTGCCGGAAGGCATCCAGCTGGCGCTCCGCCGCGCCGGCGCTCAGCCGGGTGCGGAACAGGCGGTCCATGAAGGTGAACTGGAAGCCATAGTTGCCGTTGTAGCAGGCATGGTGCAGATGGTGGCGGCGGCTGGCGGCAAACCAATGCGCGTACGACACCTTGGGAAAGAAGTCGTAATTGGCGTGCCCGATGCAATTGAAGAACAGGCTGAACAGCGGCACCGACGCCAGCGACCAGAAACTGAAATCGTGCAGCACCATCGGCAGCATGATCACGTTGCCCAGCATCAGCGCTTCGATGGGATGGAAGCTGTAGGTGGAGAACGGCGTGGTCACGACCGAGCGATGGTGCGGCAGGTGGAAGCGGCGCAGCAGCCTGGTGTGCAAGAGGCGGTGGTTGATCCAGAAATGCACGTCGTTCCAGGCCACCAGCACCAGGATTTCCACGACGATCTTCTGCCAGCCCGCATCCGGATCCAGGCGTGCCCACCCCAATTGCAGCAGACCCCAGGGAAAGATCATGCCCGTGCCGAACAGCAGGACGGACAGGCCGGACTGGGCAAATTCGCGGCGCAATTGTCCGGGCGCCAGGGGCCGCGGATCCAGCGGGCGGCCGATGCCCAGCGCCGGCAGGACATATTGCGTGAGCAGCCACGTTGCCGCGCCGAAAACCAGATAAATGCCGCCGAAGAACAGCAGGCCCGCCAGCATGACCTGCCAGGCGGACAAGGCTTCAAAAGCTTGGCCCATGAACGTTTTGCTTCACCCTGAGAATGGCGGGATCATAAGCAATCCGTCAGCTTCCCGGTAAGTCAATTATTACCAAATGAATCCGAACACCACAAAACTCACGGACCACGCGCCAACTTCCGCCTACCCGCAGGGAAACTGGCGGTTCAGGCCCGCGACCGCCGCTGCCATGCGTTCGGCCAGCGCCGCGCTTGCCGCCGGCATCGGCGGGCGCAGCGCTTCGGAAAGCAGGCCTTGGCGCGCCAGCTGCGCCTTAAGGGGGCCGGGATTGGGCTCCGCGAACGCAAGCTGGATCACCGGCGCCAGCGCGTGGAACAGCTTCCTGGCCTGGTCCAGCTGCTGCGCGCGCACCGCCCGATGCATCGCCACGAACAGGTCGGGCCGGATATGCGCGGCCGCGGCGATCATCCCGCTGCCGCCCAGGCAAAGCGCGGACAGCGTTTGCAGGTCTTCGCCGGCCAGCACGCTCATCCGCCCGTCGGCGATCAGCGCCAGCGTCTTCTCCAACGATCCGCCGCAGTCCTTGACCGCGGCGATGTTCGGGTGCGCGGCCAGCGCCAGCAACGTCCCTGTGTCCAGCGTCGTGCCGGTGCGGTAGGGAATGTCGTAGAGCACCAGGGGAAAGCGCGAGGCATCGGCCAGGCAGCGGAAGTAGGCGGCGGCGCCTTCCTGCCCCGCGCGCACGTAATACGGCGCGGGCGCCAGGATGCCCGCCAGCGGACGCGTCCCGAACGCCGACAGGCGTTGCAGCACGTGTCCCTGGTGATTGCCCGCCAACCCCATGATGACGGGCAGCCCGCCCGCCTCGGCCAGCACGGCGTCCAGGACGGCCAGCTGTTCGGCATCGTCCAGCGAGGCGGCCTCGCCGGTGCTGCCGCACACGACCAGCCCGTCCACGCCCGCCGCGGCGTAGTGGCGCACCAGGCGGCGCAAGGCCCCGCCATCCACGGCGCCGCCGGAGAACGGCGTGACGAGGGGCACCCAGACGCCCTGGAACGAAGATTGATGAGATTGCATGTGAACACTCCTTCGGTATGGACCGTGGTTGGGCCGTACAGAAGTGCTCGGGATACTAGAGGTGCGCGCAGAGGCGCCAAAGCGCCGCCAGGAGGCCGCTGTTCCGTCGCCCATCTGACGGAACAGCATGCTCCGGTCAGATGAGCGGCTGTTTTTTGGATTTCAGGCCGGCGGCAGCCAGCACCACGCACAGGGCGCGGATGCAGGAAGCGGATTGGATGGCCTGAGGAATCATGAATGAAATGGACGCGTTGAGCGGCGGATGCGGAAATCTACCGGGCGCCCGGCGCCGTGTCAACGGCGGCCGGCTCGCGGGTTGCGCCGGATCAGCCCAGGCGAGCCAGGAACACCGCGCACAGGGCTTCCATGCCCTTGCGGTCGTCTTCGTCGAAGCGGTCCGGCACGGGGCTGTCCACGTCCCACACGCCGACAAGCTTGCCCTCGTGCACCAGCGGCACGACGATTTCGGAACGCGACGCGGCATCGCAGGCGATATGGCCCGGGAACGCATGCACGTCCGGCACCAGCTGCGTCTGGCGCTGGCTCGCGGCCGCCCCGCACACGCCGCGGTTCAGCGCAATGCGCACGCAGGCCGGCTTGCCCTGGAAGGGGCCCAGCACCAGCTCGGTTCCGTCGAAGAAATAGAACCCCGCCCAGTTCAGGTCGGGCAGCGCCTGGTAGGCCAGCGCGCTCAGGTTGGCGGCGTTGGCGATGCGGTCGGGCTCGCCTTCCAGCAGGGCGCGGGCCTGGACGGCCAGTTCGGCGTACAGGGCGGCCTTGGAGTCGGCGACGATCGGAGCGGCTTCGAACATAGGGAAAATGTAACTGTACAGGCGGTTATCGATGCAGGTGATTTTAGGGGTTCCGCGCGTTAAAGGGGCCGGGCTGTTACCGTGTGGGACAATACTTTTTTGACGAACGCCTCACCCCTTCCACCCTTCTTGATCAAGAAGCACTCCATGGACAAGCCTTTCGAACCTGCGTTTTCCTTCTCGGAACGCGCCCAGCAACTCACCAGCTCCGCCATCCGCGAGATCCTCAAGGTAACCGAGCGCCCCGAAGTCATTTCGTTCGCAGGCGGCCTGCCGGCGCCCGGCGGCTTCCCGGTAGAAGTGGTGCGTGCCGCATTCGACAAGGTATTGGCCACCAACGGCCGCGCGGCCCTGCAGTACGGCCCGACCGAAGGCTACGCGCCCCTGCGCCAATGGGTTGCCGACGACCTGAACAGCGCCGGCGCCAATGTCGCCGCCGACCAGATCCTGATCGTGTCGGGTTCGCAGCAGGCGCTGGACCTGCTGGGCAAGGTGCTGATCGACAAGGACAGCAAGGTGCTCGTCGAAGACCCCAGCTACCTGGGCGCGCTGCAGTCGTTCAGCCTGTACCAGCCCAAGTTCGTGCCCGTGCCCACCGACGAAGGCGGCCTGATCCCGGAAGCCATCACCCCCGAACTGGCCGACGGCTCGCGCTTCCTGTATGCCCTGCCCAACTTCCAGAACCCCACGGGCCGCACGCTCAACCTGGAACGCCGCATCGCGCTGGTCAAGCGCGCCGCGGAACTGAACCTGACCATCATCGAAGACGATCCCTACGGCGAACTGCGCTACGCAGGCGAGCCGCAGCCGGGCCTGATCGCGCTGGCCGCCGAATACGGCGCCAACGTCGTGCGCCTGGGCACGTTCTCGAAGGTGCTGGCCCCCGGCCTGCGCCTGGGCTACATCGCCGGCGCACGCCCCCTGATCAACAAGCTGGTGCAAGCCAAGCAAGCCACCGACCTGCACACGCCCACACTGACCCAGATGGCCGTGTACGAGATCGTCAAGGACGGCTTCCTGGCTGAGCACCTGCCCAACGTGCGCGAGATCTACCGCGCGCAGGGCAGCTGCATGCTGGAAGCGATCAAGCAGGAATTCCCTGCCACCGTCAGCTGGACCAAGCCGGAAGGCGGCATGTTCATCTGGCTGACCTTGCCCGAGCACATCGACAGCACCAAGCTGCTGGAAAAGGCCATCGCGCAGAACGTGGCCTTCGTGCCCGGCGCGCCCTTCTACAGCGGCGCCGGCAAGCGGAACACGCTGCGCCTGAGCTTTGCCACCGTGCCGGAAGACAAGATCCGCGCCGGCATCGCCATCCTGGGCAAACTGCTGAAGGCAGAGTAGACCCACCACCCCCGAAGCGCCTCCGGCGCTTCCCCCTCAAGGGGCGCCGCGCGCGGCCTGGCAAAGCCGGCTCCGCGGCGGCCCCGCTTGATCCCACATTGGCGGCGCGCCCCTCCCCACGCTGTTGTTTTATGCTGTCGGCTTTCCCGACCATTTTTTGACCGTGACAGTGAGCGCCTCGCAACAACCTCCCGCCGACCTCAGCGACATTGTCTTCACCGACTGGGTCGAACGCTGGCTTCCCAAATCCTGGCGGCCCTACGCCCGCCTGTGCCGCCTGGACCGCCCCATCGGCACCTGGCTGACCTTGCTGCCGGCCATCGCCGCGCTCGTGCAAAGCGCGGGCGGCCTGCCCGACCTGCGGCGGCTGATCGTGTTTTCGCTGGGCGCGCTGCTGATGCGCGGCATCGGCTGCACGGTCAACGACATGTGCGACCGCAACTTCGACAAGCACGTCGAACGCACGCGCTTCCGTCCGCTGACCAGCGGCCAGCTCACGATGAAGAACGCGGTGTGGTTCCTGCTCGGCCAGTTGCTGGTCTGCGGCTCGCTGCTGTTCTTCCTGAACGAGATGAGCCGCTGGCTGGCCGTCGCCGTGCTGCCCTTCGTCTTCATCTACCCGCTGTGCAAGCGCGTCACCTACTGGCCGCAGGTGGTGCTGGGCATCTGCTTTAACTGGGGCATGCTCATGGCCTGGTCGGACACGCAGAACCACGTTCCGCTGGCCGCTGTCGCCATGTGGCTGGGCGCCGTGCTCTGGCAGGTGGGCTACGACAGCATCTACGCCTATGTGGACGTGCGCGACGACCGCAGCCTGGGGCTGCATTCCACCGCCATGCGCTTCGGCGACCAGGGCAAGCTCTGGATCGGCGGCTTCTATGTCGCCACCGTCGCGCTGTGGGCCTGGGGGGGCCATGCGATGGGCCTTTCCTGGGCCTATCAGGCGGGCATCGCCGCCGTCGCGGTGCATCTGGCATGGCAGCTCAAGGTATTCGACATCCAGCGCCCCGACCGCAATTTCATGCTGTTTCGCGCCAATCTGTGGCTCGGCGCCCTGCTGGTCGCCGCCGCGCTGGCCGGCACGCTAATTCGCTGATGCCGCCGGGTCGATGCCGCGGCATTGACCCCGCGCATTGCGGGCAGCGCCGGCTCGGGGGATGATGGCGCTTTCCGCAACCCGCCCCGGAGACACTGCATGCCCTCTTTGATCAAGTCACTGACTGCCGCCGCCGCGTTCGCCCTGTTCGGCGCGCTGCCGGCGCAGGCCGCCGCCGATTGCTCCGCGCAGCGCGGCTGCGCCGCCAAGTTCTGCGAGATCGAAAACGACATCGCCGCCGCCCAGGCGCAGAACAACACGCGCCGCGAAGCCGGCCTGCGCAAGGCCCTGGCCGAAGCCAAGGCGCATTGCACGGACAGCCGCCTGCAGTCGCAACGCGAAGCCGATGTGCGCGAAAAGCAATCCAAGGTGTCCGAGCGCGAGCAGGAATTGAAGGAAGCGCGCGCCAAGGGCAAAGACGACAAGATCGAAAAGGCGCAACGCAAGCTGGACGAGGCCCAGGCCGAATACAACGCCTCGCTGGCCGAACTGAACCGCTAGCCCTCTCCCGCGCTCCCGGGCCGCCCCCGGGAGTTCCGCCTCGGCCGTCCCCTCCCCGCACTTGCCAGCCCCAGGCCTGTCCCAGGCGCTGCGCTCCCTGCCTTTACCCATCCCTGTTCCCAAACGGCAAGCCTGGCCGGCCGCGGACCACTACCTATTGCGTCATCAAATGGAAATATCGCCACCTATGGTGTCATTTGGTGAAATGCAAATTGATTAGTACGGATTTTGGAAAGATGTTTTCAGGTAATAAGGGTTTATCCCAGGGTTCTTTAGGCACAGAATGCATCTCATCGGGACACAGCAAGCGAACCCCCAGCAATGAGGCCAGAGGTTCGGATCCCAAGCTCACAAGACACCGGAGGTCTGCTATGAAAACCCTTGCTACCGCATTGATGCTGTCCATGTCCGTTCTGGCTGCCGGCGCCCAAGCCGCCGGAGCCGATCAAGGCCCGACGCGCGCCCAGGTCCAGGCCGAATTGCAGCAAGCCAAGGTTTCGGGCCAATACACGTTCGGTGAAGAAGGCTACCCCGCCGCCGTCGCCCAGACGTCCAGCCTGACGTCGCAACAAGTGCAGGCTGAACTGGCCCAGGCCAAGACCGCCGGCGAAGTCACCTTCGGCAACCTGGACTATCCGCCCGTCGCCGCCGCTGAAACGGCCACGTCGCTGACCCGCGCCCAAGTCCAGTCGCAACTGGCCCAAGCCAAGGCGGAAGGCCTGGTCACCTTCGGCAACATGGACTACCCCCCCATGGGCAGCTGATCCACAGGCCGAAAGGCCGTGACAGCCCCATCCCCAAAGCCCTTCGGCCACAAGTCGAAGGGCTTTGTTTTTGACGATTCGACATCTTATTAAGTCATAACGACGTTAAATTAAGCCGTTACGACACTTTCGGTTCTACAAATCGACAGCACTCCCGCATAGGATGAGGCCAACCCGTCCCCCTCACATGCAGGAGCTGCCCCATGTCCACCACCACCAAGCCCATCGTTTTGCTGGGCGCCGGAAAAATCGGTTTCGCCATCGCCCTGATGCTGGAACGCAGCGGCGATTATTCCGTGCTGGTTGCCGACCAGGATGCCGCCCGCCTGGCCATCCTGGCCGGGCTCGGTTGCGAGACGCGCCAGATCGGCGACGACGTCTCCGTGGCGCGCTGCATAGAAGGCGCCTATGCCGTGGTGAACGCGTTGCCGTTTCACCGCGCCACCGCGGTGGCGGGCTTGTGCGCAAAGGCCGGCGTGCATTATTTCGACCTGACCGAAGACGTGGCCAGCACCCATGCCATCCAGGCCCTGGCGGAAAACGCCCGCAGCGTGCTGATGCCGCAATGCGGCCTGGCGCCCGGCTTCATCGGCATCGTCGGCAACGCGCTGGCGCGCCGCTTCGACACGCTGCTGGACCTGCGCATGCGCGTCGGCGCCCTGCCGCGCTATCCGTCCAACAGCCTGCGCTACAACCTGACGTGGAGCACCGAGGGGCTGATCAACGAATACTGCAACCCCTGCGAGGCCATCGTCGACGGACAACTCACCAGCGTGCCGGCGCTGGAAGGCTACGAAACGTTCGCGCTGGACGGCGTCGAATACGAGGCCTTCAACACCTCCGGCGGATTGGGCACGCTGCCCGCCACCCTGCTGGGCCGCGCGCGCAACGTGGACTACAAGTCGGTGCGCTACCCCGGCCACTGCAACATCATGAAGCTGCTGCTCAACGACCTGCGCCTGCGCGACCGCCGCGACCTGCTCAAGGACATTTTCGAATCGGCGATTCCCACGACGGAACAGGACGTGATCGTCATCCAGGCGTCGGCTTCGGGCTACCGCCACGGCCGCCTCGAAGAAGAGTCCTACCCGATCCGCGTGTTCGGCGCGGATGTCGATGGCCACCGCCTGAGCGCCATCCAGTTGTCGACCGCTGCGGGCATCTGCGCCGCGCTGGACCTGGTGGCGCAGGGCGTCCTGCCCCAGCAGGGTTTCGTGGGCCAGGAATCCATCGCCCTGGACGCTCTGCTCAACAACCGCTTCGGCCGGATCTACGCCGGCAAGCCGCTGGCGCTTGCCGGCGGCGCAATGGCCGACCGCTAGGCCAGCCGCCGCGCGGCGCTACGTCCAGCCTTCCAGGCGCAGCGTCGCACGCACCAGGCGCTGTTCTTCCTGTTCGATATCCGACAGGCTCTGGCGCACGCTGTCCACATGGTCGGCAGCGGCCTTGCGGGCCTGTTCGGGCTGGCGCCCGATGACCGCGTTGTACAGGCGCGTGTGCTGCCGGTCGATCTGGCGCTTCTCGGGCTCGCGGTGATAAAGATTGTTCACGCACGCGAACACCGACCCCAGCAGCAGGTCCGTCAGCGACTGCAGCGTATGCACCAGCACGGGGTTGTGCGAGGCCTCGCAGATCGCCAGGTGGAAGGCATGGTCCAGATGCGCATGCGTCGCCGTATCGGTGGCCGCGCCCTGCGCGGCCACCATTTCGTCATAGCGCCGGCGGATCATGATGAAATCCGCCTCGGTGCCGCGGATCGCCGCCAGCCGGGCCGACTCGGCCTCCAGCAGCGAACGCACTTCCAGCAGGTCGTACAGGGTGCGCGGCTGCGAATTGAACAGATGCATCAACGGGCCCGCATCCACCTTTGAGATGTGCGCCACGAAAGAGCCCTTGCCCTGGGCCGTATGAATGATCTCGCGCGCGCGCAAGAGCTTGAGCCCTTCGCGCAGCGCGGTGCGCGACACGCCCAGCTTTTCGGTCAGGCGCCGTTCGGACGGCAGGGCCTGGCCGGCCTTGAGCACGCCGTCCAGGATCAGGCGTTCAATCCGTTCGGCCACTTCGTCCGCCACCTGGCGGGGCTTTTCTTCTGTTTCCGCGTACATGCGTTCTCCGGGCCAGTGGTATGACCAAGCGCCAGGCTGGTTCGAGACGATTGATCATGCCCGCTGTAAGTAGCTGATATAAAACCATAAAAATCCGGCGTTTGCCTGGGAGCAAGGAAATAAACTGGTATGACCAGCGGGTTTTGATATGGACAATGGCGCAGGCGCGAACGATGATGTCAGGACAGATACGCCCGGCGCCCCGGCGTCGGCCAGCCCTACTTACCGCTAGAGACCCGCATGACTCAACGCATCCAGCACCACGGCCTGCAAGTGGCGGCCAATCTCAACCAATTCATCGAACAGGAAGCGCTGCCCGGCACCGGCCTGGATGCCGACGGCTTCTGGCAGGGGTTTGCGGCCCTGGTGCATGACCTGGCGCCCAAGAACCGCGAGCTGCTGGCCGAACGCGACCGCCTGCAGGCCGAACTCGACGCCTGGCATCGCGCCAATCCCGGCCCCATCGCCGATCCGGCCGCCTACCGCAAGTTCCTGGAAGGCATCGGCTACCTGCTGCCCCAGCCCGCCACCGTGCGCGCCACCACCGACAACGTCGACACCGAGATCTCCCAGCAGGCCGGCCCGCAACTGGTCGTCCCGATGTCCAACCCGCGCTACGCCCTGAACGCCGCCAATGCGCGCTGGGGCAGCCTGTACGACGCGCTCTATGGCACCGACGCCATTCCGGCCACCCCGGGCGACTCGGGCAAGGGCTACAACCCCGAACGCGGCGCCGCCGTCATCGCGCGCGCGCGCAGCTTCCTGGACACCGCCGCCCCCCTGGCCCAGGGCTCGCATGCCGACGCCCGCGGCTACACCATTGAAGGCGGCCAGTTGCGCGTCGCGCTGGCCAACGGCGTCACCGGCCTGAAGTTCGCCTCGCAGCTCGCCGGCTACCAGGGCGATGCCGCCGCGCCCACCGCCATCCTGCTCAAGAACAACGGGCTGCATTTCGAGATCCAGATCGACCGCGCCAGCGCCATCGGCGCCACCGACGCCGCCGGCGTCAAGGACGTGGTGGTAGAAGCCGCGCTGACCACCATCATGGACTGCGAGGACTCCGTCGCCGCCGTCGACGCCGAAGACAAGGTCCTTATCTACCGCAACTGGCTGGGCCTGATGAAGGGCGACCTGACCGAAGACGTCACCAAGGGCGGCAAGACCTTCACCCGCAAGCTCAACGCCGACCGCGAGTACACCCGTCCTGACGGCTCGCCGCTGACGCTGCATGGGCGCTCGCTCATGTTCGTGCGCAACGTGGGCCACCTGATGACCAACCCGGCCATCCTGGACCGCGATGGCCGCGAGATCCCCGAGGGCATCCTGGACGCCGTCGTCACCAGCCTGGCCGCCCTGCAAGACCGCAAGGCCAAGCTGAATTCGCGCACGGGCTCCGTCTACATCGTGAAGCCCAAGATGCACGGCCCGGCCGAAGCGGCGTTCGCCAGCGAGCTCTTCGACCGCGTCGAAGACCTGATCAAGGTGCCGCGCAACACCCTGAAAATGGGCATCATGGACGAAGAGCGCCGCACCAGCATCAACCTGAAGGCGTGCATCGAAGCCGCCGCCTCGCGCGTGGCCTTCATCAACACGGGCTTCCTGGACCGCACCGGCGACGAAATGCACTCCAGCATGGAAGCCGGCCCCATGCTGCGCAAGGGCGACATGAAGTCCACCGCCTGGATCACTGCGTACGAACGCAACAACGTGCTGGTCGGCCTGGACACGGGCTTGCGCGGCCGCGCCCAGATCGGCAAGGGCATGTGGGCCATGCCCGACCTGATGGCGGCCATGCTGGAACAGAAGATCGCGCACCCCAAGGCCGGCGCCAACACCGCCTGGGTTCCCTCGCCCACCGCCGCGACCTTGCATGCGCTGCATTATCACCAGGTCGACGTGCAGGCCGTGCAGCAGGAACTGGAACGCACCAAGCTCGACAGCGTGCGCGACGATCTGCTCGGCGGCCTCCTGACCGTGCCGGTCGGCGATCCGTCCAAATGGTCGGCCGCCGACATCCAGCAAGAGCTGGACAACAACGTGCAGGGCATCCTGGGCTATGTGGTGCGCTGGATCGACCAGGGCGTGGGCTGCTCGAAGGTGCCCGACATCCACGACGTGGGCCTGATGGAAGACCGCGCCACGCTGCGTATCTCCAGCCAGCACATCGCCAACTGGCTGCGCCATGGCGTGACCAACCGCGAGCAGGTCATGGAGACCTTCAAGCGCATGGCCAAGGTGGTCGATGGCCAGAACGCCGGCGACGCGCTCTACCAGCCGATGGCCGGCCGCTTCGACACCTCGCTGGCCTTCAAGGCGGCGTGCGCGCTGGTGTTCGAAGGCCTGACGCAGCCCAACGGCTACACCGAGCCGCTGCTGCACAAGTACCGCCTGGAGTTCAAGGCTGCACAGGGCTGAGTCCGCCCCCGCGCGGCGCCCGGACCGGACAGCCCAGGCTGTCCGGTTTTTCTTTGCCCGCGACAAATTGCGTACTGCGCAGGCCGCTACAAAAAATAAGCGCGCCATTTTCGCACTATCGTGCTAAATTGCTCGCATGACGGCCAAAACCGAAAAAAGCGAACTGACCTTTGCAGCCATTGTGGATGCGGCCCTGGACATGGCCGCCGCACGGGGCATGGAGAGCCTGTCGCTCGGCCAGGTCGCCAAGCAATTGGGCATCAGCAAAAGCGGCGTGTTCTCCCGCGTGGGCTCCCTGGAAGCCTTGCAGCAGGCAGTGCTGGACGAGTACGACCGCCGCTTCGTAGCCGCCGTGTTCACCCCCGCCATGGCTTACCCCCGCGGCCTGCCGCGCATGAACGCCCTGGTGTCGCTGTGGATAGAACGCGCCAGCAACGTCGAGACGCTGACGGGCTGCATCTATGTCGCGGGCGCCTTCGAGTACGACGACGTCGAGTCTCCGCTGCGCTCCGTGCTTGAGCACAACCTCAGGCGCTGGCGCGCCGCGATGGTGCGCACGGCGTCCCAGGCCCTGGAGGCCGGCCATCTGCGCCCGGACACGGATCCCGAACAGCTCGTGTTCGAAATCTACAGCCTGATGATCGGCCTGATGCATGACGCCCGCTTCCTGCGCGACCCGAAAGCGCCCGAGCGGGTCAAGGCCGCTTATGAACGCCTGATTTCCACTTACCGCAGTTTCAAGTACATCGAGTAGTCCCCAACCCGCGCCGGCCCGCCGCCGGCGTTTCTTCAGACTAATTTCGCACGATCGTGCGAATATTGACAGGAGCGAGTCATGTGGATTCTTATTTCAGGAGTGGCCATGGGCGCCTTGGCCAGCATCTGGCTGCAATGGCGCGCGCTGCTGCGCCAACTGCCCGACTGCGCCGAACATCTGGTGCTTTTCTAGTAACCGGGCGGCGTCCCGGTCTATATTGCGAACTTCACCCAGCCCACAACGTCATGCCGCGCTCCATTCATCTGCTGATCGTCGATCCGCAAAACGATTTCTGCGATCTGCCCAAGGCCTACCTCCCGACGGATCCGCTGACCGGACGGCCCGTCCAGCCCGCGCTGCCTGTCCCGGGCGCGCACGCCGACATGCAACGGCTCGCGCGCTTCATCGAGGCCACGGCGCCCGCGCTCACCTCCATCACGGTGACGCTCGATTCGCACCACCGCCTGGACATCGCGCACCCGACCTTCTGGCGCGCCGGCAACGGGGACGCCGTCGCGCCGTTCACGCCCATCACCGCGGCGCAAGTGCGCGCGGGCGAATTCCAGCCCCGCCATGAAGACGACCTGCCGCGCACGCTTGCCTACCTGGACGAACTCGAAGCCCGCGGCCGCTACACCTTGATGGTGTGGCCCGTGCATTGCGAAATCGGCACCTGGGGCCACAATGTGCACGCCGACGTGCGGGCGGCCTATGCCCGCTGGGAAGACGAACGCCAGTTCATCGTCCGCAAAGTGCCAAAGGGCGCCAATCCCTGGACCGAACACTACAGCGCGCTGATGGCAGAGGTGCCCGACGCCGACGATCCGCGCAGCCAGCTCAACCGCAATCTGCTCGGCTCGCTGGACCGCGCCGAACTCATCCTCGTCGCAGGCGAAGCCGGCAGCCACTGCGTCAGGGCCACCGTCGAACACATGGCCGAGCACCTGCCTGGCGGCAACCTGTCGCGCATCGTGCTGCTGACCGACTGCATGAGCCCCGTCGCCGGCTTTGGCGATGCGCAGACATCGTTCCTGCAGCGCATGCGGGATCTGGGCGTGCAGGAACGCACCAGCGCGGACATGGCGCGCGCGCTTTCCTGAGCACGGGGCGCGCCATCCGCGCCGCCAATGACAACGGCCGCCTGCTGGAGCAAGGCGGCCGTGGCGTACTGCGGCAATGGAGACGGCCAGACGCCGTCCGCGAGGTCAGCCCGGCTGCCCGGACTTGCCCTCGCACCCGACATACAGCGCGCTGATCGCTTCGCACAAGGCAGGCGGTTGCTGAAACAGCCGCGACACCAGCAGGCAGCCTTGCACCGTGGCGAACACCGCCCTGCCGGCAGCCTCCGGCGTGCCGGAGAACTTCAATGCGCCCTGCGCCGCGCCTTCAGCCAGCACGCGGGCCAGCCACGCTTCATGCGCGCGGAAGAAACCTTGCAACGCGCCGCGCACACGGTCGGACAAGCTCATGATGTCGGCGGCCAACATGCCTCCCAGACAGAGCTCGCCGGCGCCGCAGGCGCGCGATTCCATCATCGACAGGTACTGCTCAAGCTGCGCCTGGGCCGGCTGCGCGGTGTCGATGGCGCGGACGGCGCCGAGCGCGCGCGCGCTATAGGCCTCGACCGCTTCATACAGCAAGTCGTCCTTGCCCGGAAAGTAATAGTGGATGCTGGACGTCTTGACGCCCACATGCTCAGCCAGGTCGCGGTAGCTGAAGCCGTTGCATCCGCGCGTGCGGATCAGCTTCTCGGCATGCGCCAGAAGCAGTTCGCGAGTGGTGTTGGAAGTTGGGGTGTCCATGGCTGAATATTACCTACTAATAGGTCGGTTCGTCATCGGTGGCGGTTTGCCGCCGGCCGAAACTCCGTGCGGACCCCGGCCGGGAAAACTCCCGCCCCCCGGGGTCCGCATTTTTCAACATCTGATCAGCCTTGCACGGGCGGATAAGCCAGTTCGCCGCTTTCGGTCAGGCCTTGGGCACGGGCGGCAGCCAATTCTTGCTGCACCTGGGCGCGGGTCTTGTCGCCGGCATGGGCAAACGGAGCCGCGGCGTAGCCTTCCTCGCCGGACACCAGTTCACCGTTGGCACGGGCGGCGGCCAGTTCTTGCTGCACTTGCGCGCGGGTGACCGTGCTTTGCGTGTTCAGGGCGGGCGGGTAGTCCAGTTCGCCGGCTTGAGCGGTGCCGATGAAGGAGGCGGACAGGATCAGGGCGGATACGAGGGTCTTCATGGTTGATCTCCAATAAGGATCAGATGCTGCATCAGGGTTGGGCGGCAAGGCTATCTATATATAGATAGATGCCAGTTCAAAAAAAACGCTCAGCCTTGCACGGGCGGATAAGCCAGTTCGCCGCTTTCGGTCAGGCCTTGGGCACGGGCGGCAGCCAGTTCTTGCTGCACCTGGGCGCGGGTCTTGTCGCCGGCACGGGCAAACGCGGTCGCGGCGTAGCCTTCCTCGCCGGACACCAGTTCACCGTTGGCGCGGGCGGCGGCCAGTTCTTGCTGCACTTGCGCGCGGATGACCGTGCTTTGCGAGTTCAGGGCGGGCGGATAGTCCAGTTCGCCAGCTTGGGCGGCGCCGATGAAGGAGGCGGACAGAATCAGGGCGGATACGAGGGTCTTCATGGTGAATCTCCAGAGAGCAATACGATGTGGGTTTCGGATAAACTATCTACTTATAGGTAGACATCTAGGGAAATAAAAAAGCGGTCCTACTGTATTTCTGGTTTCGGCGCCGGCGGTTTTGTTTGGTTCGCTGCGTCGATGGATGAATCTTACCTACTACTAGATAGATAGCGCAAGCGGATATTGTGAAACGAAATATTTCACAGCGCCCAGCGACGCCATTGCTCTTGCTTGCCTGCGCAATCCCACGGCCGCGGGCCATGGGATTGCGGCGCCAAACGGATCAGGCTGACAGTTCCCGCATCACCGCATACAGGTCCGACTTGCCCTCAAAACCGATGCCGGGCAGGTCCGGCATGGTGAGATGCCCTCCCTCAACCTTGACGCCATCCGGGAACCCGCCAAACGGCTGGAACAGGTCCGGGTAGCTTTCGTTGCCGCCCAGGCCGAGGCCCGCGGCGATGTTCAGCGACATCTGATGCCCGCCATGCGGCACGCACCGGCTGGCGGACCAGCCATGCTGCCTGAGCATGTCGAGGGTGCGCAGGTACTCCACCAGGCCATAGCTGAGCGCGCAGTCGAACTGAAGGTAGTCGCGGTCCGCGCGCATGCCGCCGTAGCGGATCAGGTTGCGCGCGTCCTGCATCGAGAACAGATTCTCGCCGGTGGCCATGGGCTTGTCGTAGTAGTTGCGCAGCGTCGCCTGGAGCTCGAAGTCCAGCGGATCGCCCGGCTCCTCGAACCAGAACAGGTCGTACCGGGAAAGCGCCTTGGCATAGGCGATGGCCGTGTCGAGATCGAAGCGGCCGTTGGCGTCGACCGCCAGCTTCTGGCCATCTTGCAGAATGCTCAGGATCGAATCGATGCGGCGCAGATCCTCGTCCAGCGACGCGCCGCCGATCTTCTTCTTGACCACCGTATAGCCCCGGTCGATGTAGCTGCGCATTTCGTCCTTGAGCTTGGCGTGGTCCTGGCCCGGGTGGTAGTAGCCGCCCGCGGCGTAGACGAACACGCGGCGGTCCGCCCGGCCATTGCCGTAGCGGTCAGCCAGGAGCTGGAACAGCGGCTTGCCCTCGATCTTGGCCACGGCGTCCCATACGGCCATGTCGATCGTGCCGATCGCCACCGAGCGTTCTCCGTGCCCGCCCGGTTTTTCGTTCTCGAACATCGCGTCCCAGACCTTGTGGGGATCCAGGTTGCCGCCGGCGGCGTCGATGAGCGAATCCGGCTCGGCTTCCAGGATGCGCGGGATGAACCGTTCGCGCATCAGCTTGCCCTGGCCATAGCGGCCGTTCGAATTGAATCCGTAGCCGACGACGGGCTTGCCGTCCCGGATCACATCGGTGATCACGGCGACCAGGCTCAGCGTCATCTTGCTGAAGTCGATATAGGCGTTGCGGATGGGCGAGCTGATGGGGAAAGTCTGTTCGCGGATTTCGACGATTCTCATGGCGTGTCTCCTTATGCGGCGGCGATGGGAATCGATAGGTTAGTGGCGTGGACCTGGCCTAGAATTGACTTATGTTCATTTGATTATTTACTTTGAGTGAAAGCCGACCTGGCCTCCGAACTGCAGTTCTTTGTGCTGGTCGCCCGGCTTGGCAGCCTGTCGGCCGCCGCGCGGCAGCTGGATCTGACGCCGCCCGCGGCAACGAAGCGCCTGGCGCTCATGGAGCGCCGCCTGGGCGTGCGCCTGGTGAACCGCACGACGCGCAGCATCAGCCTCACCAACGAAGGCGAAACCTACCTGGCCTACGCCACGCGGATCCTCGCGGAGCTACGCGAGATGGAAGACGTGGTGTCGAGCAGCGGCGCCGAGCCGCGCGGGCTGCTCCGGGTGAACGCAACGCTGGGCTTTGGCCGCACGGCCATCGCGCCGCTCGTGTCCGAATTCGCGAAGCGCTATCCGCGGGTCGAGGTCGAGCTGGAGGTGACCGACAGGCCCGTGGATCTGGTGGAAGGCGGATTCGATCTGGCAATCCGCTTTGGGGAACTGCCCGACAAGCGACTGAGCGCCCGGCGCGTGATGACCAATCGCCGCTTCCTGTGCGCTTCCCCGCTCTACCTGAAGACCTTTGGAACGCCGTCCACCCTGGCCGATCTGGCCAACCACCGCTGCATCATCCACAGACAGAACGACGAGGCGCACGGGGTCTGGCGATTCACCCGCGCCGGTCAGGCCGAAGTGGTGAAGGTGGCGGGCGGCCTGTCCAGCAACGACGGCGATATCGTGCTGGGATGGGCGCTGGACGGCCACGGCATCCTCGTCCGTTCCGAATGGGACCTGGCAAAGTACCTTGAAAGCGGAAGACTGCGGGTGGTGCTGCCCGGCTTCACGCTGCCGTCGGCCGATCTGTTCGTGTACTACCCGCAGCGCCGCAACCAGGCGGCCAGGGCCCGCGCCTTCATCGACTTTCTCGTCGAGGCCTTCCAGCCGCCCGCGAACGCGCCGGCTGCGGGCCGGCCAAGCGCATAGGCAGCGCGGGCCTGGCGACTTGGCGAGGCAGAAAAAAGCCCCGGCCTTCCAAGGGAAGCCGGGGCTTTTGCGTGCAATTTTCCGTTCGGGCGCTGCTTAGAACGGAATGTCGTCGTCCATGTCCGCCAGGTTGGCGCCGCTGCTGGCCGGGGCCGCCGCGGGAGCCGGACGCTGCTGGGGCGCCGGACGTTGCGCCGGGGCGCGCTGCTGCTGCGGACGCGAAGGCGCGTCATCGTAGCCGCCGCCGCCGCCGTAGCTTGCGCCGCCGCCGCCGCCGCCGCCGTCTTCACGGCCGCCCAGCATTTGCATCTGGTCGGCGACGACTTCGGTGCTGTAGCGGTCGGCGCCGGTGTCCTTGTCTTGCCACTTGCGCGTCTTCAGGCGGCCTTCGATGTAGACCGAACGGCCCTTCTTCAGGTATTCGCCGGCGATTTCAGCCAGGCGGTTGTACATGACGACGCGGTGCCATTCCGTTTCTTCGCGCTTCTCGCCGCTGGCCTTGTCCTTCCACGACGAAGTGGTGGCAATAGACATATTGCAGATTGCCGCCCCTTCCGGGCTGTAGCGGACTTCCGGGTCGCGCCCCAGATTGCCCACGAGTATGACTTTGTTAACCGATGCCATGCCGATGTCCCTCTGTTGTTGACAGCCTGCGCCTGTGCGTTGCCGCAAGCGCGCCGGCAACAACATAAAAAAGCGATGTTGAAGACCGGCTTCATGAAACACGCCGGTCATCATAGCGATGACCGGCGATACCGGTGAAGCCCGTGTTGGTACGTATTATCGACGAAAAGCGCCCGTCGCGCCAAACGGCAATGGTGACAAAGCCATCCAGCCCGGCAAACGATTTCGCCGTCGTTGGGCGCCGTTGGCGTCGCGATCAGCGACTTTCCAGCCGGGCGCCGGCGAGGCCTCCTGGCCCGGTCAGGCCAGCGGCCTGATCGCCCAGGTAACCGCCAGCCAGACGGCCGACAGGATGGCGGCGGCGACGAACACCGCGCTGGAACCCGAGTGCGAGGCCAGCCAGCCACCCAGGGCGCCGCCCGCGAACAGGCCCGCCGCCTGCGCGGTGTTGTAGAAGCCCAGCGCCAGGCCCTTGTAGGCTTGCGGCGCCACGCGCGACACCAGCGAGGGCTGCAAGGCCTCCAGCACGTTGAAGGCGACAAAGAATCCGGTCAACGCGGCGGCCAGCGTGTAGAAGCCATGGCTGGCGGCGGGCAGCAAGGCGCACACCAGCACCAGCCCGGCCACGGCGGCGCGCAGGGCGCCGCGATGGGCGCGGCGCTTTTCCGCCACGAACACCACCGGCACCATCAGCACGAACGACACCAGGATGACCGGCAGGTAGACCTTCCAGAGATCGCGCGCATCCAGGCCGCCCGCTTTCGCCAGCAGCGCCGGCACCACGACAAACATCGAAACCTGGATCAGATGCAGCACGAAAACGCCGAAGTTCAGGCGCAGCAGGTCGCGATGGGTCAGGACTTCGCGGGGCCTGGCGGCCTGCATGGTGCGAGCCTGGGTGCGCGGCACCACGGGCACCACCCAGCGCGCCACCCCCAGGCAGATGACGCCCAGGCAGGCGATGGTCCAGAACAGGCCCGATAACCCCCACCAGCCCACCAGCACCGGCGACAGGACGAGCGACAACGCAAACGACAAGCCGATCGAGCCGCCCACCATGGCCATGGCGCGCGTGCGCACCTCGTCGCGGGTGGCGTCCGCCAGCCAGGCGGTCACGGCGGCGGAAATGGCGCCGGCGCCCTGAATGGCGCGGCCGATGGTGATCCAGTACACGTCCGTGGCTTGCGCACAGACGACGCTGCCGGCCACGAACAGCAACAGCCCGAAGAGCACGACCGGACGGCGCCCCCAGCGGTCGGACGCCAGCCCGAAGGGAATCTGCATGAAGGCCTGGGTCAGGCCGTACATCCCCAGCGCCAGGCCCACGCGCGCCGGGTCGTCCCCGCCCGGCATGCCGCTGGCGGCCACGGCGAACACCGGCAGCAACAGGAACAGCCCCAGCATCCGCGCGGCGAACAGGCCGGCCAGCGCCACGCTGGCGCGGCGCTCGGAAGCGGTCAATTTCAGTTTTTTGTCTGCCGGCATGCGGAAATTTCAACTATGACAAGGGCGGCGCGCATGCTTGCATGTCATACGCTCACGGTCTGATCTGGCGGTGCGGCGCCGGCCCCCGGCCAGTCCGTCCAGACGGACGGCCTTGAACGCGAGAGGATTCGGCGCGCTATAGTACCAAGTTGGCCTTTGAAACCGCTTAAAAGAGCCCGATGGACACCAGACCGACGTGACAATACGCATCCGGGGTGCACGCACCCACAATCTCAAGAACGTCTCGCTGGACCTGCCGCGCCACAAACTGGTGGTCGTCACCGGCTTGTCCGGCTCGGGCAAGTCCTCGCTGGCGTTCGACACGCTGTACGCGGAGGGCCAGCGACGTTACGTGGAGAGCCTCTCCGCCTACGCCCGCCAATTCCTGCAGCTGATGGACAAGCCGGACGTGGACCTGATCGAAGGCCTGTCTCCGGCCATTTCGATCGAGCAGAAGGCGGCGGGGCACAACCCCCGCTCCACCGTCGGCACCATCACCGAGATCCACGACTACCTGCGCCTGCTGTACGCGCGGGTCGGCACCCCCTATTGCCCGGACCACGGCCTGCCGCTGCAGGCCCAGAGTGTCAGCCAGATGGTCGACGCGGTGCTCGGCTGGACGCCCGAAACGCGCCTGGCGGTGCTGGCGCCTATCGCGCGCGGCAAGAAAGGCAGCTTTGAAGACGAATGCGCCAGCCTGCAGGCGCAGGGCTACGTGCGCCTGCGCGTGGACGGCCAGCTCGTTGAGATCGACGGCATGGCGCCGCTGAAGAAAACCGAGAAGCACGACATCGATGTCGTGATCGACCGGCTGCGCATCAAACCCGAAAGCAAGCAGCGCCTGGCCGAGAGCTTCGAGACCGCGCTGCAGTTGGCGGAAGGCCGCGCGCTGGCGCTGGACATGGACAAGGAACGCGAGCAGGTCTTCTCCAGCCGCTACGCCTGCCCGGTGTGCAGCCACAGCCTGCCCGAGCTGGAGCCTCGCCTGTTCAGCTTCAACAATCCCATGGGCGCCTGCCCCAGTTGCGACGGCATCGGCCAGGTCGGCTTCTTCGACCCGAAGCGGGTCGTCGCCTTTCCGGAGCTCAGCCTGGCCGCGGGCGCGATCCGCGGCTGGGACCGCCGCAACGCCTTCACGCACTCGCTGCTGACGAGTCTGGCCGCGCACTACGAATTCGACATCGAAGCGCCCTTTGAAGAGCTGCCGGAAGCGCTGCGCGACAAGGTGCTGTACGGGTCCGGCGAAGAAGAAATCTCCTTTCTCTACCTGAATGAGAAAGGCCGCAGCACCGTCAAGCGCCATACCTTCGAAGGCGTCATCCCGAACCTGGAGCGCCGCTGGCGCGAAACGGACTCGGCGACGGTGCGCGAAGAGCTGGGCAAGTACCGCAACATCAAGACCTGCCCGGACTGTGCCGGCTCGCGCCTGCGCCCCGAAGCGCGCAACGTGCTGATCGGCCACGACCCGCGCGGCGGCGAACGCCACGGCCAGGCCATCTATGAAGTCGAGGCGATGCCGCTGTCGAGCTGCCTGGACTGGTTCCGCGGCCTGAGCCTGACCGGCGCCAAGCAGGAGATCGCGCAACGCATCGTGCGCGAGATCGAAGCGCGCCTGAGCTTTCTGAACAACGTCGGCCTGAACTATCTGTCGCTGGACCGCAGCGCCGACACCATCTCCGGCGGAGAAGCCCAGCGCATCCGCCTGGCCAGCCAGATCGGCTCGGGCCTGACCGGCGTGATGTACGTGCTGGACGAGCCCTCCATCGGCCTGCACCAGCGCGACAACGACCGCCTGATCGGCACCTTGCAGCACCTGCGCGACCTCGGCAACAGCGTCATCGTCGTCGAGCATGACGAAGACATGATCCGCATGGCCGACTGGGTCGTGGACATGGGCCCCGGCGCGGGCGAACATGGCGGCGAAGTCGTCGCCCAGGGCGACCCGGAAACGGTGCAGCGCGACCCCAACTCGCTGACCGGCCAATACCTGAGCGGCGCGCGCGCCATCGCCATTCCCGCGCGCCGTCCCGTCAATGACGAGCTGCCCTGGCTGACCCTGACGGGCGCCAGCGGCAACAACCTGAAGGACGTGGAACTGCGCCTGCCTGCGGGCCGCCTGGTCTGCGTGACCGGCGTGTCCGGTTCGGGCAAGTCCACGCTCATCAACGACACGCTGGCGGTTGCCGTGTCGCGCCAGCTGCATCACGCGCAAAGCGAACCCGCCCCCTATGTATCGATGCAGGGGCTGGAGAACTTCGACAAGATCATCAGCGTGGACCAGAGCCCCATCGGGCGCACGCCGCGCAGCAATCCGGCCACCTACACCGGCCTGTTCACGCCCATCCGCGAGCTCTTCGCGGGCGTGCCCGAAGCCCGCACCCGCGGCTACGATCCCGGCCGCTTCAGCTTCAACGTGAAGGGCGGCCGCTGCGAGGCCTGCCAGGGCGACGGCGTGGTCAAGGTCGAGATGCACTTCCTGCCCGACATGTACGTGCCCTGCGACGTCTGCCACGGCAAGCGCTACAACCGCGAAACGCTGGAGATCCGCTACCGCGGCCGCAACATCAGCGAAGTGCTGGACCTGACGGTGGAACAGGCGCTCGAATACTTCGAGTCGGTGCCGGCCATTTCGCGCAAGCTGCATACGCTGATCGATGTCGGCCTGTCCTATATCCGCCTGGGCCAGAGCGCGACCACGCTTTCGGGCGGCGAGGCGCAGCGCGTGAAGCTGTCGCAGGAGCTGTCGCGCCGCAGCACCGGCCGAACGCTCTATATCCTGGACGAGCCCACCACAGGCTTGCATTTCCGCGATATCGAGCTACTGCTCCAGGTGCTGAACCAGCTCGTCGACTCCGGCAACACGGTGCTCATCATCGAACACAACCTGGACGTCATCAAGACTGCCGACTGGCTGATCGACATGGGCCCGGAAGGCGGCGACGGCGGCGGCTATGTCGTGGCCCAAGGCACGCCGGAAGCCGTCGCGGCTACCCCGGCCAGCCACACCGGGCAGTATCTGGGCAAGCTTCTGCGCCGCGCGCCGGGCGTGTAAAAAAGACCATCAATGCGTAAGGGATAGCGGCATGTACACCTTGATCATCGGCAACAAAAACTACTCTTCCTGGTCCATGCGTCCGTGGATCGCCCTGCGCGCCGCGGGCATCGCCTTCACGGAACAAAAGCTTGGCCTCTTCACCGAGGAATTCTCGCGCCGGCTGGGCGCGGTGTCGCCCGCGGGCCTGGTGCCGGTGCTGCTGGACGGCGACTTCGCGGTCTGGGATTCGCTGGCCATCTGCGAGTACGCCGCCGAACGCCATCCTGATGCCCGCCTGTGGCCGCAAGACCCCAAGGCCCGCGCCCGGGCGCGTTCGCTGGCCGCGCAGATGCACAGCGGCTTTGGCGCGCTGCGCCAGGCCATGCCCATGAACATCGAAGCCCACCTGCCGGGCATCGACATCCCGGACGCCGCGCAGCAGGACATTTCACGCATGCAGGCCATCTGGCACGACACGCGCGCGGAATTCGGCCAGGACGGTCCTTTCCTCTTTGGCGGGTTCTCGATCGCCGACGCCTTCTTCGCGCCGGTGGTCTCGCGCTTTACCACCTACGGCGTCGCGGCCGCGGGGCCCGTGCGCGACTACATGGATGCGATGCTGGCGCTGCCCGCCATGCAGGAATGGATGCGCGACGCGCGCGCCGAAGCCACATTCGTGGCGGCGGACGAACCCTATCGCAAGCACCGCTGAGGCGCCTGCCCTGGCGGGCGCTACGCCATGTCGAACAAGCGCTTGTGTTCGCGGATGGCGTAGCGGTCGGTCATGCCGGCGATGTAGTCGGAAATGGCGCGCGCCTGCTCATTGAACGCGGCGCGGCGGTAGTCGGGCGGCAGCAGCCGGGGATCGTCCAGAAAAGCCGCGAACAGTTCGCGCACGATGCGCCGGGCCTTGGTGGTCATGCGCAGCACGCGGTAATGCCGGTACAGGTTGTCGAACAGGAATTTCTTCAACGCATCCGCTTCGCCGCGGATTTCATCGGAAAATCCCGCCAGCGGCTGCGCGCGGCGCACGTCGTCCACGCTGGCGGGCGCCGCGTCGCGGATGCGCGCCAGCGAGGTCCGCGTCAGGTCGACGATCAGCGTGTTGATCATGCGGCGTATCGTTTCGGCCACCGCACGGCGCGGCGCCAGGCCGGGGTAGCGGTCCAGCACGAGGGCATGGTGGCGCTCGAAGATCGACACCTCCTTTAACTGCTCCAGCGTGATCAGGCCGGAGCGCAGGCCGTCGTCGATGTCGTGGTTGTTGTAGGCGATTTCGTCCGCCAGGTTGGCCAGCTGCGCTTCCAGCGACGGCTGCGTGCGGTTCAGGAAGCGCTCGCCCACATCGCCCAACTGGCGCGCGTGCGCCGCCGAGCAGTGCTTCAGGATGCCTTCCCGCGTTTCAAAGCACAGGTTCAGGCCGTTGAAGTCCGCGTAGCGTTCCTCAAGCTCGTCCACCACGCGCAGGCTTTGCAGGTTGTGCTCGAAGCCGCCGGCCTCCGGCGCCAGTTCGCGCATGCAGGCGTTCAGCTCGTCCTGGCCGGCATGCCCGAACGGGGTATGGCCCAGGTCGTGCGCCAGCGAGATGGCTTCGGTCAGGTCTTCCGACAGCCGCATGCTGCGCGCCAGCGTGCGCGCGATCTGCGCCACTTCCAGGCTGTGGGTCAGGCGGGTGCGGAACAGGTCGCCTTCATGGTTCACGAAGACCTGCGTCTTGTATTCCAGGCGCCGGAAGGCGCCGGAATGGACGATGCGATCGCGATCGCGCTGGAATTCCGTCCGGTTCTCCGGCGGCGGCTCGGCATAGGTGCGACCGCGCGATTGAGACGGGTCGGATGCATAGGAAGCCAGTTCATTCATCTGCGACACCGTCTGTCTCCGCGTTTACTGGGTGGTGCGGGCGAGGACGGCGCGCACGGCGTCGTCCGGCGCCGTCCGGGTCACGGCCTCGCCGATGCGGGTCATGAGCACATAGCGGATCGAGCCGCCTTCGGTCTTCTTGTCCACCTGCATCAGGTCCAGCCAGCGGTCGGCGCCCAGGTCGGGCGCAACCGCGGGGCAGCCGATGGCCGTCACCAGCGCCCGCACGCGCGCCACGTCGGCGCGGTCAAAGCCCGCCACGTCGGCGGACAGCTCGGCCGCCTGCACCATGCCGCAGCCCACGGCCTCGCCGTGCAGCCAGGCGCCGTAGCCCAGGCCGGATTCGATGGCGTGGCCAAAGGTGTGGCCCAGGTTCAGGATGGCGCGCAAGCCGGACTCGCGCTCGTCCTTGCCCACCACCTGCGCCTTCAGCTCGCAGGAGCGCCGGATCGCGTAGGCGATGGCCTCGTGATCCAGGGCGCGCAGCTTCGGCGCGTTGACTTCGCACCAGGTCCAGAACGCCGGGTCCAGGATCAGGCCGTACTTGATCACTTCCGCCAGCCCGGCCGACACTTCGCGCGCCGGCAAGGTGTTGAGGACCTCGGTATCGATTTCGACCGCCACCGGCTGGTGGAAGGCGCCGATCATGTTCTTGCCCAGCGGGTGGTTTACGGCCGTCTTGCCGCCCACCGACGAATCCACCTGCGCCAGCAGGGTCGTGGGCACCTGCAGGAAGCGCACGCCGCGCATGTACACGGCGGCCGCGAAACCCGTCATGTCGCCGATGACGCCTCCGCCCAGCGCCACCAGGACGCAGCGGCGGTCAAGGCGGTTGGCCAGCAAGGCGTCGAAGATCAGGTTCAGCGACTGCCAGTCCTTGTAGGCCTCGCCGTCGGGCAGTTCGATGCGCAGCACCCGCTTGCCGCTGCGGGCCAGCGCGGCTTCGGCGCGTTCGCCATACAGGGCCGCCACCGTCGGGTTGGTCACCACCGCGATCGCGGTCGCGTCCGCGGGTATGCACTGGTCCAGGGCGTCCAGGCGGCCGGGACCGATGTGGATCGGATAGCTTCCGCCCGGAGTATCGACGTCAACAACGTTCATATGCGCTTCTCAAAAGCTTGTAATTGCGGCAGAAGCGCCTTGACCAGGGTATGGATGGGCATCGAGCCCGTCTCCACCACCAGGTCGGCCACTTCCTTATAGAGGGGCTCCCGCAAGGTCATCAGGTCGCGCAGCGTGCCGCGCGGGTCCGCGGTGGCCAGCAAGGGGCGGTTGCGGTCGCGGCAGGTCCGGCGGAACAATTCGTCCACGCTGGCCCTCAAATAGACCACGATGCCGCGCTCGTGCAACCGCTGCCGGTTTTCGGGCGCCAGGATGGCGCCGCCGCCGGTGGCAAGAATAATGTTGCGACGTTGGGTACACTCTTCCAAGGCGGCGGACTCCCGGCGACGGAAACCGGCTTCGCCCTCGATTTCGAAGATTACCGGCACCCGCACGCCGCAACGCGCCTCGAGCTCATGATCCAGATCCATAAACTCGCGTCCCAGCGCCCGCGCCAGGCTACGGCCTATGGTCGTCTTGCCCGCGCCCATCATCCCAACCAGGAAGACGGGCAGGTCGTGCGGCAACGCCACGGTCTTGCCTGTGCACTCCACGGCGCAAGGCAGGTTTTCAGGCGCCCCGTCCGAGGGAGCCGGGTCCGGGTCAGCCTCCGGACATGAGTTAGCGGAAAAGTTCATGTCGGCATTATCACATCTGCCGCCAAGTTGCCCGCGCACCACACAGAACTATCTTGTTACAGAAACCGATCCCCCGCCATGAGGCGAGACCGGAGATACCCGTAAAATCGCCGCGATGAGCAAGCCCCAGAATTCCTCCAAGAAAGACAAGCCCGCCCACAGCGGATCCCCCATACTGCGATTCTTCGTAAAAACCGGCATCCTTTTCGCCGGCCTGTTCCTGTGCGGCGTCCTGCTCGCCGGAATGGCGCTGGCGCTGGCCTGGCCCAACCTGCCGGACCTGAACGCCATGACGGACTATCGCCCGCGGGTGCCGCTGCGCGTCTATACGGCGGACCGGGTCCTGATCGGCGAGTTCGGCGAAGAGCGCCGCAACGTGCTGCGCTTCAATGAGATCCCGGACGTCATGAAGTCCGCGGTGCTGGCGGCCGAAGACGACCGCTTCTACCAGCACGGCGGGATCGACTGGATGGGCGTGGCGCGGGCGGGCCTGACCAACCTGATCAACATGTCCAAGACGCAGGGCGCCAGCACGATCACCATGCAGGTGGCGCGCAATTTCTACCTGTCGTCGGAAAAAACCTATTCGCGCAAGTTCTACGAACTGTTGCTGACGTTCAAGATCGAGTCCGAGCTCACCAAGGACCAGATCCTTGAGCTCTACATGAACCAGATCTACCTGGGCCACCGCGCCTACGGCTTCGCGGCCGCCTCGCGCACGTATTTCGGCAAGCTCCTGTCGGAAGTCACGCCCGCCGAAGCCGCCATGCTGGCCGGCATCCCCAAGGCCCCCTCGCGCTTCAATCCGATCTCCAACCGTCCCCGCGCCGAACTGCGCCAGCGCTACGTGCTGGCCCGCATGCAGTCGCTGGGCTACCTGACGGAACCCGAATACAAGCAGGCGATGGCGCAGCCGATCGTCATGAAGTCGGCGGAAGGCACGCCGGCCGGCGGCTATTCCATCCACGGCGAGTACGTGGCCGAACTGGCGCGCCAGCTGCTGTACAACGTGTACCAGGACAACGTCTATTCGCGCGGCATCAACATCTACACCACCGTGCAGTCCAAGGACCAGGAAGCCGCCTACCGCGCCGTGCGCGAGGGCGTGCTGGAATACACGCGCCGCGCCCCCTACCCCGGTCCCGAGGAACAGCTCGACCTGCCCCCGGGCACCGAGAACAACCCGGCGGCGCTGGATGAGTTCCTGGACGGCGTGTTCGACAAATTCACCGACAGCGGCGACCTGCTGACCGCGCTGGTGCTGTCGGCCAGCCCCACGGAAGTGAAGCTGGCGCGCAGCTCGCGCGAAATCATCACCGTCACCGACAAGAAGGTGCTGGGCGTCGTCGCCCGCGCGCTGAACGACAAGGCCAAGCCCGACCAGCGCATCAAGCGCGGCTCCGTGGTCTACATCCGCAAATTCGGCGACAACTGGGAAATCATCAACCTGCCCTCGGTGCAGGCGGCCTTCGTGGCGCTGTCGCCGCAGGACGGCGCCATCCGCGCCATGATCGGCGGCTTCGACTTCTATCGCGGCAACTTCAACCGCGTGACGCAGGCATGGCGCCAGCCGGGCTCGAACATCAAGCCCTTCATCTATGCCGCCTCGCTGGAACGCGGCCTGACGCCGGGCACGCAGATCTCGGACCAGCCCTTCATGCTGACCGCGGAGCAGACCGGCTCCAAGGCCTGGAACCCCAAGAACTACGGCAACCAGTACGAACCCATGCTGACGCTGCGCCAGGGCCTGTACAAGTCCAAGAACATGGTGTCGATCCGGATCCTGCAGGCCATCGGCCCGCAGTATGCGCAGGACTACCTGACCCGCTTCGGATTCGACAAGGCCCGCCAGCCGGCGGTGCTGCCGCTGGCGCTGGGCGCAGGCTCGGTCACGCCGCTGCAGCTGGCCGGCGCGTTCTCGGTGTTCGCCAACGGCGGCTACCGCGTCACGCCCTACCTGATCGACCGCGTCACCGACAGCAGCGGCAAGGTCATCATGCAGTCCAAGCCGGTCCTGGCTGGCGACTCGGCGGCCCGCGCCATCGATCCGCGCACCGCCTGGGTCATGGACGACATCCTGCGCGGCGTGGCCACCTACGGCACCGCGGCGCGCGCCCGCGCCCTGCTCAAGCGCAATGACATCGCCGGCAAGACCGGCACCACCAACGAATCCGTGGACGCCTGGTTCTCGGGCTACACGCCTACGCTGGTCGCCACCTCGTGGCTGGGCTTTGACCAGCCCAAGTCGCTGGGCTCGCGAGAAACCGGCGGCGGTGTGGCCATGCCGATCTGGGTGGACTACATGCAAGACGTGCTCAAGGGCGTGCCCGAAGAGAAGCCCCGCGCGCGGCCCGACGGCATCCTCGTGGAAAACGGCGAGTTCTACTTCTCGGAATTCCCGCCCGGGCAAGCCGTGGCGCGCCTGGGGCTGGCCGAAGCCGACACGCTGGGCGAGTTCCTCAATGGCCTGGGCGGCAGCACCGGCGAGGACACCCGGATCAAGGTTGCGCCGGGCGTGGGCACGCAGAACAACGCCCCCTGGTCGCAGAAGATCCCGTTCTGACGCGAAAAGGCCGGCCTCGCAGGCCGGCCTTTTTTTGCCGGTGGAAGGCTGCCTTACAGCCGTATCGTCACGGGGACGCCGGCCGCGGCCGAGCATATCTGGGACAAGGCGTCCGGCAACTGCGGACCGCCCCGGGTATCGTTCCAGTGCTGGCCATCGTAGCGGTAGTGGAAGCCGCCGCTGCGCGCGGCCACCCACAGCTCCTGCATGACGGCCTGGCTGTTCACCACGACGTGAGTGTTGTCTTCGAAGACCATCGTCAGCACATTGCCGCTGCGGCTGGTTTCCACGTCGACGTCGAGCGAAGCCGCCCAGTCGTCGGCCTGGCTTTCGATGCTGTCCAGCACCTGGTCGATCAACGCAAGAAATTCGGTTTCGGTCATAATCGAGCCTGCAAGAATTACGGAGTTCCCAGTGTTCCAATTGGCATTTAGCCGCATGGCTCTTCGCATTGTAGCCACGCTAGTGGCGACCGGCATGGTTGCGGCCTGCGGGTACAAGGGGCCGTTGTACATGCCGACCCCGGACGGCAAGCCGCCCGCGCGTTCGCAGCCAAGCCAGCAGCCGGCGACGCAGATCCCTCCCCCGCCGCCGACCCTATGACGCCCCCGTTCCCCACCCCGCCTGAATTGGCCGGCAGCCCGTACTTCCAATACCGCAACAATGTGTTGTACGCGGAAGACGTGCCGCTTGACCATCTGGCCGAACGGTTGGGAACTCCGCTTTACGTCTATTCGCGCGCGGCCCTCAAGGCATCTTGGCAGTCCTACCGCAGCGCCATCGGCCAGCGGCCGGTGCTGGTCTGCTACGGCATGAAGGCCAATTCCAATCTGGCCGTCCTGAAGGAATTCGCGCGCCTGGGCGCGGGTTTCGACATCGTTTCCGGCGGCGAGCTCAAGCGCGCCCTGACTGCCGGCGCGGATCCGTCCAGGATCGTGTTTTCGGGCGTGGGCAAGCAGGCCTGGGAAATGCGCGACGCGCTGGCGGCGCGCGTAAAGTGTTTCAACGTGGAATCGGTGGCCGAACTACACCGTCTGTCCGAGGTCGCCCAGCACATGGGCGCGCGCGCCCCCGTGTCGCTGCGCGTGAACCCGGACGTCGACGCCCAGACCCATCCGTACATTTCCACCGGCCTGAAGGAAAACAAGTTCGGCATCGCCATCGAATCGGCGCTGGACGCCTACCGAACGGCCCAATCGCTGCCGAAC
Source organism: Achromobacter sp. NPDC058515 (assembly GCF_042721735.1). Taxonomy (NCBI): domain Bacteria; kingdom Pseudomonadati; phylum Pseudomonadota; class Betaproteobacteria; order Burkholderiales; family Alcaligenaceae; genus Achromobacter; species Achromobacter sp. NPDC058515. The sequence continues at coordinate 316,485 of NZ_JBHXNI010000001.1, forward strand.
CTGGACATCGTGGGCGTGGATTGCCACATCGGCTCCCAGCTCACCGACATCAGTCCCTATTTCGATGCGCTTGAAAAGCTGCTGGACCTGGTCGAAAAGCTGGACCAGGCCGGCATCAAGATCGCGCACCTGGACCTCGGCGGCGGCCTGGGCATCCGCTACACGGACGAAACGCCGCCTTCGCCCAAGGACTTGCTGGACCGCGTGTTCGACCGCCTGAACGCGCGCGGCCAGGGCCATCTGCAACTGGTGCTGGAGCCTGGCCGCTCGCTCGTCGGCAACGCCGGCGTGCTGCTGACCACCGTCCAATACCTGAAGCATTCCGAAGCGCGCAACTTCGCCGTCGTCGACGCGGCCATGAACGACCTGCTGCGCCCGGCGCTGTACGACGCCTTTCACGGCGTGCAACCCCTGCACCCGCGCATGGGCGACGCGGCCGAATACGACATCGTCGGCCCGGTCTGCGAAACCGCCGACTGGCTGGCCAAAAAGCGCCTGCTGACTATCCAGCAAGGCGACGTGCTGGCGGTGGAATCCGCGGGCGCCTACAGCATGGCCATGGCCAGCAACTACAACACGCGAGTCCGCCCGGCCGAAGTCATGGTCGACGGCGACAAATACTACGTCGTGCGGCAGCGCGAAACCCTGGACGATCTGCTGCGCGGCGAATCCATGCTGCCTTGAGCAGCCGCCCGCCCCCGGCGCGGCTTGCCATCCTTCATTTGAACTCGTGCGTAATGGCGGCAGGCCTGCCCGGCGCCACGGTCAACGTCATGCTGTGGTCTCCCGACGATGCATTGCGCACCGTCACCTGATAGCGGCCCGGCGCCAGGGAAAGCTCGCGCAAGGGCGGGCTCACCCCGCGTGAGCGGCCATTGATCAGCACCTCTCCCCATGGACGCACGGCCACGCGCACCGCCACGGGCGCTGCCTTGGGCGGCTCCTGCGGCACGGCCTCGGCCGTAGCCTGCGCCTCTGGCGCAGGCGTGCTGGCGGCGATCCCGGCCGTGGCGTCGGGTGTCGCCTCCTGCGCTTGGCCGCCGGCGGCGGATTCGACGGGCGGCGGCGCTGGCGCGGCGGCGCTTCCTGCGGGCGGTGCGTCCGGAACCACGGGCGGCGCCTCGGCGGGCTCGACCTGAGGAGGCTGCGGCGCAGGCGCGGGAGCCGGGGACGAAACCTGCGGCGCGCCGGCCAGTTGGACCGGCGGCGCCGTCAACCGGACCCAGGCATAGGCTCCGCCCGCCAGCAGCAGGGCGAACATCAGCGCCAACGGCAGGATGCGTCGACCAGAGGACGGAAGTTCCGGAGGCGCTGCAGCCGGATGGCCGGCCGTTGAGCTGACCAGCTCGTCATCGCCGGCGGAAGGCTCCGCCATCGGCGCGGCGACTGGGGCCAAGGGCATTGCCGGGCTCGTGTCCCGAGGCGGCAGAGACGCCCCCATCGCCGCGGCAAAGGCCTCCACCGTCTGCGGCCGCGCGTGCGCCGGCATCGCCAGGCCGCGATCGACGGCATCGCAGAACGCCTGGTCGTAAGCCCCCGCGCCCCATTCATGCAGCGGCGGGCAGTCGTCGCGCACGCGACGCGCCAGCGCGCTTGGCGGGGCGCTGCCCGTGGCCAGGAAATAGGCCAGCGCCGCCAGCCCATGGACGTCCGTCCACGGGCCGCAGGGGTAGTCAGGGTCGTCCGTGTATTGCTCGAACGCGGCATAGCCGGCGTGACGGGAGGCGTCTTCGGCATCAGGCGCGGGCGCCACGGGCGGCGCCGCCAGGATGGCCTGGCCCGACGGGTCATGGGCGACGGCGGCCGGGCAAAGGCCGCCATGAACCCGGCCGGCCTCATGCAAGGCGGCCAGGGCGGCGGCCAGGCCTCCGACGATCCGCGCGATCTCCTCCTGGCGCCGCAGGCCCGGCGGCAAGCGGATCAGGTCGTCAAGACGCGGCGCGCCCGGGTCCGGCGGCACTGCGGAAGGTCGGGACATGCGCGGTCCTCCGGTGTCGATAAGGCTCATGGCCGCCACGTGGGCAGGGACGAGAACAATCGGGTGAACAAGGCGGCGTTCAGCGCGCCCCCGTGCACGTAGGTCTGCAATGCCGCGCCGTCCGCCTGGTTGGTCCACCAATAGCTGGTGTGCGAACTGGGGTTGAAGCAGAACGGCAGGTCGGGCCAGGCGCCCAATGCGCGGCGCGCCACAGGCGCGGATTCCTGCTCCCGGCCCGCGCGCAGGATGTCCATGATGTCGTTGCCCCCCGGCGGCGCGCAAGAGCTGGGCGCGGCGGCGGGCATGCGCACCTGCTGCAGGCTGCGGTCGAACTGTTCCGGCGCGCAGCCATGGCGCACCGCGGCCAGCATGCTCGCGCCCACCTGCCGGTAGTAGTCGCTGGCGCCGTCCAGGATGCTGCTGTGATATTGCGCGGGCGGCAAGGCCGCGACGACGCACAAGGGATAGCCGCGCCCCACGCGGTCGCGGCTGGGCGTGATGCAGCCCAGTTGCGCCACGCCGGCGCCGGGCCCCGCCGGAATGGCGAAATTCCAGATCGGCGCGGAAGCGAAACTGCGCGCGGCCGCCGCGTCCGGCGCCTGCTTGAGCGCGGTAAGGCCGAACTGCAGCCAGCGGTCCCACCAGGCGATCAGTTCACGCGGCAGGCGCCGGTGCACGAAGTCGCCCGCGGCCGGAATCTTGCCGTACCAGCCCACCCGCCCACTCTCTACTCCTGGCTCCATGTCCATATCCTGCTCACGACGCGCCGGGGCAGGCGAAACCCTGCATCTCGGCTAGATGAAAAGGGCTTTTTACGCTGCTGGCAGTGATCTCCAGCACCACCTTGCGCCCGCCCAGGTCGAACGTGGCCAAGGTGATCTCGGGCGAGGCGCCGCGCCGCAATTGCGCGCGGTCCAGCATGCGGTTCAGCGCCCACGGGCCGGAGGTCGTCATGCCCGCCGCGCCTTCCTGCGGCGTCAGTTCGATGCGCACCTGGTTGCTGCCCCGGGGACCCGGCCACTGCACCGTGGTCGCCACCTGCGGCCCATGCGCGTAGCGCACCGGCTGGCCGTCCACGTCCATCACGAACTGCGTGATGCGCTCATCCATCTCCACCGGCCGGATGGCCACCCGATAGGACGGCATGGGATTGCCCGCCATGAAGTACACATCGCGAATGACGCCGGCGCGCTGAAATGCGTCCAGCGTGGCCGAATTGGCGCCCGACCGCCCGTCGACGCCGGGCTTGAAGCGCCAGCGCTGCCCGGATACGTCGATCTGCGTCGCCAGGTTCTTCTGAAAGAAGTCATCCATCAGCCCGTTGGGCGCGAACAGGCGCGCCATGTCGTTGGGGGCCACGTCGCGCGTCGAGCGGCTGGAAAACGGGTAGCGCCCCGCCACCGACTGGCCGCAGAACACGCCGATGGTGGCGGACACGGTCTCGCCCATGCGCGCCCTCGCCACATCGGACACCTCGCCCGACGCGTTCACGGACAGCGAATTGAGCACGTCGCGCAGGGGCCCGGGCAGGCGACCAGCCTCGGCGCGCAGCTTTGTCACCGAATCCGAGCTGGGCGTCGGGCTGCCGCTGCGCAGGGCCGCGTCCGCCGCGGTCAGGTAGGTATAGAGCTCATTGATGAGGCCCGTGGTGGCGGCGATGGGCGCCGGCGCGCCCCCTGCCCCGCCTTCGCCCTGCGCCAGGCGGCGATACGGCTCGAAGTGCTGGTCCACGATGCCTTCCAGCTTGTCGTCCGACGCATCGGGACGCGCGGCGCCGCCGGGCCCCGTGGGGCCGAACATCTGCTCCAGCGCTTCGCGCGTGCTGCTGACGCGGTCGCGCGCCTGGTCCACCAGCGAGCGGTCCTCCTTGCCCGAGTCGCGCAGCAAGGAGGTCTCGCGCGCGACGCCGCGCACCAGCTGCACCAAAGGCGACTCCGGCGCCGACAGGGTGCGCGCCATCTGGATGTTCTGCAGCAAGGATTTGCTGGGCGCGAGCTGCAGATCGTTCAGGTAGCCGTCCCACTGCGCCACGTAATCGTTCATGTAGAGGCGCTTGATGCCGGCCACCAGCTGGCGCTGCGCCGCCTGGTCCAGCACGCCGGGCGCGGGGATGTCCAGGATCCACGCATCGTCCGACCTCAGCACCTCCGCGACGCTGGCGACGCGCTTGTTGAACACGTCCCAATAGCCCCGATAGCTGTAGAGCGCCGGGACGCCCTGGCTCAGCGGCTTGCCGCTCTTGCGCACGAACACGGCGCTGGCCTGCGCGCCGCCCAGCGTCACCACCGTGTTCTCGGGCGCCGCATCGGTATTGGCCAAGGTGCGGCGCAGCCGGCTGTAGGCGCGCTGCGCCAGCGTATAGCGCGCCAGCTTCTCGCGCGCCTGCGCCACCAGCGCATCGTCCTTGGGGAACGGCGACGCCAGCACGCGGCCCTGCGTCAGGTTGCGCAGATGCAGCGACAACTGCTCGTACTGACGGCGCGTATAGCCTTCCGGCAAGGTGGCCTGCATGTCCGACAGCAGCCACGCATGCATGAACTCCGCGTCGTAGCGTTCGGCCTCGTACAGCATCAGATAGGCGCGCAGCGCTTCGTAGGAGTACTCCAGGTCGCTGGCCGACGCGTCCCGCAGCGCGGCCTCGACGCGGCGCGCCACTTGCGGCAGCAGCACCTGGTCCAGCGTATTGCCGTATACGCCCTGCGCCGCCGCCTGCAGTTTCAGGCCCTGATACAGGCCGAAGCGGTAGCCGAGCGGCGGCTGGTCGATTTCAAAGCCTTCGTGCCGCGGCAGGTACCAGAGGCTGTCCAGGAACGGCATCAGGCCCAGCAGGTCGCCCGTGCGCGTAATCTTGATGTCGCGCGTCAGCTTCTCCACCGCGGGCACGCGCCGCGCGACTTCGTCGACATAGGCCGAGTTGTTGCCGTAGCTCACCGCCCACCCCGCGATCAGCGCGACGAACATCGCAGTGACCAGTCCGTAGCCCGCCCAGTGCAGTTGCCGGTAGCGGCGCTCCCAACGCAGGTTGCGGCCCGCCAGGCCCGCCTCGCGGAAGATCACGTCCCGCAGCAGGTTCTTCAGGAAGTAGCTGCGGCCCTCCCCCTCGCCCGGCACGCTCGGCGCCGGCGCGGCGGCGCCGTCAATGCGCAGGTAGCGCTTGAGATGCCCGGTCACCTGGTCGAACGTCTCGCCGCCCTGGGTGCCGCTGGTGAAGTACACGCCGCGCGGAATGACGCGGGCCTCGAACTTCGACGTGGCGAAGACATCGCTCAGGAAATGGCCCAGGATGGCCTGCAGGCCGGCGAATTGCTGCGGCAGCATGTAGGCCAGCGCGCGCCGCGAAGGATTGTCTTCGGCCGCCACCACCTCCGGCAGCGCATCGTCCAGGCGCCGCTGCAGCAGGGCGTACTCCGCGTGGAAGGCTTCATACAGGTCGAAGCCGGGCTCCTGCGTGCGCGCATACGGCAAGGTAAAGCCCCAGACCTGCGCCAGCTCGTCGCGGCTGAACGAGGCGAAATACTCCTCGAAGCCGGACAACAGGTCGGTCTTGGTCACCAGCACATAGACGGGAAACGCGATGCCCAGCTGCTCGCGCAGTTCCTGCAGGCGGCGGCGCAGCACCGCGGCGTGCTGCGCCCGCTCCGCGTCCGACGCCGACAACAGGTCTTCGACGCTGACCGTCAGCATTGCGCCGTTGATCGGCTGCCGCCCGCGGTACTTGGTCAGCAGGCCGAGAAACCCGCGCCACTCTTCCTCGTCGCCCGTGGGATCGCTTTCGTGCGTGGTGTAGCGTCCCGCCGTGTCCAGCAGCACGGCATCGTCGGTGAACCACCAGTCGCAGTTGCGGGTGCCGCCCACGCCGCGCAGGGCCACCTTCCCGTAGCGCTCGGCCAAGGGAAAATTCAGACCTGAGTTCGCCAGCGCGGTGGTCTTGCCGGCTCCCGGCGCGCCGATGATCACGTACCAAGGCAGCTGGTACAGGTACTGCTTGGAGAAGCGGTCCAGCGTGCGGCGCTTGCCGCCGTTTTCGAAGCGCGTTTTGCGCAGCAGCTCGACAGCCTCGTCGAATCGCGCTTCCAGCTGGCGTATCTCGTCGTTCTCCGGAACATCGGGGGCCGCCTTTTCGGCGCGTGGCCGGGGCCGCAACTGGCCCAGCAACTGCGCGTTCAGCCGCCCTTCCCGCCACTTGCGCCACAAGAAGCGCAGCAGCCAGATCGCGAATATCGCCACGATCACGATGATGCGCACCACCTCGCTTTCCAGCGGCCGCACGGTCCCGACCGCAATAAGCGGCCCCGCGATCCAGATCAGCAGCGCCAGGGCCACCAGCCCCAGGAAGTTCCATACGCGCCGGCTCAAGAACCATCCGAACAGCCTGTAGATCATTCCTGGCCTCCCTGTCCGGCAACCTCGTGCGGCGCGGGCGGCACCAGCACCGTGATCTCCACCCGCCGGTTCAGCGCGCGGCCCGCGGCCGTATCGTTGGGCGCCACCGGATCGGCGTCGCCGCGGCCTTCCGCCCGCACCCGCGCCGATTGCCCCAGGCGCTGCTCCAGCATCTCCTTGACGGCATCGGCGCGCGCCTGCGACAGGTGCCAGTTGGACGGAAAGCGCGCGCTGCGCATCGGCGTATTGTCCGAATAGCCGCGCACCAGGATGTTGCCCCGCGTCTCGCGCAAGGCGTCCGCCACGCGCGAGAGCACCGGCAAGTATTGGTCGCGCACGGAACTGGCGCCGGATTCGAACACTCCGTCGCCCCGCAGCACCACCACGCTGCGGTCCACTTCGTCGCGCACGCTCACCAGCTGGTCGCGGATCTCGGGCGCCAGGAACAACGCCAGCCGCGGGGCCGGCGCCGGCCGCGGCGCAGCCGCCGGCGCGATCTGCACGGTGGGCGGCTTCAACTGGCTGATCGACGCGAACACGCCATCGGACTGGCTGCCCAACCTCCAGCCCAGCCCCCAGTACAGGGCCAGCGCCAGAACGGCGGCCAATGCGCCGAATGCCCACAAGGGCACCGGCAAGCGGCGCAAGGGCGTCTGCGCGGGCTCGTCGCGCCAATGCGGCGACAAGGCCAGCGCGTATTCGCCGCGCGCGCCGCGCAGGATGCGCAGCAGCCGCTGGCGCAGCGTTTCCAGCTGGGAGCGCCCGTTGTCGATCACGCGGTAGCGCCCTTCAAAGCCCAGCAACAGGCAGTAGTACAGCAGCTCCAGCAGGTCCAGATGCTGCGCGGGGTTTTGCGACAGCTTGGCCAGCAGCTGGAAGAATTTCTCGCCGCCCCAGGTCTCGTTATGGAAGGTGACTAAAAGGCTGTGCGCCGACCACACCCCGCCCCCGCCCCACGGCGTGAGCGCCGCGGCCTCGTCCAGCGCGGTGCACAGGCAGTAGCGCGCGCCAAGTATCGTTTCGTTGGAAATGCCCGCCTGCTGCGCGCGCAGCTCGAACTGGCGCACCTCGTCCAGCAAATGCTCGCGCAGCATGGCGGCCGACGGATGCGCCGCGGTCGCGCGGATCTGCGGAATCAGGTCCAGCAGGGGATTGGCCGCCGCCACCAGCGGATTGGCGCCGCTGATGACGTAGTCGTGGGGCCGCAGCCGGCCGGAGGCCTGGGCGGGGCTGTCGCCCAGGCCTCCCGGCGGCGCGGACAGGGTGTGATCCGATGCATGCATAGCTGTCTCCGCGCTCAATCGCGCAACGCCCAGAACTCCATCGTCAGTCCGGGAAAGTCGCCGGCCAGGTGCAGCGCGAGCGCGCCGGTGCGCTCAAGCTGCTTCCAGAATTCACCGCTTTTATCCAGTTCGAAGTACACATGCCCGGCGCTGTAGGGAATCTGCCGCGGCGCCACCGGCAGCGCGCGCACCGCCACGCCGGGCAGCTGCAGGTGCACCAGGTCGCGGATGCGCTCGACCGGACCGATCTTGACCTGCGCGGGAAAGCGCGCGCGCACCGTGTCCGAGCCCAGGTCCGCCTGCACCGCCAGCACGAAACCGGCGGTCTGCAGCAGTTCGGCATCCGTAATCTGCGCCACCCGCACGCCCTGGCCCCTGTCCTGCAACGGGATCTGCAAGGCGCGCTGCTCCAGCACCGCCGACAGCGAACGGCGCAGCTCATTCATCAGGGGCTCGAAACTGCCCTGCAGGTCGTCATGCACGTACTCGGGCAACACGTCCGGACGCCGCGTGGCGGACGTGAAGGTGGATAGGTCGCAGGCCAGCATCAGCCAGTCGTGGAACAGCCGCTCCGGATGCAGGGCGGCGCTCTGGCGCGCATGCCAGAGCGCGCCCACGTAGCGGTTGACGGTTTCCAGCAGCATGAAGTCGGAAACCTCGGAGACGCCGCCGCGGCCGGGCTGCGACAGGCGTGCGGCCAGCGCCTCGCTGCGCGCGCCCAGCAGGCCGTACAGCTCGTTGACGAGTCCCCGCAGGACTGGGTGTTCGCCCGCCGCCAGCCACGGCGCCACGTAGCCCTCGTCCAACACCACGCGGTTGTCCGGCCGGCGCTCCGCCACGCGCGCCACGCCCAGGCCCAGCCAATCGTCGGTGAGGTCGTCTTCCAGCATCAGGCGCAGCCGCAGCCGGCCCAGTTGCAGCAAGGCCGGCTCCAGCCCCATCGAACCGCTGTCTTCCACGTCGGCCTCGTGCACCAGGTAGCGCGCCAAGGTGTCCTCTTCGCCTTCGTAGATGACGTCGGTGGCGCCGGGGCGCACGCGAGGCGCCGCCAGCAGCACGCGCGCGTCGCGGATCTGCGCGGGCACCTCGAACGCGGCGGGTGCGGCGTCCGGCTCCGAGAAGTCGAAAGGCGTGCCGTCGGGCATTACGCCCTGCGCTTGCGTCAGCACCAGTTTGCCGATCGCCAGCGCGTCGCGGTCCAGCGACAGATGGCTGAACCCCCAAAAGAAGCCCTGCGCCGCGGCCGCGCGCTGCTGCGCGACATGGAGCAGATGGCGCTCAAGTTGCTGGAAATGCTGGGGCCGCAGGAACATGCCCTCCGACCAGATCACTTTGTCTTTGCTCACCATGGGTCCGGTTCTCTTGTTCTGTTTCTAAAAGGGCCACCACGAACGGCTGCGATCCACTTCCTCCAGCCCGTCGCGCTTGACCGCGACCTTCACCGTCTCCTCGTTCGGCGAAAACTGCCAGACCTTGTAGATGTTGGTGTCCTGGGGTTCGGGCAGGGGCACCAGCAGGCGCCATTTGCTTTGCTCGAGATCCCGGTAGGCGGCCACCACGCCCACCACGCGCGCCTCCGGGTTGCCGGAGTACCGCAGCACCTTCGTCTCGCCCGGCCGCAGGATCACCTGGTCGGTGTTGAGCAGCTCCGCGCCCAGCGCCGCGTGCGCATCGCCCTGCAAGGTGAAGAAATCACGCGATTCGAAGATGCTGGCCGATTTCAGTTCGTAGATGGTCACCTGCACCGGTGAGGGCCTGCCGTTGGCGTTCAGGTTCACCTTCGGATCCGCGCGCAGTTCGATGGCGTAGGGCGCCGGCACGCGCTTGGCGGTCGACGAGCACCCTGCGAGCAGCGCGCCCGCCGCCAGGCTCGCGGCGATCAGCGCAACGCGCCGCAAAGGCCTTCTGGCGCGATATCCGGTCAGGGCAGTTCGGTGAAGGAAAGCGTTCATAAGACCCCGGAAATAAAAACACACACGTCTGTTACGCCACGACGCACCCCTGTCGCACCGGGCCGCTATCATCGGCGGAATATCCGAACCTCCTTTTCCGCAACCAACACGCCCGCGCCATGAAACAGCTCGTCCGTATCAGCTTGATGTCCATCCTCGCGGCGCTTGCGGCCTGTGCTTCCGCACCGTCGCCGCAGGCCGCCGATGCCTTGCAGCAGGTCCGCGACGAATACGCCGCCAGCCGCTTCGGCGCCGTGGTGCGCACCGTGGCCACCTCCGACGCGCTGGACACCGCGCCCACGCCCGTGCGGGTGGAGGCATTGAAGCTCCAGGCCTTCAGCTACTGCGTCACCGGCTACCGCCAGCTCTGCGAAGACAGCTTCGTCCGCATCCTGCAGCTGCAGCCCTCGTTCGAACTCGCCCCCAATGAAACCGGGCATCCCCAATGGGGCCCGGCATTCCAGTCGGCCAAGGCGGCCCAGGTCGGTTGACGCGCCGAAGGCGCCAAGGAGAAAGGCATGAAGCTCACCGTGTTCCAGCACGCCGGCGATCCGGCCTTCGAACCCATGCACACCGAGTTCACCGCGCCCGGCGGCACGCTCGGCCGCAGTCCCGAGAACCATCTCGCCTTGCCCGATCCCACGCGCGCGATCTGCCGCGTGCAGGCGGCTGTCCGCGTCCATGACGCCGACGACGCAGGCTTTCTGGTCAACCTGAGCGGCATGAGCGCCGTCAGCGTCAACGGTCGCCGCATCGCGCGCGATCAGGAAGTGCCGCTGAATCCGGGCGACGAGCTGGAGATCGGCGCCTACCGGCTGCGGGCGGAAACAGCCGCGCGCGCCGTCGACGCGCCGCCCCCGGCCGCCGTGGCGGGCGATGACATCTTCAGCGACCTGATCGGACCGGGCACCTTGCCTGTCGGCAGCGCGCCCGACGTGTCCACCCATCCCTTCGACCTGGAATCCGCGCAGGCGCGCAACCCCGACGATCCCCTGCAGCACCTGCCGCGCGGCGACGCCGCGGTTTCCCGCCCGGTCACCGATCCGCTGGCGCTGTTCGACATATCCAGCGACGGCTCGCCCAGTGTCTTCGCCGACGGCACGCCGTCCGCGCTGCCGGCCCACGACCCGCTGGCCGAGCACCGGACCCATCCCGTGGATGACGCCCTGCGCGGATCGCGGGAGGCGGCCGACGGCCGCAGCGCGTCCGATCACGTGCGCGAATTCGGCAGCTTCATGCGCCCCGCGCCCGTGAAGAAGACGCCTGACAAGGACCGCTAGCGGTTCACGCATAGTCATAGCGAAACTCCCCGTCGGCCGCAGACAGGCGCAAGCGCTGCAGCCGGCTGTCCCGCATCGACGCGCCCAGCAGTTCGCGGCTGATCTGCGGCAGCACGGCATTGGTGAGGATGGCATCCACCATGCGCGCGCCCGACTCGACCTCCGTGCATCGCGCCACCACCAGCGCCGTCGCGTCGCGCGCCACCTCCAGTTCGATGCCGTGGTGCTCCAGCAGGCGGCGGCGCACCCGCTCGAACTGCAGATCCACGATGCGCGCCAGCATGGCGTCCGGCAGCGGCAGGTAAGGCACGGCGACCAGCCGGCCCAGCAACGCCGCCGGGAATGCCTGCAGCAGGGGTTCCCGCAGCGCGGCCGCCAACCCTTGCGCATCGGGCATCAGCGCCGGGTCCCGGCACAGGGCCGCGATGCGCTCCGTGCCCACGTTGGAGGTCAGGATGATGACCGTATTGCGGAAGTCGATGTAGCGCCCCTCGCCGTCCTCCATCCAGCCCTTGTCGAAGACCTGGAAGAAGATCTCGTGCACGTCCGCATGCGCCTTCTCCACCTCATCCAGCAGCACCACGCTGTAGGGCCGCCGCCGCACTGCCTCGGTCAGCACGCCGCCCTCGCCATAGCCCACATAACCGGGCGGCGCGCCCTTGAGCGTGGATACGGTGTGCGGCTCCTGGAACTCGCTCATGTTGATGGTGATGAGGTTCTGTTCGCCCCCGTACAGGGCTTCGGCCAGCGCCAGCGCGGTCTCCGTCTTGCCGACGCCGCTGGGGCCGCACAGGAGGAACACGCCCACCGGCTTGTCCGGATCGGTCAGCCGGGCCCGCGATGTCTGGATGCGGCGCGCCACCGCTTCCAGGCCGCCGCGCTGGCCGATCACCCGCTTCTCCAGCGTGTCCGCCAGCGCCAGGACGGCCTGCGCCTCGTCGCGCACCATGCGGCCCACGGGGATGCCGGTCCAGTCTGCCACCACGGCGGCCACCGCCGCGGCGTCGACCGAGGCGTGGATCATCGACGTCTCGCGCTGGCTGCGCGCCAATGCCTCCCCCGCCCGCGCCAGCGCCTGCCGCGTGGCCGCGGGGTCGGGCACGGACGCCTGGTCCAGCGCCTCGCGCAAGGACAAGACATCCGCGGCCAGCGCGCGCTCGGTCTCCCACCGCGCCGCCAGCGCCTGCTCGGCTTGCGTCGCCTCCGCCTGTTCGGCGGCCAGGCGTTCGACGCGCGACGCGTCGCCCGCGCCAAGGTGAAGCTCGCGCCGAGCAATCCGCTGCGCGGTTTCCAGCGACTGGATGCGACGGCGCGCATCCTCCAGGGCGGGCGGCACGGCGTGCTGGCTGATCGCGACGCGGGCGCAGGCCGTATCCAGCAAGGCGACAGCCTTGTCCGGCAATTGGCGTGCCGGGATGTAGCGGTGCGACAGGCTGACCGCGGCCGTGATCGCCTCGTCCAGCAGCAGCACGCCGTGATGGGCCTGCAAGGTCTCCGCCAGGCCGCGCAGCATGCCGAATGCGCGCGCCTCGTCCGGTTCATGGACCTGCACCAGCTGGAAGCGGCGGCTCAGCGCGGGGTCCTTCTCGATGTACTTCTTGTATTCCGACCAGGTGGTCGCGCCGATGGTCCGCAGTTGGCCGCGCGCCAGCGCCGGCTTGAGCAGGTTGGCCGCGTCGCCCGTGCCCGCCGCCCCGCCCGCGCCCACCAGCGTGTGGATCTCGTCGATGAACAGCACGATGGGCCGCTCGCTGGCCTGCACCTCGTCGATCACGCTGCGCAGCCGCTGCTCGAATTCGCCCTTCACCCCCGCGCCGGCCTGCAGCAAGCCGATGTCCAGCAGATATAGCGACACCTCGCGCAAGGGCGGCGGCACATCGCCCGACGCCAGGCGCAGCGCCAGGCCTTCCACCACCGCCGTCTTGCCCACGCCGGCCTCCCCGGCCAGCAGCGGATTGTTCTGCCGGCGCCGCATCAGCACATCGACGATCTGGCGGATCTCCTCGTCGCGTCCAGACACGGGATCGATCGCGCCTTCGCGCGCCTTGGCCGTCAGGTCGACCGCGAACCGCTCCAGCGCGGCGCCGCCCTGCCCTTGCGCCTGCGTCACTTCGGCGGCGGCGCCGGCCGTGGCGTCGTCGTCCTCCGGCGATCCCCGCAGCATCTCGCCCATCTCCTCGAGCAGCCTGTCCGGCGCGATGCGCGAGAACTGCGGCGACATGCCCAGCAGCACGTGGCGCAGGGCGTAGGTCCTGGCCAGGCCTGCCAGCAGATGGCCGCTGCGGATGCGCATCGCACCGTAGCGCAAGGACCCCAGCACCCAGGCTCGCTCGACCGCATGATCGATGTGCTCCGACAGATCGGACACCGATCCCGCGCCGGCCGGCAGACGCTCCAGTTCGGCTGTCAGATCGGCCTGCAACCGCGCCAGGTCCAGGTCAAAGCGGCGCGCGATGCGATGCAGGTCGCTGTCCTGGGCCTGCAGGATCTGATGCACCCAATGCACCAGTTCCACATAAGGATTGCCGCGCAGCTTGCAGAACGCGGTGGCGCCCTCCAGCGACTGGTAGAGCAGCGGATTGAGTTTTCCGAATAGATCGATGCGGCCGATATCCGACATGGCGTTATGGCGCGTTCAAGCGCGCGAAGTACTAGAAGGTTGGGCCGGCCGCCGGCCACGTGCCGGGGTTTGGCCCCGGCGTTCAAGGTCCAGCAAGAGATCGCGCGCCTCGCCTTGCGCCGGCCGGCGCTTTCCGAGCCATGCCGACAGGCCCAACGGCCGCAAGGCGCCCAGGGCCAGGCCGCGCACGTCCTGCGCGCGCAGCACCGGCCGCAGGTCCCAGGCCAGCTCCACGCCGATGTACTGGCGCACCCAGTGCGTCAGCTGCCGGGCGCGCAGGCCGCCCGGCAGGAAACTCGTGTAGTCCTCCAGCGTCAACGGGCCGATCTCGATGCGGAACTTGTGTTGCGCATCGCGCACCGCGACGCCCAGCACCGTGTCGCGCCCCAGGCCCGCGGCGCTGCCCAGGCCCAGCCGCTGCTCGGGCTCCAGGCGGATCCATTGGGGCACGAATTCGCAAATGCGCACGGGCAAGGCGAAGAACGCTTGCAGGATGTGCTTGAGGCCTTCAGGGTTGCGGGTCTGGCGCACCAGATGCCCCGCCATGTAGTACTTGGCATGGTCCAGCACCGCGTCCCGCCGCCGCATCGAGGGCTCGCCCATGTGCAGCAGGCTGGCCATGTAGCGCGTGAAGCGCTCTTCCTTGCGGTCCAGGCTGACCGTGCTCTGCGCGTCGGCCCAGGCGCGGTAGAACAGCAGGATGAGCCGGTGATGGAACACGTCGGCGAATGCCGCCAGGGTGCGGTCGCCGTAATGCGCCATGCGTTCATGGGCGTGCTCGGTCAGGTGCAGCGGCAAAGGGCCGTTGGGGCCGAACAAACCGAAACCATATATGGACAGCTCCGCCGGCCGGCCGCCGCGGGCCGCCTGGGCACGCGCCACGGTGGACGGCGCGAACGCCATCGACGGCTCCTGCCGCAGCCGCACCGGCTCGTAGCGCGCCACCGTATCGCGTCCCAGCGGCTTGCGCGCGCCCGAATGCGCGTCGATCCAGCGCAAGGCATGGAACAGGTCGTGCGCGTAGGGCTCGCGCTCCAGCGCGCGCCACCACCGCGCCTGCGCGTCGGACACATCGGCGTCGGTCGGGAGAGCGGAATCGGCTGCGGGCTGAGCGACGTCCACCGCGTCACCCCACATGGATCTGCTTGGCATCCACCTTGACCAGGTCGGAGCCCGTCACCAGCGTATACGACGCGTGCAGCCGCGCGCTCTGCTCGGCCTGGTAGTCGATCGACCCCGCGCGCACCTGCTCGACCTCGCTCACGCTGCGCATCGACAAGCGCGCCATCAACGCCAGGCGGTCCAGCACCGCGTCGTAGGTCCTGCCCACGAGCCTGGTTTCCCCCACGGTGGCATGCAACTGCTCGGCGACCACGCGCACGCGCTTGCACGCATGGCGTTCGTCGTCAGCCTCGACCGTGTATTCCGGCGCGCGGACGCGCACGGCTCCCTCGCCCTGCAGCGTGACCTCGCCGGCGCTCTGCAGCAGCACGTTCCCGCCGTGCGACCGCAGCACCAGTTCGCCCTGCGCCTCCAGCATGGTGCGCGCGGGCTCCGCCTGCACGGTAACCGCGATCAGGTATACCCGCGCCGGGTCCGGCCCGCTGATCAGCACTTCGTCGCCCGGCTGCGGCGCCAGCAGGCAGCTGGCGGCGCGCCGCGCGGACCACGCGCGGCCATCGCAGGCCACGGCGTAGCTGCCGTCGGGTTCGCGGCGCAGCACCTCGCCCAGCAGGTGGACCGGGTCATAGGTCATGCGGTTCAAGCTTGCGGCGGACGTCATCATGCTCTCCTGTTCGTGGCGGGTTGCGGGACTAGACCGCGGGCCGGCGCCCGATGCGGGGCTTGTAGCGGGCGACCTCGCCGCGCTGCAGGGTCGACAGGACCAGCTCCGACATCATGTTGATCGATACGTGGCGCGCGAAGAACTGCTCGAGCACGGCGCCAAACAAATAAGGACTGATGCCCGAAAAGGCCGCCTCGTCCACCTGCAGCGCAATCCGCACGCCGCGTCCATGCACGATGGGTCCCGGCACGGGCAGGCGGTGAAACACGGGCACGGCGCTGACGTGCCGCAATCCGGAGATGTGCTTGCGCATCGCGGGATCCGCCAGATTGCCGTAGACGTGCAGCATCTCGCGCAGCGTCTGCGCCCCCTGCTCGGCGTCCAGGTCCGTCAGGCTCAGGTAGTTCAGGCCCAGGTGGCTGATCAGATGCCAGGTGGCGGCGTTCTCGGCCAGCGCCGGGCTGGGGCGCGTGGGCCCGTGCAGCACCCTCACCGCGCGGACGGGCGCCGACACGCGCAGCGTCATGTCGGTTTCGGTGCCCAAGGGCAGCAACATCGCCATGTCCCGGTTCGAGCACAGGGTCTCCACCGTCAGGTGGCGCAGCTGGCCGGAGAAAGGCGCCTCCTGCCGGTCCACCAGCGACAGGAACACCTCGCTGCCCGTGTAGCCGGTCCGGGTGCCGTTGCGCAGCGCCGTGTCGGAGATCAGCCGCGGTTCGCGGCGCACGGAGAAGTACGCGCCGTAGTCGTCCGGATCGCTGCCCAGCGATCCATAGAACGGACGGAACTCCTGCTCCTGCCGCTGCGCGGAGGCATGGCCGGTGACGCCGGTCACACTGAAGACTTCATAGTCCAGCGGACGGCTGCGGTCGATCACCACGTGATATTCGGACGTCCGCGGCGTGACGGCCACACGGTCCGCCCGCTTGGGAAACAGGTTGATCACCGGAGCGCAATGCAGGGCCAGGTTGGCGGCCGATATCGCGCCCTCCAGTTCCGGCGCCGCCACGGAGAACAGCAAGGTCAGATCGAACACGCGCGTGTCGCGCGGCGCGCCTTGCGGTTGCGCGGAACTGCGCAAGCCCGCCTTCAATCCATTGACGCTGAAGAACAGGTAGCGCTGCGCGAACGCGAAGTACTCCTGCAACAGGCGGTAGCCCTGGAACACTCGCGCATCGCCGGGCAAAAGAGCCTGGTCATCGGCAAAGCCTTCATGGCGCACCGCGCTGGCCGGCAGCCTGTTGATCCACGCGACCGGCCGCGCCGCGTCATGACCCAGCACCGCCACCGTGTGGCCCATCACCATTTCCAGCAGGCGCTGCATCTGCAGGTCCTGGCCGTTCAGGTGAAAGACCAGCTGGTCGAGATCCAGGTCCTCCAGCCGCTGGCCGCCGCCGACTTCCATCCGGATGCGCAGCGCGCTCAGCACGCGCGCGGCCCGACCCGCCAGGCCCAACCGCGCCAGCGGCAGGTCCTGCGGCGCGGCGGTGAACTCGGCCTGCGTCACCTGCAGGGGCCACAGGCGCACGGCATGGCCCGTCGTGAATTCGCACGGCGTCTGTTCGCCGCGCGGCACGCGGCCGCGCAGCAGCGTGCCGCGCGGCAGCTCGAAGCCTCCGGCCAGCGTGCCCTCATTCATGCTGGGGGCAAACTGCACAATCGCCATCGCGGGCGTGGGAGCCAGGTAGTTGGGGTACACCACCTCCAGCAAGCGTTGCGAAAAGCGCGGAAACTCCGCATCCATCTTCATCTGGATGCGCGCGGTCAGGAAACTGAAGCCTTCGAGCAGGCGCTCGACATACGGATCGGCCACTTCCGTGGCGTTCATGCCCAAGCGCCCGGCCACCTTGGGATGGGCTTGCGCGAATTCCGCGCCCAGCTCGCGCAAGTACACCAGCTCGCGGTTGTAGTAGTCGAGCAATCGGGCATCCATCAGACGCCGCCCAAGTCGCGCAAATCCATATGGCCGCTCTCCAGGTCGATGTCCGTGCGGAACAGGAACTCAAGAGGATGCGGCACGCACCACAGCATGCCCCTGATCTCCAGGCTCAGCACGTTGTGATGCTCCAACGAACCGGTGTCGGTCACGCAGCGAACCTCGACCGATGAATCCAGTATGCGTGGTTCAAATGCGGAAATCGCGTTGCGGATCGACTCTTCCACGTCGATCCAGTCGATCTCCGACATGCGCTTGCCGGCCATGGCGCGCACGCCGAAATTCACCGTCGACACCGCGACGGGCCGATGCGCCGACAGGTCCTGCGACGTCTGCAGATTGACCGTGTTGAGCAGCCAGCGCAGGTCCCGCAACACCGCCGCGCGCAGCTCCTCGTGCGTCAGCATGGCGCTGTCGCGCGGCTCCTCGCGCCTGGCCGGATCGTTGTCCATCAGGCGATCCAGGAGCGAAGGCTGCAGCCGGTCGCGCGCCGCGCGCCGGCTGCGCGCCAGCGGCTCCCAATTGGCGGCGTCGTCGGCGTAGCCCATCACGCCAGCTCCAGGCTGCGTATGTCGAGCACGGCGAACTCGCCCGCGTCGGTCAGCCACATCTTCTGGCCCACCCCCGCATACGCGTCGCCGTACAGCGCGCGCCAGTCGGTCACCCGTCCCAGCTTGACCGGGTCCGGCTGGTCGACCATACGCTCGCCCGGCACGGGCGGATAGCGCGCCGGCACCAGGCCTTGCAGCACCCGGCCGCCATCCAGCTCGATCTCGGCCTGCGCCCAGACCACATCGCACAGGCCCTCCGGGGCGAGCAGGCGCACCCGCTTGAGCGCCACGAACGGCAGCCAGACGTACCGGCCTGCCCCGAAAAACTCGAATACAGGCCCCAGCCGGCTGTCGCCGTCGCAGATCCACTGGAACGGCAGCGGGGCATCCTGCATGGCCCCGCCCAAGTAGCCCGCGCGTGCGGCGGCGTCCCGCAGGGCCTGGGCGCGCAGGGCGGCAGCCTGGGCGGCGGACCTCCCATCCAGGCGCAGCGCCGAAATCAGCGCCCGCATCCAGTCTTCGGGTTCGTCCAGCATGGCCGGCTCGCCCCTGCCCGCGAGCACGGCTTCGCGCTCGCGTTCCGCCGCGATGGCGCTCGCATAGAGCGCCATCATCGGGCGGGCCTGCGCGCTGAGCTGGCCGCACACGCTCAGCTGTTCGCCGGCGCGCGCCCAATCGCCCTGCGCCACCAGCAGCTGGAACAGCTGGGCGCGCAAGTCCGCATCGGCCGGGCGCAGCCGGATCTGCGCCTGCACCTCGTCCAACTGGCCGCTCAGGCTGATGGCGCCGAAAGGAACGGCAGCGATAGACATGGAGTATCCGCCCTAGCCCACTTCCTTGTTCTGCTTGATATCCCAGGCCACCAGGCTTTCGGCGCCCTTGCCGCCCTTGTCGGTCTGCTC
The DNA here is from genome assembly GCF_042721735.1 of Achromobacter sp. NPDC058515. Classification (NCBI taxonomy): domain Bacteria; kingdom Pseudomonadati; phylum Pseudomonadota; class Betaproteobacteria; order Burkholderiales; family Alcaligenaceae; genus Achromobacter; species Achromobacter sp. NPDC058515. The sequence goes on from NZ_JBHXNI010000001.1 coordinate 335,156, forward strand.
CCAGTACTGCTGCTTGACCTTGGCGGCCTGGAACGCGAAGTTCACCACCACGCCTTCGGCGCTGCGGTCCCCGGATATCTGCACCGACGACACCAGCACGTCTTCCAGCGTGATCTTCGAATACTCGACCTGCTCGCCGCCCGCCTTGCACATGGACAGCTCGATCTTGCCCAGGTGCTTGCCGCTCGCGCAGTGCTTCATCACGGCGGGCGCCGCCTTGTCGATGCGCGCAACCACGTGCAGGTCGTTGAAGCTCGCCTTGCCCGCGCCCAGGCCGCCGCCGCTGGCCATGTTGCCGGGCTGCGTGGCGCCCCACGAGAACGACACGATGTCGGTCCAGTCCTTATGGTTGGCGTCCTTGGATTCACCGTTGGCGCCATCGATCTTCATGAACATATCCACAGCCACATCTTTCTCCTGGAGTTGCCGGGCGCGGCTGCGCCCGTCTTGTCGGACACTCAGCCTTCGTTCTGCTTGAGCGAAGGCAACTTGGACACCAGCCGCAGCGACACCGTCAGCCCTTCGAGCTGATAGTGCGGCCGCAGGAAAAACTTGGCGGAGTAATAGCCCGGGTTGTCCTCGATCTCCTGCACCTGCACCTCGGCCGCCGCCAGCGGCTTGCGGGCCTTGGTTTCCTGGGAAGAGTTCACCGGGTCGCCATCCACGTAATTCATGATCCAGTCGTTCAGCCAGCGCTCCATGTCGTCGCGTTCGCGGAACGAGCCGATCTTGTCGCGCACGATGCACTTCAGGTAGTGCGCGAAGCGGCAGCACGCGAACAGGTACGGCAGGCGCGCGGCCAGCTTGGCGTTGGCCGAGGCGTCGGCCTCGTAGTATTCATGCGGCTTCTGCAGGGACTGCGCGCCGATGAAGGCCGCGAAATCGGAGCTCTTGCGATGCACCAGCGGCATGAAGCCGTTCTTGGCAAGTTCCGCTTCGCGCCGGTCGCTGATCGCGATCTCGGTCGGGCACTTCATGTCCACGCCGCCGTCATCGCTGGGAAAGCTGTGGCACGGCAGGTTTTCCACAGCGCCCCCGGACTCCACGCCGCGGATGGATGTGCACCAGCCATACAGCTTGAATGAGCGGTTCACGTTGGCCGCCATCGCATAGGCGGAATTGGCCCACGTGTAGCGGTCGTGGTTCGCGCCGTCGGTGTCTTCCTCGAAGTCGAACTCGTCGACCGGATTGGTGCGCGCGCCGTAAGGCAGGCGCGCCAGGAAGCGCGGCATCGCCAATCCGATATAGCGCGAGTCCTCGGACTCGCGCAGGCTGCGCCACGCCGCGTACTCGGTGTTGGTGAAGATCTTGGTCAGGTCGCGCGGGTTGGCCAGTTCCTGCCAGGAATCCATCTGCATCACGTTGGGCGAGGCGCCCGCGATGAAGGGGCAATGGGCGGCGGACGAGATCTTGGCGATCTCGCCCAGCAGCTCCACGTCGGGCGGACTGTGGTCGAAGTGGTAGTCGCCCACCAGGCAGCCTATCGGCTCGCCGCCGAACTGGCCGTACTCCTCTTCGTACACGCGCTTGAAGATGGGGCTCTGGTCCCAGCCCACGCCCTTGTGGCGCTTGAGGGTGCGGCCCAGCTCCGACTTCGACATGTTCATCACGCGGATCTTCAGGAGCTCGTCGGTCTCGGTGTTGGTGACGAGGTAATGCAGGCCGCGCCAGGCGCCTTCGAGCTGCTGGAAATCGGGGTGATGCATCACCCCGTTGATCTGTTCGGACAGCTTGCGGTCGATCTCCGCGATGATCGCCTGAATGGTGCGATAGGCGTCCGATGACAGGCCGACGCCGCTGTTCTCCAGCGCCTGATGCGCCAGGGTGCGCACGGCGTGCTCCACCGCCACGCGCGCCTGCTCGGTCTTGGGCTTGAACTCTTTCTTCAGAAGCGCGGACAGGTCGTCCGCCTCCAGGGTCTCGACAGCGCGCGCGTCGGCGCGTTTGGCCACTGCGGTCATGGCATTCTCCGAAAAGCGATTCGAGCGGAAACTTGGGGCGCTAGGCCGGATCCGTACCGGCGGCGTCGGATGCGGGCTTGGCTTCCGGTTTCGGCGCGGCGGCCAGCGCGTTCATCAGCGCGGGGTTCTTGAGCACGTTGCCGATCAGTTCCTCGGCCCCGGTCTTGCCATCCATATACGTCAGCAGGTTGGCCAGCTGGGTCCGCGCGCTCAGCAGTTCGTTGAGCGCGCCAACCTTTTTTGCCACCGTGGCCGGCGAAAAATCGTCGATGCTCTCGAACGTGATGTCCACGTTCAGATCGCCTTCGCCGGTCAGCGTGTTGGCCACCCGGAACGCTGCGCGCGGCTGGATCGAACGCATGCGTTCATCGAAGTTGTCGATATCGATGTCCAGGAACTTGCGCTCGCCCACGTCCGGCTGCGGCGTTTCGGATTTGCCCGCCAGGTCCGCCAGCACGCCCATCACGAAAGGCAGCTGGATCTTGCGTTCCGCGCCATAGATCTCCACGTCGTACTCGATCTGCACACGCGGCGCGCGGTTTCTTGCAATGAACTTCTGGCCGCTTCCTTTCAGGCTGGTCGCCATGGTGTCATCTCCTCTTGCTGGTGGTTGGGGCCTGCCTGTCCTACGAATCCGGCTGGCTGCCCGCGTCCCGCGGCAGCCATGCCTCGAACTGCTCCAGGCCTTGGGGCGCCAGGTTCCTGATGATGTCGTGAAAGCTCATAGGGATGAGTTGCTGCGCGCGGCGGATGAGATAGGGCGCGGGATGGCCAGGTTCGTTGGCCTCGAAGTACGCGCACACCTGGTCCAGCAGGGCTACGGCCTCGTCGCGCGAACGGACCGGCGCCTCCTGCCGGCGCACGCCTGCGTCCGGCATGGCGGCGCTGGCCGGCACGTCCGCCGCGGGCGACGCATCATCGGGAATAACAGCCTCCAAGGCCTCGGGCGTCGCATGCTGCGCGTCGCGCGCCGCGTCCAGCACGAGGGTCAGGGTTCGCAGGATGGCGGCGTAGTCGGGCGCCCACGTGCCGCCCAGCTTGTCCGTCACCAGTTTCTGTATGCGCCGCAACGCATCGGCGGAGGACGCCAGCGCCAGCAGATCGCCTTCGCGTTGCGTCCAGGCCTGGCGCAGGCGCGCGACGACGCGGGGCCGTCCGCCCGGATAGCAATCCGCATCCTGGCGGCTGCCATCAAGAAGGGCTTCGGTATCGCGCAGGGAGAGTTGCCCGTGCACGCCATTGACCAGGCTGGCCGAGCGTACGCTGCGCGCACAGCCCTGCACGTCGCCAAAGGCCGCCAGCGCATTCATGCGCGGCATCGGATCGTCTTCGCCGACGCTGTCCAGGCGCGGATGGACGGGTTCCCAATAGCGTTCCAGGGTATCTACGGCCAGCGCAAGCCCATCGCAGTAGCCGGGCAAGCCGCGGATCTCGGTCCATGCGCAAGTCAGCAGGCCGATCACCCGCAAGTCCCGCGTGCGCTCCAGCAGCGCGCGGGCCAGGCGTTCGACCTCGCGCCAGTCAGGCGGCTGCGCGGCAATGATGGTCGAGCCGAACTGCTGTTCGTCCCGGCCGGCCGCGGCTTGCTGCAGCTGCAGGAAGTCAGCGTCGTATTCGAGATCTTCCCCACAGGGCAGACGTGAATCGAGTGTATTGAGGATATCGGCGAAGTCCATAGTCATTGCTTAAATGGCTGGGAATGCTGCCTGGATACAACCGCTACGCTCCGCGCTGCTTCACGGAAGGGTTGAATTCTAGGCACGTCTTTCTGCATGAAACCGATAACTAACAACTCCAGATTGTTCTTACATACAGCTAACAACCTCGTAAATAATTGAACACTTTCTGGCCTGTAAAACTGATGTTTTGACATATTCCTTACGGATATAGGGATTACGCGGAGGCTGTGTTACTGAAGCGTAAAAAGCACAAAAGCATGTGATACCGCTTCTCGGCCGCTTTGCGCGATGCCTACAATCGGCGCTCACGCCGGCGATAGACCGGCGCGTATTCAGATCAGAGACAAAACGCCCCCGGGCGGCTCAGCCCGCCCTTTGCAAGAGGCCCCATTGCGTGGCCGGCAATCCCTTTGCAGTCGCCTCGGCGCGCGCTTTTCGCGCCCCGCGGAAATCCGGAAACAGCAAGCGCAGCAGCAGGTGAATTCTCATAAGGAGACGATGGGATGGACCGCAACGTGCCGAGCGAACGTGTCGTCAGGGCGCATACGCCCTTGCCGCCGGAACAATTGAAGTTCCGGGGCATGCACGGCTCCGAGAGCCTTTCACAGCTGTTCGAGCTGGAGGTCGAGCTGGTCTCGGAATCCTATTCGCTCGACATGAAATCGCTGCTCGGCAAACCGCTGACGCTGGAGATCGAGACCACCGCGGACACGCCGCGCTACCTCAGCGGACATATCACCCGCTGCGCGCTGGTCGGCCGCGAAAACAACACATCGCGCTACACCATCTACCGCGCGACGGTCCGGCCCTGGCTCTGGTATCTGACGCAGACCTCGGACAACAAGATCTTCCAGAACAAGAATGTGCCCGACGTCATCCGCGAGGTGCTCAAGGACTACAACTACCCGGTCGAGTTCAAGCTGGTGGACGCCTACCGCAACTGGGAATACTGCGTGCAGTACCAGGAGACCGACTACGCCTTCATCTGCCGGCTGATGGAGCACGAGGGCATCTACTTCTGGTTCAAGCACGACAACGGCAAGCACACGCTGGTCCTCACCGACGACATCACGCAGCACGAGCCCGTGCCCGACTACGAGCAGATTCCCTATTACGGGCCGGACCGCATCACCGTCCCGCGCGAAGACTACATCCACAAATGGGAAGTCGCCGAACAGATCACGCCTGGCGCGTTCGCCACCACCGACTACCATCCCCTCACGCCCGCCGCCAGCCTGGAGGCGCGCCGCAACAATCCAGGCGCCTACGACCACGGCGACCTGGAGATGTACGAATGGCAGGGCGGCTACACCAACCCCGACGACGCGGAGCACTACACGCGCGTCCGGCTGGAAGACCTGCAGTGCAGGCAGGAGCAGAGCGCCGGGTCCTCAAACGCGCGCGGGCTCTCCACCGGCCATCTTTTCACGCTGCGCAATCATCCGCGCCAGGCTGAAAACCGCGAGTACCTCGTCGTCAGCACCTACTACCGGATCCGCGAATCGGGCTATGCCAGCGGCCAGCCCGACCCCGGCGACTTCGACCTGGAGTTCGTCGTGCTGCCCTCCAGCACGCAGTTCCGCGCGCCGCGCGTCACGCCGGCCCCGCGCACCCACGGCCCTCAGACCGCCACGGTTGTGGGCAAAGAGGGCGAGGAGATCTGGACGGACAAGATGGGCCGCGTCAAAGTGCAGTTCCACTGGGACCGCTACGGCAAGAAGGACGAGAACAGCTCGTGCTGGGTGCGCGTGTCCAGCCCATGGGCCGGCGGCGGCTTCGGCGGCATCCAGCTGCCGCGCGTGCGCGACGAGGTGATCGTGGACTTCATCGGCGGGCAGCCCGACCGTCCGATCGTGATCGGCCGCGTCTTCAACGCGAACAACCTGCCGCCCTGGGACCTGCCGGACAACGCCACGCAGAGCGGATTCCTCAGCCGCTCCAAGAGCGGCACGCCGGCCACCGCGAACGCGCTGATGTTCGAAGACAAGAGCGGCAGCGAGCGCATCTGGCTGCACGCCGAACGCGAGCTCTGCACCGAAGTCGAGGCCAACGAGATCCACACGACGGACCTGAACCGCACCACCACCATCGGCGAGAACGACACCACCACGATCTGCGGCAACCGCGACATCAAGATCACCGGCACCGACAACCTGAAGGTCGGCAAGCGGCGCGACGTCTTCGTCACGGGGCATGAGGAATACACCGTCAAGGCCTCGCGCACCGTCAACGTGAAGGACGGCCTGATGGACGAGAAGTTCGACAACGGCCTGAAGACGACCGTTGCCGCCAAGGGCGAGGAGCGCGAGGTCACGGGGCTGTTCAAGGAAACCCTGAAGACCGGCCAGGAGGTGTATGTCGACGAAGGCAATTCGCTGCACCACGTAAAGACGGGCACCCTCACCGAGAAGGCCAAGGGCAAGGTAGAGCTGCTGTCGACCGACGCGGATATGGATGTGAAGGCCAAGACCGCGATGCTCGTGCAGTCCGAAACCTCCACGATGGACGTCAAGTCCAAGGGCAAGATGCATGTGGAGTCCGAAAGCTCCAGCATGCTCATCAAGGCCAAGGGCAACATCACCTTGGAAACGCCCGCGGACGTCGTGATGGACGCCGCCAACGTCAAGGACCTTTCCAAGGAGAGCTGGCTGCAGGCCACGCCATTCTCGATCGGCCTGGCGGTGGCCAAGGCGGAATTCGGCATGCACCGCGTTGCCTTGTTCCGCACCACGGTCATGTTGAACACCTCTTTCACCAACTACGCCCTCGTCAGCAACATCGGACAGCTGTACTCTTTCCGCACCACATACGCCGGCTATTCATTCGATGCCGTGGAGGCAAAGAAGGTCGGACTTGGCGCCTCGATGGTCGGCCTCTGGTCCATCATCTGAAGCCGCCATGTCCGACTTCCTGAATGCCTGGCCGGATTGGGCGAAATGGGTATGGCTGGGCTTGCTGCTGTCTGCCGCGCAGGCGGGCTTCATGCTCCGGCGCGAACAGAAGCGCCGCGCGGCGGGGCGCAAGGACGTAGCGCGGCAGGAGGCCATACGCGCAGGCGGGCTGGCCAGCACGGCGCGCGTCGCGGGTGCGCGCGACACGCGCACCCGTATCGGCGAAACCCTGTATTTCGTCGTCGAACTGGACCTGGATGTCGCCGCCACTGCCGCCACGCCCGCCTTTGGCCGCAAGCTCGCCGTCCCGCTGTCGCCCTTGCATCTGGCCGACTTCGGTGTGGGCAAGACGGTGCAGGTGCGCGTGGATCCCGCCACGCATGAGATCGCCATCGATCAGCCCACCGGATAGCCTATGAAGACCATCAAGCCGTTTCGCCTGGGCATACTCACGCGGCCCTACCGATGGCAACGCCGCGACATGCTGGGCGTGTCGGTATTCGCGCTGGTCGATATCTCAGGGACGGCCACGCTGCTCACGGATCAGGAACTGTGGAAGCTGGCCGCCGCCGAAGGCATCGGCGCGCTGGACCTGGCCACGCCCAAGCAGTATCCGGAAGTCCTGGTCTCGGGCCACGCCTACCCCCATGGTTCTCCGCATCCGGGCGCCTGCGCCGTGCGCCTGAAAGCCGGGCCGGTAGACAAGTCGCTGCTGGTGTTCGGCGACCGCTTTTGGCTGGATGGCAAGGCGACCGAGCCACAACCTTTTGAGCGCATGCGCCTGGACTGGAGCCGCGCCTATGGCGGGCCGGGCATCGCCGAAAACCCGCTGGGCATCGGCGCGCAGGAAGAAGACGTCAACGGCGTGCGCGCGCGCCGGCTGCCCAACATCGAACATCCGTTGCAGCGGGTCGGCGCCCCCGGACAACAGGTTGCGCCGGCGGGCTTTGCCGCCTTGCCCGTGGAATGGCCGCAACGCGCGGCCCACATGGGCCGGGAGTACGGACAGGAATGGCTGGAGCATGACTTCCCCGGATTCGCATCCGATATGGACTGGCGCTTCTTCAACGCAGCGCAGCCCGACCAATGGGGGCCTGCGAACACGGAGCTCGCCGGCGGCGCGGAATACGAGCTGTGGAACATGCACCCCGAACATCCAGTGCTGCGCGGCCGGCTGCCCGACTGGCGCGCCCGCTGCTTCGTCAGCCGCCAGGCTGACGGCAGCGCGCTTGAAGAGCTTGCGCTGCGCCTGGACACCGCCTGGTTCTTCCCCGACTGGTCGCGGGTGGTGCTGATCTGGCATGGCGCCCTGCACGTGCGCGAGGACGACGCGGCCGACATCCGCCACATCATGCCCGCGCTGGAACACGCCGGCCAGCCGAAGGATGCGGCCCACTATGAAGACGTGGCGCGGCAACGCCTGGACCCGGAAATGGGCGCCGTCCATGCCTTGCTCGACTCGCAACTGGTGCCGGAAGACGTCTGCGGCGACTTGCCGGAAGACAACGCGCAGGCCTGGGCCCAGCGCCCCTCCAACCGGAACGTTCATGCCGGCGCGGCGCGGCGCCACGCGCGCGAGCGCGAATCGCTGCTGGCGCAGGGCCTGGACCCGGACCTGTACATGGCGCCTCTGGATCCGCCGCCCGCGGCGCCCAGGCTCGCCGACCTGCCGCAGGCGATTCTGCGCATGCGGCAAGAGATGGAAGAAGCCAGGCGACTGTCCACCGGACCCGCGGCGCGCGCGCTGGCCGATCCCAACTTGGCGCTCATGGCCGAAGTGTCGGGCGTGGATATGGACGCGCTGCGCCGGCAGGAAGACGACGGCAAGCCCTCTGCCGGCTTCGATCCGCGCAAGATCAGGCGGCATCTGGCCGAGTTCGACGCCAGCCCCCATGCGCAGGCACGGCGCGCATCGGCCGATGGCGATGGAGCGCCGCCTCCGCTGGCTGAAACGCTGGGGCCGCAGGTTCATCAGGCCTACCAGCAATCGGCGCACCATTTCGCCCCGCCCCCGCCCATGCCGCCGTTGCGCGCGCAGCGTACCCGCCGGAAGCTGGATGCGCGCCTGAAAGATAGCCGCGACTGCAAGGACATGAACCTCACCGGCGCGGACCTGTCGGGCATGGATCTTTCCGGCGTCAACTTTCAGCGCGCGGTCCTGGCCGGAGCCAGGCTCGTCGATGCGCGGCTGGACGGCAGCGATCTCACCGACGCCGTGCTGACCGGCGCCGACCTGACCCGGGCCGGCATGCGCGGCGTCAACCTGACGCGCGCCAATCTGGGCCGCGCGCAGTGCCTGCATACGGACTTTGCACAGAGCCAGATCAAGGAAACCACCTGGGACCATGCCCACTGCGAAGACAGCAGCTTTCTCGACAGCGCATGGCAACTGGGGCGCCTGCAGCAGGCGCGGCTGCTGCGCTGCGACCTCGGCCGCGCAACGTTCGACCAATGGGCGGCCATGAACGCCACGCTGGAAGACTGCAGCTTTCGCGAAGCGCGGCTGGACCAATGCATATTCATGCAGGGCGCGCTCGCGCACGCCGACTTTGCCGGCGCGAATCTGGTGCGCGTGAGCTTCATGGACGTGGCGTTCTCCGGCCGTTTCAGCATGGAGGACGCAACGCTGGACGGCTGCGCCTTCGCCGGCCGCGTCGAGCTGGCGGGCGCCTGCCTGCGCGGCATGCAGTTCAAGCAAGGCAGCGCGCGCGGCGCCACGTTCACGGGGGCCGACATGCGCGCCGCCACGCTGAGCGCCAGCGATTTCTCCGAATGCCGCCTGCAAGACGCCGACCTGAGCGGCCTGACCGCGCCCGACACGCACTTTGTGCGCGCGGATTTCACCGGCGCCCGCCTGCACAACGCCAACCTCATCAACAGCCTGCTGGGCAAGGCCATTTTTCTGCGCGCCGACCTCACGGGCGCGAATTTCTTCCGCGCCGATGTCGCGCAAGCACGCATGGACGACAGCACCGGGCTGGACCACACCTACACGCAGGGCGCGAAGCGCTGGCCCGCCAGACAGCCGGAGAGCCCCGCATGAACCTTGACCAGTTGATGGACCGCGTGCGCCATGGCGAACCGATACAGCACATCAGCCTGGCAGGCGCGGATCTCTCCGGCCTGGACCTGGCTGGCGGGTTCTTCGATCACGTGGACTTCAGCGGCGCGCGGATGAGCAACTGCCAATTGCAGGACAGCCAGTTCACCCACTGCATCTTGACGCGCTGGGAGGCCGGCGGCGCCAACCTGGACGCGGCGCGCCTGATCCGCTGCCAGGCGCCGGGCGCCATGCTCGGCGGCGGCCGGTTCCATGGCGCCAGCTTCATGGAGTGCGACCTGGCCGGCGCCATGCTGGACCACGCCGAACTCTATGAATCGACCTTTACCGCCACCTCGCTCGAAGGCGCGTCGCTGCGGTCCGCCCGGCTGGAACGCGCAGTATTCTCGGGTGGCGCATTGGCGGGCGCGGACCTGTCCCAAGCCCGGATCAGCTACACCCTGTTCCATCAGCTGGACCTGCGCAGCGCCGCGTTGGCGGGCGCCAATGCGGCAAGCACCATGTTCATCGAATGCAATCTGTCGGAACAGGACTTTGCCGGGCAGGCCTACCCGCTGTGCCACTTCACGGATTGCCAACTGGACTCGGCGGACTTCCGCAATACCGACCTGCGCCAGGCGGGCTTCAAGGGGTCGTCCCTGCGCGGCGCGCGCTTTGCCGGCGCATCCGCGCCCCAAGCGCTTTTTCCCCAGGCCGATTTAAGCGGAGCCGACCTGCAAGGGGGCCGCTTCGACGGCGCCATCTGGGCCGAGGCGACCCTGGACGGCGCCTCCTTGCAAGGCGCCAGCCTGAACCTGTGCATCTTTCAGCGCGCGCGCTGCGCTGGCACAGACTTTCGCGGCGCCAATCTTGCCGACGCCGATTTTTCGCTGGCCGACCTGGACCACGCCGACCTGCGCGGCGCCGCCTTCATGCGCACGCGCATGCATCGCGCGCTGACGCCCGGCGTGCGCTGGACGCAACGCCACGGCATCATCGAGAACGACGCGCCCCTGCTGGAAGCCGAATTGTGGTCGGCGGGACGCGCAACCATTTGACCCCGGTGCAGCGCCGCTGCATCGCCATCGCGCCAGGAGAAAAAACCATGCAAGTGCTCTGCCAGTTGCCCAGCGTAGGCCTTGGATTCCCCGATGTCTGCAAGACCCCGGTGCCGCCAGTGCCGCATATCGACGTGTCGACCTCGTCGATGGGCATACCCGTGGTCTGGAACGTGTGGCTGAGCTGCGCGCCGATGCACAACATGGCCACGATGATTCCCGTGACGCTGGGCGATACCGCCGGCGTGGGCGGAGGCGTGATCTCTCAGACCTTCATGGGCCGGGCGCGCTACATGACCGGGGCGTTCACCGTGCTCGTGCGCGCCGCGCCGCTTGTCCGCGTGACCAGCCTGACGCTGCAGAACACCGTCAATGCGCCGGGCGTCAAGGTGGCCACGCCGCAAAAATCGATGTTCGCGCTGGCGGCGTGAGCTTCCGGTCGGCGGCTACAGCTGGCCGTAGGAGTGCAGGCCCGACAGGAACATGTTCACGCCCAGGAAGGCGAAGCCGGTGATCAGGAGGCCCATCAGCGCCCAGTAGGCCGCCATGGTGCCGCGCAGGCCCTTGAGCAGGCGCATGTGCAGCCAGGCCGCGTAGTTCAGCCAGACGATCAGCGCCCAGGTTTCCTTCGGGTCCCACTGCCAGTACGCGCCCCAGGCGTCCGCCGCCCACAGCGCGCCCAGGATGGTGGCCACCGTGAAGAACGCGAAGCCGATCGCGATGGCGCGATACATGATGTCGTCCAGCACTTCCAGCGGCGGCAGCGCGGCGGCGATGCGGCGGCGTCCCAGCAGAATGGCGCCCACGATCACGGCGCCCACGCCGAAATACAGCATCCAGGTGGCCGACAGGCCGTCGGTGCGGAACACCATAGGCTCCGCGCACAGCAGCACGCCCAGGATGAACAGCGGGGCAAGCTTGGCCCAGGACGTGGTCTGCCCGTGCTGCTTGACCAGGTACGCAAAGCCCACCATGGCGGCCAGCGAGAACGTGCCGTAGCCGATGAAGTTGGCCGGCACGTGCAGTTTCATCCACCAGCTCTTCAAGGCCGGCACCAGCGGCTGGATCTGACCCGCGTCGCGCGTGAACGAATACCAGAGCAGGAACACGACGGCCGAGGTCACGACCAGCAGCACGAAGCCGCCCAGCGCGCGCGTGGCGTACTTGCGTTCGTAGTAAAGGTAGAACAGCGCCGTGATCAGGGAAAACAGTACGAACACTTCATACAGGTTGCTGACCGGGATGTGGCCCAGGTCAGGTCCCATCAGGTGGCCCTCGCGCCAGCGCACGAGCAGGCCCGTGACGCCGGCGAACACCGCCCCCCAGGTCAGCGCCGTGCCCAGCCATGCGGCCGTGGGACTGAAGACGCCGATCCAGTAGCAGACCATGGCCAGCGCGAACAGCGCGCTCATCCAGAGAATGGCGGATTGCGAAGAGAACAGGTATTTCAGGAAGAAGACCTGCTCGGCGCGGGCCAGGTCGTTGCCGTACAGCGCCAACGCCAGCCCCGCCGCGATTGCACAGGCGATCATCAGATGGCGCAAGGGACGCCACAGCCAGCCCAACCAGGCCAGCGCGGGCACCGTGCCGCACAGGATGATCTTCTCGTAGTAGTCCATCGCGTTGCCGTAGCGGGTCAGCGCGAATCCGGCGCCCACCGCCAGCAAGAGGAAGAAGACGATATCGGTCCAATCGGGCTTGCCGCGCTGCGCGCGGCTGTCGCCGGTTTCGGACATGCCGTCCTGCCAGAGCGTTTCAGGCGACGAGGGATGCGTGGTGGTCGTAGTGGACATAAAAAACCTTAAGACCTCTTCTGGCGCAGCAGCGCCTGCTTGAAGCGTTCGAACTCCTGATTGAAGTCGAGTGTACGCTTCTGGGACGTCATGGCCGCCAGGATGCTGCTGCCCCCGCCTTGCGGCTTGACCCAGATCCAGATGCGGCGGTCTCGAATATAGAACATCGAGAAAACCCCCAGGACCAGCAACAGGCTGCCCAGGTAGACCGTGTTCTTGCCCGGCGTGCGGCTGACCTGGAACACGCTGGCCTGCACATGGTTGAAGTCAGCCAGCGACAGGAACACCGGCGCCGGATAGACGGTCAGGTCGGACAGCGCGGCCACCGCCAGGCGCGACCATACCGCCGCGCGCTCTCCGTCCGGGCCTTCGACGGCCACGGCGGGCTGCCCCGCTCGCTCGCGCGCAATGGCGCGCAGCTCGTTCATGCTGGCGCCGATCAGCCGGATCACGACATCGGCGGCGCGTTCCAGATCCGCGGCCGGCGTGTTGGCCTGCAGGAAACCCGCCACGGCTTGCAGGCCGCCGGACGCAAAGGTCTCCAGCGCCCGCTCGGCCGCGGTCTGCAGGGGCTGGCGGTCCGTGCCGGACGGGCTGTTGCGTTCGGCGAAGCGGCGGGCCGCCTCCTGGCGCGCGGCCGGATCGGCCAGGGTCGCGCGCAAGCGCATGAATTCGCCGATCGAGCTGTCGTCGTCCGCGGGAATGCGCAGATAGCGGAAGGATTCGGAGGCATTGTTGCGCACGCCGGCCAGGAACACGCTGGCGCCGTCCAGTTCGACGGGCAGCATGTAATTCTGGAATTCATGGGCCTGGCCGGCGTCGTCGATCAGCTTGTATTCGACGCTGGGACCCACGTTGCGCAGGTTCTCGTTTTTCTTGCCGGCGGCGCTGCCGGACACCGACGCGACATGGTCCGCAAAGCTCTGGTCGGGGCCCTTGGGGTCGCCGCGGGTCAGGTCTTCGACGTTGATCGGGCGCATGGCCGTGATCTCGATCCCCATGCTGCGCGGGCCTGCCGCGGTCTGGGCGGTCAGTTCGCTGGTCTTGCCCACCGTGCCGTCGACCGCGAATGTCATGTCGCTGGACCCTACTAGCGGGTAGCCTTTCAGCACGACCGTGCTGCCGCCATCGTCGAAGCTGGACTGGTAGACCGTCATGCCCTTGAAGCGCAGCGGCTCGTTCACCTCGATGGTCGAATCAAAGGTCTTGCCCGTATCGGGGTCGGTCACCTCGACTTCGCTGGCGAAGCGGCTGGGCATGCCGGTGGAGTAATAGTCCACGATGAACTTCTTGAGTTTCAGCGTGAAGGGCATCGGCTGCACGAGCGCGCCGTCGCCCACCATCACCACGGCCGTGCTGGCCTGGCCATTTTCAGGCACCAGCACGCTGGCGCGGAAACTCGGGTTATTGACCGACAGGCGTCCGCTTTCCGGCACTTCCGAGATCAGCATGTTCTCGACGATGGGCTGCTTGCCGCCGAACATGACCTGCAGGCGCACCGGCAATTCGCTGTCCAGCAGGCCGCCGATACAGATGATCACCATGGCCGCATGGGCGAACACATAGCCCAGCCGGTTGGCGCTGCCCTTCTTGGCCGCCAGCAGCACGCCGTCTCCGTCCCGGCGCTCGCGCACTGCGTAGCCCTGCCGGCCCAGCAGGGCCTTCAGGCCGGCCGCGGTCTGCGGCACATCGGCGGGCGCTTCGGTTTCCACGCGGTGCGGAAAGGCGCGCAGGCTGCCTTCCCGGACATGCTCGCGGAACGAGCGCGCGTCGCGCAGCATCTTGGGCGCGTTGCGGATCAGGCAAACCGAGGTCGACACGACCAGGAAGGCCATGATCAGCAGGAACCACCAGCTGTTGTAGACGTGCCAGATGGAGAACTTGTCGAACACTTCGAACCAGAAAGGGCCGAACTGGTCGATGTAGTTGCTGGACGAGCGGTTCTGCTGCAGTACCGTCCCCACCAGGCTCGCCACGCAGATGAACATCAGCAGGCTGACGGCAAAACGCATCGAACCCAGAAGTTCAAAGAGGTCGCCTGGCAGGCTGCGCAAAGAGGGACGGGTATGGGTTCGAGTCGAATTCATGAAAAAAGGGGGGCCGCGCGATCGGCTACCCCCCTCATAGACAGCGCGCGACGGAACGAGGTTCCGTCACGCTCTAGTTGCGTCAACGCGGACCAGCCGCGCACGTTGCAGCCAATCGCCTACCGAAGTCCAGCCGCGTAATCCGACACCGCCTTGATGTCGGCATCCGACATGCGATCCGCGATGGCGTGCATGATGTCGTTCTTGCGGTCGCCGCTGCGGAAAAGCTTCAGCTGCTCTTCGATGTACATGGGGAACTGCCCCGACAGTCGGGGGTACTGGCCGGGAATCCCGGCGCCATTGGCAGAATGGCATGCCGCGCACGCAGGAACATTGCGTTCGGGCAAACCGCCGCGCCAGATCTTTTGACCCAGCTCAACCAGCTTCTCGTGGCCGGCCGTGGCGGGCTCCTTGAGCGGCTGGATCGCCAGGTACAGCGCGATGTTCTGCATGTCGGCCGGCGTCAGGTTCTGCGCCATGGCCGTCATCGGGGTCGGATTGCCGCCCGGGCCATTGCGCACGGGCAGCTTGGCGCCCTGCTTCACCTGAAAATCGGCAAGTTGCTTGGCCAGATACTCATGGGGCTGCGCGGCCAGGTTCGGGTTCACCGGAATGGTGCTATTACCCGCCGCGCCGTGACAGGAGGCACAGGCAATGATGCCGCGGCTCGCGTCCCCCTGGTCAAACAGCTGACCGCCCTTGGCGGCATCTGGTTTGGCCGGGCCCGCAGCGCCGTCGGCGGCGAAACTCGTAGCAGATAAGGCGGAGGCGCCGAGCAACAGCCCGCTCGCAACCAACATCCGGGACAGCACACGCTTCATGAAGACCTCGACGATCACATCGATCAAGGCGCAAAAAGGCGCCCACGCCTGCCCGCACACCCAGGAAAACCGTATCGAACCTGTTTTGCTTGTCCTGCTTGCGATATTGCTGCGATGCTGCTCCGATCGTGCCCATAACGGGCATCAGGCAGCTAAACAGTAAGCAAAAAAGACGGCTCCGCGCACGGGGACCACTGTAGCAAACGCCGGATTATACAATAGGGCTCGAAACCAACCGTATCCAAAGCCATCCGTGTCCCTCCTACATCGCGCCTCCTTTCTCACCTCCGCAGCTCGCCTCGACCAGTTGCCGGCCGCCGGCGCTCCCGAGGTCTGCTTTGTCGGCCGCTCCAACGCCGGTAAATCCACGGCCATCAACGTGCTGTGCAACCAGCGCCGTCTTGCGTTCTCCAGCAAGACGCCGGGCCGCACGCGCTTGATCAACATGTTCGGCTTGCCGGACCCGCTGGATCCGGAAGGCCACATCGGCTTTCTCGTCGACTTGCCCGGCTACGGCTATGCGTCCGTGGCCCGCAACGAGAAAGAAAAATGGGCGGACATCCTCGGCGGCTATCTGCGCGACCGCGAATCGCTGGCCGGCATCGTGCTGCTCATCGACATCCGCCGCGGCGTGACCGAACTGGACCGCCGCCTGGCCAACTTCATCGCCCCCACCGGACGCCCCGTGCTGGCGCTGCTCACCAAGGCCGACAAGCTGCCTTACGGCCAGCGCATGCGCACCGTCTTCTCCGTGCGCAAGGACCTGGCGGATATCGGCGCCCTGCACACCATCCCCTTCTCGGCGCCCGAACGCATCGGCCTGGAAGAGGCCGGCGAACATATCGAAAATTGGATTTCTCCCAAGGTCGTACCATGAACCCGCAGCTCATCACTCCTGACTTTCCGGTTTCCCGCCCCCGCCGCCTGCGCCGCGACGACTTCACCCGGCGCCTGGTGCGTGAGAACGCCCTGACGGTCAATGACCTGATCTACCCGGTCTTCGTGGCGGAAGGCTCCGGCCTGCGGCAAGCGGTGCCGTCCCTGCCTGGCGTGGTCCGCTACTCGCTGGACACCCTGCTGCCGGTGGCGGAAGAATGCGTGGAGCTGGGCATCCCGGTGCTGTCCCTGTTCCCCGCCATCGATCCCTCCCTGAAGACGCCCGACGGCATCGAAGCCGTCAACCCCGACGGCCTGGTCCCGCGCGTGGTCCGCGAACTGAAGGCGCGCTTTCCCGAGCTGGGCGTGCTGTGCGACGTGGCGCTGGACCCGTACACCAGCCATGGCCAGGACGGCGTCATCGATGAAGACGGCTACGTGATCAACGAGCCCACGGTGGAAATCCTGGTGAGGCAGGCGCTGGCGCAAGCCGAAGCCGGGGTCGACATGGTGGCGCCCAGCGACATGATGGACGGCCGCATCGGCGCCGTGCGCCGCGCGCTGGAGGCCAACGGCCATATCCACACGCGGATCATGGCGTACTCGGCGAAATACGCCAGCGCCTTCTACGGCCCGTTCCGCGACGCCGTGGGCTCGGCCACCAACCTGGGCAAGTCCAACAAAATGGCTTACCAGATGGATCCGGGCAACCTCGACGAGGCCTTGCGCGAAGTGGCGGCCGACTTGCAGGAAGGCGCCGACATGGTCATGGTCAAGCCCGGCATGCCCTATCTGGATGTGCTGCGGCGGGTCAAGGACACGTTCCGCGTGCCCACCTTCGCCTACCAGGTCAGCGGCGAGTACGCGATGATCAAGGCGGCCGCCGCCAACGGCTGGCTGGACCACGACAAGGTCATGATGGAAGCGCTGCTGGCGTTCAAGCGCGCCGGCGCCGACGGCATCCTGACGTACTTCGCGATCGAAGCCGCAAAGCTGCTCAAGAACCAGCGCTGAACAAGCGTTGCGGACCGGCCATCCCGCCGCTTGCGCAACGCGCGGCCGGCCTCAGCTCTTCACGGCATTGGCGCGCGCGGACGGCGCGCCGCGCCGCAGGCCCAGCCAGGTCCCGCCCAGCACGCAGGCTAGTCCGGCCACGTGCGTCGGCGTGACGTGCTCGTCCAGGAACAAGGCCGCGAACAGCAGGCCGAAGATCGGCAGCCAGTTCACGAACAGGGCCGCGCGGCTGATGCCCAGCCGGGCGATGCCGGCGTTCCAGACGATGTTGCTGACGCCCGAGGCGATCACGGCCGAGAACATCAGGACCGCCCAGGGCCACCACGCCATCTGCCACGTGCCGGCCTGATAGGACGACGGCGTCAGCGCCGCATGCGCCACCAGCATCAGGCCGCCGGCCAGATACATGTACCAGAGCATCCCCAGCGGATCCATCATCCGCGACATGCGCTGGATCACCAGCCCGCCGCACACGAACACCAGCACGGCCACGAAAACCACTGCGTCGCCCCACCCGGTCAAGCCGAACTGCGCGCCGCTGCCCGCCACCACCATGCCCACGCCAAGCAAGCCCAGCAGCGCGCCGGAGATGCGCACGAGCGTCAGTCTTTCGCGGTAGAAAATGGCGGCCAGCAAGGCGGACAGCAGGGGACTGGTAGCCATGATGAGCGTGCCGTTGGCGGCCGATGAAAAGCGCAGGCCCGACACCAGCGCCATCTGGTGCGCGTAGACCACCAGAAAGCCCGCCAGCGCCACCCAGCCCAGCTGCGCGAGGCCGAGCTTGGGAATGCGGCCGCGGCGCGCCTTGATGATGAGGGTGACGGTGACGAACGCAATGACGATCCGCACGGCGGCCAGCGCCTGGATGTCCATGTGCTGCGTCAGGTACTTGATGGAGACGACGTTCAGGCCCCATGTGGCCATGACCAGCATCAATTGAAGATAGATAAGACCTTGCCGGTCCTGGCTTGCATCAATTGTCGGGGACGTCACGGGCGTCGGCCTGGAGGGAGTTGAGTGCGCCGCCCACGCGGCGCAGCGGACATGGTATCTCGCTCCGTCCCCCGACTCAATGCGCGCCTGGACGCGTTGCGCGCATCAGACGAAGAGCGCCCGTGCGCGCCTGCCCTGTCAGCGCGCCAGCACGCGGTCGAGCGACTCGGTGAAGCGCTTGGCGTCCTGGAAACCCACCACGCGCGCGTCCTGGATCTCCTTGCCGCCGGGCTCGAAGAACATGATGCCGGGCGGGCCGAACAGGCGGAAGCGCTTGAGCAGCGCGCGGTCGTCGGCGTTGTTCGCGGTCACGTCCGCCTGCACCAGGACCATCCCCGCCATGCGTTGCGCAACGCCCGGATCGGTGAAGGTAAAGCGCTCCATCTCGCGGCAGGACACGCACCAGTCGGCGTAAAAATCCAACATCACCGGCTGCCGGCTTTGCGCCAGCACCGCGTCCAGCTCGGCGTTGTTGCGCACGCGGGTGAAATGGACTTCCCCGCCGGCGTTCGCCGCGCCCGCCGGCGCCTGGGCGCGCGCCGCCAGGTGCGACAGGGGCTGGAGCACGTCCCGGCCGCCGCTAGCCGCGCCCACGAGCCACGCAGCGGCCGCAAGCGCCAGCAGCAAGCCCAGGCCCTTGCCGAACATGCGCGCGGCGCCTGAGCCCTCTGGCAAGGCGTCAAAGGCCCGCAGCATCACGGCGGACACGACGGCCAGGAATGCCCAGCCCGTCATCTGCACCCAGGTCGGCACCACGGGGATCAGCATCCACCAGGCGGTCGCCAGCAACAGCATGCCGAACAGGCGCTTCACGCCATCCATCCAGGAGCCGGCCTTGGGCAGCAAGGCGCCCGAGGACGCGCCCACGATCAGCAGCGGCACGCCCATCCCCCAGGCCATCGCGAACAACGCGGATCCGCCCAGGACCACATCGCCGGTCTGCGAGATGTACAACAGCGCGCCGGCCAGCGGCGCGGCCACGCAAGGGCCGACGATCAGCGCCGACAAGGCGCCCATCACCAGCGCGCCCGTGTAGCGCCCGCCGGGAATGCGCGAGGACCGTTCGGAAAGCCTGGCCTGGATGCCCGAAGGCATCTGGAAGGTGAATACGTCGAACATGGCCAGCGCCAGCACGGCCAGCAGGATGGCGAACAAGGTCAGGATCCACGGCGTCTGCAGCCAGGCGGCCAGCCCGGCCCCGCTCAGGCCGGCGGCAACGCCCAGGGCCGTGTACACCACCGACATGCCCAGCACATAGGTTGCGGCCAAGGCCAGGCCGCGTCCGCGCGTCGGGCGCTGCTGCGCCGCCCCGCCCAGCACGATGGAAGACAGGATGGGAATCATCGGCAGCACGCAGGGCGTGAAGGCCAGCAACAGGCCCAGCACCAGGAAGACGCCCGCCGTCTTGATCCAGCCCAGGCCGCCCAAGGCGTCCGCCAGGCCGGTGTCGCCGGCATTGACCAGCGCGGCGAGGCCGCCGGACGCCGCGGGCGTTGCCGGCGCCGCCCCGGCGCCCGCGCCGGCCAAGGCATAGCCGCCCGCCACCGGCGTGAGCTTCACGCTGCTGTCCATGGGGGGATAACAGAGGCCCGCATCCGCGCAGCCCTGGCCCGTCAGCGTCAAGGTAAAGGGCTGTCCGCCCGCGCCCACCGGCACGCGTATCGTCACGTCCTTGTGGAAGACCTCCATGTCCTTCTCGAAGGTCGGGTCGTACTTGACCTCGCCCTTGGGATAGACGGCCTCGCCCAGCGTCGTGGCGCCGGCCGGGCTGATGGCGATGCCGAACCGCTCGCGGTACATGTAGTAGCCAGGCGCAACACGGTAATGCAGTTCCAGCATTTCCGGCGAGGTCATCCGGGCGCTGAACACAAAGGCCTTTTCGGGCTCCAGGAACTCGGTCTCGGCCTGCGCGGCCGCCTGCCAGCCCAGCAACAGCAAAACCATCGCCAGGAGCGCCAGGCATTGCCTGAAAAAAGCGCGAGTCGCGCTCGTCGCGGGCCTTGGCGCGTCGACGGTACCGGCAAGTTGCAACATCAGTCTCTCTTGTTCTGCGTAATGGCCGTCTGCTCGCGCACCCAGTCCAGGTATGGCGCCGCGCCGCCGATGACAGGCAGCACGATGATCTCGGGCACATCGTAGGGATGCATCTGCGCCAGGGCCTGCACAACGGCCTGGTGACGCGCGTATGTGGTCTTGATCTGGATGGGGATTTCCTCGGCCCCTTCGACCTCTCCGTTCCACATGTAGATGGACAGGCCGGCGGCGCCAAGGTTCACGCAAGCCGCCAGCCCGTCCTCGACCAGCACATGCGCAATGCGCTTGGCGAGCAACAGGTCCGGCGCATTGCTGATGACCAGCACGACGTCGTCATCGCGCAACATGGAGTCTCCTTGGGATACCCGCGTGGGATGTAACTCGGGGTATTTTATCGGTATTGCGGCCACAGTCCGGATCTGCCGGGCCGGCAAGCGCCGCCATGCCACCCCATACGCCGAGGCCTGCATGTCCGACAACTGCCTGTTCTGCCGCATCGCCCGCCATGAGATCCCCGCGCACGTGATCCACGAGGACGAGCGCCTGCTGGCCTTCCTGGATATCCAGCCGGTCCGCCCCGGGCACACCCTCATCATTCCCAAGCAGCACTACCCCTACTACGAGGACATGCCCGCCGATCTCGCGGGCCACATCCTCAACCTGGGACAAAAGCTGGGGCGTCACATGAAGCGCCTGTACGGCGTCGAGCGCGTGGGCTTCGCCTTCACCGGCATCCACGTCGCGCACGCGCACGCCCACGTCATCCCCATGCACCACACGCAGGACCTGACCTCCACGCAGTACATCGAGCAGCAGGACCTGACGTTCAAGATGCCGCCCCAGCCCCCGCAGGGCGTGCTGGCGGCGACCGCGGCGCAGTTGCGCGGGGAACTCCACGCCTCGTAGGCGCGATCCGCGCACGGCCGTCCTGACGGCGCCGCAAGGCCAAGGCGGCGCCCAAATAAAACAAGGGCGGGTCCGAAGACCCGCCCTTGTCGCTTATCGCTCTACCGAACTTATTCGGCAGCGCTGTCCGCAGCGGCTTCATCAACTTCCGGACGGTCAACCAGTTCCATGAAAGCCATGGGAGCGTTGTCGCCTTGACGGAAGCCCATCTTCAGCACGCGGGTGTAGCCGCCGTTACGGGCCGCGTAGCGCGGGCCGATTTCGGCAAACAGCTTCACCACCGCATCGCGGTCGCGCAGACGGGCAAAAGCCAGACGCTTGTTCGCGAGCGTGGGCTCCTTGCCCAGCGTGATCAGGGGTTCGATGACGCGGCGCAATTCTTTCGCCTTCGGCAGCGTGGTCTTGATTGCTTCGTGGGTGATCAACGAAACAGCCATGTTGCGGAACATGGCAAGACGGTGACTGCTGGTGCGGTTGAGCTTACGCAAGCCATTACCGTGACGCATGATAAGTTTCCTTTGAATCTAGAGACAGCGTTTCCGCCATCGGGTTGTCCGGCTCTTCTATCAACCTGCAATCAGGCCGCGGTCCGGTAGAAAACGGTGCATTTTACGACGATTTCGCAAACCGCCCGGCGGTGAAGCCGGGCGCCGCGGGAGACGCCCCCTTTCAGGGGCGGCACCCTTTCAGTACTTAGGGACGTTCCAGGCCCAGGGGCGGCCAGTTCTCGAGCTTCATGCCGAGGGTCAAGCCACGTGCAGCCAGGACTTCCTTGATTTCGTTGAGCGACTTGCGACCCAGGTTCGGGGTCTTGAGCAGCTCGTTTTCGGTGCGCTGGATCAGGTCGCCGATGTAGTAGATGTTTTCGGCCTTCAGGCAGTTGGCCGAACGCACCGTCAGCTCCAGGTCGTCGACCGGGCGCAGCAGCACCGGATCGATCTGCGGCGTGCCGCGGACCGGAGCTTCGTACGAATCGCCGGCGCCTTCCAGTGCGGCGAAGACCGAGATCTGGTCCATCAGGATGCGAGCCGACTGGCGAACCGCTTCCTCGGGCGAGATCACGCCGTTGGTTTCGATGTCCAGAACCAGCTTGTCCAGGTCGGTGCGCTGTTCCACGCGGGCGCTTTCAACAGCGTAGCTCACGCGGCGAACCGGGCTGAACGAAGCGTCCAGAACAATGCGGCCGATGGTGTGGGTGCGGTCTTCCGACAGCGCGCGCACGTTGCCCGGCACGTAGCCGCGGCCCTTTTCAACCTTGATCTGCATTTCCAGCTTGCCCGCTTCCGTCAGGTTGCAGATGGCGTGGCCGGGGTTGATGATCTCGACGTCATGCGGCAGCTCGATGTCGCTGGCCAGCACGGTGCCCGCGCCGGTCTTGCGCAGAACCAGGGTCACTTCGTCGCGATTGTGCAGCTTGAAGACCACGCCCTTCAGGTTCAGCAGGATGTCGACGACATCTTCGCGAACGCCCGGGATGGTCGAGTATTCGTGCACCACGCCCGTCATCTGGACTTCGGTCGGCGCGTAGCCGGTCATCGAAGAAAGCAGGATGCGGCGCAGGGCGTTGCCCAGCGTGTGACCGTAGCCACGCTCGAACGGCTCCATCACGATCTTGGCATGGTGCGTGCCGACCGGTTCGACTTCAATGGAGCGCGGCTTCAGGAAACCTTGAGTGGACATTTACTGTGTTCCTTTTCAATACCCTCGGCTCGTTACACCGATAAGGCTGATGGACAGGGTGAAACATGAAACTCGGACAGCGCGCAAACGGCCGCCCGATACTTACCGCAAAGCCCGCTCCACCGGAAGGCGGAAAGCGGGCTGCTGCGGGACGTGCAAACGGATCGCGATACCAACTCGCCGGCGCGCTCGCGAGGAGGCGCCGGCAGGCTTGATTAACGCGAGTACAGTTCCACGACCATCGATTCGTTGATGTCGCGGGCGACATCTGCACGATCGGGGGCCGACTTGAACGTACCGGTCAACTTGGTCGTATCGACTTCCACCCACTGGGGGATGCCGATGCTGGTGGCCAGGTCGAGCGATTCCTTGATGCGGCCTTGCTTCTTGGCCTTTTCGCGGATCGAGATGACGTCGCCAGCCTTGACCAGCATCGAAGCGATGTCAGCCGTGTGGCCGTTCAGTTCGATGGCGCGGTGGCTCACCAGCTGGCGAGCTTCGGCGCGCGTCGAGCCGAAGCCCATGCGGTAGACGACGTTGTCCAGGCGCGATTCCAGCAGCTGGATCAGCGTTTCGCCGGTGTTGCCACGGCGGCGCTCGGCTTCAGCGAAGTACTTGCGGAATTGCTTTTCCAGCACGCCGTACATGCGCTTGAGCTTTTGCTTTTCGCGCAGCTGCAGGCCGTAGTCGGAAGTGCGGGCACCCGAAGTGCGGCCGTGTTGGCCAGGCTTGGAATCCAGCTTGCACTTGGAATCCAGCGAGCGGCGGGCGCTCTTCAGGAACAGGTCAGTACCCTCGCGGCGCGAGAGCTTGCATTTGGGTCCAATATAACGTGCCATGTGGATTCCCTTTAGATACGACGACGCTTCGGCGGACGGCAGCCGTTGTGCGGAACGGGCGTGATGTCGGCGATGCTCGAAATCTTGATGCCCAGCGCGTTCAGAGCGCGGACCGACGATTCGCGACCGGGGCCGGGGCCCTTGATGCGCACTTCCAACGTCTTGATGCCGTACTCGAGCGCGACGCGGCCAGCCGTTTCAGCGGCGACTTGCGCGGCGAACGGGGTCGACTTACGCGAACCCTTGAAGCCAGCACCGCCCGAAGTGGCCCACGACAGTGCGTTGCCCTGACGGTCGGTGATGGTGATGATGGTGTTGTTGAACGAAGCGTGAACGTGCGCGATGCCGTCCGAGACGTTCTTCTTGACCTTTTTGCGCACGCGCGAAGCGCCGCTGGTGGAAGCTTTCGCCATAATCCAGTTCCTCGATTATTTCTTCAGGGACGCAGCAGCACGACGCGGGCCCTTGCGGGTCCGGGCGTTGGTGCGAGTGCGCTGGCCGCGCACGGGCAAACCGCGCTTGTGACGCATACCGCGGTAGGTTCCCAGGTCGATCAAACGCTTGATCGAGAGCTGTACTTCACGACGCAGGTCGCCTTCAACCGTGAACAAACCAACATGTTCGCGGACGCGTTCCAATTCAGCGTCGCTCAGATCCTTGACCTTTTTGTCAAAGGGTACGTTTGCCGCTTCGCAGATTTTGCGAGCGCGCGTACGACCGATGCCAAAAATGGCGGTCAGGCCGATCTCGGCGTGCTGTTGCGGCGGAATGTTAATGCCAGCAATACGGGCCATGACTGTTCCTTGAATAAATCCGTTGCGTAGTCGCTAACCCGAGTTAGCCTTGACGCTGCTTGTGACGCGGGTCGGTGCAGATAACGCGCACCACGCCGTGACGTTTGATAACTTTGCAGTTGCGGCAGATCCGCTTAACCGATGCCATTACTTTCATGGTTGACTCCTAATTTTCCGTAATCCGGTTCCGCTCATTTGGAGCGGAAAACTATCCTGGCTCGCGTCAGATCATAGGGCGTGAGCTCCACTGTGACCTTGTCACCCGGCAGGATCCGGATGTAATGCATACGCATCTTGCCGGAAATATGGCCCAACACCACGTGGCCGTTTTCGAGCTTGACGCGAAATGTCGCGTTCGGGAGGTTCTCAAGAACCTCGCCTTGCATCTGAATGACGTCGTCCTTGGACATTCTTTTGCTTACCGCATCGGCAAACCCGCGCCCTTGAAGTTAGCCTTCTTGAGCAACGAGTCGTACTGGTGAGACATCATGTAGGCCTGAACCTGCGCCATGAAATCCATCGTCACCACCACAATAATCAACAGAGACGTACCACCGAAGTAGAAGGGAACGTTCCAGCGCATCACCAAGAATTCCGGCAACAGGCACACCAACGTGATGTAGATGGCACCTGCGAGCGTCAAACGCATCAGGATCTTGTCGATGTAGCGCGCTGTTTGCTCGCCCGGACGGATGCCCGGAACAAACGCACCACTCTTCTTCAGGTTGTCCGCCGTTTCGCGGCTGTTGAAAACCAGAGCCGTGTAGAAAAAGCAGAAGAAAATAATCGCGACCGAGTACAGCGTGATGTAGAGCGGTTGACGAGGCGACAGGGCCGCAGCCAGGTCGCTAAGCCAGCGCATGTTCTCACTGCTGGAGAACCAGCTCGTGATCGTGGCCGGGAACAGAATGATCGACGATGCGAAGATCGGCGGAATCACCCCTGCCATGTTCAGCTTCAGCGGCAAATGCGAGCTTTGGCCACCGTAGACCTTGTTGCCGACCTGACGCTTGGCGTAGTTCACCGTGATCTTGCGCTGTCCGCGTTCCACGAACACCACAAAAGCGGTAACCAGCACCACCAGAGCCACAATGAACAGTGCCGAAAGCACGGACATCGCGTTGGTGCGGACCAGGTCCAACAGTGCAGCCAGCGCCGCGGGCAGACCCGCAACGATACCTGCGAAGATCAGGATGGAAATCCCGTTGCCAAGACCGCGTTCCGTGATTTGCTCACCCAGCCACATGACGAACATGGTGCCGGTGACCAAAGTCACGACGGTCGTGAAGCGAAACAGCATGCCCGGATCGATCACCAGTCCCTGTTGGGACTCCAACGCCACCGAAATGCCCACTGCTTGCACCAGCGCCAGCACGACAGTGCCGTAGCGGGTGTATTGGGTAATCTTCCGACGTCCGGATTCGCCCTCTTTCTTGAGCGCCTCCAGCGACGGCACCACCACCGACATCAACTGCATGATGATGGATGCCGAAATGTACGGCATGATCCCCAGGGCAAAAATCGAGAAACGCGAGAGCGCCCCGCCCGAGAACATGTTGAACAGGCCCAGGATCCCGCCCTGGTTCTGACGGAACAAGTCCGCCAGCGCATCCGGATTGATACCCGGTACGGGGATGTGTGTACCCAAACGGTAAACCACCAGGGCGAGCACCAGGAACACAAGACGACGCTTCAAATCGCCGTACCGTGCTCCGGTTTTGCCCAATGCCTGCGCGTTAGCCACTCGTCACCTCTGATCAAGCAAGCGAGCCGCCCGCGGCTTCGATGGCGGCGCGAGCGCCGGCCGTCGCGGTAATGCCCTTGAGCACGACCTTGCGCGAGAGTTCACCCGACTTGATGACCTTGGCGTAACGAACCGCCTGGCCAATCACGCCAGCCGCCTTCAGCACTTGCACGTCGATTTCATCGATGGGCAGGGCCTGGAGGTCCGACAAAAGAACTTGGGCATACAGGTGTTGACCCAGCGGGGTGAAACCACGCTTGGGCAGGCGACGTTGCAGCGGCATTTGACCGCCTTCGAAGCCAACCTTATGGAAACCGCCCGAGCGCGACTTCTGACCCTTGTGGCCACGGCCGGCGGTTTTACCCAGACCCGAACCGATGCCACGGCCGACGCGGCGCTTGGCGTGCTTGCTGCCCTCGGCGGGCTTCAGCGAATTAAGTTGCATATCCGACATGGTGATTCCTTAGGCTTCCGAGACGGAAACGAGATAATCCACCTTACGGATCATCCCACGCACCTCGGGCGTATCGACCAGCACGCGGCTGCTGTTGATGCGGCCCAAGCCCAAACCGCGAACCGTATCACGGTGCGATTGCTTGGTACCGATCACCGAGCGCACGAGGGTCACTTTGATCTGCTTCTGAGCCATGATTTACCCCAGGATTTCTTCGACCGACTTGCCGCGCTTGGCAGCAACATCGGCCGGGGTCAGGGAGGCGCGCAGTCCGTTCAACGTGGCGCGAACCATGTTGTAGGGGTTGCTCGAGCCCAGGCTCTTGGCAACCACGTTACGCACACCCATCACTTCAAAAATAGCGCGCATCGGGCCGCCGGCGATAACGCCAGTACCTTCAGCAGCGGGCGAGATCAGCACGGTAGCGGCGCCATGCTTGCCAACCACGGTGTGGTGGAGCGTGCCGTTCTTCAGAGCGACCTTGAACATGCCGCGACGGGCCTGTTCCATAGCCTTCTGAACGGACACCGGCACTTCACGCGCCTTGCCCTTACCCATACCGATGCGGCCATCGCCATCGCCAACCACGGTCAGCGCGGCAAAGCTCATGGTGCGACCACCCTTGACCACTTTGCTCACGCGGTTGACCGCGATCATCTTTTCGCGGAGGCCGTCATCGTTCTCTTTTTCCGCGGCGTTCTTGCCTTGTACTTTAGCCATTTGACAGATCCTCGCTTAGAACTTCAGGCCGGCTTCACGCGCGGCATCGGCCAGCGCTTTCACGCGGCCATGGTAACGAAAGCCCGAGCGATCGAAAGCGACCAGTTCGATACCGGCAGCCTTGGCCTTTTCGGCCACGCGCTTGCCGACCAGCGTAGCAGCGGCTTTGTTGCCGCCCTGGCCGGTTTGACCGGCCAGTTGCGCACGCACTTCGGCTTCCACCGTCGAGGCGCTGACCAGAATGCGATCGCCTTCCGGCGAAATGATGTTGGCGTAGATGTGCTGGTTCGAGCGGAAGATCGAGAGGCGGTGAACGCGCAGCTCGTTGATCTTCCGGCGGGTCGGAACCGCACGACGCAAACGGGAAACTTTTTTGTCCATGATTCGTCCTTGCGTGCGCCGTTATTTCTTCTTGGTTTCTTTGATGACGACGCGTTCGTCCGAGTAACGCACACCCTTGCCCTTGTAGGGTTCGGGTTCGCGGTACGCGCGGATTTCAGCGGCCACCTGACCGACGACTTGCTTGTTGGCGCCCTTGATGACGATTTCCGTCTGGGTGGGGCATTCGGCCTTGATACCGGCCGGCAACTGGTGCAAAACGTCGTGCGAGAAACCGAGCTGCAGCTTAACGGCGTCGCCTTGAATCGAGGCGCGGTAACCCACGCCAACCAGATTCAGCTTGCGCTCGAATCCCTTGCTCACGCCATTGACCATATTGGCCACCAGCGCGCGCACGGTACCCGACATGGCGTTGGCGTGACGCGTTTCGTTGGCGGCGACAAACGTGAGTTTGCCTTCGTCCAGCGAAACCGTGACGTCGCCAGTCAGGGCTTGGGTCAAGGAACCCAACGGGCCCTTGACAGTGATCTGATCCTGCTTGATGTCAGCTTCGACACCCTTGGGCAGTTCGACCGGATACTTAGCGATACGTGACATTCGAATTTCTCCTTAGGCCACGTAGCACAGCACTTCGCCGCCGACGCCGTTGGCGCGAGCCTTACGGTCGGTCATGACGCCGCGCGAGGTCGAAACGATAGCCACGCCCAGGCCGTTCATGACCTGAGGAATGCTGGTACGGCCCTTGTAGATACGCAGCCCAGGACGCGAGACGCGTTCGATGCGCTCGATGACCGGACGGCCAGCGTAGTACTTCAGGGTGATCTCGAGCTCAGGCTTGGCCTGGGTGCCCTTGATTTCAAAGCTGTCGATGTAGCCTTCGTCTTTCAGCACAGCGGCAATAGCCGCCTTCAGCTTCGAGGAGGGCATGCTCACCGTAACTTTGTCCACTTGCTGCGCATTGCGAATGCGGGTCAGCATATCGGCGATGGGATCGCTCATGCTCATATTGTTTCTCCTACCAGCTGGCCTTGGTGATGCCGGGGATTTCGCCCTTCATCGCCATTTCACGCAGTTTGTGGCGCGTCAGGCCGAACTTGCGGAATACACCGCGCGGACGACCGGTGACCACGCAACGGTTACGTTGACGCGTCGGGTTGGCATTGCGCGGCAGCTGTTGCAGCTTGAGCCGAGCTTGGTAACGTTCTTCGTCGGTCTTCGACTGGTCGTCAATGATCGACTTCAACTCAGCGCGCTTCGCAGCGAACTTGTCAGCCAGCTTGGCGCGCTTGATGTCGCGATTGATGAGGGAAAGTTTAGCCACGTCATCAGCCCCTTAGTTACGGAACGGGAAGCTGAAGGCCGTCAACAGCGCCTTGGCTTCTTCGTCGGTCTTCGCGGAGGTGGTGATGCTGATGTTCAGCCCACGCAGCGCGTCGATCTTGTCGTACTCGATTTCGGGGAAAATGATTTGCTCTTTCACCCCGATGTTGTAGTTGCCACGGCCATCGAACGCACGACCCGAGATACCGCGGAAGTCGCGCACGCGAGGCAGCGCAACCGCCACCAGGCGATCCAGGAATTCGTACATGCGTTGACCGCGCAGCGTGACCATGCAACCAATCGGGTAGTTTTCGCGGATCTTGAAACCGGCGATAGCCTTCTTGGTCTTCGTCACGACAGGCTTTTGGCCAGCGATCTTGGTCAGGTCCGACACAGCGTGTTCGATAACCTTCTTATCGGACACGGCTTCCGAGACACCCATGTTCAGGGTGATCTTGGTGATGCGCGGCACTTCCATGACGCTCTTGTAGCCAAACTTGGCCTGCAGGTCGCCAGCGACCTTGCTCTTGTAGAAATCTTGCAAACGAGACATGTCTATCGCCCCTTACGCCTTGGCGCCGACAACGGCACCATTGGAACGGAACACGCGGACCTTGCGACCTTCGACTTCTTGAACGCCCACGCGGTCGCCACGACCGGTTGCGGGGTTGAAGAGCGCCACATTCGAGATGTGGATCGGCATGGTCTTTTCGACAATCCCGCCCGGGTTGTTAGCCATCGGGTTGGCTTTCACGTGCTTCTTGGCAACATTGACGCCTTCGACCAGGACGTGGTCGGCATCAACACGGGCCAGCACGGTACCGCGACGCTTCTTGTCGCGGCCGGTCAGGACGATGACTTCGTCGCCTTTACGAATGTTGTTCATCGTAGGGCTCCTTACAGCACTTCCGGGGCCAACGACACGATCTTCATGAACTTCTCGGTACGCAGTTCACGCGTAACGGGTCCGAAGATGCGGGTGCCGATAGGCTCCAGCTTGGCGTTGAGCAACACGGCGGCATTGCCACCGAAACGAATCAGCGAACCGTCTTTACGGCGCACGCCCTTGGCGGTACGAACCACCACGGCATTGTAAATTTCGCCTTTCTTGACGCGTCCGCGCGGAGCCGCATCTTTGACGCTCACCTTGATGATGTCGCCGATACCGGCATAACGGCGCTTGGAGCCACCGAGCACCTTAATGCACATGACATGACGCGCACCAGTGTTATCGGCCACGTCCAGCGTGGTCTGCATTTGGATCATGATTTTTCCTGTTCCAACTTAACTGGAAATACGGTTTTCCCAACAAGGGAACACTGCAATTCCTGCCAGTTTTGGTCCCGTCAGGTCTGCCGCCCTGCTTTTTTGTCGGCAAGTCCACAACATCTGGACCAGCAACTGGTTGGCAACGCAACGACCCTGGGTTGAAATCCTGCGGGTATTCCCCCAACACGTTCACCTAGCCTTCGGTTAAGTGAATCGACAATCTGGGAAAGCTGATCATTCTAGCGTGGTTAAATTTTGAGCGCAAGCACTTTGTTGGCATAACGCACAAAAGACCACGCCCCTCTAGAAGAGGAATGGTTTACGGGCTATCCGCCCCCTTATTTTTGGCGGTAGTAGCCCTTCTCCCAGGCGTCATGATTGGCCTTGCCGCGCCGGATTTCGTCCGTGAACGGCGCCGCCATGAGCACCAGGCGATTCAACCATTTTACAGGAACCCGGCAGGGGCGCTCGAAGTCCACGAACAGCACGGCCCGCAGCCCGTCGGTGTCATTGTGCACCTGGTGGGGGTACAGGTCGTCGAACACCACGGCCCGCCCCTCCCTCCAGCTGTAGCGCTCACCCCCGACCTCGATCCAGCACCGCTCGGCGGGTTCGGGAACCACCAGGCCCAGGTGCAACCGCAACACGCCGTTGTACGGGCCGGTGTGCAGCGGGATGCGCTTGCCTGGCTCGAGGATGGAGAAGAACGCGGTGCGGATGCCCGGTATGCCCTTGAGCGCCCGGGCGGTGGCCGGGCAGCGCGCCAGGTTGCGGGCCGAACGCAGGCCGTAGCCCATGAAGACAAAGGTCTTCCATTGATCGTCGGACGTGATCATGCCCACGTCCGGGGAAATCTCGTGGAAGGCCGGCAGATGCTGGCGTTCGGAGAGCAGTTCCGCCAGTTCGGCGCGGATGGCCGGCGCCTGCGCTTCCAGGGCAGCCACCCACGGAAACTGGCTGTTCTCAAAAATGGGCTTGTCTCCCACCAGCGAGGCCTGCGCGATGCGGTGGCGCAACCAATCTATGAAGCGGAAAAGGGCCCGGGAATACACACTGGGCTTGGCGGCCGGACGCACATCGACGGGTTGCACGATAGGTATCGGGATGGACAGCCAAAGGTTCCCCATTTTGTCCATCGCGGCGCGCGCATGCAAGCGCTGCGCGCCGCCATTGGCTCCAAGCGTCCGCCCGGGAGTGGACCTCCCCGCCGGGTGGAAGCTGGTTTAGACTGCCGTGGGCGACAGCGATCGCTATCCACTCCTATTTCGCAAGGAACGACAGGCATGTATGAACAGTTGGCGCTGTATATCGACGGCGAATTCGTCGCCGGCGAGGGCAGGCGCACCCAGGACGTCATCAACCCGGCCACGCTCGAAGTGCTCGGCCAGCTGCCCCACGCCACCGAAGCGGATCTGGATCGCGCGCTAGCCGCCGCCCAGCGCGCCTTCGAATCGTGGAAGAAATCGTCGCCCATGGACCGCTCGGCCATCCTGCGCAAGGTCGCCACGCTGTCGCGCGAGCGCGCCAAGGAAATCGGCCGCAACATGACGCTGGACCAGGGCAAGCCGCTGGCCGAAGCCGTGGGCGAAGTCACCTCCTGCGCCGAGCATGCCGATTGGCACGCCGAGGAATGCCGCCGCATCTACGGCCGCGTGATCCAGCCGCGCAACCCCGATGTCCGCCAGATCGTCGTGCGCGAGCCCATCGGCGTCTGCGCCGCGTTCACGCCCTGGAACTTCCCGTACAACCAGGCCATCCGCAAGATCGCCGCCGCGATCGGCGCCGGCTGCACGGTGGTGCTGAAGGGCCCCGAGGATTCGCCCAGCGCGGTCATGGCGATCGCCCGCATGTTCCATGACGCAGGCTTGCCCAAGGGCTGCCTGAACGTCGTGTGGGGCGAACCCGCCAAGATCTCCGACTACCTGATCCGTTCGCCGATCGTGCGCAAGGTGTCCTTCACCGGTTCCGTGCCGGTAGGCAAGCAGCTGGCCGCACTGGCCGGCGCGCACATGAAGCGCGTCACCATGGAATTGGGCGGCCACTCGCCCGTGCTGGTGTTCGACGACGCCGACATCGATCGCGCCGCCGAGATGCTGGCCAAGTTCAAGGTGCGCAACGCCGGCCAGGTCTGCGTGTCGCCCACCCGCTTCTACGTGCAGAACGGCGCCTACGAGCAGTTCCTGGCGCGCTTTAGCGATGTGCTGAAGAACATCAAGGTCGGCGACGGCCTGGAAGCCGGCACCGACATGGGCCCGCTGGCGCACGAACGCCGCGTGCCCGCCATGAGCGCCTTCATCGACGACGCCAAGAAGCACGGCGGCAAGGTGGTGGTCGGCGGCGGCCCGCTGGATCGCAAGGGCTTCTTCTTCGCCCCCACGGTCGTGACGGATCTTCCCGACAACTCCATGCTGATGACCGAAGAGCCCTTCGGTCCGGTCGCGCCGGTCGTCCGCTTCACCGACACCGATGAAGTCCTGCGCCGCGCCAACAGCCTGCCCTTCGGTCTGTCGTCCTACGTGTTCACGAACTCGCTCAAGACGGCGACCAAGGTCTCCAACGGCCTGGAGGCCGGCATGGTGAACATCAACCACTTCGGCAGCGCGCTGGCAGAGACGCCGTTTGGCGGCATCAAGGACAGCGGCATCGGCAGCGAAGGCGGTACGGAAACGTTCGAAGGCTACCTGGTCACGAAGTTCATCACGCACATCTGACCTCGCATCCGCAGTGCAGAAAGCCCCGCTTGCGGGGCTTTTTTTCGTCTGTCGCGGCCAGGCCGCGATTCGAAAGCCATTCATCACGCTGTCATCCGTGTCGGGGAGCATTGCGTCCCTTACAGGCAGCTGATCCCCGCAACAGGAGGACGCTGCGCCACGACAAAGTCCCAGGAATTCAAAGCACAATGACCCCGCTTCCACGCTATGCCCGCACGGCAGGCGCCATCGCTCTCGTGACCTTGCTTGCCGCCTGCGGCGGCGACAAGGACGACGACAAGTCCCCGGTGGCCGAAGTGCCGCCCGTCACGGAAACGCCGGCCCAGCCGCCCGCCCCCGTGCAGGTCGCGTTCATGCCCGACATCCATTTCCACGATGTCTACGCCGACTTCAAGGACGGCTCGTTCCCGGGCATCCCCAATCCGAAGGTGGGCGACAACGCCACGATCCGGACGATGTACGCGCAATTGACGTCCACGCGCCTGTTCAACGAAAACTACTTCGCCTTCCTGGCGGCGTTGAATGACGCAGTCGCGCGCGGCGTGAAGTACATCGCGCTGCCGGGCGACTTCTCGGACGACGGCCAACCCGTGCACATGCGGGGCCTGGTCAAGATCATGGACGAATACTCGAAGAAGCACGGCATCCAGTTCTTCGCCGCGCCGGGCAACCACGACCCCAACCGCCCCTTCAACCAGGCCGCGGGAAAAAGCGACTACCTGGGCCTGGACCCGGCGACCAACGCGATCGGCTTCTCGCAGCCCATCTACAGCCGCGGCGGCAACGCCGCGTGCAGCACGCCCTACAGCGGCGACTGGGCGCGCGTGGGCAATACGTACTGCACTGAGGAAGTGCTGCACATGGGCTACGCCGGCATCACCGACGCGCTCAAGCAGCACGGTTTCATGCCCCAGCCGCAGAACGTGTATTACGAGACCCCGTACAGCACCTACAAGTACGACGACTACGACTACACCACCGCGCTGGCGCAGGCCAACTGGACCAACCGCCAGTACGAGATCTGCGCGGAAGGCACCGGGGGCCCGAACAAGCCGCAAAACTACACGCTGTGCAAGATGGTGCCGGACACCTCTTACGTGGTCGAACCCGTGAAGGGCGTTTGGCTGGTCGGCCTGGACGCCAACGTCTATGTTCCCACGGGCATGGGCGCGAACGACTTCACCGGCTCGGGCGACCAGGGCTACAACAAGATGCTCACGCACAAGGCCCACGTCATCAAATGGCTGGCCGACGTCGTGGCCCGCGGCAAGGCGCAAGGCAAGCAGGTCATCGCCTTCAGCCACTTCCCGATGTCGGAGTTCTTCAACGGGGCGTCCGATGACATCGAGGCGCTGCTGGGCGCCAACAAGATGCAGATGATCCGCCGCCCCGCGGAAAACACCACCCGCGCGCTGGCCGAGACCGGCTTGAAGGTGCACGTGGGCGGCCACATGCACTTCAATGACATGGCCTTGCGCAACTACGGCGGCGACTCGGCGCTATTCAACATCCAGGCGCCTTCCATGGCGGCCTACGTGCCCGCCTACAAGCTCATGACGCTGCAGAGCGCCGACGAGATCGAAGTGCAGACCATCCGGCTCGACAAGGTGCCGCGCTTTGACGAACTGTTCGACCTCTACCGCGCCGAGAACGCCTATGACACGCCGCCGCGCTGGGACGTGTCGATCCTGGACGCCACGGACTACGGCGACTTCACCTATCGCTACATGAGCGAACTGGTGCGCCTGCGCCTGCTCAATGACGATTGGCGCTGCGAGATGCGCGAACTGGTCAAGAGCCCCCTGACGGGCGCCGACCTGCTGACGCTGTCGCAGCTGCAGACGACCGTTACGCTCAAGGAGCTGGCGAACACCGGCAACCAGAACAATCTGAGTTCGGCCTTCTTCGCCTGCCTCGCCGACGGCGGCGGCAGCGGCGCCGGCAACCCGGCCTACGCCTCCAATCTGGCCGATGCCCAGTCCCGCGCGCAGGCCCTCGCCCAGGCCAACGGCATGCAGCTGGCGGACTTTGCGCAGTGGAATGCCCTGGAGCTGGCGGGAGACTTCGTGCGCCTGGCCAATGCCGGCGACCTGGCATTCGCCGACATCCCCGCTCAACGCGCCAGCCAGTACAAGCTGCTGGCCCAGGCGCTGGCCCAGACCAACGCCGCGGTGCAGATGAACGGCAACAGCGTCAGCAACGCCAACACGCTGGCCGACCTGTTCAAGGCCCGCTTCAAGCCGCTGATGGCGATCATGCTCAAGCTTGCCAGCGGCGCGCCTTCGGAGCATATCCGCCTGGACCTGAAGAGCAACAGCATCGCCGACCTCTCGAACCAGCCCTCGCCGTTCTGAGCCAGGTTCGCCCGTCTTGATGCGCCAGCGGCCCCCCCGAGGCGGGCCGCTTCTTTTTCCCGGCCCGCGCCAGGCGGAATCAGGCCCGCGGCGCCTGGCCGCCCGCCCGCATATCGCGCGGCGTCATGCCGAAGCGCTGCTTGAACAGCCGGCTGAAATGCGAGGGATGGGAAAACCCGACCTGATAGGCGAGTTCGGCGATGCCCCGATGGCGGTGCTGCGGGTTCAGCAGCAGTTCGCGGCACCTGTCCAGCCGCTGATCGAAGATGAACGACTCCGCCGACAGGCCGCCGGCGCGCAGGATGCGATGGAGATACGCAACCGACACGCCACAGCCCTGCGCCACCTGTAGCGGCGACAATGTCGGGTCCGCAAGATGCTGGCGAATGTAGGCCAGGACGCGCGCCCGATGCGCCACCGTGACGCTGCTGTCCGATTCCGACGCGGGCCCCTGCCCCGGCTGCACCAGAAACAGGACGATCAGGTCGATCAGGCGTTCGCCCAGCTCGGCAACCTCGCCGTCGGACCAGCCGTCCATGCCCTTGAACAGATGGTCCATGTAGCTGGCGAGCAACGCCCCGCGGGGCGATCCGTCATCCGTGCGAAGCTTGTAGAAGGCGCCGATGCGCGAATCCCGCTGCGATAGCGCGCTGCGCGGAAACGACACGCTCAGGCTGCGATAGCCCGCCTCCCCCTGCGCCGTCGCCTGGTAGGGCAGGCTTTGGTTCATCAGGTACACGCAGCCGGGCTCGACCTGGAATTCGCGCCCCTGCTGCCGCACAGCCAGAGGTCCCGCCAGCGGCAGGCCGAAGGTATAGAACTCCTGGTCCAGCCGGGACACGTTGCCGGCCGTGCGTTCCAGCTTTTGCCCCTGATAGTGCAGGTCATTGAACTGCAGGCTGGCGCGGCGCGCGTAACGAACATGCCCCGCGAAGCTGTCCGGCTTTCCGCCATGCACCTCGAACGGACCGAAGGCATTGGAGAGCGCGGCGCGCCATTGCTCGCGCCGGTCGGCACCGGCGCTGGCCGAAATGGCGAATTCCGTATCGGGCATGGCGCGGTCTCCTGGCACGCGGGGGGCATGCGCAAATTGATCTTGCGTCTACATATTCTTGACTCACCCTGCTTGGGGCGGCGGGCGCATTGTGGACGCGCCTGCCGCAAGTCTATATTCAGCCCGATAAGCACACAACCTGGACAACCCGGGAGGAGACTCATGGCACACGCGTGCGCGGCGGCTACCCGCCACACGCCGGCTTCGCACTATCTGCGCTGCGAGGGCCGCGAGCTGCATTACACGGAATGGGGCGCAACCGATGCGCCCCCCATCATCATGTGGCACGGCCTGGCCCGCACCGGCCGCGATTTCGACGAGCTGGCGCAGGCGCTGGCGGACGACTATCGCATCATCTGTCCCGACACGATCGGACGCGGCCTGTCGCAATGGAGCCCCAACCCGGTGGCCGAATACCGGCTGGACTTCTACGCCGCGCTCGCGCGCGCCCTGCTGGACGGCCTGTCGCTTCCGCGCGTGCGCTGGGTAGGCACGTCCATGGGCGGCGCGACCGGCATGCATGCCGCGGCCGGAACCTTGCGCGACCGCATCTCGCATCTGGTGGTCAACGATATCGGGCCCGAACTGCCGCGGCCCGCCGTCGAGCGCATTGTGGAGTATGCCGGCAATCCGCCCGCCTTCGACACGGTCACCGAACTGGAAGCCTGGCTGCGCGTCGCCTACAAGCCCTATGGCTGGCAAAGCGACGAGCAATGGCGCAGGATGGCCGAGACCTCCATGCGCCGACTGCCGGACGGCCGCGTCACCGTGCATTACGACCCGGCTATCGTGGGGCAGTTCAGCCACCATCCCAACGACTACGACCGCTGGAGCGGCTACGACTCGCTGCGCATGCCCCTCCTGCTTTTGCGCGGCGCCGACTCGGATCTTCTGCTGCCCGAGGTCGCCCACGCCATGACCGAGCGCGGACCGCGCGCGCTACGCATCGACTTTCCCGATTGCGGCCACGCCCCCGCCTTGAACGTGGCTCCCCAAATCGAAGCCATCCGCCAATTTCTCGCCAGGCCGGATATCTCGGCCGTCCGTGCCCACTGATACCAGGAGACTCCCATGAAACGCATTCTGCTCGCCGCGCTGGCCGGCCTTTGCATGAGTTCCGCGGTTGCGGCGAAGGATTTCGTCGTAGCCCACGTCTATGACAAGACAGGGCCGCTGGAGGCCTATGCCAAGCAGACCCAGAACGGCCTGATGCTGGGCCTGGAATACGCCACGCAGGGCACCATGACGGTGGCCGGCCGCAAGATCCGCGTCATCGAAAAGGACAACCAGGGCAAGCCGGATGTCGCCCGCGCGCAACTTGCTTCCGCCTACGCCGACGACAACGCCGACATCGCAGTCGGCCCCACGTCGTCGGGCGTGGCGCTCGCCATGCTGCCGATCGCCGAAGAGTACGAAAAGATCCTGCTGGTCGAGCCTGCCGTGGCGGATTCGATCACCGGCGAAAAATGGAACAAGTACATCTTCCGCACGGGCCGCAATTCTTCGCAGGACGCCATCGCCAACGCGGTCGCGTTCGACCAGGCCGGAACGTCGATCGCCATGCTGGCGCAGGACTATGCCTTTGGCCGCGACGGGGTCAAGGCGTTCAAGGGCGCGCTGAAGAACGCCAAGATCGTGCACGAGGAGTACCTCCCCGCCAATGCCACCGACTTCACCGCAGGCGCGCAGCGCCTGTTCGATTCGCTGAAGGACAAGCCGGGCCGCAAGATCATCTTCATCCTCTGGGCCGGGGCGGGCAATCCGTTCAAGATCGCCGACCTTGATCCCAAGCGCTTCGGCATCGAGATCGCCACGGGCGGCAATACGCTGGCGGCCATGACGCCGCTGAAGGCGCTGGCGGGCATGGAAGGCGCCACCTATTACTACTACGGCATTCCCAAGAATCCGATCAATGATTGGCTGGTGGCCGAACATCAGAAGCGCTTTGGCCAGCCGCCGGACTTCTTCACGGCGGGCGGCATGGCCTCGGGCATCGCCATCGTGACTGCGCTGACCAAGACGGCGGGCGACTCCAATACCGACAAGCTGATCAAGGCCATGGAAGGCATGAGCTTCGACACGCCCAAGGGCAAGATGACGTTCCGGCCCGAGGACCATCAGGCCATGCAGTCCATGTACCACTTCCGCATCAAGAATGATCCGTCGGTGCAGTGGGCGGTCCAGGATCTGGTCAAGGAAATCACGCCCGACCAGATGGCCGTTCCGATCCAGAACAAGCGTTAGTCCCCGCCCTGCCCATGCTGGAAACCCAATCGCTCACCGTCCGTTTTGGCGGACATGTGGCCGTCAACGATGTCAACTGCGCCTACGCGCCCGGCACGCTGACGGCCATAGTCGGCCCTAACGGCGCGGGCAAGACCACCTACTTCAATCTCATCTCCGGCCAGCTGCGCGCAAGCGCGGGCGCGGTGCGCCTGAACGGGCGCGACCTTACGTCGCTTTCGGCGCCTGCACGCATGCACGCCGGCCTGGGCCGCGCGTTCCAGCTGACGCAGCTGTTCCCGCGCTTGAGCGTGCACGAGAATGTCCGGCTTGCCCTGCAATCGCGTCAGCAAGGGATGGGCTGGCGGCAGATTCGCTTCTGGCGCACCTGGAATGACGACCGCGGGCTGATGGAACGCGCCGATGCGCTGCTTGCGCGCACGCGTCTGACGGCGCGCCGCGACCAGGCGGCCGCGGACCTGCCGCACGGCGATCAGCGCAAGCTGGAAATCGCCATGCTCATCGCGCTGGAGCCGCTGGTGTTCATGTTCGATGAGCCCACCGCCGGCATGAGCGTGGACGACGTGCCCGTCGTGCTGGACCTGATCCGCGAGATCAAGAACGATCCCTCGAAGACGATACTGCTCGTGGAGCACAAGATGGACGTCGTGCGCGAGCTTGCCGACCGCATCGTCGTGCTGCACAACGGCCGGCTGATGGCGGACGGAGACCCCGCGGAGGTCATCGCATCGCCCATTGTGCAGCAGGCCTATCTCGGCATCATCCCCGTGGAGAAAGCCGCATGAGCGCGCGCCCTCTCCTGGAACTGAAGGATGTGCATACGCATATCGGCGCCTATCACATCCTGCATGGCGTGGACCTGTCCGTGCCCCCCGCGGCCGTGACCATGCTGCTCGGGCGCAATGGCGCCGGCAAGACGACCACGCTGCGCACGATCATGGGCTTGTGGCGCGCCTCGCAAGGCCAGGTGAGCTTTGACGGCGCACCCGTCGGCGGGCCGGGCACGCGCACGTCGCCCCCAGACATGGCGCGCATGGGCATCGCCTACGTGCCCGAGAACATGGGCATCTTCGGCGACCTCTCCGTGAAAGAGAACATCCTGCTGGCGGCCCGCCAGGCCAAGAACGCCAGCCAGCTGGACACTGCCCGGCTGGAATGGATCTTCGGCTTCTTTCCCGCCTTGAAGAAGTTCTGGCTGCATCCTGCCGGCAAGCTCTCCGGCGGCCAGAAGCAGATGCTGGCGGTGGCGCGCGCCATCATCGAGCCGCGCCGCCTGCTGCTGGTGGACGAACCCAGCAAGGGGCTCGCCCCCGCCATCATCCAGAACATGATCGACGCCTTCATCGAACTCAAGCAGGCGTCCACCACCATCCTGCTGGTCGAGCAGAATTTCAACTTCGCCCGCCTGCTTGGCGATCACGTCGCGGTCATGGACAACGGCCGGGTTGTCCACGCCGGCAGCATGGACGCGCTGGCGGCGGACGATGCGCTGCAGACGCGCCTGCTGGGCCTGTCACTGGGAAGCCACCAATGAGTACGCCAGACATCGACGCCCCGCTGCCGCGCGCGCGCACGGACCTGCGCCCCATCCTGCTGGTGCTGGCGCTGGCCGCCATCGCCCTCCCGCTGGTGGGATCGTTCTCCACCTGGGTCACCCTGACCATCGCAGGCCTGGCCATGGGCATGATCATCTTCATCGTGGCCTCGGGCATGACGCTCGTCTTCGGCCTGATGGACGTGCTGAACTTCGGGCATGGCCTCTTTATCGCCATCGGCGCATACATGGCGGCAACCGTTCTGGGCTCCATGGCCGACTGGACGCAGTCCGGCAGCCTATGGACAAACCTGGCCGCGGTGTTGCCGGCCATGATCGTGGGCATGCTGGTGGCGGGCGCGGTGGGCCTGGCGTTCGAGCGCGTGATCGTGCGGCCCGTCTACGGCCAGCACCTCAAGCAGATCCTGATCACCATGGGCGGCATGATCATCGGCGAGGAAATCATCAAGATGCTGTGGGGGCCGCAGACCATTGCTCTGCCATTGCCCGAAACGCTGCGCGGCGCGTTCCTGCTAGGCGACGCGGCCGTCGAGAAGTTCCGGATCGTGGCGCTGGTGGTGGGCCTGCTGGTGCTGGGCGGCATGCTGTGGCTGCTCAACCGCACCAAGCTGGGCCTCCTGATCCGCGCGGGCGTGGAAGATCGCGAAATGGTCGAAAGCCTGGGATATCGCATCCGCCATCTGTTCGTCGGCGTGTTTGTCGCGGGTTCGATGCTGGCGGGGCTGGGCGGCGTGCTGTGGGGCATGTACCAGCAGTCCATCGTGCCGCAATTGGGCGCGCAGGTAAACGTGCTGATCTTCATCGTCATCATGATCGGCGGCCTGGGCTCCACCGTGGGCTGCCTCATCGGCGCGCTGCTGGTCGGCCTGATGGCCAACTACACCGGCTTCCTGTTGCCCAAGGCTGCCCTGTTCTCGAACATCGCGCTGATGGTCGCCATTTTGCTATGGCGCCCGCAAGGTGTGTATCCGGTCACGAATCGCTAGGAGACGCCGACATGTCGCTACGCCTGCTTTCCGGCGATCCCCCGCGCAGCGCCCTGCTCGCGCTCTTGCTCATCGCGATCGTGGCCGCGCTGGCCGCGGCGCCCTTTCTGTTTCCCGGTCCCAAGTCGCTGGCGGTGGCCGCCAAGATCCTGGTGTTCGTGATCCTGGTCGCCAGCTATGACCTGCTGCTGGGCTACACCGGCATCGTCAGCTTCGCGCACACCATGTTCTTCGGGATCGGCGCCTATGGCGTGGCGATCGCCAGCGTGCGGATGGAGCCAGGCTGGACCGCGGTGTTCGCGGGCGTGGGCGGCGGACTGGCGGTTTCGCTTGCCTTTGCCCTGCTGATCGGCCTGGCCAGCCTGCGCGTGCGCGCCATCTTCTACGCCATGATCACGCTGGCGGTGGCCGCCGCCTTTCAGACGCTGGTATCGCAGCTGTCGGACCTGACGGGCGGCGAGGACGGCCTGAACTTCAAGGTGCCGCAGATGCTGCGGCCGGCGTTCCGACCGCTGTCGGAACCGCTGTTCGGGGTCACCGTCGACGGCCGCATCATCACCTACTATCTGATCGCCGCGGTTTGCCTGGTGTTGTTCCTGGCGCTGCTGCGCATCGTCAATTCTCCGTTCGGCCGCGTGCTGCAGGCCATTCGCGAGAATCCCTTCCGCGCCGAAGCCATCGGCTATCGGACGGTGCTGTACCGCAGCCTGTCCAACCTGCTGGCGGCTGCCTTCGCCACGCTTGCGGGCGCAATGTACGCGCTATGGCTGCGCTACAACGGCCCGGACACCTCGCTGTCGTTCGAGATCATGCTCAATATTCTGCTGATGGTAGTGATCGGCGGCATGGGAACGATGTACGGCGCCGTGGTGGGCGCCAGCCTGTTCGTGTTCGCGCAGAGCTATCTGCAGGACGGGCTGCATGTAATCCACGATGCGGTTGCAAGCGCGGCGCCGCTTGCGCTGCTGTTCGAGCCGGACCGCTGGCTGCTGTGGCTGGGCATCCTGTTCGTGCTGGCGGTGTACTACTTCCCGACAGGAGTCGCGGGACGGCTGCGGGAGCTGGCGCGGCGGGCTTAGGAGGCAATGCGCCGTGGACGGCGCGCCGTGCAGCTAACGTCCGCTCTGCCTGAGCGTGTCCGCATCCCGCCGCAGTCCATTGACCCGCCGCTGCATCTCATCCACGCTTCTGCGCGTGTCCCCGTTGCTGCGATCGAGCTGCGAGCCGGATGGAGCGGGAGCCAGCCGCGGCATGTTCATGGGCGCGCCGGGGTTCAGCGGGATCATGGCTGGCGGGTGCGGATCCGCGGCTGCCGGCGTCCCGCTCAACAGACGCTGCAGCATATGCAACTGATCGCGTTGCGCCTGAAGCGCGCGTTCCTGGTCCAGCAGGGCCTGCTCATTCTCATCGTCCGTGCCGAAGATCGCTGCGTGGTCCATGGACAGGCCGTCCAGCCGCACGCGAGGATCCGGTCCGGCGTTCAACACGCTCTTGCCGATGGCCGTCGGATCCGTGGCGGGCGCGGTCTCGGGAGGCGGCGTCGCGCCTGGCGCCGGGCTCGCCGAACCTGGCGCAATCGGACCGGGGCCTTGCGCAAACGTCGCCGGCGCTATCCCCAGCCCGCCCGCGATAAGGAGTCCGAGCCGGACCGCCCTCATGAACCCGCGCATGATGTCCTCTGATTTCCACAAAGTCGAAGCTAAAAAAAAACGGCAAGGGGTTTAGCCCTTGCCGCTTTATATCAGAACGGCGAACCGTTCCGATGAACTGCTTTACTTAGATGATACGTGCGGCTTCAACCAGACGCACCACACGCCACGACTTCGAGCGCGAGATGGGACGGCCTTCAGCGATTTCAACCGTATCGCCTTCGTTGTACTGGTTCGATTCATCGTGCGCCTTGTACTTCGCGGAGCGCATGATGATCTTGCCGAAGATGGGGTGCTTGACGCGGCGTTCAACCAGAACCACGACAGTCTTGTCCATCTTGTTGCTGACGACCTTGCCAACCAGCGTACGCTGGCGCTTGGCCACTTGGGTGTTTTGAGTTTCGCTCATCTTTATTTCCCTGCCTTCTCGGTCAGCAAGGTACGAACGCGCGCAATGTCGCGACGCACGTTGCGCAGCTGGCTGGTGTTGGCCAGTTGCTGCGTGGCCTTCTGCATACGCAGACCGAATTGTGCCTTCAGCAGGCTTTCGAGCTCTTTGCCGAGCTCGGCGGCATCTTTCGAACGGAGTTCGCTAGCTTTCATGTTAGTACTCCTTAAGCACCGATATGACGCGCGACGAACGTGGTCGAAATCGGCAGCTTGGCAGCGGCCAGGCGGAAAGCTTCACGCGCGAGCTCTTCGCTAACCCCTTCCATTTCGTAGAGCACCTTGCCGGGCTGAATTTCAGCAACCCAGTACTCCGGGTTGCCCTTACCGTTACCCATACGGACTTCGGCAGGCTTATGCGAAATGGGCTTATCCGGGAAAATGCGAATCCAGATACGGCCGCCACGCTTGATGTGACGATTGATAGCACGACGAGCAGCTTCGATCTGACGAGCGGTCAGACGGCCACGGCCGGTGGCCTTCAGACCGTACTCGCCGAACGACACGTGGGTGCCACGGGTCGCCAGACCGGTGTTGCGGCCCTTCTGCTCTTTGCGATACTTTCTGCGAGAGGGTTGCAGCATGGTTATTCTCCTTCAGGCGCCGGAGCAGCATCCGCCTTGCGGGGAGCGCGGCCACGACCACCCGGACGACCGGTGCGAGCACCGTCCGGACGATCACCACGCGGAGCGCGGCGCGGACGACGTTCTTCTTCGCGCGGCGTAGCGGTTTCCGGCGGCAATTCGCCGTTGGCCAGCATATCGCCCTTGTAGACCCAGACCTTGATGCCGATCACGCCATACGTGGTGTGGGCTTCGGAGGTGCCGTAGTCAATGTTGGCCTTGAGGGTGTGCAGCGGCACACGGCCTTCGCGATACCACTCGGTGCGAGCAATTTCGATACCGTTCAGACGGCCCGAGCTCATGATCTTGATGCCTTGGGCACCCAGACGCATGGCGTTCTGCATCGCGCGCTTCATTGCGCGACGGAACATGATGCGCTTCTCGAGCTGTTGCGAGATCGAGTCGGCGATCAGTTGAGCATCGGTTTCCGGCTTGCGGATTTCTTCGATGTTGACGTGCACGGGCACGCCCATCAGGCGCTGCAGATCAGCCTTCAGGCTTTCGATGTCTTCGCCGCGCTTGCCGATCACCACGCCCGGACGAGCCGAGTAGACGGTGATGCGGGCATTCTTGGCGGGACGCTCGATGATCACGCGACCAACGGAGGCGCTCTTGAGCTTCTTTTTCAGGTACTCGCGAACGCGAATGTCTTCGGCCAACATCGTGCCGAAGGCCTTGTCGTCGGCGAACCAACGCGAGGACCAATTACGGGTGACCGCGAGACGGAACCCAGTGGGGTGAATTTTCTGACCCATCGTGACTCCTTAAGCTCCGACCTTGACCGTGATGTGGC
The DNA here is from genome assembly GCF_042721735.1 of Achromobacter sp. NPDC058515. NCBI lineage: Bacteria > Pseudomonadati > Pseudomonadota > Betaproteobacteria > Burkholderiales > Alcaligenaceae > Achromobacter > Achromobacter sp. NPDC058515. Next base: position 379,884 of record NZ_JBHXNI010000001.1, read on the forward strand.
AGGTCTGCTTCTCGATACGATTGCCGCGGCCCTTGGCGCGAGCGGAGAAGCGCTTCATCGACTGAGCCTTGTCCACAAAAATCGTGGTGACTTTCAGTTCGTCGATATCGGCGCCGTCGTTGTGCTCGGCGTTGGCGATGGCGGACTCGACAGCCTTCTTCAGGATGACGGCAGCCTTCTTCGGCGAGAAGGTGAGGATCTCCAGCGCACGGCCGACCTTCTGGCCGCGGATCAGGTCCGCAACCAAACGGGTCTTCTGTGCGGAGATGTGAACCCCACGGATAATGGCAGTAGTTTCCATCGCTTACCTCTTCGCCTTCTTGTCCGCGGCGTGACCCTTGAACGTACGGGTCAGCGCGAACTCGCCCAGCTTGTGACCGACCATGTTCTCGTTGATGTACACGGGAACATGCTGCTTGCCGTTGTGCACAGCGATCGTCAGACCGATGAACTCGGGCAGGATCGTGGAACGACGCGACCAGGTCTTGATCGGCTTCTTGTCTTTGCCCGCGACGGCCGAGTCCACCTTTTTGATCAGGTGAGCATCGACAAACGGGCCTTTCTTGATCGAACGTGACATAGTGTTCGCCTCTTACTTGCGCTTGCGCCGTTGGACGATCATATTGTTCGTCCGCTTGTTGCGACGGGTCTTGAAACCCTTCGCCGGAGTACCCCACGGGCTGACCGGTTCGCGTGCTTCACCGGTACGGCCTTCGCCGCCACCGTGCGGGTGGTCCACCGGGTTCATGGCAACGCCACGAACCGTCGGGCGGACACCGCGCCAACGCATTGCACCGGCCTTGCCGATTTGGCGCAGGCTGTGTTCTTCGTTACCGACTTCACCAATGGTGGCGCGGCATTCGATGTGCACACGGCGGACTTCACCCGAGCGCAGACGCACCTGAGCGTAGATGCCTTCGCGAGCCAGCAGGACGGCGGAAGCGCCAGCCGAGCGGACCATCTGAGCACCCTTGCCAGGGATCATCTCGACGCAGTGAATCGTCGTACCCACCGGGATGTTGCGGATCGGCAGCGTGTTGCCGGCGCGGATCGGGGCTTCAATGCCCGACAGCACGGTGGCGCCAACTTCCAGACCACGCGGAGCGATGATGTAACGACGTTCGCCGTCGGCGTAGCACAGCAGAGCAATGTGCGCCGTACGGTTGGGGTCATATTCCAGACGCTCAACCTTCGCCGGGATACCGTCCTTGTCACGACGGAAGTCGACCAGGCGGTAGTGTTGCTTGTGACCGCCGCCACGATGGCGGATCGTGATGTGACCGTTGTTATTACGGCCAGAACCACGGGTCTTCTTTTCCAGCAGCGGCGCGTAGGGCTCACCCTTGTGCAGGTTGGGACTGACAACCTTCACCATGCCACGGCGGCCGGCCGAAGTCGGCTTAACTTTTACGAGGGCCATTTACTTCACCTCCGCAAAGTCGATTTCCTGGCCGTCCTTGAGCGAGACGTAAGCCTTGCGCTCATTACGGCGACGGCCAACGAATCGGCCAAAGCGCTTGACTTTGCCCTTACGGTTGAGGACCTGCACGGACTCGACCTGCACCTTGAAGAGCAGTTCGACGGCAGCCTTGATTTCCGGCTTGGTAGCGTCAGCCACGACACGGAAAGCGACTTGCTGATTCTTCTCAGCGACGAACGTGGCCTTTTCGGTCACGATCGGAGCCAGAATGACTTGCATCAAGCGTTCAGCGTTCATCCCAGCATCTCCTCGAGTTGAGCGATGGCCGGCTTGGTGATCAGCACTTTCTTGTAGTGGACCAGCGACAACGGATCGGCATAACGGGGCTCGACAACGGCAACGTGCGGCAGGTTGCGGGTGGCGAGGTAAACATTCTCATCAACGCTGTCGGTGATGATCAGGACCGAGTCCAGGCCCAGGCTCTTCAGCTTTGCAGCGGCAGCCTTGGTCTTGGGCGATTCCAGATCAAACGATTCGACGACGGCGATGCGGTCTTCACGAGCCAGTTGCGACAGGATCGAACGGATCCCGGCGCGGTACATCTTCTTGTTGACCTTCTGGCTGAAGTTCTCTTCGGGCGAGTTCGGGAAAATCCGACCACCGCCACGCCACAGCGGCGACGAAGTCATACCGGCGCGTGCGCGGCCGGTACCCTTCTGGCGCCAGGGCTTCTTGGTCGAGTGCTTAACTTCGGCACGATCCTTCTGAGCGCGGTTGCCGGCACGGGCATTGGCTTGGAAAGCCACCACGATCTGATGAATCAGAGCTTCGTTGAAGTCACGGCCGAAGATCGTGTCGGGCGCGCTAAACGTAGCAGCGGCCTGACCTTGGTCGTTCAGGAGCTTGAGATCCATTTACTTACGCTCCCTTCTTGGCCGGGGCCTTGATGGCCGGGCGCACGACGATGTCGGCGCCAGCGTGGCCGGGGACAGCGCCCTTGACCAGCAGCAGGCCGCGCTCAACGTCAACGCGAACGACGTCGAGGTTTTGAACGGTGCGGGTGACATCACCCAGGTGACCAGCCATGCGCTTACCGGGGAAAATACGGCCCGGATCTTGTGCTTGGCCAATCGAGCCGGGAACGCGGTGCGAACGGGAGTTACCGTGCGAAGCGCGTTGCGAACCGAAGTGGTGACGCTTGATGGTACCGGCGAAGCCTTTACCAATGGTCGTGCCCGTCACGTCGACCTGTTGGCCGGCTTCGAACACGGATTCCACGGCGATCACGGAACCGGCCGCAAATTCAGCGGCGCGAGCGGGATCAAGGCGGAATTCTTTGAGGATGCTACCGGCTTCAGCGCCGGCTTTGGCGTAGTGGCCCGTTTGCGGCTGAGCCACACGCGAGGCACGACGAGTGCCATAAGCCACCTGGATCGCGGCGTAGCCGTCGGTTTCCAGCGACTTAACTTGGGTCACGCGGTTGTTAGACACGTCCAGCACGGTCACCGGGATGGATTCACCTTCCTCGGTAAAAATGCGGGTCATGCCGACCTTGCGACCCACCAGCCCCAGCCGGTGAGCGGCGGGCGTGGGTGTCGAATTCGACATCGTTTTCTCCATTCCCGACTGCGATTGGTCGGGGCTAATCAGGCAAAAGGTAACGGCCTTTGCCCTACGACTATGTTCAACCTGGACTTGGCTGGGCTATTCCCAAATATCGGGAGTTGCTTGCCCCTTGCCCATAGTTAGACTCGCCACAAAATGGCAAGCTTGGCATATTAGCATGTTTTTTTCAGGCAGCACAAGCACTTAGCCCATTTCGGCGGTGTCGCCGGACGCGCTTTTGCCACAGTCGGTTTTGGACCTGGCGGCAAACCATTCCAATAGCGCCCCACTCGGACAGTAAGCGCCCGCTAACTCAAAACCCGGCACCCGGCGGCCAAAACAAAATGGCCGCATTCCCGAGGGATTGCGGCCATCTTTTCACGAACCTGCCGGCGAAGGTAGCAGGCCCGTCGTGCGCCTTACTGCAGCGCGATTTCGACGTCGACGCCGGCCGGCAGGTCCAGACGCATCAGAGCGTCAACGGTCTTGTCGGTGGGATCAACGATGTCCATCAGGCGCTGATGGGTACGAATTTCGAACTGGTCACGCGACGTCTTGTTGACGTGCGGCGAACGCAGAACGTCGTAGCGGCGGATACGCGTGGGCAGCGGCACCGGGCCGCGGACAACGGCGCCAGTGCGCTTGGCGGTGTCGACGATTTCAGCGGCCGATTGATCGATCAGCTTGTAATCGAAGGCTTTCAAGCGGATACGGATCTTTTGGTTTTTCATGGCGTTTCCTAAAGAACGATAGGCGAGGGCGGGATTGCGCCCTCGCTGGTTGGGTGCTGCTTAACTGATCCGAATTACTTCAGGATCTTGGCGACGACGCCGGCGCCGACGGTGCGACCGCCTTCACGGATGGCGAAGCGCAGGCCTTCTTCCATGGCGATCGGAGCCAACAGCTTGACCGTCATGGCCACGTTGTCGCCCGGCAGAACCATTTCCTTGTCGGCCGGCAGCTCGATCGTGCCCGTCACGTCCGTCGTGCGGAAGTAGAACTGGGGACGATAGCCCTGGAAGAACGGAGTGTGACGGCCGCCTTCTTCCTTGGACAGGATGTACACCTCGGACGTGAAGTCCGTGTGCGGGGTGATCGAGCCCGGCTTGGCCAGAACCTGGCCGCGCTGGACGTCTTCACGCTTGGTGCCGCGCAGCAGGATGCCCACGTTGTCGCCCGCTTGACCTTGGTCGAGCAGCTTGCGGAACATTTCCACGCCGGTGCAGGTCGTCTTGACCGTCGGAACCAGACCGACGATTTCGATTTCTTCGCCGACCTTGACGATGCCGCGTTCGATACGGCCGGTCACCACCGTGCCGCGACCCGAGATCGAGAACACGTCTTCAACCGGCATCAGGAACGAGCCGTCCACGGCGCGCTCAGGCGTCGGGATGTACGAATCCAGCGCGGCGGCCAGGTTCATGATGGCCTGTTCGCCCAGTTCGCCCTTGTCGCCTTCCAGCGCCAGCTTGGCCGAACCCTTGACGATCGGCGTGTCGTCGCCCGGGAAGTCGTACTGCGACAGCCGTTCGCGAACTTCCATTTCCACCCGCTCGAGCAGCTCGGCGTCGTCAACCATGTCAGCCTTGTTCAGGAAGACGATGATGTACGGCACGCCAACCTGGCGGCTCAGCAGGATGTGTTCACGCGTTTGCGGCATCGGGCCGTCAGCGGCCGACACGACCAGGATCGCGCCGTCCATCTGGGCGGCGCCCGTGATCATGTTCTTCACATAGTCAGCGTGGCCCGGGCAGTCAACGTGCGCGTAGTGACGCGCTTCCGTTTCGTACTCGACGTGAGCCGTGTTGATCGTGATGCCGCGAGCCTTTTCTTCAGGAGTCGCATCGATCTGGTCGTAGCCCTTGGCTTCGCCGCCAAACTTGTTCGACAGAACGGTCGTGATCGCCGCCGTCAACGTCGTTTTGCCGTGGTCAACGTGACCAATCGTACCCACGTTCACGTGCGGCTTGGTACGTTCAAACTTGCCTTTTGCCATGATCTCTATCCTTTAACTTTCAAGGAAACTTGATTTCTGCCAGGGCCGCCCGGCTGGGCGGACCTGACAAGGGTTATTTACTTGGCCCGAGCGGCGATGACTTCGTCAGCGACGTTCTTGGGAGCCTCGGAGTAATGCTTGAATTCCATCGTGTACGTGGCACGGCCTTGCGTCAGCGAGCGCAGGTTCGTGGCGTAACCGAACATCTCGGCCAGGGGCACTTCAGCCTTGATGGTCTTGCCGCCGCCAACCATGTCGTCCATGCCTTGAACCATGCCGCGACGCGAGGACAGATCGCCCATCACGGTGCCAGCGTAGTCTTCGGGCGTTTCGACTTCAACGGCCATCATCGGTTCCAGCAGCACGGGGCTGGCCTTGCGCAGACCTTCCTTGAATGCCATGGAGCCGGCCATCTTGAACGCGTTTTCGTTCGAGTCCACATCGTGGTACGAACCGAAGAACAGCGTGACCTTGACGTCGACGATCGGGTAGCCAGCCAACACGCCCGAAGGCAGCGTTTCCTGGATGCCCTTGTCCACCGCGGGGATGTATTCGCGAGGAACCACACCGCCCTTGATGGCGTCCACGAATTCGTAGCCGCCGCCAGGAGCCAACGGCTCGACCTTCAGCACCACGTGACCGTACTGGCCACGGCCGCCCGACTGCTTGACGAACTTGCCTTCAACTTCGTCGCAGGTCTTGCGGATGGTTTCACGGTAGGCCACTTGCGGCTTGCCGACGTTGGCTTCAACGCCGAACTCGCGCTTCATGCGGTCGACCAGAATTTCCAGGTGAAGCTCGCCCATGCCGGAAATGATGGTTTGGCCGGATTCTTCGTCGCTGCGCACGCGGAACGACGGATCTTCCTGAGCCAGACGCGACAGCGCCAGACCCATCTTTTCCTGGTCAGCCTTCGACTTGGGTTCCACGGCCTGCGAAATCACGGGCTCCGGGAAAATCATGCGTTCGAGCAGGATGTGGGAGTCGATGTCGCACAGCGTTTCGCCGGTGGTCACGTCTTTCAGACCCACCACGGCGGCGATGTCGCCTGCCAACACTTCCTTGATTTCTTCGCGGTTGTTCGCGTGCATCTGCAGAATGCGGCCGATACGTTCCTTCTTGCCCTTGATGGGGTTGTAGACCGTATCGCCCGACTTCAGGACGCCCGAGTAAACGCGCACGAAGGTCAATTGACCCACGAACGGATCGCTCATCAGCTTGAACGCCAGAGCCGAGAACTTCTCGCTGTCGTCAGCCGAACGCTTGACGGGATTGCCGTCGTCGTCCATGCCGTCGACCGGGGGAATGTCCACAGGCGAAGGCAGGTAGTCGATGACTGCGTCCAGCATGCGCTGCACGCCCTTGTTCTTGAACGCGGTGCCGCACAGCATCGGCTGGATTTCGCCGGCGATGGTGCGTTGGCGGATGGCCAGGTTGATTTCGGCTTCGTCCAAGTCACCCGTTTCCAGGTACTTGTTCATCAGCTCTTCCGACGACTCGGCGGCGGCTTCAACCAGCTTTTCACGCCATTCGTTCGCCAGGCCTTCCAGCTCAGCCGGAACGTCCTTGTAGTCGAACTTGGTGCCTTGGCTGGCTTCGTCCCAAATGATCGCCTTCATCTTGACCAGGTCGACCACGCCTTGGAACGTGTCTTCGGCGCCGATGGGGATGACGATCGGCACGGGATTGGCGCGCAGGCGGTTCTTCAGCTGGTCATAGACCTTGAAGAAGTTGGCGCCGGTGCGGTCCATCTTGTTGACGAAGGCCAGACGCGGCACGCCGTACTTGTTGGCTTGGCGCCAGACGGTTTCGGACTGGGGCTGAACACCGCCCACCGCGCAGTAAACCATGCAAGCACCGTCCAGGACGCGCATGGAACGTTCCACCTCGATGGTGAAGTCCACGTGTCCCGGGGTGTCGATGATGTTGATGCGGTGCTCGGGGTAGTTGCCGGCCATGCCACGCCAAAACGCCGTCGTAGCAGCCGACGTAATGGTGATGCCACGCTCTTGCTCTTGCTCCATCCAGTCCATGGTGGCTGCGCCATCATGCACTTCGCCAATCTTGTGATTGACGCCGGTGTAGAACAGGATACGTTCGGTCGTGGTGGTTTTCCCTGCATCGATGTGCGCAGAGATACCAATGTTGCGATAGCGCTCGATCGGGGTTTTGCGGGCCATGGTGGATTAGTCCTTAAATTACCAGCGGAAATGGCTGAAGGCCTTGTTGGCCTCTGCCATCTTGTGCGTGTCTTCGCGCTTCTTCATCGCGGCGCCACGACCTTCGGAGGCGTCGATCAGTTCGCCAGCAAGACGCAGATCCATCGACTTCTCGCCACGCTTCTTGGCGGCTTCACGGAGCCAACGCATAGCCAGGGCCAGGCGGCGCACGGGGCGCACTTCAACCGGCACTTGGTAGTTGGCACCGCCAACGCGGCGGCTCTTCACTTCGACGATCGGCTTGATGTTGTTGATCGCCAGGCTGAAAACTTCGATCGGCTCTTTGCCGGTCTTGGTTTGCACTTGCTCGAGGGCGCCATAGACGATGCGCTCGGCGACGGCCTTCTTGCCGTCCAGCATGACGACGTTCATGAACTTGGCGAGTTCGACGCTGCCGAACTTGGGATCGGGCAGAATCTCGCGCTTGGGTACTTCGCGACGACGGGGCATTGTTGCTTCCTTGTGTCTGTTCAGTTGAACCGTGTTTCATTACACGGCCATGGCCGTCCATTGGGACGACCCCTTACGTGCCGCGCACCTTCCCATCATCTGGACGGCGCGGTCGCACTTCCCTAGTGACGGACTTCCGCCACGCGGGGGTACTGCTGACTCGTTATTAAGCCTTCTTCGGGCGCTTGGCGCCGTACTTCGAGCGGGCTTGCTTACGATCCTTGACGCCTTGCAGGTCGAGGGAACCGCGCACGATGTGATAACGCACACCGGGCAAGTCCTTCACACGACCGCCACGCACCAGAACCACCGAGTGCTCTTGCAGGTTGTGGCCTTCGCCGCCGATGTACGAAATGACTTCGTAACCGTTGGTCAGACGCACTTTGGCAACCTTGCGCAGAGCGGAGTTCGGCTTCTTGGGGGTGGTGGTGTACACGCGAGTGCACACGCCGCGGCGTTGCGGGCAGTTTTCGAGCGCGGGGCTCTTGCTTTTGATGATGCTGACTTCGCGCGGCTTGCGCACGAGTTGGCTAATGGTAGGCATGACCTTTGAAATCCCTTTTACGTACCACTGGTAAGTACTTACGTACTCGTCTCCTCAAGAGTGTTCTTTCGGAGAAGGCAGTTCGCGCAAAACCGCCTCAAACGTTCGTATACGTAAAAGAGCGGGCTTGCCAACAAACCATGACAAACGCACAAAACCGGATGCGGCCAGAAAACAGTCGGACTGATGGGCCCAAAAACAAAAGGCTCGTGACGCACCTTGGTTTCCGGACCCTGAACTGTTTACCTGAGGCGTACAGATTTTGCGCGCGAAATAAAGCAGTAAGCCCTTTAGCATAACTGAGATCAAGGCGTACTGTCAAAGTTTTTTGTAAGTGCAGCGCAGCGGCGCGTTGCCGGCAAAAGACGGCCAGTTAGGCGCGGCTCGTGAAAATTGGGGCCATGTACGCGGAAAATCCGGATCACGAGGCCGGCGGTCCGGCAAGACAACCCGAGGGCAATCCCTGCCCTCGCGAACGCGCACGGACCAGTGTACTCGCCGCCGGAGGCTACCGGTCGGCAAACAGGTAGCCGCTGCCGTAAACCGTGCGGATCGGCAGCATGACGCCCGCCAGTTCGGCCTTGCGGCGCAAGCGGCTGACGATGACGTCGATGCTGCGGGAGCTGCTGGCGCGCACGCCGCCGCCTTCCGCCTGCAGTCCGGCGCCCAGCTCGTCGCGCCCGACCGCCCTGCCCGCCACCTCCAGCAGCGCGCGCACGATCAAACGTTCGTTGGCTGACAGCGAGATGGCCGTCCCCGAGGGCGCAGCCAGGGTCCAGCCCTGGTCGCGCAGTTCCCATTGCCCGGTCGCGGTCTCCTCGGCCTGGGACATGGCTTCCGTGGCGGGCAGGCGGCGCGCCAGCGAGAGCAGGATGCAAGCCAGTTCCCGCGGGTCCTGCGGGTCGGGCAGGCAGGCGTCGGCGCCGCTCTGCAGGCAACGCAAGCGGCTGTCGACCGACATGCCCTGGCCGGCCACGACGATGCCCAGGGGCGCCGAGCCGCGCAGCCGGGCCACGAGGGCATAGCCGATTTCGCCCGAGGCTCCAATATCGAGGACGACGGCATCGCAGCCGCCGCCGTGGAGCAAGCCGAACAATTCGAGAGAGGTCGAGCAGCCGCGAGCCGATATCCCGGCCTGCAACAAGGTGGACACCGCAGTGCTGCGGGAGACTTCGTCCGGCGACATCATAAGTATGCGCAATTGATTCATATCTATTCCACTTAGCGTTCCCGCCCCTTGCACCGCCTGCTGTGGCCGCGGCTGGTGAAATGGTTGAGACAGTGTGGCGCGGTGTTGCGCAACAACTCCAGTCAAGATTCGTTAACTTTGCAATGTTTGACAGTTCTTGCCATAACGTAGCCAGCACCCGCGCCACCCGAGTTATCATTCGTTTACATAATTTCCTCACCCCTCTTGCAGTAGGGCGCCGCAGGGCGCGCTTGCGTAAAACCTTCGCGAGAACCCGTCTGATGAAAATCGCGTCGCTGGAAGACGACCTGGATCAGGCCCGACGCATCCAGCAAGTTCTGACCACCGCTGGATATGCCTGCGCCAGTTACCAGCAGAGCCGAGATCTGCTGGCCGCCCTGCGCACCGAGAATTTCGACCTGGTGCTACTGGACTGGCATCTGCCCGATATCGACGGCGACGATGTGGTGCGCTGGTTGCGCGCCAATATCGGCGCTCGGATCCCCGTCATCTTCCTGACCAACCGGTCCAGCGAGGACGATCTGGTGGAAGGCCTGCGCGCCGGCGCGGACGACTACATCGTCAAGCCCATGCGTCCCCTGGAGTTGTTGGCCCGCGTCGCCGCATTGCTGCGGCGCAGCCAGATCGCGGAACCGGTCAACGATGCGTTCGAGGTCGCGCGCTACCGGATCGAGCCCGCGGCGCGCGCCATCTCGCTCGACGGCGCCGCCGTCCCCCTGGCGCCAAAGGAGTTCGAGCTGGCCCTGCTGTTTTTCCGCAACCAGGGCCGGCTCATGTCGCGCGACGTGCTGGCGGAATGCGTCTGGAACCGGGAAATTCCCGCCACCTCGCGCACGCTGGATACCCACCTCTCGAACATCCGGCAAAAGCTTCAACTGCGCCCCGAACATGGCGTGCGCCTGACATCCTCTTATGCGCTTGGCTACCGGCTGGAACTGATCAGCCCGTCCGAAGACAACTTGGGCAGTCCGCCCTAGCTGCGTTGCGTATCCCTGGAGAACCGATTGCCATGAGCCGCTTTCGCGCGCTTTCTTTGCTTGCCCTGCTTTCCTGCCTCACGCTGGGCGCCCCCGCCCGCAGCCAGCCCGCCGGCGCATTGGGCGACGACTTCATCTATCGCGTGCGCCAGGGCGATACCCTGATCAACCTTGCGGCCCAATACACGCGCAACCAGGCCAACTGGAGCCGGTTGCAGACGCTGAACCAGATCGTCACGCCGGAGCGGCTGCCGATCGGGCTGGAACTGCACATCCCCCTTTCGATGATTCCCGTGCGCGACGCGCAAGCGCGCGTGGTTCACGTCAGCGGCCAGGCCGACCTGGACGGCAAGTCCGTGCAGCCTGGCGCGCCCGTGGCGGAGGGCAGCACCGTCGTCACCGCCCCCAACGGCTTTGTCACGCTGGAGCTGGCAGACGGCTCCAAGCTCACCCTGCCGTCCGACGGTTCGGTCGAATTGACCCGCTTGCGGCAATTTGAAGGCACCGCGCTGACCGATTCGGTCATCAATGTGCGGCGCGGGAGCGTCGAGTCGTCCGTCGCCCCCGCCGGAAACGGCGTAGGCCGCTTCGAGATCCGTACCCCCGTCGCGGTCACCGGCGTGCGCGGCACGCGGTTCCGCGTGCAAAGCAGCGCCCAGGGCGCGCAAAGCGAAGTGCTGGAAGGCAGCGTGCGCCTGCAGGCCCATGCGCCCGGCGCGGCGCCAGCCAAGCCCGTTGCCGTGGCCGAGGGCTACGGCGCCGCGATCGGCGCCGACGGCAGCCTCTCGGGAGTGCGCCCGCTGCTCAAGGCGCCGCAGCTAGGCGATCCGGTGCGCGCAGGCGGCGGCTCCTGGACCAGCGCCTTCGCCCCCGTGGCTGGCGCGCAAGGCTATCTGGTGCGCGTCTCGCGCGATGCCGAAGGCGCCCTGCCGGTGTCGTCGGTCAGCTTTCCCAGCAGCGACATCCGCTTCACCGCGCCCGGGCCCGGCACCTTTTACGTGTCGGTGCGCGCCGTCGACAACCTGGGTTTGAGCGGGCAGGATGCGGTCCGCACCTTCGAAGGCGCGAACGCGCTGATAACTTCGTTCGGGCTCAGCGTCGGCAGCGGCTCGGGCGGACTCGTGACGCTTACCGAGTACTAGGCCTCGTTCCATGGCCGACGCCGCCGACTCCCTGGACAGGCCCTCGCGCTCGGGGCTTTGGTTGACGGTGGCGCTGGCGGTGCTGGCCGCCGCCCTGGGATCGTTCAATGGGCTCGGCCGCCTCGACCAGGTTCTTTACGACCGCGCGGTGATGATGAGCGGGCGCGCCCCCGATCCCGAAATCCTGATCGTGGCGATCGACGACGCAAGCATCGACGCGCTGGGACGCTGGCCCTGGCGGCGCGCGATCCACGCCGCGCTGCTGGACCGCCTTGGCGGCGCTCGCGCCGTGGGGCTGGACCTGATCTTCGCCGAACCCGACACGGTCAATCCCAACGACGACCTCCTCCTGGCCGACAGCATCCGGCGCAACGGACACACCGTCCTGCCGGTGGTGCTGGACCGCCTCAATGGCCCCACCGCCATCGGCCTGCCCATTCCGGAACTGGCGCGTGTCGCGGCCTCCAGCGGCTTTATCAACGCCCACATCGACCCCGACGGCGTGGTGCGCGAAGCCGCGCTGACGGCACAGTTCGCCGGCGACCGCAGAATCCATATGGCCCTCTCGATGCTGGAAGTCGGCGGCGAAGCGGAGCGGGCGCAGCGCCTGCTCGAACGCGCCAATCCGGACGGCCGCATCCTGATCCCCTACTCCGGCGCGCCCGCCCACACGCGCACCGTGTCCTATCTGTCCGTTCTGCGCGGCGACGTGCCGCCGGAAGCGCTGCGCGGCAAGTATGTGCTGGTGGGCGCCTGGGCCACGGGTTTGGGCGACGCCTATCCGACGCCGGTATCGCATGATGTCAGCGGCATATCGGGCGTGGAGATCGTCGCCAATGTGCTGCAGGCCGCACGCGACGACATCGCCTACCAGCGTCCGCCGGCCTGGTGGAATGCGCTGTTCTCGGCGTTGCCCGTGCTGCTGGCCTGCCTGGCCTTGTGGCGGCTGTCGCCCAAGCAGGCGCTGCTGATCAACGTCGCGCTGTTCGCCGGCGTGCTGCTGGCTGCGTGGCTGCTGCTGGCGCACGCCTACCTGTGGTTTGCCCCGACGGCGGCGCTGGCCGGCGTCGCGCTGAGCTATCCGCTATGGAGCTGGCGCAGCCAGGAAGCCGCGTTGCGCTACATGGACAATGAGCTGCGCCGCCTGCAACGCGAATACCCGCCGGTGCTCAATGAAGCCCGCGCCCAGCCGGCCGGCGCCAGCGCATCGCTGGAAAGCCGGGTCGGCGAATTGCAACGCGCACTGGCGCGCGTGCGCAACCTGCGACGGTTCCTGGCCGACGGGCTGGATGGGATGCCTGACGCGACGCTGGTCTTCGATCAGGACGGCCGCATGCAGTTCCGCAACCAGGCGGCCGTCATGTATTTCCAGCGGCTCGGCATACGCCCTCCCCGCGTCGGGCACCCCGCCACGCATCTGCTTGAAAGAACCATATCCGACGAAGGCACTCGGCATCGCGTGGCCGAGGCGCTACGGGGTCAAAGCCTTGTCGACACCGCGTTGCCGTGGAGCGCCGACCTGGAGGTGCGCGATAACGCGGGACGCGACCTGATCCTGAAATGCGCCCCCATCCATACCGCCGAAGGCCACTTCGCCGGCACGGTGGCCACACTGACCGACATCTCGCGCATCCGCCAGGCAGAGCGTCATCGCGAGGAGACCCTGCGCTTCATCTCCCACGACATGCGCGCCCCCCAAAGCTCCATCCTGGCGCTCGTCGAAATGAAGCAGGACGAGAGCTCTCCCGACAGCCAGGGAGAAACCCTCAAGCGCATTGCGATGCTGGCAAACCGCACGCTGCGTCTGGTCGATGACTTCGTCCATCTGACGCGGGCCGAGTCCATGGCGATCAGCGCGACAGAGCTGGATCTGGGGAGTCTGCTGCAGGACGGCGTCGACGAGTTCTGGGCCTCTGCCCACAAGCGCGACATCACGCTCGGCCTCAAGACGCCGCTGCCCGTCGCCTACACCCGCGGCGATCAAATGCTGCTGATGCGCGCCCTGTGCAACCTGATCGACAACGCGATCAAATACAGCCCTGCCGGCACGCGCATTGAATGCGGCATCGATGAGGAGCCCGGTTTTTGGCGGGTAAGCATACGAGACCAGGGCCAAGGCATTGCGGCGGGAGATCTGGCGAGCTTGTTCGAGCCCTTCTCGCGCGTGGGCGCCGAAACCCGCGGCGATGTCGGCGGCGCGGGCCTGGGGCTGGCGTTCGTGCGCACGGTGGCCGAACGCCACGGCGGATCCGTCAAGGTCAGCAGCGAACCGGGGGTCGGTTCGGTCTTTATGCTGCGCCTGCCCGCCGCGTAAGCCCCTTACTGGAAGGCGTGCGAAATGACCGCGGGCTTGCCCGCCTTGATTTCCAGCGTCGCGCGGTATGGCGGCAGATCGGCATTGCGCAACACCACCTGATACTTGCCCGGAATCAGCTTGATCTCCTTGACGGGCGGACTGATGCCGCGCGCCACGCCGTTGATCCACACCTCGCCCCAAGGACGGATGTCCAGCCGCACGGTAACCGGGACCGGCTTGGGCTTGGGCGCTTCTTCGACCACGGCAGGCGCCTCGGCGGGGGCCTGCGCGGCGGGCGCCTGGGGCGGCGGCGCGAGCGCCACTGCGGCGGGATCGGATGGCGGGGCCGGGCTGTCCGCGGCGGCGCCCGTGCCCCCCTGGGTCAGAGGCGGCAAATCGCCAGGCGGCTGAGACGCCGCGGATGGCGGAACCGCCGGCGGCGCGTTGGCCGGGGGAACCGCTTGCGGCAAGGGGTGCACGACGGGCGGATTCGGCTGGACGACTTCCGAACGGGTAATCAGCGCATTGGGCGTTCCCATGCCCGATTGGAACCACGCGTACATGCCCGCGCCGATGAGCGCCACGATCAGCAGCAGCGCCAGCAAGGGCCGGCGTCCGCGGGCAGGCTTGCCGGTCTCCGGGGGGACTGCCGCAGCCGCGGCGTAGGCCGAGCCATCGCCGGCATCGGCAGCGGCCGGGGCGGGTTCGATGTACGCCGCCACATCCAGCAGGCCCGCCAGCTCGGCCAGCGTTTGCGGCCGGTCCTGGGGAGTCATCGACAGGCCCGCATCGATGACGCGCAGGAAGTCCTGTCCATACTTGTTCAGTCCCTGCGCCGCCAGGGGTTGGTAGGTATCCCTTGCGCGGCGTTCAGGCGCAGGCGGCGGCCGGCTGCCTGTCACGAGCGCATGGACCACCGCGCACAGGGCGTAGATATCGCTCCATGGACCGCGCGGCCATTCCATCGAATCGGTGTACAGCTCAAATGGCGCAAAGCCGGGGGTCGGCGTCCTGCTGGCGCGGCGCGAGCGCGCCACCACCAGTTCGGGCAGCAGGTGGGCGCGGGCGCCCTCGTCCATGCCCACGGTTTCCAGGGAGATGTCGCCGCAGATTTCGCCTTGCGCATGCAAGGCGATCAGAGAGGGCAGCAGATCGGACAAAAGCCGCTTGATGCGCGTTTCAGGAACGCCGCCCGCCGCGCTGGCGGCGATGGCGCTCAACGGGCGCAGGGCGAGCGGCGCGGCGCCGGAAAAGGGGCCACGCGGCGTCAGCAAGCCGGCGGAAGAAGACATGATCGAGACTGCGCCAGAACGGGTTTAAGGGTTGATAGGCCGAATATTATCCAATCCGCAACATAAGGACATTGCCGAAAATGTCCGAGCGCATCAGGCTGTGGCACGATAGCGTATCGCCCCGCCACTCTACATCTTTGGAAGCCATGAAAATTCGCGTTCTGAGCAGTCTGCTTGGCTTATCTGCCGTACTGGCAGGTTGCGCCGGCATCACGACCTTGCAGCCCGAAAGCCCGCCGAGCGCCGAAGCACTGGATCAGCTGCAGCAGGTGCGCGACCAGTACGCCGCCGGCCGCTACGGCGAAGTCATCCGCAGCGTGGCCACCTCCGATACCCTGGCGTCCTCCACCAAGGCGGTGCGCATCGAAGCCTACAAGCTCCAGGCGTTCAGCTACTGCGTCACGCGCTATACGCAGCTTTGCGAAGACAGCTTCGCGCGCATTCTCAGCCTGGATCCCGCCTTTGAACTGGCCGCCAACGAAGCCGGCCATCCGGCCTGGGGGCCCGTCTTCCAGCGCGCCCGCGCGCAGGCCGCCAGGTAGTCTTCCCGCACCCTTGCACCCGCATGTAAAAAAGGCCGCTGATTCGCATCAGCGGCCTTTCTGTTTTCAGGCATCCTCGCGCCGCAACCGCGCGCGGGGAGCCTGTCCGGGGCGTTCCGCTTATTCGGCGGAATCCTCGGCGCCGACGTCGGAAGCCGGGGCATCCGCATCCGAGCCCACCGTGACCGGCGAGTCTTCGAACGGGTTGGCCTGCTGGCGAGCGGCTTCGCGTTCCGCCGCCTCCAGCTCTTCCTTGTCGCGACGAGCATGGTGGTAAGCCAGGCCGGTGCCCGCCGGGATGAGGCGGCCGACGATGACGTTTTCCTTCAAGCCGCGCAGGTCGTCGCGCTTGCCCATGATGGCGGCTTCGGTCAGGACACGGGTGGTCTCCTGGAACGAAGCGGCCGAGATGAACGAGTCGGTCGACAGCGAGGCCTTCGTGATGCCCAGCAGCACGTTGTCGTAGGAAGCCGGACGGCGGTCATCAGCCGTGACGCGGTCGTTCTCGTTCAGCAGCTCGGAGCGCTCGACCTGCTCGCCCGGGATGAACTCGGTGTCGCCCGCATCGACGATGTTCACGCGGCGCAGCATCTGACGAACAATCACTTCAATGTGCTTGTCGTTGATCTTCACGCCCTGCAGACGGTACACGTCCTGAACTTCGTCGACGATGTAGGTCGCCAGCTTCTCGATGCCTTGCAGGCGCAGGATGTCGTGGGGATCGGCCGGGCCGTCCACGATCATTTCGCCCTTGTTCACGACTTGGCCGTCATGCACCAGAACCTGTTTTTCCTTCGGAATCAGGAACTCGTGGCTCACGCCTTCCAGGTCGGTGATGACCAGACGCTGCTTGCCCTTGGTGTCCTTGCCGAACGAGACCGTACCGGTAACGTCGGCGAGCATGCCGGCGTCCTTCGGCGAACGGGCTTCGAACAGTTCGGCCACACGCGGCAGACCGCCGGTAATGTCGCGGGTCTTTTGCGATTCTTGCGGAATACGCGCCAGAACTTCACCCACGGCAACCTGCTGGCCGTCGCGCACGGTAATCAGCGCGCCCACCGGGAACGAGATGTTCACCGAGTGATCGGTGCCGGCGATCTTGACGTCCTCGCCGCTCTCGTTGACCAGCTTGATCTGCGGACGCATGACGATCTTGCCGCCACGGGTCTTGGGCGTGATGACGACGAGCGTCGACAGGCCGGTGACTTCGTCCACCTGCTTGGCAACGGTCACGCCTTCTTCGATGTTCTCGAAGCGGACGGCGCCGCCGTATTCCGACACGATCGGACGGGTCAGCGGGTCCCACGTCGCCAGACGTGCGCCAGCCTTCACGGTGTCGCCATCGCCCACCAGCACGGTCGCGCCGTACGGGATCTTGTGGCGTTCGCGTTCGCGGCCGTTGTCGTCGAAGATCGCCAGTTCGCCGGAGCGCGAGATCGCCACGCGTTCGCCCTTGGCGTTCGTGACGTAGCGCATCGTGCTGGCAAAACCGACCACGCCGCTCGACTTCGTTTCCACCGCGCTGGCCAGAGCCGAACGCGAGGCCGCGCCACCGATGTGGAACGTACGCATCGTCAGCTGCGTGCCCGGCTCACCGATGGACTGAGCAGCGATAACGCCGACTGCTTCGCCCTGGTTGACCGGCGAACCACGACCCAGGTCGCGGCCATAGCAGTGTGCGCACAGGCCGTGACGCGTTTCGCAGGTCAGCGGCGTGCGGACCTTGACTTCGTCCACGCCGATGCGGTCGATGGTGTCGACCAGGTCTTCGTCCAGCAGGGTGCCGGCAACGATGGCCGTTTCCTGCGTGTCCGGGTTGACGATATCCACCGCGGCCACGCGGCCCAGGATACGGTCGCGCAGCGGTTCGATGACTTCGCCGCCTTCGACCAGGGCTTTCATGTTGTAGCCCTGCGAAGTGCCGCAGTCGTCTTCCGTGATGACCAGATCCTGCGTCACGTCGACCAGACGGCGGGTCAGGTAACCCGAGTTCGCGGTCTTCAGTGCCGTATCGGCCAGACCCTTACGCGCGCCGTGAGTGGAGATGAAGTACTGGAGTACGTTCAGGCCTTCACGGAAGTTCGCGGTAATGGGGGTTTCGATAATGGAGCCGTCCGGCTTGGCCATCAGGCCGCGCATGCCGGCCAGCTGGCGGATCTGGGCAGCCGAACCGCGGGCGCCCGAGTCAGCCATCATGTAGATGGAGTTGAACGATTCCTGGCGCACTTCCTCGCCGTGACGGTTGGTCACGGGCTCGGTGGCCAGTTGTTCCATCATCGCCTTGCCGACCTTGTCGCCAGCCTTGCCCCAGATGTCCACAACGTTGTTGTAGCGTTCCTGGGACGTGACCAGACCCGACGAGTACTGCTTGTCGATTTCCTTCACTTCGCGGCTGGCTTCGGCCAGGATGCCTTCCTTGGCGGTCGGGATCAGCATGTCGCCCATGGCGATCGAGATGCCGCCGCGCGTGGCCAGCTTGAAGCCGGACTGCATCAGCTTGTCGGCGAAGATCACCGTGTCGCGCAGGCCGCAACGGCGGAACGACTGGTTGATCAGGCGCGAGATTTCCTTCTTCTTCAGCGCCTTGTTCAGCACCGTGAAGGGCAGGCCCTTCGGCAGAATTTCGGACAGCAGCGCACGGCCGACCGTCGTCTCGTGACGACGGATCACCGGTTGCCATTCGCCAGCCTCGTCGCGCTCGTGTTCCTTCAGGCGCACGGTGACGCGGCTTTGCAGCTCGACTTCGCCGTTGTCGTAGGCACGCTGCACTTCAGCGACGTCGGTGAAGAAGATGCCTTCGCCGCGGCCGTTGATGCGCTCGCGCGTCGTGTAGTACAGGCCCAGCACGATATCCTGGGACGGCACGATCGACGGTTCGCCGTTAGCCGGGAACAGCACGTTGTTGGAAGCCAGCATCAGCGTGCGCGCTTCCAGCTGGGCTTCCAGCGACAGCGGCACGTGAACGGCCATCTGGTCGCCGTCGAAGTCGGCGTTGAACGCCGCGCAAACCAGCGGGTGCAGCTGGATGGCCTTGCCTTCGATCAGAACCGGCTCGAACGCCTGGATGCCCAAACGGTGCAGCGTGGGCGCACGGTTCAGCATGACCGGGTGTTCGCGGATGACTTCTTCCAGGATGTCCCAGACCACAGGTTCCTGGCTTTCCACCAGCTTCTTGGCAGCCTTGATGGTCGTGGCCAGGCCCATCATCTCCAGACGATTGAAGATGAACGGCTTGAACAGTTCCAGGGCCATCAGCTTGGGCAGGCCGCACTGGTGCAGCTTGAGCTGCGGACCCACCACGATGACCGAACGGCCCGAGTAGTCGACGCGCTTGCCCAGCAGGTTCTGACGGAAACGACCGCTCTTGCCCTTGATCATGTCGGCCAGCGACTTGAGCTGGCGCTTGTTGGCGCCCGTCATGGCCTTGCCACGGCGGCCGTTGTCCAGCAGCGAGTCGACGGCTTCCTGCAGCATCCGCTTTTCGTTGCGCAGGATGATTTCCGGCGCCTTGAGCTCCAGAAGGCGCTTCAAGCGGTTGTTGCGGTTGATGACGCGGCGGTACAGGTCGTTCAGGTCGGAGGTCGCGAAGCGGCCGCCGTCCAGCGGCACCAGCGGACGCAGGTCCGGCGGCAGCACGGGCAGCACTTCCATGACCATCCACTCGGCCTTGATGCCCGACTTCTGGAAGCCTTCCAGCACCTTCAGGCGCTTGGAGATCTTCTTGATCTTAGCTTCCGAGCTGGTGGCCTTCAGTTCGCCGCGCAGGGTTTCCACTTCGCGGTCGATGTCGATGGTGCGCAGCAGTTCGCGCACGGCCTCCGCGCCCATCAGGGCACGGAAGTCGTCGCCGTATTCTTCGGTCTTGGCGAGGAAATCGTCATCCGACATGATCTGGCCGCGCTTGAGCGGAGTCATGCCGGGTTCGATCACGCACCAGGCTTCGAAGTACAGGACGCGTTCGATGTCGCGCAGGGTCATGTCGAGCACCATGCCCAGACGCGACGGCAGGCTCTTCAGGAACCAGATGTGCGCGACGGGGCTGGCCAGCTCGATGTGGCCCATGCGTTCACGGCGAACCTTGGCAACGGTAACTTCAACGCCGCACTTCTCGCAGATCACGCCACGATGCTTGAGGCGCTTGTACTTGCCGCACAAGCACTCGTAGTCTTTGATCGGGCCAAAGATCTTGGAGCAGAACAGGCCGTCGCGCTCAGGCTTGAACGTGCGGTAGTTGATGGTCTCGGGCTTGCGAACTTCGCCGTAGGACCACGAACGGATCTTCTCGGGCGAGGCGATGCCGATCTTGATGGCATCGAATTGCTCGTCTTGCGAGACTTGCTTAAAGAGGTCGAGTAGCGCTTTCATTAGTTACGCTCCAAATCCATGTCCAGGGCCAACGAGCGGATTTCCTTGACCAGCACGTTGAACGATTCCGGCATGCCGGCGTCGATGACGTGGTCGCCCTTGACGATGTTTTCGTAAACCTTGGTACGACCATTGATGTCGTCCGACTTCACCGTCAGCATTTCCTGCAGGGTGTAGGCGGCGCCGTATGCTTCCAGCGCCCACACTTCCATTTCCCCGAAACGCTGACCGCCGAACTGCGCCTTGCCGCCCAGCGGCTGCTGGGTCACCAGCGAGTACGGGCCGGTGGAACGCGCGTGCATCTTGTCGTCGACCAAGTGATGCAGCTTCAGGTAGTGCATGTAGCCGACAGTCACGGGGCGCTCGAATTTCTCGCCCGTGCGGCCGTCGAACAGCCATGCCTGCGTACGCGAAGGCGTCAACGCCATGCGCGCGGCGACGTCGTCCGGATAGGCCAGCTCCAGCATCGTGGTGATTTCCTCTTCGGTCGCGCCGTCGAAGACGGGCGTCGCGAACGGCACGCCGTTCTTGAGGTTCTGGGCCATTTCCATGACTTCTTCGTCGGTCAGCTCGTCGATGCGCGCCCCGGTGCCGGTCGTGTTGTAGACCTTGTCCAGGTATGCGCGGACGTTCTTGACCTGCGCGGTGCGCTCGTCGCGCAACAGATCGGCAATGCGGTGGCCCACGCCCTTGGCAGCCCAGCCCAAGTGCACTTCCAGCACCTGGCCGACGTTCATCCGCGAGGGCACGCCCAGCGGGTTCAGAACGATGTCGGCCGGCGTGCCGTCAGCCATGTGCGGCATGTCTTCCACCGGGGTGATGCGCGAGACCACGCCCTTGTTGCCGTGACGGCCTGCCATCTTGTCGCCAGGCTGCAGACGACGCTTCACGGCCAGGTAGACCTTGATCATCTTCAGCACGCCCGGGGGCAGCTCGTCGCCCTGCGTCAGCTTCTTGCGCTTCTCTTCGAAGGCCAGATCGAACTGGTGGCGCTTCTGCTCCAGCGATTCCTTGGCCTGCTCCAGCACGACAGCGTGCGGCTCATCGGCCAGACGGATGTCGAACCACTGCCAGCGGTCCAGATCAGCCAGGTAAGCCTTGGTGATCGTGGCGCCCTTGGCCAGCTTGCGCGGGCCGCCGTTGACGGTCTTGTTGACCAGCATCTTTTCGATACGGTCGAACTGGTCGTTTTCAACGATGCGCAGCTGGTCGTTCAGGTCCTGGCGATAGCGGCGCAGTTCATCGTCGATGATGGACTGGGCGCGCTTGTCGCGCACGATGCCTTCGCGCGTGAACACCTGCACGTCGATCACGGTGCCGGTCATGCCCGAGGGCACGCGCAGCGAGGTGTCCTTAACGTCGGACGCCTTTTCGCCGAAGATGGCGCGCAGCAGCTTTTCTTCCGGCGTCAGCTGGGTCTCGCCCTTCGGCGTGACCTTGCCGACCAGCACGTCGTCGGCGCTGACTTCGGCGCCGATGTACGTGATGCCGGAATCGTCCAGGCGGTTCAACTGCGTCTCAGCCAGGTTGCTGATGTCGCGGGTGATTTCTTCCGGCCCGAGCTTCGTGTCGCGAGCGACAACCGTCAGTTCCTCGATGTGCACCGAGGTGTAGCGGTCGTCAGCCACAACCTTTTCGGAGATCAGGATCGAGTCTTCGAAGTTGTAGCCGTTCCAGGGCATGAACGCGATCAGCATGTTCTGACCCAGGGCGAGTTCGCCCAGGTCGGTCGATGCGCCGTCGGCCAGCACGTCGCCCTTGGCGACCTTGTCGCCACGCTTGACGATGGGACGCTGGTTGATGTTCGTGTTCTGGTTGGAACGCGTGTACTTGATCAGGTTGTAGATGTCGACGCCGACTTCGCCAGCGACGTTTTCTTCGTCGTTCACGCGAATCACGACGCGCTCGGCGTCAACGTGGTCGACCAGGCCGCCACGCAGCGCCTGCACGGTCGTGCCCGAGTCAACGGCCACGGTGCGTTCGATGCCCGTGCCAACGACCGGCTTTTCCGGACGCAGGCAAGGCACGGCCTGGCGTTGCATGTTGGCGCCCATCAGTGCGCGGTTCGCGTCATCGTGCTCCAGGAACGGAATCAGCGATGCGGCGACCGACACGATCTGCGACGGCGCGACGTCCATGTAGTGCACGTTGGCCGGAGCGGTCAACATCGTTTCGCCGGCTTCACGGCAAGCGACCAGGTCGTCGACGAACTTGCCTTCTTCGTCCAGCGCGGCGTTAGCCTGCGCGATGACGTAGTGGCTTTCTTCGATGGCCGACAGGTAATCGATCTGCTCGCTGACGCGGCCGTCGATAATCTTGCGGTAAGGCGTTTCCAGGAAGCCGTACTCGTTCAGACGAGCGTACAGCGCCATGGAGTTGATCAGGCCGATGTTCGGGCCTTCCGGCGTTTCGATCGGGCAGACGCGGCCGTAGTGGGTCGGATGCACGTCGCGGACTTCGAAGCCGGCGCGCTCGCGGGTCAGGCCGCCCGGGCCCAGTGCGGAAACGCGACGCTTGTGCGTGATTTCCGACAGCGGGTTGGTCTGGTCCATGAACTGCGACAGCTGGCTCGAACCGAAGAACTCCTTGATGGCTGCCGAGATCGGCTTGGAGTTGATCAGGTCGTGCGGCATCAGGTTTTCCGTCTCGGCCTGGCCCAGACGTTCCTTGACGGCGCGCTCGACGCGCACCAGGCCGGCGCGGAACTGGTTTTCGGCCAGTTCGCCCACGCAGCGCACGCGACGGTTGCCCAAGTGATCGATGTCATCGATCTGGCCGCGGCCGTTGCGCAGCTCAACCAGCACCTTGATGGTTTCAAGGATGTCTTCGTTGGTCAGCGTCATCGGGCCGGTGATGTCTTCACCACGGCCCAGGCGGCTGTTGACCTTCATGCGGCCAACGCGCGACAGGTCGTACGTTTCTTCGCTGTAGAACAGGCGCTGGAACAGCGCTTCCACCGCTTCTTCGGTGGGCGGCTCGCCAGGACGCATCATGCGGTAGATGGCAACGCGCGCGGCCATCTGGTCGGCGGTTTCATCGGTGCGCAGCGTTTGCGAGATGTACGGACCACGGTCCAGGTCGTTCGTGTAGAGCGCCTGAATGTCGTAGACGTTGGCGGCGCGCAGGGCGCCGAGCACGCTTTCCGTGATTTCGTCGTTGGCGTTGGCGATGACTTCGCCGGTATCTTCGTCAACGATGTTCTTGGCCAGCACGCGGCCGTACAAGAAGTCTTCGGGCACGGAGATACGCTGGATGCCGCCGGCAGCCAGGTCGCGCAAATGCTTGGCATTGATGCGCTTGTCTTTTTCGACGATGACCTTGCCATCGCGGTCCGAGATGTCGAAGCGGGCCATTTCGCCCTTCCAACGTTCCGGCACGAATTCCATCATCGCGCCTTCGCTCTTCAATTCGAAATTGTCGAAGTCGAAGAAGTTGGCCAGGATGGATTCCGGCGTCATGCCGATGGCCTTGCACAGGATCGTGACAGGCATCTTGCGACGGCGGTCGACGCGGAAGAACAGGACGTCCTTCGGGTCGAATTCGAAGTCCAGCCACGAGCCGCGGTAAGGAATCACGCGGGCCGAGAACAGGAGCTTGCCGGAGCTGTGCGTTTTGCCGCGGTCATGTTCGAAGAACACGCCGGGCGAACGGTGCAGCTGCGACACGATGACACGTTCGGTGCCATTGATGACAAAGGAACCCGTGCCCGTCATGAGCGGAATTTCGCCCATGTAGACTTCCTGTTCCTTCACTTCCTTCACGGTCGGCTTGCTGACTTCGCGGTCAAGCAGCACCAGGCGGACCTTGGCTCGCAGGGGCGAGGCATAGGTCAGGCCACGTTGCTGACATTCCTTGACATCGAACACCGGTTCGCCGAGCACGTAGCTCACGAACTCCAAGCGCGCCATACCGTTGTGACTAACGATCGGGAAAATCGACGAGAACGCCGCCTGCAAACCGTCGGCTACGCGATCGGACGGGGCGGTATCCGCCTGCAGGAAAGTTAGGTAGGATTGAAGCTGTGTCGCCAAAAGGAAAGGAACGTTTTGAACGTCTTCACGCTTGGCGAAGCTTTTGCGGATGCGCTTTTTTTCGGTGTACGAGTAAGGCATGAGCACTCCGACTCGAGGTTGCATGGGCCGTCAACCACGGCCCTAGGTGATACGACTCCAGGAAACCCCTCTGAAAGGGCATGCCCCCAGTAGGGGTTTCCTGGAAACGCAAAAGCCCGGGGACGGCAAACAGCGCTGTCCCCGGGCAGATGACGCAGGTCTTACTTGACTTCGACCTTGGCGCCAGCTTCTTCCAGCTTCTTCTTGGCGGCTTCGGCATCAGCCTTGGCCACAGCTTCCTTGACGGGCTTCGGAGCGCCGTCGACCAGGTCCTTGGCTTCCTTCAGACCCAGACCGGTCAGCTCGCGCACGGCCTTGATGACGCTGACCTTGTTCGCGCCGGCTTCCAGCAGGACGACGGTGAACTCGGTTTGCTCTTCAGCAGCGGCGGCAGCGCCACCAGCAGCGGGAGCAGCGACAGCGACGGCAGCGGCAGCAGCCGACACGCCGAACTTCTCTTCCATTTCCTTGATCAGCTCGGACAGCTCGAGCACGGTCATGCCAGCGATGGCGTCAAGGATTTCAGCTTTGTTAAGTGCCATTTTTCAGAACTCCAAATATTTTGGTAATGCCAGGGTTTGGGTGTCGCTTCGTCGTTCAGCGAATTCCGGACAGCAGGGCGATCAGGCCGCTGCCTTCTGGTCGCGCACAGCCGCGAGGCCACGGGCGAACTTGGTCGGAACTTCGTTGAGCGTACGCACGAATTGCGCGATGGGGGCTTGCATGGTGCCAAGCAGTTTCGACAGCAACTCTTCGCGGGAGGGCATGGTGGCCAGAGCCTTCACGCCATCTTGGGTCAGCAGGCTGTTGGGCAATGCGCCCGCCTTGATGACCAGCTTGTCGTTGCTTTTCGCGAAACCTGCGATGACCTTGGCCGCCGAAACCGGATCAGCGCTGATACCATAGATCAGCGGACCGGTCAGTTGCTCAGCCAACGGCTCGAAAGCCGTGCCGGCAACAGCACGACGGGCCAGCGAGTTCTTCAGAACACGCAGATACACGCCCGATTCACGCGCAGTTTTGCGCAGTACGGTGACAGAGGCGACGTCCAGACCACGGTACTCAGCGATAACAATCGATTGTGCCTTGGCGACTTCCGCCGAGACTTCCTCGATTACCACCGCTTTCTCTTGACGATTGAGACTCACGGTTTGAACACTCCATCAAAAGACGCCTGGGGCCTGAGCCTTGCGCGTCAACCGAATGCGGCGCCTGGTCGAGTTCTTCGTGTAAAGAAATCTTCCTGGGGACGCCGTCTACGCTGGATCCGGACTGTGTGAGCTCCGGGATTAAGCGGGGCAGCGGGGATGCTGCTTTCCATACGGAAGGGAGAACCCTTCCACTACCCTGCTCCAGCGGTCTTTGACAGCAACATCCGGAGGAATCCGGATGCAGCCCAAAGTACGTTTACTGCTGTTGGCTTAGTTGGAAGCCGACAGCGAGGCAATTTCCACGCGCGCACCGCCGCCCATCGTGGACGAAACGGCGAGCTTGCGCAGGTAAATGCCCTTGGCAGCTGCGGGACGAGCCTTTTGCAGGGCGTCGACCAGAGCGGCCAGGTTGGTTTGCAGCTGGTCCACGCCGAACGACGCGCGGCCGATCGTTGCGTGGATGATGCCGGCCTTGTCGGTACGGTACTGAACCTGACCGGCCTTGGCGTTCTTGACAGCGGTGGCGACGTCGGGCGTCACGGTGCCGACCTTCGGGTTCGGCATCAGGCCACGGGGACCCAGGATCTGGCCCAGGGCGCCCACGACACGCATCGTGTCGGGCGAGGCGATGACGACGTCAAAGTCCATCTGACCGGCCTTGATCGCGTCAGCCAGGTCGTCCAGACCGACGATGTCGGCGCCGGCGGCCTTGGCGGCTTCAGCCTTGTCGCCTTGGGCGAACACGGCCACGCGGACCGACTTGCCGGTGCCGGCGGGCAGCACGACCGAACCGCGGACCAGCTGGTCCGACTTCTTCGGGTCGATGCCGAGTTGCACGGCCACGTCAATGGATTCATTGAACTTGGCGACGGCGGTTTCCTTGACCAGGGTCAGGGCTTCAGCGACCGGGTACAACTTGGTGCGGTCGATCTTTTGCGCAATAGCGGCTGCGCGCTTGGACAACTTTGCCATGATTAGATCCCCTCAACCGTGATGCCCATGCTGCGGGCGCTGCCAGCGATCGTGCGCACAGCGGCGTCCAGATCAGCGGCGGTCAGATCGGGGCCCTTGGCCTTGGCGATTTCTTCAGCTTGCGCGCGGGTCAGCGTGCCGACCTTGTCGGTATGCGGCTTGGGCGAACCCTTTTGCACGCCGGCTGCCTTCTTGATGAGGACCGTCGCGGGCGGGGTCTTCATGATGAAGGTGAAGCTCTTGTCCGCGAAGGCGGTGATCACCACCGGAATCGGCAGACCAGGCTCCATGCCTTGGGTCTTGGCGTTGAACGCCTTGCAGAATTCCATGATGTTCAGGCCGCGTTGACCCAGTGCGGGGCCAATCGGGGGGGAGGGGTTAGCCTTACCAGCCGGTACTTGCAGCTTGATAAAGCCGACGATCTTTTTCGCCATGCTTTGCTCCTTGCGGGTTATATCGCCCCGGCCTGTCTGGCCTGGGCTCCCCGGGGGTTAGATTCAGGTCTTTTCGACCTGGCTGAAATCGAGTTCGACAGGCGTGGCGCGACCAAAAATGGTGACCGACACGCGAACCTTGCTCTTTTCGTAATTGACTTCTTCGACGTTGCCGTTGAAGTCTGCAAACGGACCTTCCTTGACCCGAACCATCTCGCCCACTTCGAACAGGATCTTGGGGCGGGGTTTCTCGACACCCTCTTCCATCTGGGAGAGGATCTTCTCGACTTCCTTTTCGGAAATCGGGGTCGGACGGTTGCCCGAGCCACCCAAAAAGCCGGTGACGCGGTTGGTGTTCTTGACCAGATGCCACGTTTCGTCGGTCAGGTCCATTTCAACCAGGACGTAACCGGGGAAAATGCGGCGTTCGGTGATCGACTTCTGACCACCCTTGACCTCGACGACTTCCTCGGAGGGCACAAGAATGCGGCCAAAAGACGTTTGCAGGCCTGCGCGCTCGATGCGCTCGTTCAGGGCCTTGTGTACGCTTTTTTCCATGCCGGAGTACACATGGACGACATACCAACGCTTACTCATTCGCCGTCCTTATTTCCAGCCCAACAGCAGGCCGTAGAGAATCCATTCGATGCCCTTGTCGAGCACCCACATGAAAATGCCCATGACCGCCACGAACGCAAAAACGATGCCCGTCATCTGGGTCGTTTCCTTGCGGGTGGGCCATGCGACACGCTTGACTTCGTTGTAGGACTCGCTGGCAAAGCTCAGGGTGCGGCGGCCGGGTTCGCTGAACCAGGCGATCACGGCTGCGATCACGAGGCCGCCGACGAACACGCCGACACGTGCAGGCATCGGCTGTGCGCTAAGCACGGAGAACCCGACGATGCCAGCAATAACGACGAGAACCGCCAGCCCGAGCTTGACCCGGTCGGCGGTACTGGTTACGGTTTCTACGCTGGTATTAGACATATTGCGACGCGAGCCGCCGTGAATGCGTAACTCGCGATGATCTCCCGCGGGTTTATCCTGGCGGTGGCAGGGGCAGTAGGAATCGAACCTACAACCTTCGGTTTTGGAGACCGACGCTCTGCCAATTGAGCTATGCCCCTAAAACACTACACTTGCACTACACATTCACTGAAACTTTGCACTGGCTCCGCATGCATCGGCTTGCGGAACCATACATAGTACTACTTTTACAGCAAAGATGGATAGAGGGGCTTGAGAGCCCACTCTACCCATCCGGGTATTGCTTACTTCAGGATCTTGGCGACGACGCCGGCGCCGACGGTGCGACCGCCTTCACGGATGGCGAAGCGCAGGCCTTCTTCCATGGCGATCGGAGCCAACAGCTTGACCGTCATGGCCACGTTGTCGCCCGGCAGAACCATTTCCTTGTCGGCCGGCAGCTCGATCGTGCCCGTCACGTCCGTCGTGCGGAAGTAGAACTGGGGACGATAGCCCTGGAAGAACGGAGTGTGACGGCCGCCTTCTTCCTTGGACAGGATGTACACCTCGGACGTGAAGTCCGTGTGCGGGGTGATCGAGCCCGGCTTGGCCAGAACCTGGCCGCGCTGGACGTCTTCACGCTTGGTGCCGCGCAGCAGGATGCCCACGTTGTCGCCCGCTTGACCTTGGTCGAGCAGCTTGCGGAACATTTCCACGCCGGTGCAGGTCGTCTTGACCGTCGGAACCAGACCGACGATTTCGATTTCTTCGCCGACCTTGACGATGCCGCGTTCGATACGGCCGTTCACCACCGTGCCGCGACCCGAGATCGAGAACACGTCTTCAACCGGCATCAGGAACGAGCCGTCCACGGCGCGCTCAGGCGTCGGGATGTACGAATCCAGCGCGGCGGCCAGGTTCATGATGGCCTGTTCGCCCAGTTCGCCCTTGTCGCCTTCCAGCGCCAGCTTGGCCGAACCCTTGACGATCGGCGTGTCGTCGCCCGGGAAGTCGTACTTCGACAGCAGTTCGCGAACTTCCATGTCCACCAGCTCGAGCAGCTCGGCGTCGTCAACCATGTCAGCCTTGTTCAGGAAGACGATGATGTACGGCACGCCAACCTGGCGGCTCAGCAGGATGTGTTCACGCGTTTGCGGCATCGGGCCGTCAGCGGCCGACACGACCAGGATCGCGCCGTCCATCTGGGCGGCGCCCGTGATCATGTTCTTCACATAGTCAGCGTGGCCCGGGCAGTCAACGTGCGCGTAGTGACGCGCTTCCGTTTCGTACTCGACGTGAGCCGTGTTGATCGTGATGCCGCGAGCCTTTTCTTCAGGAGTCGCATCGATCTGGTCGTAGCCCTTGGCTTCGCCGCCAAACTTGTTCGACAGAACGGTCGTGATCGCCGCCGTCAACGTCGTTTTGCCGTGGTCAACGTGACCAATCGTACCCACGTTCACGTGCGGCTTGGTACGTTCAAACTTGCCTTTTGCCATGGCTGACTCCTGACCTGGATTGCGCTTCTGACTGAAGAAAAGAACTTTGGATATTTGTGGTGCCCATGGCGCGGATCGAACGCGCGACCTCTCCCTTACCAAGGGAGTGCTCTACCACTGAGCCACATGGGCAGCTTTTACTGATATCAATCTTGGAGCGGGTGAAGGGAATCGAACCCTCGTCGTAAGCTTGGAAGGCTTCTGCTCTACCATTGAGCTACACCCGCGGCAAACCCTTTCACCTTCTCTTTCCCAAACCCTTCGAAATCAAGGCCTGGGGAACCTTACAACCTTCTTTGCGAAGGCCGCCCAGTTCCCTAGGCCTTACATTGCAAATCCAGGCCAACCGCGCCTGGATTTAGGTATGGGTCTCTGGTGGAGGAGGTTGGATTCGAACCAACGTAGGCGCAAGGCCAACAGATTTACAGTCTGCCCCCTTTAACCACTCGGGCACCCCTCCAGCGGAGAACTTGAGATTATGAACACTTTCAAATCCGCTGTCAAACCATTCGGACGAAAAATTCAAAATTCCTGTTCAGCCACCGTCGCGTTTCCGCGCAGAGGGGGCGAAGCTTACAGGTTTCCGCGAATTGCTGCACGGAAAAGCGAAGAATATTCGTCGGCCGTGTAGTTGACCGGGTTGGTGCCGGCCGACGGATCCTCGCAGGCCATGCGCCCTACCCGCTCGGCCTGGGCCTCGTCGATGCCGATGTCGGCCAGCGTATGCGGGATGCCCACGGCCTCGCGCAGGCTCAGCACCCAATCGAGCACCGCGCCGGGCCCGGCTTGCGGCAAACCCAGGTAGCGCGCCAGCGCTTCCAGTCGCGGCGCCACCGCCTGCTGGTTCGCCTTCAGCACATACGGCATGAGGATGGCGTTGAGCGTGCCGTGATGCGCGTCGTAGAGCGCGCCCAGCGGATGCGCCAGCGCATGCATGGCCCCCAGGCCCCGCTGAAAGGCCGTGGCGCCCATGCAGGAGGCCACCAGCATCTGCTGGCGCGCCTGCACATCGCCGCCATCGGCCACCGCTTGCGGCAGGTACTCCTTGACCAGGCGCATGCCCTCGATCGCGATGCCCGCGGCCATCGGATGAAAGAACGGCGAACAGTAGGCCTCCAGATTGTGCGACAACGCGTCCATGCCGGTGGCCGCCGTGATTTTCGGCGGCAGGCCGACAGTCAGCTCCGGGTCCAGGATCACGATGGACGGAAGCATGCGCGCATGGAAGATGATGCGCTTTACCTGGGCGGCCTCATCGGTGATGACGGAGGCCCGCCCCACTTCGGAACCGGTGCCTGCCGTGGTCGGCACCGCCACGACGGGCGCCATGCCGGCGACATTCACGCGCAGATGGTTGTCGCCGATGTCTTCGAAGTCCCACAACGGCCGCGTCTGGCCGGCCATCAGCGCGATGGCCTTGGCGGCGTCCAGCGCGGAGCCGCCGCCAAACGCGATCACGCCGTCATGGCGGCCCTGCCTGTAGGCGGCGACGCCGTCATCGACGTTGCGGCCTGTCGGATTGCCTTTGACTTCGTGGAACAAGCCGCAGTCCAGGCCGGCCTGGCGACAGGCCAAGAGCGCCTCTTCCACCATGGGCAAGGACGCAAGGCCGGGATCGGTGACCAGCAAGGGCCGCGCCATGCCAAGTTCGCGGCACCATTCGGGCAGCTCCCGGATGCGGCCGGGGCCGGCCTTGATGGCGGTGGGGTAGTTCCAGTTGACGCTGGGGACGGTCATGGTTCGATTCCCGAAAACATCGTGTCAGACACTGCGCAGGTGAAAGGACTTGGCTTGCGTGAGCTGCTCGTAGCCGACCGCCGACAGCGACACGCCCCGCCCCGTGTTCTTGACGCCGGTCCAGGCCAGCGAGGGGTCCAGGTAATCGCAGCGATTCATGAAGAACGTGCCGGTCCTGACACGCCTGCCAATATGCAGCGCCGCCTCTTCGTCTTGCGTGAACGCCGCGGCGGTCAGGCCATAGGGGCTGTCGTTCATCAGTGCGACGGCTTCGTCGTCGCCATCGACCGGCATGATGCCCACGACCGGACCAAAGCACTCGTCGTTCATGACGCGCATCCGATGATCCACCTGCGTCAGCAAGGCAGGCGCAACATAAGGCGAGCTTTCGCTCGCTTCCTTGAAATGCGATGGATCTATCATATTCCTGGCGCCGGCGGCCAACGCTTCGGCGATGATGCCGCGGATCTCGACGGCGGCTTGCGCACGCACGACAGGGCCCAGCGTCGTGTCCGCATGCAGCGGGTTGCCCAGCACGTAGCCATTGGTCAGCGCGACGGCTCGTCCAAGGAATTCCTCATAGACGGACCGCGCCACGTAAATGCGCTGGATGCCGCAGCATGATTGGCCCGAGTTGAAGAACGCGCCATCCACCAGCGTCTCCACCGCATGATCGATCCTGGCATCGGCGCGCACATAGGCCGGATCGTTTCCGCCCAGTTCAAGGCCCACGCCGATGAACCTTCCTGCCGCGCTCTCCTCGACAATTCGGCCGCCGCGCACGGAGCCCGTAAACGATACATAGCCGATCTCGGGCGCGCGGATCAGCCGCTGCACGATGTCATGGCTGGCGTGCAGGTACTGAAACACGCCCTTGGGCGCGCCGGCGTCGCGAAACGCGCGGTCGATGAGCTCGGCGCACAGAGGCGTCTGGTCGGAGTGCTTGAGAATGACGGTGTTGCCCGCCATCAGCGCGGGCACGATGCTGTTCACGGCAGTGAGCAAGGGATAGTTCCACGGAGCGATCGTCAGCGCGACGCCGATCGGCTCGCGGCTGATGAAGCGCGTGAAGCCCGCCTGCGCGGGCGCCTGGATGGGCGACAGCGCCTCGCCCGCGATCGCGATCATGTGGCGCGCGCGGGCCTCGAAGCCCGCCACTTCTCCCGGCGTGTAGCGCAGGGGCCGGCCCATCTGGATCGTGATGGCGCGCGCGATCTCCGCCTTCGCGGCGACGAAGCGGTCGACCGCTAGCGAAACGATGCGTCCCCGCGCCTCGACGCCCATGGCGCGCCAGGCCGCCTGGGCGCCCTGCGCGTTGGCCAGCGCCTGCGCAATCTGCGCGTCGCTGGCGTAGGCGCGGCGAACGACCTCGCGCCCGTCGATGGGACTGATGGTGATGAGTTCCTGGGTCATGGCGGCCCTATGCAAGCGGGTTGGAGGGGATTCAGATGATCTCGAAGTAGCGCGCCAGCTCCCAGTCGGTCACGTGGCGGCGGAACTGCCTTTCTTCCCATTCGCGCGTCGCCACGTAGTGCTCGACGAAGGCGTCGCCGAACAGATGGCGCGCAGCCTCGGATTCGCGCAGCCGCTGCGCGGCCTCCCACAGGGTGGTGGGCAGGCGCAGGTGCGCGGGAAACTGCTGCGTATAGGCGTTGCCCTTCACCATCGGTTCGGGCTTGAGGCCCTGCTCGATTCCGTGCAGGCCGGAAGCCAGCGCGGCGGACAGGGCGAGATAGGGATTGGCATCGGCCGAGCCGATGCGGACTTCGACGCGCTGCGACTTGTCGCTGCCCGGAATGAGGCGCAGCGCCGTCGTGCGGTTTTCCATGCCCCAGGTGGCGTCCAGCGGCGCCCAGTAGCCGGGCACCAGGCGCGAATAGCTATTGATGGTCTGCGCATACAGCGCCATGAATTCGGGCAGGTAGCGCTGGACGCCCGCCATGAAGGAAGCCTGCGCCGCGCTCACGCCGTGAGGCTGGGATTCGTCGTAGAACGCCGAGTGCCCGGACTTCCTGTCGCGCAGCGACAGGTGGATGTGGCCGCTCTGGCCGGGGTGGTCGTGCGACCATTTCGCCATGAAGGTCGCCATCAGGCCATTTTGCTGCGCCAGCGCCTTGGTGAAGGTCTTGAAGAGGAATGCCTTGTCGCCCGCGGCGGCGGCCTGGTCCACGGCGATGGCCGCTTCCAGGACGCCCGGGCCGGTCTCGGTGTGCAGGCCCTCGATGGGCATGTCCATTCGTTCGCACATGTCCAGCAGCTTGCGGTAGAAGTCGCCCTCGACCGTGCTGCGCAGCATGGAATAGCCGAAGTTGCCCGGTGTCCAGTTCTCCATGTTGCGGTAGTTCTTCGCGCGCACGGAATGCGGCGTTTCGCGAAACATGAAGAACTCGTATTCCAGCGCGGCGTATGCGTCATAGCCCATGGCGGCGGCGCGGTCTATCGTCCGGTGCAGCAATCGGCGCGGACAGATGGCGCCCGCGTCGCCTTCGAACTCCGCCAGGAACAGCAGCATGTCTTCGCCGCCCGGCCCTTGTTCCAGCGGCAGGCGGCGGCCGGTCTGCGGCACGATCCTGAGCTTGGCGTCGGGGTAGGCGGTGTGCCAGCCGGTGTACTTGGTGTTGTCGTAGAGCTGGTCGTCGAGATCCCAGCCGAACACCACGTCGCAGAACGCCAGGCCCGAGCGCAGCGCGCCGAGGAACTTGTCGCGCCGCAGATACTTGCCCAGCATGACGCCGTCGACGTCGGACAAGCCCACCTTGATATGCGAGAGCGGGCTGGCTTGCACCAGGCGCTCCGCGTCTTCCACCGTTGCTACCC
The DNA here is from genome assembly GCF_042721735.1 of Achromobacter sp. NPDC058515. Lineage (NCBI taxonomy): Bacteria > Pseudomonadati > Pseudomonadota > Betaproteobacteria > Burkholderiales > Alcaligenaceae > Achromobacter > Achromobacter sp. NPDC058515. The sequence continues at coordinate 413,627 of NZ_JBHXNI010000001.1, forward strand.
CTAGTGCATGCATGCTCGTTCACCTTGTGGCTGAAGCGTTGCGTTGAACTGCGGGCGGGCGGCGCGGTTGTCAGGCCATGGCCGCCCCCAGCACCCGCATCGCCTGGCGATGCAGCTGCGGCGTGGCGGCCGCGACCACGCGGCCCTGCGATTCGAGGCTGAGCGGCTGCCCCGTCCAATCGGTAATGACGCCGCCCGCGCCTTCGATGACGGGCATCAGCGCCAGGTAGTCGTAGGGTTGCAGGCCGGCCTCGACAACCAGGTCGACATGGCCGCTGGCCAGCAGCCCATAGCTGTAGCAGTCGCCGCCGTAGCGGCGCATGCGCGCCGCCTGGGTCAGGGCGTCGAATGCCGCCAGTTCGGCGCCTTCGAAGATGTCGGGCGATGTGGCGTACACGATGGCCTGGCGCAGTTCGGTGCAGGCGCTGACGCGGCACGCCTGGCCGTTGAGCCGCGCGGGGGAATCGGCGGCGCCGATCCAGCGTTCGTCCAGCATGGGGATATCGATGACGCCCAGCGCGGGCTTGCCCCGGTGCAGCAGCGCCAGCAGGGTGCCCCACAGCGGGTTGCCCGAGATGAAGGCGCGCGTGCCGTCGATGGGGTCCAGCGACCACACGAGCTCGGCTTCGGTGTGCGAGGCGCCGAACTCTTCGCCGAAGATGCCGTGATCGGGATAGTGCTCGGCGATGGCCTCGCGCAAGGCCGCTTCGACTTCGCGGTCGGCCTGCGTGACGGGGCTTTCGTCGGCCTTGGTGTCGACCGCCAGCGGATGCCGGAACCACTTGCGCGACAAGGGCCGCACGCGGTCCGCCAGCGTTTGGGCGAACGAGGAAAACGCAGCGAGCTGCTGCGCGGACAAGGTCGGAGAAGTTTGCATCGATGCGCTCCCAGGAGTGGCGAGAGAGGATGTGCCTACGCCAAAAAAACTCCTGTATGCAGGTTATTCCAGTCTAGACACGTTGCCACAAATTTGCAAACATACATAAAACTGCAACCTGATCACGCATTCCTGCAGGTCGCCGTCCGCATACGTAGCTCGCCACCGTTGCCGTGTATTCCAACCGGAGTCCCATCATGCAATGTATGAAGAAGCTTAGCCTTGTGGTTGCAGTAATTTCCCTAGGTTGCGCGCAGGCCCATGCCGGCGCCATCACCGTCTACACCGCGCTGGAAGAAGACGAGATCGCGGCCTACCTGAAGGCGGCCAACGCGGCCATGCCGGACGTGAAGGTCAACGTGCTGCGCCTGTCCACCGGCGATCTGGGCGCCCGCCTGATCGCCGAGGCGGCCAACCCGCAGCAGGACGTGATCTGGGGCTTCGCCGTCAGCAACATGCTGGATCCGCGCCTGCAGAGCCTGCTGGCGCCCTATGCGGCCAAGGGCGCGGATACGCTGCCCGCCCAGTACAGGGGCGCCGACGGCAAATGGTTTGCCGCCACCGGCTACGTGGCCGCGTTCTGTGTGAACACCGACCGGCTGAAATCCAAGAACCTTCCCATGCCGACTTCCTGGGAAGATCTGACCAAGCCCGTCTACAAGGGCGAAATCGTCATACCCAGCCCGGCGGCATCCGGCACCGGCTACCTGCAGATCGTCGCCCTGCTGCAGGGCCTCGGCCAGGAGAAAGGCTGGGCACTTCTGAAAGACCTGGACAAGAACGTGGCGCAGTACACGCCGTCCGGCTCGCGCCCCTGCAAGATGGCGCGCGCCGGCGAATACGCCATCGGCGTGTCCTTCGCCTTCCCCGCCATGCAGTCCATCGAAGAGGGCTACCCCGTCAAGATGGTGATCCCATCCAAATGGGTGGGCTACGAACTGGAAGCGTCCGGCCTGATGAAGACGGCCAAGAATCCCGAGGATGCCAAGCGCTTCCTGGACTGGACGCTGTCGGCGCAGGCCGGCGCGCTGTACAGCAAGTACAAGGAGCTGGTCACCCTGCCCGGCGCCGCCCCCAACAAGGCGGCCGAGGCGGCAGGCCTTCCCAAGGACCTGACCGCCGTGCTGTATCCCGTGGATTTCCAGAAGTCGGCCGCCGAACGCGACGCAACGATCAAGACCTGGCAGAACACCATCAAGCGCTGACCGGCTTGCGGCAAGCCATCTGGAGACGCCATGTACCTGGAATTGCGGGGGATACGGAAAACCTTCGATGCCTCGGTGGCGCTGGAAGACATCGACCTGTCCGTAGGCGAGCATGAATTCGTCTGCCTGCTGGGGCCCAGCGGTTGCGGCAAGACGACCTTGCTGCGGATCGTGGCGGGCCTGTTGCCGTTCGACCGGGGCACGATCACCTTGGGCGGACGGGACCTCGGCGCGCTGCCCGCGCGCAGGCGCGGCTTCGGCATCGTGTTCCAGTCGTACTCGCTGTTTCCCAACATGACCGTGGCCGAAAACGTGGGCTACGGGCTGCGCATCCGCGGCGAAACGCGCGAGCGCATCGCCGCCCGGGTCCGGGAGCTGCTCGCGCTGATCAAGCTGCCCGACCATGCCGAGCGCTATCCGCACCAGCTCTCGGGCGGGCAGCAACAGCGCGTGGCCCTTGCGCGGGCGCTGGCGGTGGACCCGGCGCTGCTGCTGCTCGACGAACCGCTGTCCGCGCTGGATGCCCGCGTGCGCACGGATATGCGCGCCGAGATCCACGAGGTGCAGCGCCGGCTGAAGATTCCCACGATCATGGTGACGCACGATCAGGAGGAAGCGCTGACGCTGGCCGACAAGATCGTCTGCATGAATGACGGGCGCATCGAGCAAGTAGGCTCCCCCTCCGACCTGTACCTGCGGCCGCGCACGCGATTCGTGGCGAATTTCGTGGGCCTGAGCAATCTGCTTCCGACTGACTGGGTGCGTAGCGCCATGCCCGAACTGCTGGCGACGCGCCCCGAAGGCGCGAGCGAACGCTACGAAGCCTGCCTGCGGCCCGAGAACCTGCGCGTCGCGGCCGATGAACACGGCCCCGGGCGCGTGCAGGACATGACTTTCATGGGGAACCTTACGCGCTTGCGCGTGGCGTGGATGGGCCGCGAACTGATGGTGGAGCAGCACGGCGCGGCCGGGCTGTCCCGCGGCGCGCCGGTGCGCCTTGCCATGGAGCCCGGCCACTGCGCCTGGGTCAGCACATGAAGACGCCATCCGGAGCGGCTGCGTGAGCAGCGCGCACGCAAGCGTGTCGCTGGCCGCGCCGGCCGGCCGCGCCCCCTGGTCGGCGGACCGCGCGCTGCTGTGGACCTGCGTGGCCATACCGCTGGCGGGCCTGGCGCTGTTCTTCCTGTATCCGCTGGCCACCGTGGCGTGGCGCAGCCTGGTGGAGAAAGACGGCTCCATTGGCCTGGGCAACTACGCCGAAGTCTTCGCCACCCGCGGCATCCTCACCGCCACGCTCAACAGCCTGACGATGAGCGCCGCCACCACGGTGGTCAGCATCGTGCTGGGATTCGCCGTCGCCTACGGCCTGGACCGCAGCTGCATGCGCGGCAAGGCCATCGTGCAGCTGGCGCTGGTGCTGCCCTTGCTGGCGCCGTCGCTCGTCCAGGGCCTGGGCCTGATCTTCATCCTGGGACGCAACGGGCTGGTCCATCGCTGGACGGGATGGGAAATCGACATCTACGGGTTCTGGGGCCTCTTGATCTCCAACGTGTTCTACGCCCTGCCCCAGGCGGTGCTGATCCTGCAGGCGGCGCTGCGCAACATGGATGCCCGCTATTACGACGCAGCCGAGGTCATGGGCGCGTCGAGCGCGCGCCAGTTCATGGACATCACCCTGCCCAACTGCAGGTTCGGCCTGCTCAGCGCGGGATTTGTCGTATTCGTCATCACGATCACCGATTTCGGCAACGCGGCGGTGATCGGCGGAAACTATCGCGTGCTGGCCACGGAGATCTACAGCCAGGTATCGGGGCAGATGAACTTCGGCATGGGGTCGGTGGTGGGCATCCTGTTGCTGCTGCCCTCGCTGATCTCGGTGCAGATCGAGCGCGTGGCCTCGCAGCGCCAGTTCGGATCGGCCTCGCCCGGCGGCCTGAAGGTCACGCCGCAACCGTCGCGCGGACGCGATGCGGCGTTCAGCGCCGGCGTGCTGCTTGCGGCCAGCGCGATCATCGTCACCGTGGGCACCGTGGTCTTCGCCAGTTTCATGCGGCTCTGGCCCTATCGCATGGAATGGACGCTGAAGCACTACGACATTACGGTGAGCGGGGGCTATTCGCCGCTCTGGACATCGCTGTACCTGTCGCTTGCGGCGGCTGGCGGCGGCGTGCTGCTGCTGTTCTTCCTATGCTTTGGCGTATGCCGGATTCCGCGCGCATGGGCCAAGCTGGTGTACATGATGTCGGTGCTGCCGGTCGGGGTGCCGGGCCTGGTGCTGGGCCTGTCGTACATCTTCGCGTTCAATGCGCCGGGCACGCCCTTGTATGCGCTCTACGGCAGCGCGGCGCTGATCGCCCTGTGCAACTTCTACCACTACCATACCCAGGGCTTCCTGACGATGATGACAGGCATGCGCGCCGTGCCGCAGGCCCTGGAGGAAGCGGTGAGCTGCCTGGGCGGCGGCACCCTGCACGTGCTGCGCGACTCGGTGCTGCCGCTGATCGGCCCCACCGTGCTGGGCGTCTTCTTCTTCCTGTTCATGCGCTCGATGGTGACCCTGTCGGCGGTCATCTTCCTGGTGACCCCATCGATCAGCGTGGCGCCGGTATCGGTGCTGCGGCTGGACGAAGCCGGGTTCGTATCGCAGGCCGCCGCCTATTCAACCCTTATCATGCTGGTCGTGGGAGGGTCGCTGCTGGTGTTGCGCGCGCTGATTGGCGGAGCCGCGCGGCGGCGGACATAGATTAGGAAGCATCGGATATGTGGCAAGAAGAGCGGTATCAGAGAATCCGCGCCCTGCTGTCTTCATTGCAGCAGGTATCGACCGACCGCATCGTCGGCGAACTGGGGGTCTCGCGCGAGACCGTCCGGCGGGATCTGCTTGAACTGGAAGCCTTGGGAGAATTGCGCCGCGTGCATGGCGGCGCCGTTCCCGTCCACAACGAGCCGCCCATCGCGGAACGCGTGCATACCCGCGTGAAGTACAAGCGCGCCATCGCGCGGGCCGCCGCCGGCCTGGTGTCCAGCGGGCAGACGCTGTTTCTGGACGCAGGCAGCACCACCAGCGTGCTGGCCGACGAGCTGGCCAAGCTTACCGGCCTGACCATCATCACCAATTCGTTCGACGTCGCCTTGAAGGTGGGCACGGCGGGCAGCGGCGCCAACCAGCTGATCATGCTGGGCGGCTCCGTCGACGGCCCGGTATGCGCCACGGCGGGCGACATCACCATTGCCGAGATCCACCGCTACCGCGCGGACCTGGCGCTGTTGTCGCCCGTGGGCGTGGACGTGGAATGCGGCGCCACCAACTACGACCTGCGCGAGGCCGAAGTGGCGCGCGCGATGACGGCCAACGCCAAGCAGCTCGTGCTGCTGGCCGACTTCAGCAAGATCGGCCTGTGCAGCCGCGTGTCGTATTGCGGCGTGGACCGGATCGACCACCTCGTCACCAACAGCAGCGCGCAGAAGTCGCCGGCCTATGCCGCATTGAAGTCCGCCGTGGGCAATACCCTGGCGGTGTAGCGCAGCCGGGCGGCCGCGCTTAATCCAGCGACACGCCGGCGGTCTTGACCATCTCCGCCCAGTAGGCCGTGTCCTGCTGCAGGCGCGTCTTGAACGCCGCCGGCTGGCTGCCCACGGGCCGGCTGCCGCCGCTGTTGATCTTGGCGATCACGGCGGGCGATTTCATGGCCTGGTCGACGGCCTGCGCCAGGTAGGCGATGCGCTCCGGCGGCGTGCCCGCGGGCGCGAACAGGCCGTACCAATCGTCCGCCGTGATGCCTTCCATGCCGGCTTGCTGCAGCGTGGGCGCCTCCTTGAAGATGCCCACGCTGTCGCCGTGGCTCATCGCAAGAATGCGCAACTTGCCGGCGGCCACCATGGGTTCGGCCGATGCAGGCGAAGTGATCAGCATGTCCACCGTGCCGCCCATCAGATCGGTGATGGCCGGCGCCGCTCCACGATACGGCACGTGCACCAGCTTGACGCCGGCCTTCTGCGACACGAGCGCGCCCATCAAGTGGCTCATGGTTCCGTTGCCGGGCGTCGCATAGGTGATGGCGCCGGGCTGCTTGCGCGCCGCCGCCAGATAGTCGTTCAGGCTCTTGTACGGGCTCTCCGTGCGCGACACGAGCACAAGCGGCGCCGACGTGATCTGCGAGATCGGGGCGAAGTCCTTCAGCGGATCGAAGCCCACGTTCTTGTACAGGCGCGGATTGACGGCCATTACGCTGGTCTGCGACATGACGAGCGTATAGCCGTCGGGCTTGGCGCGCGCGACCTGCGCGGTGCCGACGTTGCCGCCCGCGCCGGAGCGGTTTTCCACCACCACGCTCTGGCCGGTGATCGCGCCCAGTTCTTGCGCGATCAGACGCGCTACGCCGTCGTTGCCGCCCCCGGGCGGAAATGGCGAGACCACGGTAATGGCCTGCTTGGGATAGTCGGCCAATGACGCGGGCGCCTGGGCGTGGGCGGCAACGCCCCACAACAGGCCGGCCATTGCCGCGGCCACGGTCTTGCAAGCGTGCAATGCATGTTGCTTCATCTGTATTTCCCCTTGTGTCGGCGGCCGGATGCTCGGCCGTCCTTTGCATTCCGGTTCGCCATGAACCGTCCGCACCCCGCCGGCAAGAGCCGTCGGGGCGTATTGATCAGGTTGAAGCGCCTGCTGCGCCGCGGGCCGGCCGCGGCGGCTGCGTTGTCAGCGAGCCGGGAAGCGGTAGGCCGCGCGTTCGCGTTCGTCGATCTGCTTGACCAGGTTGGTCTCCCAGGCCAGATACTGGCGCGCCGCGGCCTTGTTGCCGTCGTGGCGGTCGTGCACGAAGAACAGGTAGTCGATGCATTCGCCGTCGGGCGGCAGGGCGGGCGTGGATTCCAGCGCAATCCCGTGCGCGGACCAGCTTTCCGGCGTGCCGGTGTTCGCCTTGATGTCCGTGATCCCCAATGCGCGCAGGTCGCCGGCAGCCCAGGCGGCCAGCGCGGCTTCTTCGGCCAGCAGGACAACGGGGCGCGCGGCGTCCAGCGCCAGGCGCTCCAGGCGCGGACGGACCGACCAGCGCGCGCCCGCGATGTGGCTGGCGCGATACCGCATGCTGGGACGGATATCGACGGCTTGCGCGCCCTGCGCCAGCGCGGCCGCCAGCGCGGCATCGGTCAGCACGGAAACGTCCGGCGCCTGCGCTGCGGGCGCGTCGTGGGCCAGCGTGGCCTGCGCGCCCTCTTTCAACACGCAGGCATCCCATCCCATCTGCCTGAGCCAGCTTGCGACGACCGGCGCGCGCACGCCTTCGGCATCGAACACGACGATGCGCGCGCCGCGCACGGCCAGGTACTGGTCGGTCGCCTGGACCAGTTGGCCGCCCGGCGTGTGCTGCGCCCCCGGCAAGGAACCCTGCTCGAATTCTTCGGCGCTGCGCACGTCGCACAGGAAGGTGCTGCGCGCCGCGTCGCGCAGCCACGCCTGCACCTGGCTCGCGCTGGCCACGGGTACGCCATGACGCTCGGCCAACTGCGCGGAACGTTGCGCCAACGCGGGCACCTCTTCCTGCGCAATGTCGTCGCCGTAGCGGCGGCGCGCCCCGTGCTCCAGCTGCAGGTCTTCCAGATACCAGCCCTGCGTGCCGTTCTCCAGCGCGTAGACGGGATTGGGCACACCCAGGTTGATCAGTGTCTGCGCGCCGATGATGCTGCGCGTGCGGCCGGCGCAGTTCACCACGATCGTGGTCTCCGGGCTGCCGGCCAGCGTGTGGGCCCGCAACGCCAGTTCGCCGTTGGGGCAGCAGATGCCGCCCGGGATGCTCATCTTCTGGTACTCGGCATAGGGCCTGCCGTCCAGAACGATCAGGTCGTCGCCGCGCCGCTGGCGTTCGGCCAGTTCGCGGGCGCCGATGCGCGGAGTGTGGAAAACTTCTTCGGCCAGTTCGCCAAACGTCTTGCTGGGCACGTTCACGCCCGCAAACGCGGCATATCCGTCCTGCTGCCACTGCGCGATGCCGCCGGCCAGGCGATGCACCTGGCCATAGCCCAGCGCGTTCAAGGCGCGGGCAGCGCGCGCCGCCGTGACGTCGTCGCCGCCATTGTCGTAGACCACGACCCGCACGTCGCGCCGCGGCGCAAGGCGCACGATGTCCACCTCCAGCCGGCTGTATGGCACGGGCGCGGCGTAGAACAGATGGGACTCGCCGTATTGGCCATGCTCGCGCACATCCAGAAGCGCGATCTCGTGGCCGTCGTGCAGCCATTGCTTGAGCGTATGCGAATCGACGTCGGCAAAGGAGTGGTTGGAGGTGGGATGCATCATGAGATTCGGAAGGAACGGAGGGGTTGGGTCAGCGCGGACAGGCCGCATTCGAGATCGGCGATCAGGTCTTCGGGATCTTCCAGGCCGATATGCAGGCGCAGCATCGGGCCGCGCGGGGCGCTGTCGGGCAGGGAACGCGATGTGCGCAACTGCACCGGGATCACCAGGCTTTCAAAGCCGCCCCAGGACGCGCCGATACCGAACAGCCGCAGGCCGTCGATCAGGCGTTCGGCATCGGATTCGGTGTACGTGTTCGACAGCTCAACCGTCAGCAAACCATTGGCGCCGCTGCAATCGCGCAGCCACATCGCGTGCGAGGGATCGCCGGGCAAGGCCGGGCACAGCACGCGCGCCACCTCGGGGCGCTCCAGCAGCCACCCGGCAACCTGCATGGCGTTGCGGGCATGCTGCGCCATGCGCAGCGGCAGCGACCGCATGCCGCGCAGCACCAGGAAGGCGTCGTCCGCGCCGACCGTCTGGCCGAAATCGATCGTGGCGCGCTCCAGCGCGGGCCAGGCGCGGTCGGTGGCGACGACGGCGCCCATCATCACGTCGGCGTGGCCGCCCAGGTACTTGGTCGCCGCCAGGATGGAGATATCGGCGCCTAGCGTGAGCGGTTTGTGTATCAACCCGGACGCCCAGGTGTTATCCACAGCCAGCCAGCAATCATGCCGGCGCGCAGTTGTGGATAACTTGGGGAGGTCCGGCATTTCGTATGTCAGCGAACCTGGAGACTCCGCGTAGATCATCCGCGTGTTGGGGCGGATGAGCGCCTCGATGCCGGCGCCGTCGGGGCGGTAGTACGTGTATTCGATGCCCAGCCGGGTCAGATGCTCCGCGCAGAACCGGCGCACCGGCTCGTACACGGCATCGGTGACGAGCACGTGGTCGCCGGCGCGCAGATAGGCGAGCAGCACGGTGGCGATGGCGGCCTGGCCGGTGGGATACAGCTTGGCGCGAAAGCCCTGCTCCAGCTCGACCAGCGCGTCTTCGAGCGCATGCGTGCTGTCGGTGCCGCGCGCGCCATAGGACGGCAGGCGCTCCTGCTCGCGGCGCGCCCGCGTGTCGCGCCAGGCCTCGACGCTTTCAAATACGTAGGTGCTGGCGCGGGTGACGGGGGTGTTGACCCAGCCGTGATGGGGGCGCCCTGCACGCAGCAGGCGCGTCGCGGACCGATAGGGCTTGTTCATGATCAGCGGCGCGTCTGCACGCCAATGGGCATGATCTTGCAGGTGCCGGTCTCCAGGTCGAAGCCCAAGCGTTCATTCAGCGTTTCCAGCGCGCGGCCGTACATGTGCAGGTGGCGGATAGCGCTGTCGCCCTGGATCTCCACGGCGTGGATATCGTCCGGCATCAGCGCAATGCCGGCGCCCGGTCCCACCACCACGGTGCCGGTCTTCTCCAGCTTGCCCACGCCCGGCACGGAGCCGTCGTCGCTGCGGTCGTAGACATAGTTGTATTCCACCCCCTCGACGGCGGCGATACAGGCCCAGGTGGTGTGGTTGTGCGGAACGATCTTCTTGCCCGGGCGCATCACGTTCAGATAGAGCGCGTAGCTTTTGTCGGGGTCTTCGGCGATCAGGTAGCGCGCCTGCAGTTCCTCGCCTTCCGGGGCCGGATAGCGGTCCGCCGCCCACCAGTCCGTCCGGCCTGCCAGCGCCACGAGCTCGTTCAGCACCTCCTGCAGGCTGTCGCGGTTCAGGCCCTTATTTCCTACAGTTTTTTTAATATTTCCAACCGCGCTGTCTATGCCGGCCTGATGAGGATGTGCAGTGCTCATTTTGGTTTTCCCTCTTGATTCATGAGTTATTGCACTTACTGTATCGCCCGGATTCCCGCCCAACAATTTAAATTGCCTTAACATTCCATTAGCAGCGCTAATATTTTGGGTTATCCCTTAGCTGTCTACCACGCCCTTTCGCGAGCCCGCAATGCGCAATCTGGATCTGGACCTGCTCCGCACGCTGACGGCCATCGCCCAGCACGAAACGTTTTCCGAAGCCGCCAACCGGATGCACAAGACGCAGTCCGCGATCACGCAGCAGATGCAGCGGCTGGAGTCCATGATCGGCCTCCCCTTGTTTGAAAAGCAGGGGCGCAACAAGCTGCTGTCCTCGCATGGCCGGCGCCTGGTCGAGTACGCGCGCCATATGCTGGCCATCAACGACGAGGCGCTGCGCGCCCTGCAGGACGGGCAGCTGGAAGGAGATCTTCGGCTGGGCGCCCCCCTGGACGTGGCGGACACGATCCTGCCCACCCTGCTGACGCACATCGCGCGCTCGGCCCCGCGCGTGAAGCTCGAGATCCGCGTGGACCGCAGCCCCTTCCTGATGGACGCGCTGCGCGCCGGCGAGATCGACCTGACGATTTCCACCCGCTTCGACCAGGACTTCGAAGGCGTGGCGCTGCGCACCTCGCCCACGGTATGGCTGGCCTCGGCCGACTATGTGCATGACGTGCATGCGCCGGTGCCGCTGGTGCTGGCCGATGACCCCAGCATCTTCCGCCGCCTGGCGCTCAACGCGCTGGAGCAGGCGCGCGTGCGCTGGCACACCAACTATGTGGCGCCGAACCTGGTGGGGATAAAGGCCGCGCTGCGGGCGGGCCTGGGCGTCACGGCGCGCAGCGTGGAACTGCTGGGGCCGGAAATGCGCGTGCTGGGAGAAAAGGAAGGGCTGCCGCCGCTGCCGGACGTGACCTACTTCTTGTGGATAAGGCGCGACCTGATCAATCCGCTGACGCGGCAGGTCTACGACATGCTCAGGACCAATCTGGGCCTGGCGCAGCAGGGAGACGCGACGGCGTAGCCGCCACGACCGGTTTTCAGTAGCGGTCGAAGATGTGCTGCAGCGCCGCCGGATCGCGCGTCACGGACAGCGCCAGCATCAGCAGGATCCGCGCCTTCTGCGGGTTCAGGTCGCGCGCGGCGACAAAGCCCAGGCTGGCGTCGTCCAGTTCGACATCGCGCGCGACAAACCCGCTGCCCGTGCGGCTGGAGCGCACCACAGCCACGCCGTCGTCGGCCGCGCGGCGCAGCCCTTCGATGGCCAGGTCGGTGGCGTTGCCGTCGCCCACGCCCGCCAGGACGATGCCGTCGGCGGCGCTGGCCAGGAAATCGATCAGGTCGGCCTGCAGGTTGGCGTAGGCGTAGACGATGTCGACCCGCGGCCAGCCAGCCTTTTCCAGCAATGCGAGTGAAAACTCGCTTTGTGCGGTGTGCGTGCTGGTGTTGCGGGAATAGAAGCACGGCGCGCCGCCATGCATGACGCCGGCGCGGCCGCGATTCGGCGAGGCAAAGGCGCACAGGCCGGCGCTGGCGACCTTCTGGATCTCGCGGGCGTAATGCACGTCTTCATTCATGACGACCAGCGGCCCCCGGCCGCGCGCGTCCGGATGGCGCGCAAGCGCCACCGCGTTGTACAGATTGGCGGGGCCTTCGGCGCCCAGGGCCGTTGCGGGACGCATGGCGCCCACCAGCACGACGGGCTTGTCGTGACGGATCACGAGGCTCAGGAAGTACGCCGTTTCTTCAAGCGTGTCCGTGCCGTGCGTGATGACGATGCCGGCAACCGAGGCGTCCTGGCATAGCGTGTCCACACGTTCGGCCAGCGCGCGCCAGACGTCGTGCGTCATATTCTGGCTGCCGACGTTGGCAACCTGCTCGGCGCGGATCTCGGCTATGCCCGCCAGTTGCGGAACGGCGGCCAGCAGATCGTTCACCGAGAATGAACCGGCCTTGTAGCCCGCGGACGTGGCGTCGGCCTGGGCGCCCGCGATCGTGCCGCCCGTCGCCAGTACCGCGATGACAGGCAGGGCGCGCTCAGGCATCCACCACTCCGGACAGGCCTTGGCGTTCCAGCAGCGAATTCAGGTGTTCCCACCCATGGAAGTCGATGACGATCTGTCCTTTTTCCTTGGCGCCCACCTTCAGCGCGACGCGCGTGCCCAGATGGTCGGACAAGGCCTCCTCGAGGCGGGTCAGATCGCGCGAAACACCGTTGGTCTTCTTCTTGGGCGACGCGGAGGACTCGACTTCCTTGGCGGTCTTGGCGACGAGCTTTTCGGCCTCGCGCACCGACAGGCGGCGCGCGATGATCTGATTGGCCAACTGGATCTGCGTTGCCGCGTCCACGGCCAGCAGCGCGCGCGCGTGGCCCATGTCGACGTCGCCCGCCAGCAGCATGGTCTGCACGGGCGCGGCCAGGTTCAGGAGGCGCAGCAGGTTGCTGGTGGCAGACCGCGAACGGCCGATCGCCTGCGCGGCCTGTTCGTGCGTCAGGCCGAACTCGTCGAGCAGGCGGCGCACGCCGTGGGCTTCTTCCAGGGGATTCAGGTCTTCGCGCTGGATGTTTTCGATCAGCGCCATGACGGCCGCGTTTTCGTCGGCGACCTCGCGCACCAGCACCGGCACTTCCTTCAGGCCGGCCAATTGGGCAGCGCGGAAACGCCGTTCGCCCGCGATGATCTCGTAGTGGCCAGGCGCGGCTTCGCCGATCCCGCGCACAAGAATGGGCTGCATGATGCCTTGCGTGCGTATCGATTCGGCCAGCTCACCCAAAGCGCCCTCGTCCATACGCGTGCGCGGCTGATACTTGCCGGCGCGCATCTTCGAGATGGGCAAGGTGGATGGCGGACCCTCGGGCTTGGCCGCGGCCTTGCCGATGTTGTCGATGACAGGCGCGTCCGCGCCCAGCAAGGCGTCCAGTCCGCGACCCAATCCCTTGGGTTTCTTGGTGGCCATAGTTAAATCCTCTTTCCTTCTGTTTTTGTATCCCGAGCCGGGCTCAGGCGTCCGTCTGCTCGGCGGGCAGACGGTACCAATACGCGTAACAGTCTTTGAAACCGTAGCGGCCGTACAAAGCGCGCGCGGCGGTGTTTTCCGGCTCCACCTGCAAGTACGCCGTCCTGGCGCCGCCGGCGGCGCCTTCGGCCAATAAGTGTTCCACCAGGACGGCGGCGTAGCCTTTACGCCGTTGTCCCGGATCGGTGACGATGTCGAACAAGCCAAGCAGATCGTCGTCGCGAACGGCCAGGCCCGCGGCAACGCACTGCCCCGCCGCGTCGATCGCGAGCACCGGCAGGATATCCACAGCCAGTCCTTGCAGACGCGCTTGATGTTCACCAATGTGCTCGGGCGCCGAACCGCGCATGGCTCCGACCGCCGCCGCGAAGCGCTCGGCATCGACAATCTTGAAAAGCAGATCGCCCCTGGCATTGATCCGGGGGGCGAGCGGCGCGCTCATGACTCGGGTCTCACCGGTGAAGGTATAACCGCGGGACTCCAGCTCGGCGTCGAGCGAAAAATCGGGGCCGATGGAGGTAATGCGCAGCACCATGGGCAAGCCATGGCGCGCATACAACGATGAACAATACGCCAGCCGCTCGTCCAAAGGACGTGTGGATAACCCCAGCACATTCACACTGCGGACGCGCTTGGCCGGCGAGCGCGCGAAACGCACCATCCAGCCATCATAGAGCACCTGCGCGCCCACTGCCGTGGCGTTCAGCGCAGCCTCTTCGATACGCGCGCGCAGCGCGTCGCGCACGCCGGCTTGCGGCGTGGCGCTCGTGTGCGTTTGTGTCGGAGAAAAGAGCGCGGCGACGGACATGAGTTACGGCCTACTTCAAGTCCCTTTCGACGCGCTCGATCATTTCGGCGCCGAACGAGATGTAGGCCTGCGCGCCGCGTGACGCACGGTCATACACTACGCCCGGCATACCGTAACTGGGTGCTTCGGCCAGGCGCACGTTGCGCGGCACCACGGTCTTGAAGACCTTGTCGCCGAAATGCGCTTCGAGCTGCGCGGACACTTGCTGTTGCAGCGTCATGCGCGGGTCGAACATCACGCGCAGCAAGCCGATGACGCGCAGGTCGTCGTTGATGTTGCGATGCACGCGCTTGATGGTGTTGACCAGATCGGACAGGCCTTCCAGCGCGAAGTACTCGCACTGCATCGGGATGATGACGCCATGGGCGGCGGCGAGGCCGTTCAGGGTCAATAGCGACAGCGTTGGCGGGCAATCGATGAGGACGAAATCGTACTGGGTGGCGATGGTGTCGATCGCAGCCTTCAGCTGGCGCTCGCGCTGGTCCATTTGCACCAGATCGATCTCGGCGCCGGAGAGCTCGCGGTTGGCGGGCAACACATCGTAGCCGCCCGACTCCGACTTCACGCGAGCCTGTTCGATGGTAGCGTCGCCGATCAGCACCTGGTACAGGTTCGACTCCAGCGCGTTCTTGTCGATGCCGCTGCCCATCGTGGCATTGCCCTGCGGGTCCAGGTCCACCAGCAGCACGCGTTGATTGTGCGTGGCAAGGCCAGCCGCCAGATTGATGGCGGTCGTCGTCTTGCCCACACCACCCTTCTGATTGGCGATGCAGAATACGCGGGCGGATGTGCTGGGGGGTATGTTCTTCATAGGGTTCCTTGACTGCGGCGCATCCAGATCAGGCAGCGTTCTGCTTGCAGCTCCGGCACGTGGAGCGGCTGAATATGGTCGACTTGCCATTCCCCGCGCGCATGCAATGCCTGAATTTCTTCTTCGGGGACCTTGCCCTTCATGGCGACGAGGGTACCATTCTTGGCTACGTGGCGACCCGCGAGTTGCGCAAAATCATCTAATGATGCAAAGGCTCGCGACGTGACAATGTTGCACTCGGCCGGATCCAGCGTCTCAATGCGTGCGTGCCGCGCCTGCAGGTTCGGCAAGGACAAGGCGCCGCTCATCTGGCGCACGAACGCGGTCTTCTTTTCGACGGCATCGATGCAGGTCACCGACCAGAGGGGTCGCATGATCGCCAGGACGACGCCAGGCAGGCCTCCGCCCGATCCGACGTCGAACACCTTGGCCTGGGCATCGGGGGCCGCCAGCGCGTCGCCGAACGGCTTCACGGCAGCCATGCTGTCGAACAGATGCTGGACCAGCATCTGTTGCGGATCACGGATGGCGGTGAGGTTGTACGTGCGGTTCCAGCGCTGCATCTGGGCCAGATAATTCAGCAGCTTGGCCAACGCGGCGTCATCGGCGCGCAGGCCTAACTGCTCGCACGCACGAGAGAGGCGGCCGGCCATGTCCGCGCCGGCCTGATTGGCGGGGGCGCTCATGCCGCTTGCTTGCGCGAGCCGTAATGCAGGCGCTTCAGATGAATAAGCAGCAACGAAATTGCAGCGGGGGTGACGCCGGAGATCCGGGCGGCCTGGCCGACGGTTTCCGGACGATGCGTCTTGAGCTTCTGGCGCACTTCGAAGGACAGGCTGGTCACGGCGTCGTAATCGACATCCGCGGGAATTGCCTGCTGCTCGTGGGCGATCTGCTTTTGCACCTCGTCCTGCTGGCGCGCGATGTAGCCGGCGTATTTCACCTGGATCTCGACCTGTTCGGCCAGAACCTCGTCCGCCGCCACGCCGGGACCGGCGAGGAGCGAACCATCGGTATTGCGGGCGGCCATCAGCGCTTCATAGGAAACATTCGGGCGTTTCAGCAAATCCGCTAGTGAGTACTCACGCTCAATCGCCTTGCCCAGCAAGGGCTCGGCGACTTCCAGCGGCAGCAAACGCGGATTCACCCAGGACGACTTCAGGCGCTCGACTTCCGCATCGACGGCATCGCGTTTGCGATTGAAGGCATCCCAGCGCGCATCATCGACGATGCCCAGCTGGCGACCGATCTCGGTCAAGCGCAGGTCGGCGTTGTCTTCCCGCAGGCTCAAACGATACTCCGCGCGCGAAGTGAACATGCGGTAGGGCTCAGTCACGCCGCGCGTAACCAGATCGTCCACCAGGACGCCCAGGTAGGCTTCGTCGCGGCGTGGCGTCCATTGTTCGCGGTCCAGCGACTGCAGCGCGGCATTGACGCCGGCCAGCAGGCCTTGGGCAGCCGCCTCTTCGTAGCCGGTGGTGCCATTGATCTGGCCGGCGAAGAACAGGCCCGAGATCGCCTTGGTCTCGAGCGTGCTTTTCAATCCACGTGGATCAAAGTAGTCGTACTCGATGGCATAGCCGGGGCGCATGATGTGCGCATTCTCCAAACCCGGCAGGGAATGGATCAGGTCCAGCTGCACGTCGAACGGCAGGCTCGTCGACACGCCGTTGGGATAGACCTCGTGCGTATCCAGCCCTTCGGGTTCCAGGAAGACCTGGTGCGATTCCTTGTCGGCGAAGCGATGGATCTTGTCTTCGATGGACGGGCAATAGCGCGGGCCCACGCCTTCGATGACGCCACTGTACATCGGCGAGCGATCCAGGCCGCCGCGGATGATGTCGTGCGTCCGGGCGTTGGTGTGCGTGATCCAGCAAGGCAGCTGGCGCGGGTGCATGGCCACATTGCCCATGTACGAGAACACGGGGATGGGATTCAGGTCGCCCGGCTGTTCTTCCAGGATGCTGTAGTTGATCGTGCGGCCGTCGATGCGAGGGGGCGTTCCGGTCTTCAGCCGGCCTTGCGGAAGCTGCAGTTCCTTCAGGCGCTGGCCCAGGGAAATGGACGGAGGATCTCCGGCGCGGCCGCCAGAATAGTTTTGCAGGCCGACGTGAATCAGGCCGTTGAGGAATGTGCCGGCGGTCAACACCACGGTCTTGGCCCTGAACTTCAGGCCCACCTGAGTCACCGCGCCGACCACGCGGTCGCCCTCCACCATCAGATCTTCCACGGCTTGCTGGAACAGCCAGAGGTTCGGCTGGTTTTCCAGGCGGCCACGGATGGCCTTCCTGTACAGCACGCGATCCGCCTGGGCGCGGGTTGCGCGCACGGCAGGTCCTTTCGAACCGTTCAGGATGCGGAACTGGATACCCGCTTCGTCCGTTGCCAAAGCCATCGCACCGCCGAGGGCGTCGACTTCTTTGACAAGGTGGCCCTTGCCAATTCCGCCGATGGACGGATTGCAAGACATTTGGCCTAGGGTTTCGATGTTGTGCGTCAGCAGCAGCGTCCGTGCGCCTGCGCGGGCTGCGGCCAAAGCCGCCTCGGTGCCGGCGTGGCCGCCACCGACGACGATGACATCGAATTCGCGGGGATAGTCCATGATGGGGAGAGGTAAAAGAGAGCGTTCGGTGCTCATTATAGAGGCAGGGGTTGCATGTTTCACGTGAAACATGTTTCGGTGCAGCATTGGGCGTGACGTGCCTATGCTGGCGTCGGTAATTGGCAACCAAGTCCAGGCCGGCGGCCTGAAATGTGTCGGCATCTGCCGCTGTTTCACGGTCATGTTTCACGTGAAACATCGGTGCCGGGCCCCACTTTGGACCAGCTACCC
Source organism: Achromobacter sp. NPDC058515 (assembly GCF_042721735.1). Classification (NCBI taxonomy): domain Bacteria; kingdom Pseudomonadati; phylum Pseudomonadota; class Betaproteobacteria; order Burkholderiales; family Alcaligenaceae; genus Achromobacter; species Achromobacter sp. NPDC058515. The sequence goes on from NZ_JBHXNI010000001.1 coordinate 431,260, forward strand.
TAAAGTTCAACGGCAAATGTTCCACGTGGAACAGCGATCACAGGATTACGGGGGCGTCAGCAACCCTGATTCGGGATCGCCCATTGCTCACAATGGGATGAAGCTCGGGTCATACCTGAGCACGTCTGTCCGAGAAGCCACATTAGATCTTGCAGTGAGACTCCCAAGTACATGTCGACTGCTTGCCTGTGGCAAGCCTGCGTGGCGTGTATAGACACTCGAAATAGGACATGAACTAAGAGGGATGCTGCCGACGGCTAGGTTGCATGCGGCCGTCGGGCTTGCAGCCCGACGCGATCCTTTAGGTGTTCGGCTATGCCCGCAAAGGACAGTTAGCCGATCATTTGGATTTCAAAGTATGTTCCACGTGAAACATCCCGGCCGCCATCGGCGACCTCGACAGGAAATGATCAGCGACATTCCGCTGAACAATTGAACCCTAAGGGATGTTTCACGTGGAACACTGAGCCTTCGGGACAAACGCTTCCCTCCGCTCTCGTCATGTTTCACGTGAAACACCAAAGAAGATTAGATCTCCGTCTAGCCGAAATCACACGTTCCAAGGAAATGGGCCCGGAGATATAGGTCGTAAAAGCCCCCGCCGGCGAAATTATCACTCGCCCGGATCGTCGCCTTGATCTTTGGGAAAACGTAAAAATCAGGAAAAAAATCGATTTATTCCACCCTACCCTACCCCTTGCCCAAAAAAACACGCTTTTTCTTCAAAATAAGCAGAAGGGGCGAACTGGCGAGAACTCTCACGAGCCAAAACCTGACGCCATTGAACATGGGAGGGGAATGCGATGGGTTCGCGAAGATAGAAATAGTCCGTCACGGCCGTGTCGCCAATCCATAGCGCAGCGCCTGTGAATTTAGAAATCGGGCAGCACATCTTCCATCGACGGATCGGTCAGAGTCCAATCCACCAACGCGTTGCCAGACAAGACCGTCGCATCGACAAGCTCCTCGCCCTCACACGAAGCCGATCTTATCCACAGATCCTGAAAAAGTGCTTCCCCTGGCGTCATCACCTAATTCGGGGCATTCAAGAGGAAGTTACGCACACTTTTATCAACAGGCGCTTTGAGAGCAGAAAGAGCCGTAGGTAAGACGTTCCACGTGGAACATCGTTCGCGACAAGTCTGGGAGAATCGGGCGCCTGTCGTGAGCGGGTCACACTCCGAGCGGCTCAAAACACGCAAATCCTCAGATCCATGAATACGCACAAATACCCAATCCATCTGCAACGGCAGATATCAGGCACCATCGACTAACCCACAGCCGCGCAATCAATCAGGGCCGGACCCAAGACTGAAGGACGCGGCGAACGCTGTGCATAAGTTTCAGCTATCGACCCGATAATGCGCTCCAACTCATGCCACAGAGCTACCCATGGCCTCGGGAACTCCGGAGTACCACTCGAGTCAAACCGCGCCTGAATCTCGCACCGGCGTTTTATCCACAAACTTATCCAGCGGCGAACCAACCTGGCGCGATTCGTTTGGGAAGCACGCGACGTTTCATTGATCCAACAATTATCTTGCCCCCGCCGCGGACGACGCGCCATCATCCAAATGGCCGAGGCGCAGCGCCTCCATGTGAAACCCTGTGGAAAACTCGCAGGGCAGTTTCGAGCTGAATTCCTTCATTGGAAAATGCGGGAATACTCGGCGCCGAAAATCACCCGCTCCCCGCACAAACCTATAAATCCGTGCGCAGGAATTTCTATTTCTGGATTGCTATCCCCATTTCTATCCACAGGCCGACACCCCACATTTCGGGCGCTAAAGGGTGTAATTCTGTGCATAACCGGCATGGGGATATCTTTGTGAACAACAACGCGACGCGTGGTTCAAAAGGACCAGAAACGGCTCAAAGGGATAACTGTCGCCTCGGCAGAAATCCACGAGAAGGCGCTTCAGAAACGCGCCAAGAGCCCGTTTTCCCTGGGGAAACTCGATGTTTCCCCTGAAACCGGCTCCATGCGCGCGAGCACGGCCCTAGCGCCGGCTCACAGGGAGAGCAGAAAATCCGTACACGGGAAAACTGTGCAAAACCCCGCAACGAAAGCAGCCTGTGCTTCATTACTGAGCATCTAAATGCTCATACCCGAAAATAATTATCCACAGACTTATCCAAGGGTCGAGAATATGTTAGTAGTCACTAACATGAATCTCGCAGTGGCGGGAAAATGCGGCCCCTGAATGACACAACGCCCCAGACCGAAGGTCTTGGGGCGTTGTAGCCAGGTCAAACCTGGCTGACGGGAAATTGGGATTTCCCGATTTAGAGCGGGCGAATTTCGGCCGCTTGAGGTCCTTTCGGACCATCCTTGACTTCGAATTCGACTTCCTGCCCTTCGTTCAGGCTGCGATAGCCGCGGCCCTGGATGGCGGAAAAGTGTGCGAAAACGTCGGTGCCGCCAACGTCCGGCGTAATGAAGCCGAAACCTTTGTCAGCGTTGAACCACTTAACTTTGCCCTTCTGAGCCATTTTTTCTAGCGTCCTGTAATTAAATCGAAATGCAATGAATCAAGGACGCCGTGCGAACTGAACGATCGGTCAAAACCAGTGTTCCCGCTTGCCGCCTGTGCGGCAGAACGAGTCCGCGCGCTGCTTGAATCAACTGCGGAATCAGCATACTCATCCCGCATTACAGACTCATATAGTTGTTTACCCCAATGTCGTATTTTTCTGACTGGAACGGCAGTACCGCTACGCGGAATTCAGCTGCCGCCGCGCCAGAAAGGCGTAGATGGGGCCAGTGACGATCACCACGAAAACCATGCGCGTGACGTGGAACGCCGTCACGACGGGAACTCCTAATTGAAGCACTTTGGCGGTGATCGCCATCTCCGCGATGCCGCCCGGAGTCGTTCCCAGGATCAAGGTGGGAACGGGCGCCGCGGACCACCAGGACAAGGCCGTCCCCAGTCCGAACGCAAGCATCAGCGACGCCATCGTGAACACCGCCACGGCGGCGATGAAGCGCGGCGCCGCCCGAAAGAAGTCGGGCCTGTAGCGGTCGCCCAGCGACCATCCAATGAAGAGCTGGCCTATTTTCGGCACGTAGTCGGGCAAGGCCGACAGCTCAATGCTTGAGGCGGTAAGCAGCATGGCCACGAGCATGGGCCCGAGCACCCATGGATTCGGCAGGCGCAGCTTCACGAAGGCCACGCCGCCGATGCAGGTCAGCGCAACCAGCGCCGCCAGCCCCAGGCCATGCACGTCCCTGGGTCCCGGCACAGTGGGATCCAGCCCCGCCACGCCCCACCATTGGAAGATGAAGGGCACGGCCACCACCACCAGCAGCACGCGCACGCTGTGCGCCGTCGCCACGCGATCGATACGCGCGCCATGGCGCTCCGCCAGGCTGGCCATCTCGCTTGCCCCGCCAATCGCGGAAGAGAACCACGCCGTCTTGAAGTCCGCGTCGGTATAGCGGCGCAGGATCGCCGTCCCCATGAACGCCAGCCCCAGCGCGAACACCATGCCCACGATGATGGGTCCGGCGTTGCTGCCGATATGGCCGATCACCTGCGGCGTGAAGTACAGGCCGAGCGAAGTGCCGATCACCCATTGCCCGCCGTTGCGCACTGGCCGGGGGCAGGCGGTGCCTACTCCCGCGATCCGCGTGGCCGCGGTCAATAACAGCGCGCCCAGCATCCAGGGCAAGGGCAAATGCGCCCATACCGCCAGCAATGCGCCCAGAAGCGCAATCCCCAGACCACCCGCCACCCGCACCAGCATGTTCTGAACCACAGTCCCGTCCGCGTTAGAAACTCATGAGAAAAACGAATTATGAGTTAGTGGGATACTTACGAAAACTCTCTTTGCCTACCAGCGTTCACCTTCGCATCCAACATGATCCGATCCAAACTCCCCGACGTCGGCACCACCATCTTCACCGTGATGAGCCGCCTGGCCATCGAACACAAAGCCATCAACCTGGGCCAGGGCTTTCCTGACTTCGATCCGGACCCCGCGCTGTGCGCGCTGGTGACCAAGGCCATGGCCGACGGCCACAACCAGTACCCCTACATGCCGGGCGTCGCGCCCTTGCGCGAAGCCATCGCCGCCAAGACGCGCGAACTGTACGGACATGCCTACGACCCCGAAACCGAAATCACGGTCACCAGCGGCGCCACGGAGGCTTTGATGGCCACGGTGCTGGCCGCCGTGGGCAGCGGCGATGAAGTGGTGGTCATCGAACCCTGCTACGACTCCTACCTGCCCGCGATCCGATTGGCGGGCGGCACTGCGGTGCCGGTGCCGCTGCGCGCGCCCACCGAGGCCGATCCCTACTACCGCATCGACTGGCAGCGCGTGCGCGACGCCATCACGTCGAAGACGCGCCTACTGATGCTGAACTTCCCGCACAACCCGACCGGCGCCGTGCTCGAAGAAAGCGACCTGGATGCGCTGGAGTCCATTGTGCGCGACACGGGCGTGCTGCTGGTGTCCGACGAAGTCTATGAGCACATCGTGTTCGACGGCAAGCCGCACGCAAGCGTGGCGCGCCGCCCGCTGCTGGCCGAGCATGCATTCGTGATCTCGTCGTTCGGCAAGACCTATCACACCACCGGCTGGAAGATCGGCTACTGCTGCGCCCCGCGCCAGCTGAGCGCCGAGCTGCGCAAGGTGCACCAGTTCATGGTGTTCACGGTGCCTTCGCCCATGCAGTTCGCCCTGGCAGAATTCATGCGCGATCCCAGGCCCTACCTCGATCTTCCGGCCTTCTACCAAGCCAAGCGCGACCGCCTTTCGCAGGGCCTGGCCAAGACCCGCTTCCGTCCGCTGCCCAGCCCCGGCACGTTCTTCCTGCTGGCCGACTACAGCCAGATATCCAAACAGAGCGAGGCCGATTTCGCGCGCGACCTGACCGTCAATCATGGCGTTACCGTGATCCCGGTTTCAGCGTTCTATCGCCAGCCCGACGCGCCCGAATCCAACCATCGGATCGTGCGCTTTTGTTTTGCCAAGAAAGATGCGACGCTGGATGCCGCGCTGGAGCGCCTGACGCAGGTGTGACGCACTAATTAATGAGTAAAAGCTCGCATATTAAGCCGGACTTTTCCAGCACATTCATTGCATGAAAAAAAGGGGCGCCGAAAGGCGCCCCTTGACGTTTCCGGCGTGATTTCAATCGCTGGCCGAAATCCCTTCCGGCGGCCCGGCCAGCGTACAATCACACCGTTCGAGCGGCAACCTTTCTTGCTGCGCGAAGCCGCCGCATGAGCTGCGGCAAGATCACGACGGCAGCCGCCCCCGACCACAATGCGAGCGACACCGGGCTGGCGAACAGCACGCCCACATCGCCGTCGGTCATCGACAGCGCGCGGCGCAGGTTCTGCTCCATCATGTTGCCCAACACCACGCCCAGCACCAGCGGCGCCATCGGCACGCCAAACTTGCGCAAGAAGTAGCCCAGCGTGCCGATGCCCGCGACCAGCAGCAGATCGAACGTGCCCGCGTTGATGGCATACACGCCGATGTAGCTGATGCACAGAATGCCCGGCACCATCAGCCATCCCGGAACCGACAGCACCTTGGAGAACAAACGGACCAGCGGAACGTTCATGACAAACAGCAGCACGTTGGCCACGAACAGCGAGGCGATCAGCCCCCACACCAGTTCCGGCTTGGACTCGAAGAGCACCGGGCCCGGCGTGATGTTGTAGAGCGTCAGCGCCCCCATCATCACCGCGGTGGTGCCCGACCCCGGCACGCCCAAGGTCAGCATCGGCACGAAGGAACCGATAGCCGATGCGGTCGCCGCGGCTTCCGGCGCGACTAGGCCGCGCATGTCGCCCTTGCCGAACTTGGCTTCGGGATCCTTGGCTTCGATGATGCGCTTTTCCTGCGAATACGCGACGGCCGCGGCCACGCTGGCGCCGGCGCCAGGCAGCACGCCCACGCCGAAGCCCACCAGCGCGCTGCGCACCACGCTCCACCAGGTGAAAGCCATCTCCTTCAGGTTGAACAGCTTGCGGCCGCTGGGCTTGACCTCGACGCTGTGCCCGGCCATCACCTTCTCCAGCATCTCCAGCATCTCGCTGACCGCGAACAGAGCAATCACGACGACGACGAAATCGATGCCGTCGGACAGGTGCACGGATTCGAAGGTGTAGCGGTAGACGCCCGAATTCGCGTCCACCCCGACGACGGAGATCGACAGCCCGATCATCGCCGCCAGCACGCCCTTGACGGGCTGCTTGCCCAGCAGGCTGGTCAGGCAGCAGAACGCGAAGATCATGAGCACGAAATACTCGGCCGGGCCGAACGCCAGCGCCCATTTCGCCAGCATAGGCGCCAGCATGATGATGCCCACCACCGATACGATGGCGCCAAAGAACGCCGACCAGGCCGACAGCGACAACGCCACATTGGCCAGGCCCTGGCGCGCCAGCGGATAGCCGTCCAATGTCGTCATGATGGCGCTGGCCTCGCCCGGCACGTTCAGCAGGATGGCCGTGATGCGGCCTCCGTACTCCGCCCCCACGTACACCGCCGCCAGCAAGATCAGCGCGGTTTCGGGCGGCAGGTTCATGGCGAAGGCAATCGGTATCAGCATGGCCACGCCGTTGACGGGCCCCAGGCCTGGCAGCACGCCGACCATGGTGCCGATGAACGAGCCGATTGCCGCCACCAGGAGGTTGGTCAGGGAAAAGGCGACCCCAAAGCCGATCGACAGGTGATCAAGTATGCCGCTCATATCAGGTTCTCCAGCAGTCCGCCGGGCAGGACCACGTCCAGCACCTTGTCGAACAGCACGAAAAAGAAAAGGCTCATGACAACGCCGCCGAGGGCGCACTTGGCCCAGCTTCCCCCGAACAGGCGGCCCACAAAAATCGTCATCAGCGATGTGGCGATGACAAATCCCAGCCACTGGAACAGGAAGGCATACGCGGCCGCGAACACGACCATCAGCGCGATGCGGCCGTTGGCGCCGGCGGGATTGGCCTCGACCGCGTGCCCGCCCTTGTAGACCAGCCACAGGCCGCACAGGCCGATGATCAGGGCCAGCAGCAGGGGAAAGGCGCGCGGGCCGACAGGTTCGTACGCGAATGGGGCTTCGATTCCCCATCCCGCCGCCGTCATGAAGGCGGCTAGCACCAGGGCGGCAAGCCCCAAGATTCGATCATTCATGATCCACGTTTCCGTTGTAGTGGCGCCGCGCGGCGCAGCGGTCCCACGCCGCCTCCGGCGGGGCCGGCGGCGGGCGGGCCCATGCGGGCGCGATCGGGAGGAGTCGCCTCGCGGCTTACTTCTTTACCAGGCCGAACGTGTCGGCCAGTTCGCCGTACTGCTTGACCTGGTTCTTCACGTAGGCGTCCAGTTCGGGCCCCGTCTTGTTGAAGGGGAACAGGCCTTGCTGCTGGCGCAGCTTCTCGAACTCGGGCGCGGAGGTCGCCTTGTTGAACGCGTCGACCCAGAACTGGTAATCGCCGTCGGACACCTTGGGACCCACGTAGAAGCCACGAATGATGGGCCAGACGATGTCGTAGCCCTGTTCCTTGGCGGTGGGCACCGTGCCCAGCTTGCCGGGCAGGCGCTGGTCGTTGAACACGGCCAGGACGCGGATGGGGGCGCCGCCTTCGAGCATCGTGAAGGCTTCGGCCGCATCGCCCATGTAGGCCTGGATGTGGCCGCCGCGCAGGGCGGTCACGGCTTCGCCGCCGCCTTCAAACGCGACAAAGCGCATTTTCTTGAAATCCACGCCGGCCGCCTTGGCGGTCAGCGCGGCCTTCATCCAGTCCTGGCTGCCCACGGTACCGCCGGCGCCCAGCACGATCTTGGTCGGGTCCTGCTTGAAGGCGTCCATCAGGCTTTTCAGATCGGTGTAGGGGGAGTCGTTGCGCACGACCGCCACGCCGTAGTCGGTGCCGATGGCTGCCAGCCAGCGCACATCGTTGACGTTGTACTTGCCGAATTTGCCCTGGGCCAGGTTGAGCAAGGAGCCGCCCGAGAACGCGACGATGGTGCCGGGCTCGTTCGGATGCTGTGCCACGATGTTGTTGTAGGCAACGGCGCCGATGCCGCCGGGCATGTAGACGATGCGCATGGTGCTCTTGAGCGCCCCGCTCTGCTTCAGGCCCTCGGTGGCCAGGCGGCAGGTCAGGTCGAAACCGCCCCCGGGCTGGGCCGGCGCGATGCATTCCGGACGGCGAGGTTCGTCGGCGGCGTGGGCCGCCCCAAAGAACAGGCTAATCGCGCCAAGCGCCGCGAAAGCGGCCATGCGCAGCTTCAGGCTTGTCTGCATTCTTGCGTCTCCAGGATTTATAGGTCTAGGTATGGCTGGAGGCTGCGCTCAGGCGGTCTTTCGCATCGGGCGGCTCCAGTGGGTGCAACCGTACAAAACCGAAGCTTTCCACAACCTTTCAATTCCGGCCGATTTCGTGCCGCAGCGCAGCATCCGGCTCCTGTTTCAGGGAAAACACCAGTGCGGCCCGCAACCCCGGCAGCGGAACCCGGTTCTCCAGAACCAGGCGGGCTCCCATGATCTCGGCAATGGTGCCCACGATGGCCAGGCCCAGGCCGGCGCCCGGTTTGTTCTTCCCCGCCGCTCCCCGGCGAAACCGCACGCAAGCCCGGGCGATGTCTTCCGTCGACATGCCGGGGCCGTCATCCTCCACGACCAGCCGGGCTTCGCCGGGCGCAAGCTGGATCCGCACGGTGACTACCCCACCCGCCGACGCGTAACGGATAGCGTTGTCCACAAGGTTGCTGACCGCCTCCCGCAGCAGCCAGTCGGCGCCGTCGACGGTAACGGGCCTCTGGTCGGCCTCCAGGCCGATGTCGAGCTGGCGGGCGCGGGCGGAGGGAAGCAGGCTCCGGATCACGCCGTCGGCCAGCTCAACCAGGTCTACCGGTTCGGCGGCAAATCCGCCTTCGGCCAGGGAAGCGTCCTTAGCGCGCGCCAGAGCGAGCATCTGGTTGGTGGTGCGCACGGCCCTGTCCAACCCTTCCTGCATCGCCAGAAGGGCTGTACGGACCTCCTGGGGGTCTGTTTCGCGCAAGGCATAGGCCGTTTGCGTCCGCAAAACCGACAAGGGCGTGCGCAATTGATGCGACGCGTCGTCCAGGAACTGGCTCTGCACCCTCCCCAAGGCCGCAAAACGGGCCATGTGGAGGTTTACGGCCGCAACCAGGGGCAGGACCTCACCTGGCATGTCGGACGCGCTGACGGGGCTTAAATCGTCCGCGGAACGTCCTTCCACTTCCTGCCGCAGCCTCGCGAGGGGGCGCAAGGCCATGAAAACCCCCAGGACGATCACCAGGACGCTGATCAGGATCACGGCTAGGTCGCGCTCCACGGAGCGCACCAGCACCTTGTGGAGGAACGCCTGCCGGCTTTCCAGTCCTTCCGCCACCTGCACGATAACCCGTCCCCCTTTGTTTGCGTATAGCGGAGGATCCATCGGGCGCGCCAGGGCCGCAACGCGGACGGGCGCTCCCTGGTAAGTCGCGTAGAAAAAGCGGGGTTCGCCGGAAACCAGGGGCTGGTCCGGCATGGGCAGGTCGGGATATCCGATCTCGGCCAGCCCGTCCTCTGTGGCTACCCGGTAGAAAACGTTGCCATTGGCCGTCAGCTCGAAGAATTCCAGCATCAGGTATGGCTGCTCCATGGCTAATCCACCGCTGGCTGTGGATATGTTGTGGTCGATCGCGCGAAGCGCGCCGGAAAGCGAACGGTCGTAGGCAATGTCGACCTGGTTGCGCAGTTGGTGGTTGGACAGCCACAGGGCTCCCATCATCACCAGGACGAGCGTCGGGATCAGCCACCAGAGCAACTGGGTTTTCAGCGTCGGATTGCGCTTTTTTGCCGCAAAAAAAGCGTTTTTTTCCGGACTTCTAGTTGTCAACAAGGTTCTCCAGGCAGTAGCCCATGCCTCGCATGGTCACGATCTGAACACCGGTCTCCGCCAATTTTTTGCGCAACCGGTGTACCAGCACCTCAATGGCTTCCAGGTTGATGTCCGCATCGTCCGTGAGGATGCGGTCAAGAATTTGCTGCTTGTTGATGGGTTCTCCGCTTTTCTGGATCAGAACCCTGAGCACCGCATGTTCACGTGGGGATAACTGCAACGGCTGTCCGCTGACCGTAAATTTTTGCGCGGAAGTCTCAAAAACCAGGTTTCCCAGAGCCAGGCGCGGATGTTCACGCCCGCGGCTGCGCCGGATGAGCGCGATCAGGCGCGCTTCCAACTCTTCCACAACAAACGGTTTTGGCAGGAAATCGTCCGCTCCCTGGTGGAGAGTTCCGATTCTCTCGGCCAAGGAATCGCGCGCGGTCAAGACCAGCACCGGCGTACGGTCGTCTCGCGCGCGAATTTTTGCCAGCAAGGTATGGCCATCCATGCCCGGAAGTCCGAGATCCAGAACGACCGCGTCGAATTCTTCGATCGCCAGCCTTCTTTCGGCCACCAATCCGTCGTCAGCCCATTCGACGACAAAGCCAGCATGTCTGGCCAGGCTTCTTGAAAGCCAAAGGGCAAGTTCGGCTTCATCTTCGATCAGAAGGATACGCATGGACGCAGTCCGGGGGGCGGTGGCTGGGCGGAATGGGAAAGCATGTTTGGCTTTTCCTTTATTTCTCTTTATATAAAGACTAATGATTAATAAGGCCTGTGGATAACTACCTTAACCTTGAAAACCTCTTTTTTTTCACGGCTTTACAAGCGATTTTGCCTGTGCAAGAACTCTGTGTGGGAAAAAAGCTGAAGTTGGACAAGATTTTGGACCCTGCCCAAAACCCCTGCTTGTTCAACTTGCCTCCACAACATGTGCACAACCCGCTGTCTTAGGAGTTATCCACAGGACCTTTTTCTGGAAACGGGTCTGGAAAGCGGCACTTTTACCCCGAAAAATGGCATTTTGCCTACCCTGATTTTTGCCCTTCCAGGGGGCCGTAGAGGGCCTGTGAGGCCTTGCCGAAACCGGGCATTCGAGGGGACGCCAGCCTGCCTTCTTTACAGGGGACTGAACAAAAAGTGAGCAGATTCCGCCGTAGAATTCCGGCATGGCAAGAGACATCAGAATCCGGAAATCCGCATGGGCCAGCAGCTTGAGAAGCGGTTTGCTGGCCGACAATCTGCCCGCCACTTTGTGCGTGGCGGCCTTGATGGGCGCGCTGGGCGCGTTGGCGACCGTGGTGTTCCGCGAACTGTTGGGCTGGACGCAAATACTGCTCGGCGCAGGCGAGGTTCCCCAAGGCATGGTGTCCCTCGCCCGCGGTCTGGATCCCTGGCAACGCTTCCTGCTGCCGGCCGCGGGGGGCGCAATCGCCGGCGCCATTCTGCAAATGGCGGCCAGATGGCTGCCCAGGCGTGGCGCGGCGGACTACATGGAGGCAATTTCGATCGGTCGAGGCGTCATCGGCTTTCGCCAGACGATTGCGCGCAGCCTGTCGTCCATTTTTTCCATCGGATCCGGCGCATCCATTGGCCGCGAAGGCCCCATGGTCCAGCTGGCGGCGATGCTCTCGTCCCTGGCGGGCCGTTATCTGGTGCTGCCGCCCCGCCATCTTCGGCTGCTGGTGGCCTGCGGCGCGACGGCGGGCATCACCGCCGCGTACAACGCGCCGATTGCAGGCGCGCTCTTCATCTCTGAAATCGTCTACGGCGTGATTTCATCGGCCACGCTGGTTCCCCTGGCGGTGTCGTCGGTGGTCGCCAATATCGTCACGCGCCAGATCCTGCACTACGACGCCGTGTTCCACATGCCCCACTTTGAATTCGTGTCGGGCTGGGAAGTGATCAATTACCTGGGATTGGGGCTGATCGCCGGCCTGGCTGCGCCGCAATTCCTGCGTTTCCTGGACCTGTCCCGCGCGGCGTTTCGCCGCCTGCCCTTTGCGCTATGGGCAAGGATGATGCTGGGCGGACTGATTGTTGGAGCGCTGTCGGTGCTGAACCCCGAGGTTTGGGGCAACGGTTACAGCGTGGTCAACAGCATGCTGCACACGCAGTGGGCGTGGCAGGCGGTGGCCGCCATTCTGCTGTTGAAAATTCTGGCCACGGCCGCCAGCGTCGGCTCGGGCGCCGTGGGCGGGGTCTTCACGCCCACGCTGTTCGTGGGGGCTGCGCTGGGCGCTTTGTACGGCACGGGTTTGCACGGGCTGTTTCCCGCAGGGAGCCTGTCCGCGGTGTCGAGCTATGCCGTCGTGGGCATGGGGGCGCTGCTGGCCGCGACGACCTATGCGCCGCTGATGTCCATTTTGATGATCTTCGAGATGACGCTCAGCTATGAAGTCATGCTGCCTTTGATGCTGGCGTGCATGACGGGATATGTGATTGCGCAGCGCATCCGGCCCGACTCCGTCTACGCAAGATCGCTGGCGAACAATCGGCTTGCGCAGCGTGCCGTCGAAAAGCAAAGCGGGCGCGGATAAAAAATGAGCAAAAGCTCATATTAATTCAATTTCTGAATCATGGCCGCCGCGCTTCGTGTGGAAAACACAGTGCCTAGATATGAAGAAAACCCCTTAAATAAGGGACTTTTTCATGAATACGCGGTTCAATCCTATCTCCGTGGCGCGATGGGTTTCGACATATCCGTACCGTTGATAGATGGCGATGTTCTCCGTCATCATCTCCTGCGTATAGAGGCGGATATGGGAAAGGCCGGACTGACGCGCAACCTCTTCCGCCCACAGCATCATTTCTCGGCCATACCCCTTGCCTTGCGCCAGGGGCGACACCGCGATGTTGTCCAGCAGCATGCATCCCGACTCGGGAATCAGCACGATCACGCCCTGGATTCCGTCTTGGGATTCCAGCACGTGGGCAACGCCTTGCGCTACGCGCGCCGGGTAGTCGTCCAGCAGGGGGCCGGGCGTTGCGCCGATACGGGCGATGTAATGCGTGTACGCCTCCTTGACGATGCGCTCGATGGCGGGCACGTCATCGGATGTTGCGGGACGCATGTGATGGGGCATGATTGTCGTCTGCTCCCGCCTATTTCCCGATGCAGAAACTGGAAAAGATCTCGCCCAGCAGGTCGTCGCTGGTGAATTTTCCGGTGATGCTGGACAGGCTGTCATGGGCCAGCCGCAGCTCCTCGGCAAACAGGTCCAGCACCCGGTCATCCTGGCCCGCATGTTCGGCGGCCAGTTCCAGATGTTCCGCCGCGTCCTGCAGGGCGTGCAGATGGCGTTCGCGCGCAAGCCAGGGGGACTCCGCGCCGGGATTCCAGCCCGCGATCCGCAGCAGTTCGGCGCGCAGCGCGTCCAGGCCGGCGCCGCGCTTGGCGGAAATGCCCAGTTCGTCCGGGCCGGCGGCAAATGGCGTGGACAACAGGTCGACCTTGTTGAAAACCTTCAGCACCGGGGTGCGCGGCGGCAGGCGCGCAGTGATCAGGGCGTCCAGTTCGTCGCCGGGCTGGGTGGCGTCCTGCAGATGCAAAATAACGTCCGCGCGTTCGATTTCCTGCCAGGTGCGCGCGATGCCGATGCTCTCGACGGTGTCCTCCGTTTCCCGCAAGCCCGCCGTGTCCACGATATGCAGCGGCACGCCGTCGATATGGATTTCCTGCACCACTTTGTCGCGCGTGGTGCCGGCAATCGGCGTGACGATGGCGATATCGTCGCCGGCCAGGGCGTTGAGCAGGCTGGATTTACCGACGTTGGGTTGGCCCGCCAGCACCACGTGCAGGCCCTCGCGCAGGATGACGCCCTGGCGGGCCTGCGCAATCAGCGCGGACAGGTCCGCGCCCAGGGCATCGAGCGTCGGGCGCGCCTGGTACTTTTCCAGGAAGTCGATCTCCTCCTCCGGGAAATCCAGGGTTGCCTCGACCAGCATGCGCAGGTGAATAATGCGATCCGAAAGGTCATTGACGCGCGCCGAGAATTCGCCGGACAGGGACGCCATGGCGCCGCGCGCGGCCGCCACCGACGAGGCTTCGATCAGGTCGGCTACGGCTTCGGCCTGCGCCAGGTCCATGCGGTCGTTCAGGAATGCGCGGCGGGTGAACTCGCCCGGTTCGGCCAGCCGCAAGCCCAGGTCCCGGCCGGCGGCGAGGCAGCTGTCGAGAACGCGGCGCAGCACGGCAGGGCCGCCGTGGCCTTGCAGTTCAAGCACGTCCTCGCCGGTATAGGAATGCGGCGCGCGGAAGTAGATGGCGATGCCTTCGTCCAGCAGTTCTCCGGCAACCGATTTGAACGGAAGGTAATGCGCGTGTCGCGGCGTGAGGTCGCGCTGGAACAGGCGGCGCACCAATCCGGACAGGTCTGCGCCAGAAACGCGCACGACGCCGATGCCGCCTCTTCCGGGGGCGGTGGCGATGGCGGCAATGGGGGCGTAGGCGGACATATCTGGGCGATGGCGATGCGAGAACAATAGGGGAATATAACTGTTGCGCGGCACGTTGTTTGCTGGTTACTGTGGCCCGGAGGTTCAAAACCCGAAACAACTCTGGGAGATCACGATGGCATCTCGGTTTTCGCGTGTCTTGGCCTGCGGCTCCGCCGCGGTGATGTTGGCCTTTGGCACGTTCAGCTCGGCCATGGCCCGCGATCTGGTGATCGCCTTGAAGACGGAGCCGTCTTCGATGGATCCGCAATATCACGCGCTGACGCCAAACACGCAGATTTCCCAGACCATCTTCGACACGCTGGTTGCCACCGACGCGCAGCTCAAGCCACAGCCTTCGCTGGCGGAATCGTGGACCGTGGACGGCAAGATCTGGACGTTCAAGCTGCGTCCGAACGTGAAGTTCTCGGACGGCACGCCGTTCACCGCGGAAGATGTCGTCTTTACCTATGACCGCGTGCCGAAGGTGCCCAACAGCCCGTCGCCGTTCACGCTGTATCTGGGGTCTGTCGCGAAAACCGAAGCGGTCGATCCGATGACTGTGCGCATCACGACCAAGGACGTCGCGCCGAATCTGCTGGTGAATCTGGCGCAGCTGCCCATCATGTCCAAGAAGGCCGCGTCCGGCCCCGCGGCCGAAGGCAAGACCACCACGGAATTGAACAGCGGCGACGGCCTGATCGGCACTGGCCCGTACAAGTTCGTGTCGTGGAAGCGCGGCGCGGAATTCGTGCTGGCGCGCAACGACAACTACTGGGGCAAGAAACCCGAGTGGGATCGGGTGGTCTACCGTCCCATCAGCAACGCTGCCGCGCGCGTGGCCGCCTTGCTGGCCGGCGACGTCGACATGATCGAAGATCCCCCGACCGATGACCTGCCCAAGCTCAAGGGCGACAAAAAGCTCTACGTCGAGGAAACGCCGTCGGTGCGCGTGGTCTATGTGGCGCTGGACCAGTATGCCGAGCCCTCGCCCGGCATCCAGGGCACCGAAAAGAACCCGATGAAGGACAAGCGCGTGCGCGAGGCGCTGTCCTTGGCCATCAACCGAGACGCCCTCGTCGAGCGCGTGATGGGCGGCGTGGCGCTGCCTGCCGGCAACCTCTTGCCCTACCCCATGTTCGGTTCGAGCAAAGAGCACTCGAAGGCGCCGAAGGCCGACGTGGAAAAGGCCAAGGCGCTGCTGAAGGAAGCCGGCTACCCCAACGGGTTCTCGATCACGCTGGGTTCGCCGTCGGGCCGCTACGTCAACGATTCAAAGGTGTCGCAGGCGATCGCATCGATGTGGACGCGCATCGGCGTGAAGACCAGCGTGGATGCGATGGCGCCCCCGGTGTTCTTCAAGAACCGCGACAGCTATGCGTTCTCGGCCTATCTGGCGGGCTGGTCGGTGACCAGCGGAGAAATGTCCAACGCGCTGACGTCCTTGCTCATGACGCGCAACCCGGAAGCCGGCCAGGGCACCACCAACCGCAGCCGCTATTCCAATCCCAAGATGGACGAACTGGTGAAGGAGGCCTCGTCCACCATGGATGACGCCAAGCGCGCCGAATTGCTTGCCAAGGCCAGCAACATCGCCATGGACGACTTCGCCATGTTGCCCGTGCATTTCGAGCTCTCGGTATGGGCCATGAAGAACGACATCCGTTACCAGGGCCGTCCCGACCAGGTCACGCTTGCGCAGTTCGCAACGCTGAAGAAGTAACGCGTACAGCAGGCGGTATCTCGTGCTTGCCACAATAGTAAGAAGGCTCCTGCAGACCATCGTCGTCATGCTCGTCATGTCGGCGCTGGTCTTTGCGGGCATCTACATGGTGGGCGATCCGGTATCCATGCTGGCCAGCCCGGAAGCAACGGAAGCGCAGCGCGCCGCGATCAGCGCGTCGCTGGGGCTGGACCAGCCCTTGTGGCGGCAGTACCTGATCTTCATGAGCCAGGCGGTGCGTGGAGACTTCGGCAACAGCTTCCTGACCGGCGAGCCGGCCATGCACCTGATCCTGGAGCGCATGCCGGCCACCGTAGAACTCGCCTGTGTGGCCATGCTGCTGTCGGTGCTGATCGGCGTGCCGCTGGGCATCCTGGCGGGCCTCAAACCCAAGGCCGTGGGATCGCGCGCGATCATGACGGGTTCCGTGCTGGGCTTTTCGCTGCCCAACTTCTGGGTCGGCCTGATGCTCATCATGGTGTTCGCCGTGATGCTGGGCTGGGTGCCCGCGGGCGGGCGGGGGCAGACGGTCAGCATCGGTTCGCTGCAGCTGAGCGTGCTGACGTTCAATGGCTGGCTGAGCCTGGCCCTGCCGGCCGTCACCATCGCGTTCGCCAAGTGCGCCATGATCATCCGCGTCACGCGGGCGGCCACGCGCGAGGCGCTGCCCATGGACTACATCAAGTTCGCGCGCGCCAAGGGCCTGTCGGAAAAGCGTGTGCTTGGGGTGCATCTGCTGAAGAACATCCTGATTCCCGTGGTGACCGTCGCGGGCCTGGAATTTGGACAGGTGATGGCGTTTGCCGTCGTGACCGAAACCGTGTTTTCGTGGCCGGGAATGGGCAAGCTGCTGATTGACTCCATCATCAACCTGGACCGTCCGGTGGTGGTGGCCTATCTGCTGCTTATCGTGTTCTTCCTGGTCATGTTGAACCTCGTGGTGGACATCGTCTATACGGTGCTGGACCCACGCGTACGCCTGGATAGCCGCCGATGAACACGCCCGCCACCGCCGCCGCGCCGCCGCCCGCCGTCAAGGAACAGTCGCCCTGGCGGCGCTTCGTATCGGATTTCTTTGCCAGCAAGCTGGCCACGCTGGGCCTGGCAATGCTGATCGTCATCGTGGGCGCCGCGCTGCTGGCGCCGTGGATCGCGCCGCAGAACCCGTATGACCTGGCCAGCCTGGACATCATGGATTCCAAGCTCAAGCCAGGCAGCGAAAGCAGCGACGGCTCCATGCGCCACCTGCTGGGCACCGATGGCCTGGCGCGCGACCTGCTGTCCGCCATTCTGTACGGCATGCGCACGAGTCTCCTGGTGGCCACCGTGTCGGTGCTGGCGGCCTTCGGCATCGGCGCCACCGTGGGGCTGGTCGCCGCCTATTTCGGCGGCCGCATCGATGCCTTGCTGATGCGGATTGTGGATATCCAGCTGTCGTTTCCCGCCATTCTCGTCGCGCTGATGCTGCTGGCGATCCTGGGCAAGGGTGTGGATAAGGTGATCATCGCGCTTATCGTCGCGCAGTGGGCCTACTTTGCGCGCGCGGCGCGCGGCGCGGCGCTGGTGGAACGCGGCAAGGAATACGTGGAGGCCGCGCGCTGCATGTCGCTGTCGTGGGGGCGCGTGCTGTTTCGCCATGTGCTGCCGAACTGTATGCCGCCGCTCATCGTGATCGCCACGATCGATCTGGCGCACGCCATTGCGCTGGAAGCCACGCTGTCCTTCCTGGGCGTGGGCGTGCCGGTAACCGAGCCGTCGCTCGGCATGCTGATCTACAACGGGTTCGAGTACCTGCTGTCCGGCCAGTACTGGATATCGTTCTTTCCGGGCATTGCGCTGGCGCTGGCCATCATCGCCATCAACCTGGTGGGCGACCATCTGCGCGATGTGCTCAACCCGCGCCACGCGAATTGAGGACAGGCGCGATGCTGACTCAAGCGGTGGAAAAGTCCTTGGCAACGCCCACGCCCATTCTTGAGGTGCATGGGCTGAAGACGCATTTCTTCACGCGCAACGGCGTGGTGAAGGCGGTCGACGGCGTGGACCTCGCCCTGGCCGAGGGGGAGATCCTGGGGCTGGTGGGCGAATCGGGATCGGGCAAGAGCATCACCGGCTTTTCGCTGATGGGCCTGCTGGACGAGCCCGGCCGCATCGTCGACGGCCAACTGCTCCTGAACGGCGAGGACCTGCGCATGGCGACGCCTGCGCGATGGCGGCAGTTGCGGGGCCAGGAGATCGCCATGATCTTCCAGGATCCGATGATGACGCTCAATCCCGTGCTGCGCGTGGATACGCAGATGATCGAGGCGGTCCAGGCGCACGGCAAGGCATCGCGCGAACAGGCGCGCCAGCGTGCCCTGCAGACGCTGACGATGGTGGGCATACCGTCGCCGCAGGAGCGCTTGCGTGCTTATCCGCACCAGTTGTCGGGCGGCATGCGGCAGCGCGTGGCGATCGCGATCGCGCTGCTCAATTCGCCGCGCCTCATCATCGCCGACGAGCCCACCACCGCGCTGGATGTCACGATACAAGGCCAGATTCTCTTCGAAGTGCAGAAGCTCTGCCGCGAGACGGGCACCGGGCTGATCTGGATCACGCATGACCTGGCGGTCGTGGCGGGCCTGGCGGACCGCGTGTCGGTCATGTACGCGGGCCGCGTCGTGGAAACGGGCAGCACGGAAGCGGTCATCAGCCATCCCATGCATCCCTACACGCACGGATTGATCGCTTCGATTCCGACGCCGGAGTCCCGCGGCAAGCCGCTGGTGCCGATTCCGGGGATGACGCCGTCACTGCTCAACCTGCCGCAAGGCTGCGCATTTCGCGGCCGGTGTCCGCGCGCGACGGACGCCTGTCTGGTCGAGCCGCAGCCCGTGGAAGTCCGCCCGGCGCAATGGGTGCGCTGCTGGCATGCCGGAGACCCTGACATCAAATGAGCGCAGCCGAACGCGACTCCACGACTCCCATCCTGGCCTTGCGCGGGGTCGAACTGCGCTTCGTGCAGCCGGTGGACCTGGCCGGACGCATCGCGAACCTGTTGGGCGCAGGCCTGAAGACGCAGGTGGTGCATGCCGTGGCCGGCGTGGACCTGGAAGTGCAGCCCGGCGAGGTGATCGGCATCGTCGGCGAGTCGGGCTGTGGAAAATCCACGCTGGGCCGCATCGTGTCGGGCATCCTGCCGCCGACCGCGGGCGAGGTGTTCTACCAGGGCAAGGCAGTGCGCGCGATGAGCGGCCAGGAACGGCGCGCCTATGAGCTGGGCGTGCAGATGATCTTCCAGGACCCGTATGCCTCGCTGAACCCGCGCATGCGCGTGCGCGAGATCATTGGCGAGGCGCCCGTGGCGCACGGCCTGATCCGGTCCGCGGACAAGGCGGAGTATGTGGCGGGCCTGATGCGCCAGGTGGGGCTGGATGCAAGTTTTGCACAGCGTTATCCCCATCAATTCTCGGGCGGCCAGAGGCAGCGCATCGGCATTGCGCGGGCCTTGGCGCTCAAGCCGTCGGTAATTGTCTGCGACGAGGCCGTCGCCGCGCTGGACGTGTCGATCCAGGCGCAGGTGCTCAACCTGTTCGAGCAGCTGCGCGCCGACCTGGACCTGACCTATCTGTTCATCAGCCACAACCTCAGCGTGGTCAGCCACATTTCGGATCGCGTGGCCATCATGTATCTGGGCCGCGTGGTGGAGCTTGCGCCGACCGACACCGTGTTCCAGCGGGCCAATCATCCCTACACCCAGGCCTTGCTGAAGGAACTGCCTACGCTGGTACCCGGGCGGCGCACGTATCAGCCGATCAAGGGCGAGCTGCCCTCGCCGCTGGATCCGCCGACCGGCTGCGCCTTCCACCCGCGCTGTCCGCACGCCATGCCGCGCTGCAAGACGGAGCGTCCCCTCTTGCGGGAGATCGCGCCGGGGCAATTCAGCGCATGCCATTTGAATGACGCGGGCTGACCCCGATCCGAAATAGGGCTGGACGGGGGACGGGGGAGAGCGCGAGAATTCCTGCACGAGCAAGCCGTTCAAGCATGCGTCACCCATCAACTTACCCTGCTTATCCACAGCCATGAAAACCATAGCCGAAATCGAACGCGTACACGGGGATCTCACCGCACTGCGCCGGGATATCCACGCTCACCCTGAACTGGCGTTCCAGGAAACGCGCACCTCCACCCTGGTGGCCGAGCGTTTGCGCGGCTGGGGACTGGAAGTCCACACGGGGCTGGGGAAAACCGGCGTGGTGGGAATTCTGCGCGCGGGCAGCGGCAAGAAGACCATCGGCCTGCGCGCCGACATGGATGCGCTGCCGATGCCCGAACACAACCGTTTCGCGCACAAGTCCACGATCAGCGGACGCATGCACGGCTGCGGCCATGACGGGCATACGACGATGCTGCTGGGCGCCGCGCAGTACCTGTCCACGCACCGGAACTTCGACGGCACCGTGGTGTTCATCTTCCAGCCCGCCGAAGAAGGCGGCAACGCCGGCGCGCGCGCCATGATGCAGGACGGGCTGTTCGACAAGTTCCCGTGCGACGCGGTGTTCGGCATCCACAACATGCCGGGCATGCCGGTCAACCAGTTCGGATTCCGCGCGGGCCCGACGATGGCGTCCAGCAATCGCTGGGACATCGTGATCAAGGGCGTGGGCGGCCATGCGGCGCAACCGCATGCATCGGTCGATCCGATCATCGTGGCGGCCGACATGGTGCATGCCCTGCAGACGGTCATCTCGCGCAGCAAGAATCCGCTGGAGCAGGCGGTGCTGTCGATCACGCAGATCCACGCGGGCGATGCCTACAACGTGATTCCGGGCGAAGCGGCGCTGCGCGGCACGGTGCGCACGTACTCGGTGGAGACGCTGGACAAGATCGAAGCGGACATGCGGCGCATCGCCACCACCTTGCCGCAGGTCTATGGCGGCACGGGCGAACTGGACTTCGTGCGCGCCTATCCGCCGCTGGTGAACTGGGAGAAGGAAACGGCCTTTGCGGCCAAGGTCGCCGAAGATGCGTTCGGCGCCAAGAACGTGCTGCGCGACATGCCGCCCTTCATGGGCGCCGAGGATTTCTCTTTCTTCCTGGAAGCGATTCCGGGTTCTTACCTGTTCCTGGGCAATGGCGACGGCGACCATCGCATGGAGAGCTATCACGGCATGGGCCCGTGCCAGCTGCACAACCCGAACTACGACTTCAACGACGCCCTGCTGCCGGTGGGCGCCACCTACTGGGTAAAGCTCGTGGAAGCGTTCATGCCGGCCGCCTAAGAACCGATACGCTATTTGCTTATAAGCGTTTCCCCATGAAGCCGCGGGCCTTGCTCCGCGGCTTCGTTCTATATGACGTGGAGCTTTGTTCAAACGCCGATAACTTCGTTTGAGATACAAGGCGCGTTTTCCATAATCGACCGTTCCAGACATGCCGCAAGGCGAACCGGAGCGATCGATGTCCCAGAGCAACGCCTTGCGGCGCGAAGTAGACGCCGCCCCCGCCCCCCAGGCGCAGTCCTTTGACGTGCGTCCCCTGCCCGGTCCCGTGGGCGCCGAGATCACAGGCCTCTACCTATCGCGCGAACTGGCGCCCGCCGACTTCGCGCGGGTGCACAAGGCGCATCTGGACCATCACCTGCTGGTGTTTCGCGACCAGCGCATCACGCCGCAGCAGCACATCGATTTCAGCCGCCGCTTCGGACGCCTGATGATCCACGTGCTGCACCAGTTCCATCTGGCCGGCCACCCCGAGATCCTGATCGTCTCCAACATCCTGGAAGACGGCAAGCCGATAGGCCTGGGCGATGCCGGCAAGTATTGGCATTCGGACATCTCGTACAAGGAATTGCCCAGCCTGGGCTCGCTGCTGCATGCGCAGGAGCTGCCATCGGAAGGCGGCGACACTTTGTTCGCCAACATGCACCTGGCCTACGACACTTTGCCCGCCGCCCTGCGCAATGCGATCGAGGGCAAGCGCGGCGTGCATTCCTACCTGGCCCAGTACGGGCAGCTGCAGAAGGAAGGCAACTGGCGCCCGAACCTGAGCGCGCAGCAGATCGCGCAGGTGCAGGAGGTGGTGCATCCGGTGGTGCGCACGCATCCGGAGAACGGCCGCCGCGCGCTGTTCGTGAGCGAAGGCTTCACCACCCGCATCGAAGGCCTGCCGGAAGACGAAAGCCGCGCCTTGCTGGGCGAGCTGTTCGCGCACAGCATCCGCCCCGAACACATCTACCGCCATCGCTGGCAGCCGCAAGACCTGGTGTTCTGGGACAACCGCTCGCTGATCCATCTGGCGGGCGGCACGCCGGATCATCTGCGCCGCAAGCTGTACCGCACGACGATCGAAGGCGATACGCCTTTCTGAAAATGTGGGCCCCAGCGGCGCACCATCACTTATCCACAAGGAACGCCATGCGTTTGTCCTCTGCACTACGGGACCGGCTGGTCCAAACCGCCACCGGCGCCGGGCTGGCGCTGATTCTTGCGGTGCTGGCGCTGGCCTCGCCCACGCCCGCGATGGCCGAAGGGCGCATCCGCATCGCCGAGCAATACGGCATTGTCTATCTGCTGCTGAACGTGGCGCGCGACCAGCAGCTCATCGAGAAGCACGGCAAGGCCGAAGGTGTGGATATCTCGGTCGAATGGGCCAAGTTGTCCGGCGGCTCGGCGGTGAACGACGCGCTGCTGTCGGGGGCTGTGGATATCGCGGGGGCCGGCGTCGGACCGCTGCTGACGATCTGGGACCGCACGCGCGGCAAGCAAAATGTGAAGGGCGTGGCGTCGCTGGGCAATTTTCCCTATTACCTGGTCACCAACAACCCGAACGTGAAGACCATTGCGGACTTCACGGACAAGGACCGCATCGCGGTGCCGGCAGTAGGCGTATCGGTGCAATCGCGCGTGCTGCAGCTGGCCTCGGCCAAGCTGTGGGGCGATGCGCAGTTCAACAAGCTGGACAAGATTTCCGTCGCGCTTCCGCATCCCGACGCGGCTGCCGCGATCATCGCGGGGGGCACCGAGATCACGGGGCATTTCGGCAATCCGCCTTTCCAGGAGCAGGAGCTGGCCGAGAACCCGAAGGCTCGCATCGTGCTCAATTCCTATGACGTGCTGGGTGGCCCCAGTTCGTCCACCGTGTTGTTCGCCACCGAGAAGTACCGCCGCGAAAATCCCAAGACGTACAAGGCCTTCCAGGAAGCGCTGAAGGAAGCGGCGGCGTTTGCCGCCGCCAATCCGGAAAAGGCCGCGGACATCTACCTGCGCGTCACGGGCGCCAAGCAGGATCGCGATTTCCTGGTCAAGGTGATCAAGAATCCCGATGTGCAGTTCAAGCTGGAACCGCAGAACACGTTCGCGCTGGCCGAATTCATGCACAAGGTAGGCGCGATCAAGAACGCGCCGGCGAGCTGGCGCGACTACTTCTTTGACGATCCGGCCACGGCGCAAGGCAGCTGATATGGGACTGATCGCCGCCGGCCCTGTGGATAAGATTGAAACGACCACGCCTTTGCTGGCTGTGGATAAGGTGTCGATCGAATACAAGACGCGCGAACGGCGCGTGCGCGCCACGCATCAGGTGAGCTTCGATGTGCATGGCGCCGAGCGTTTCATCCTGCTGGGGCCGTCCGGCTGCGGGAAGTCGACGCTGCTCAAGGCGGTTGCCGGATTCATCGAGCCGACCGAAGGACGCATCGCCATCGACGGGAAGCGGGTGCAGGGACCCGGTCCGGACCGCATCGTGGTGTTCCAGGAATTCGACCAGCTGCCGCCCTGGAAGACCCTGCGCCAGAACGTTGCGTTTCCGCTGGTGGCCTCGCGCAAGCTGAATCGCCGCGAGGCCGACGAACGCGCCATGCACTATCTGGACAAGGTAGGCCTGTCCGCGTTTGCCGATGCCTATCCCCACACGCTTTCGGGCGGCATGAAGCAGCGCGTGGCCATTGCGCGCGCGCTGGCGATGCAGCCGCGCGTGCTGCTGATGGACGAGCCGTTCGCGGCATTGGATGCGCTGACGCGGCGGCGCATGCAGGAAGAACTGATGGCCTTGTGGGAGGACGTGCGCTTCACGCTGTTGTTCGTCACGCATTCGATTGAAGAGGCCCTGGTGCTGGGCAGCCGCGTGCTGCTGCTGTCGCCCCATCCCGGCCGCGTGCGCGCCGAGCTGAATGCGCATGGCTTCGACCTGCACAGCCAGGGTTCCGCGGCCTTCCAGTCGGCCGCCAGGCGTATCCACGACCTGTTGTTCGATGCGCCCTCGCCCGCGCAGGCCGAACGCGCGGCGGCATGAAGGAAGACGCATGAACAGCACTTACGCCGGACCGCCCCTGGTCCGCCCCGAGGTTGAATACGATCTGCCGCCTTTGCCCGCGCAGGCCGCCGAGACGCCCTTGCCCTGGCACGAACGCCTGTGGCAGCACGCCAGCCTGCGCAAGCTCGTGATCCTGGCGCTGCTGGCCGGCTTGTGGGAACTGGCGGCGCGCTATACCGACAATGACCTCTTGCTGCCCGGCGCCTGGCAGACCGCCCAGGCCTTCGTGGAGGGTATCGCGAGCGGCGAACTGCTGGCGCGCGCCGCACAATCCCTGCGGGTGCTGGTGCAGGGCTATGTGGCCGGGGTCGCGCTCGCCTTCGTGTTGACCACGCTGGCGGTGTCGACGCGCTTCGGGCGCGATCTGCTGTCCACCCTGACCGCCATGTTCAACCCGCTGCCAGCGATCGCCCTGCTGCCGCTGGCGCTGCTGTGGTTCGGCCTGGGCGAAGGCAGCCTGGTGTTCGTGCTGATCCATTCGGTGCTGTGGGCGTTGGCGCTGAACACCTATGCGGGCTTCCTCGGGGTATCGGAGACCCTGCGCATGGCGGGGCGCAACTACGGGCTGACGGGGCTGCGCTATGTCTTGCAGATCCTGGTGCCGGCGGCCTTGCCGGCGATCCTGGCGGGGCTGAGGATAGGCTGGGCTTTTGCCTGGCGCACGCTGATCGCCGCCGAGCTGGTGTTTGGCGCGTCCAGCGGCAAGGGCGGGCTGGGCTGGTACATCTTCCAGAACCGCAACGAGTTATACACAGACCGGGTGTTCGCCGGACTGGCGGCCGTGGTGATCATCGGCCTGCTTGTGGAAAACCTGGGATTCGACACCTTGGAGCGTTTGACGGTCAGGCGGTGGGGGATGCAGCGCTGAGGCTGCGCGCGGGCATGGCAATCAGTCGCCCGCAAAAAAAG
Source organism: Achromobacter sp. NPDC058515 (assembly GCF_042721735.1). Lineage (NCBI taxonomy): Bacteria > Pseudomonadati > Pseudomonadota > Betaproteobacteria > Burkholderiales > Alcaligenaceae > Achromobacter > Achromobacter sp. NPDC058515. Next base: position 456,478 of record NZ_JBHXNI010000001.1, read on the forward strand.
GGGGCGGTCCCGCATAGGACCGCCCCTTATTCATTCAGGCCTTGCCGGCGGTTACAGATCCAGCCCCAGCGCGCGGGCGACGCCTGCGGCGTAGGCGGGATCGGCCTTCCGGAAGTGCTCCAGCTGACGGCGCTGGATTTCCTCGGGCACGCCCGCCATGTGCCGTCCGATGTTGCCGAACAGCAGTTCCTGCTGCGCCGGCGTCATCAGTCGGAACAAGGCGCCCGGCTGCGAGTAGTAGTCGTCGTCCACCCGGTGATTCCAGCGCGCGGCGGCCTGGCCGTCCAGCGGCAGGGGCGGTTCGCCCGCGGACGGCGTTTCCTTCCACTCGCCCGCGCTGTTGGGCTCGTAGTTCAGCGTGCCGCCGGCATTGCCGTCCACACGGCCGGCGCCGTCGCGATGGTAGCTGTGGAACGGGCAGCGCGGCGCATTCACCGGAATCTGGTGATGGTTGATGCCCAGGCGGTAGCGGTGCGTGTCGCCGTAGGAGAACAGCCGGCCCTGCAGCATCTTGTCCGGCGAGAAATCGATGCCGGGGACCACATTGGCCGGCGTGAACGCGGCCTGCTCGACTTCCGCGAAGTAATTCTCGGGGTTCTTGTTCAATTCCAGCACGCCCACTTCGATCAGCGGGTAGTCGCCGTGCGGCCAGACCTTGGTCAGGTCGAACGGGTTGATGTGGTAGGTCTCGGCTTCGGCCTCGGGCATGATCTGCACCTTCAGCGTCCACTTCGGGAAGTTGCCCTGCTCGATATTGTTGAAGAGATCGCGCTGCGAGCTTTCGCGGTCGTGCGCCACCACCTGCGCCGCTTCCTCGTCGGTCAGACAGGCAATGCCCTGCTGCGACTTGAAGTGGAACTTCACATAGAAGCGTTCGCCGTTGCTGTTGACGAAGCTGAAGGTGTGCGAGCCGAAGCCATGCTGCTGGCGCAGATTGGCGGGAATGCCGCGGTCGCTCATCAGGGTGGTGACCTGGTGCAGCGATTCGGGGCTGAGCGACCAGAAGTCCCAGGCGGCGGTGGCGTTGCGCAGGTTGGTCTTGGGGTCGCGCTTCTGGGTGTGGATAAAGTCGGGGAACTTCAGCGGATCGCGGATGAAGAAGACGGGCGTGTTGTTGCCCACCAGATCCCAGTTGCCTTCATCGGTATAGAACTTGATGGCGAAGCCGCGCACGTCGCGTTCGGCGTCCGCCGCGCCGCGTTCGCCGGCCACGGTGGAAAAGCGCAGGAACAGCGGCGTCTGTTTGCCGACCTGGGAAAAGATACTGGCGCGGGTGTAGCGGGAGATGTCATGCGTGACGGTGAAGGTGCCGTAGGCGCCCGAACCCTTGGCATGGACGACGCGTTCGGGGATGCGTTCGCGGTCGAAGTGGGCGAGTTTCTCAATCAGCCAGAAGTCCTGCAACAACGCCGGGCCGCGAGGGCCCGCGGTCAAGGTATTGCTGTTGTCCGGCACCGGCGCGCCCGAGGCGGTGGTCAGATGCTTCTTGTCGGTCATGGCACACTCCCTATGTCATTCCTGGATTGCGCGGGCCGCAAATGAGGCCGCGCAGCGTGGCGGATGCGGTCCGGCACGGCAGCCGGGCGGCAAACTCAGACCCATAATAGGGGTCATGCCTGATGATGTGAAGTTGATTGATCTTCCATTCGTGATTAAGAATAACTATTGAAATCGCGGGCGGGAATAGAAAATGCTGAGCAACCCATCCGCCTTGCGTTTGCGGCGGACATAAAAAAAACCGGCCCCCCAAGGGCCGGTTTTTCGTGCGGGAGGGAGCCGGTCAGCGATTGGCCGCGGCTTCCGCCTTGCGCTGCATGGCGCGCGTGATGGACCACTGCTGGGCGATCGACAAGGTGTTGTTGACGCACCAGTAGAGCACCAGGCCGGCCGGGAAGAAGAACATCATCCCGCCGAACACCAGCGGCATGATCATCATGACCTTGGCCTGGATGGGGTCCGGAGGCGTCGGGTTCAGTTTGATCTGCAGGAACATGGTCGCCATCATGATGGCGGGCAGGATGAAGAACGGGTCGCGGACCGACAGGTCATGCACCCACAGGATCCACGGCGCGCCGCGCATTTCCACGCTGGCCAGCAGCACCCAGTACAGCGAGATGAACACCGGAATCTGCACCACCATCGGCAGGCAGCCGCCCAGCGGGTTGATCTTCTCGGTGCGGTACATCTCCATCATGGCCGCATTGAGCTTCTGCTTGTCGTCGCCGTACTTTTCCTTCAGCGCCTGCAGGCGCGGGGCCACTTGCTTCATGCGGGCCATGGAGCGGTAGCTGGCGGCGGCGAGCGGATAGAACACGGCCTTGATCAGCACGGTCAGGGCCACGATCGTCCAGCCCCAGTTGCCCAGGATCGAGTGCAGCCAGGTCATCAGCGTGAACAGCGGCTTGGCGATGATGGTCAGCCAGCCGTAGTCGACGACCAGTTCCAGGCCGGGGGCGAGCGCCGCCATGGCCTTCTGGTCTTGCGGGCCGACCCACAGGTGCGAATCGACGCGCGCGGCGGCGCCGGGGGCGATCTCGCCGACGGCTTCGATGCTGCGGGCGGCGTACAGGTTCTTCTGCACTTCCAGCAGTTCGTTCGTGCGGGGCTTGCCTTGCGGCGGCACCCAGGCCGTGGCGAAGTAGTGCTGGACCACGGCGATCCAGCCGTTGTCCGTCTGCTTGATGTAGCTGGCCTTCTTCTTTTCGATGTCGCTGAAGGTGCTCTTCTGGAACTTGTCCTGTTCAGAGTAGACGGCGAAACCGGTGAAGGTGTGATAGAAGCTGGACGTGTCGGCCGGGTCGTTGCCGTCGCGCTCGAGCTGCAGGTACAGCGAGGGCGTCACGGGGGCGGCGCCGACGTTGGCCAGGTCGTGGCGCACGTCGATGTCGTAGCGGCCGCGATGCAGGGTGAACGTCTTGGTGACCTTCACGCCGCCCGATTCGCCTTCAAAGGTGACAACCAGGTTGTCGCCGGTCAGGGTGCGGTCTTGCGACACGAGACGGAAAGGCGTCTGGTGCGTGGGGAAGCTCTGGCCATTGGGCGCGCCGACCACACCGGTCTGCACCACATAGTTCAGGCCCGCCGAGCGGTCCAGCAGCACCGTGGGCTTGTCCGGCTGGCCGGTCGCCGGGTACTTCAGCAGCTCGGCTCGCACCAGTTGGGCGCCCATCGTGTCGAACGTCAGGCGCAGCACGTCGGTGGTGATGACGATCTCTTCCGAGCGCGCGGCCGCGGGGGCGGCGGCGCCGGGCACCGCGGAAGAGGCGCTGGCCGCGGCTGCGGGCGCGCTCGGCACCGAAGGCGTCGCGTTGTTCGCGCCAGCCTGCGGTTCGCTCGTGCTGGCCGTGGGCGTGGGGCCCCCGAACAGCGACGGCTTGCCGTTATGGATTTGCCAGTTGTTCCAAAGGAGCAACAGCGAAAAGGAAAAAATCATCCAGAGGACGGTTCGTCGGATATCCATGGTGCCTACTGAAGTGAATACGGGCCAGCAAAGCCCGCCAGTTTAGCGTCAATCGTGCTCGGTGCGGTGGCTGTGGGAGCAGCACGGGGCGTCATTGGTTCCCTTGGCCGGCGGAACCGGATCCAACCCGCCCGGCGACCACGGATGGCAGCGGCCTATGCGCCGGACCGCCAGCCAGAAGCCGCGCCAGGCGCCATGGCGTTCGATCGCTTCGATCGCGTACGCCGAGCAAGTGGGAGTAAAGCGGCACTGCCTTCCGATCCAGGGGCTCAGGAAGAACCTGTAGAACCGGATCGGGGCAATGAGTAGAGCCTTGATCATCGCGCGATCCGCTCAAAGTGAGCGTCCACTTCGGCTCGCGCCGCGCGTTTAAGCGCAGTGAGCGTGGCGGGGGCGACCTTGCTATGCAGGCGCACGACGTAATCTTTTGCCGGCAGCGCCAGGCGCCGGTGGCGAAACGCTTCGCGGATGACCCGCTTGAGCGCGTTGCGCGTACTGGCGTGGGCGGCGAACCGCTTGGCGATCACCAGGCCCAAACGGGCACAGGCATCCTGGCCGGGAGGCAGATCATTGGGAGCCGAGCTCACAATGAAGAACGCCCCTCGGGCAAGACGCCGGCCTTTGAGGGCGGCGGCGAACTCGGAGGGGCGATGCAGCCGCGCCTCCGGTGGAAGCGTGGAGCGCGGCATGGACTGCGGGTCAGGCGTTTGCGCGGAACCGGAACGGGATTGCGAGAGGTCTTGCAATATGGCCGGCCGTGCAAATAGTCAGGTTTCCGGAAAAACCGGAAAACCAGGACTTAGACGGCCAGACGCTTGCGGCCCTTGGCGCGACGGGCGCTCAGGATAGCGCGGCCAGCGCGGGTTTTCATGCGCACGCGAAAGCCATGGGTGCGCTTGCGGCGGGTAACGGAAGGTTGGTAGGTACGTTTCATGGACGATCCACAAAAAGAACAAAAGTCAGAAGGGACCTGCCCGGAGGGTTCCAGGTCGCGCAGTTCAGAAGCGGGTATCTAGTGAGCATTTTTGCAACATGTGCAAAAAACAACTCGTAGACGGGGCTCTGGACCGAGAATTTCTTCTCGGTGCTCTGAGAATTTCTTCCCAGGCGACCTATTCAGCAAAGCTAAAAACCGGACTGTTGACCAGCGAGGCATCAATGAAGACACCACTTTCTGGCAAGCCCGGCTAAGCTCTCTGTGAAACCTTCTGACAGACAGAATTCGGAAAAGCCCACCATTTCAGCAAGTTTTCCCTGTCTTGTCAAACAGTTAAGCCAGGAGAGTGTAGACGCTTATGCCCTACCCTGTGGATAACCCGTGCCCAGGCAAGGTAGAATCGAGGTTTGAATAAGAGCGACATGAAAGAATTCTGGCAGACCTGCGTCAGTCGTCTTGAGCAGGAACTCCCCCCCCAACAAATCAGCGCGTGGATACGACCGCTGGTCCCGCTTGCGTACGACGAAACGCAGGCGGTGCTGCGCGTTGCCGCGCCCAACCGCTTCAAGCTGGATTGGGTGCGCAAGAACTTTTCCCACCAGATCGAAGCGTTGGCCGCGGAGTGGTTCAAGCGTCCGGTACAGGTCCTGTTCGAGTTGCCTTCCCATGGCGCCGCGCCGCGTATGCCGGTCGCGCCCGTGCGTGCGCAGCAACCAGAGCAAGCGCACCTGTCCGCGGCCTCCCCCTCCGGCGGCGCGCCGCCAGTGACCGTCACGGTATCGACCGCCCCGCCCCCTCCCGCGACGACAGCCGCGGCGCAGGCCGTGAACGCGGATGCGGCCAATATCGTGTACGAGCGCTCGCGCCTGAACACCGACCTGACCTTCGAGAACTTCGTGACGGGTAAGGCCAACCAGCTGGCGCGCGCCGCCGCGCTGCAGGTGGCCGAGAACCCGGGCACGTCCTACAACCCGCTGTTCCTGTACGGCGGCGTGGGGCTGGGCAAGACTCACCTTATCCACGCCATCGGCAATGCGATGGTGGCGGCGGGCACCGGGGTGCGCGTGCGCTATGTGCATGCCGACCAGTACGTGTCCGACGTGGTCAAGGCGTACCAGCGCAAGGCGTTCGACGATTTCAAGCGCTACTACCACTCGCTGGACCTGCTGCTGATCGACGATATCCAGTTCTTCTCCGGCAAGAACCGCACGCAGGAAGAATTCTTCTACGCGTTCGAAGCGATGGTGGCGCAGCGCAAGCAGATCATCATCACCAGCGATACGTATCCGAAGGAGCTGTCGGGCATCGACAGCCGCCTGATCTCGCGCTTTGATTCCGGTCTGACGGTGGCCATCGAGCCGCCGGAACTGGAAATGCGCGTGGCGATCCTCCTGCGCAAGGCGGAATCCGAAGGCGTGCCCATGCCCGAGGAAGTGGCCTTCTTCATCGCCAAGCATCTGCGCAGCAACGTGCGCGAACTGGAAGGCGCGCTGCGCAAGGTGTTGGCCTACGCCCGCTTCCACGGACGCGATGTGCTGACGGTCGATGTCTGCAAGGAAGCCCTGAAGGACCTGTTGTCGGTGTCCAACGGCCAGATCACTGTGGAAAACATCCAGAAGACGGTTGCGGATTTCTACAAGATCAAGGTGGCCGACATGTACTCGAAACGCCGGCCGGCCAATATCGCGTTGCCGCGCCAGGTTGCGATGTACCTGGCGAAGGAGCTGACCCAGAAAAGCCTGCCGGAAATCGGCGATTTGTTCGGCGGCCGTGATCACACCACGGTGCTGCACGCCGTACGCAAGATTTCCGACGCCCGCGCCAAGCAGGCGGAGCTCAACCATACCCTGCACGTGTTGGAACAAACTCTAAAAGGATGAACATGCAACTCGTACAAACCACACGCGATGCATTGCTGAAACCGCTATCGACTGTGGCGGGCATCGTCGAAAGACGCCATACCCTGCCCATTCTGGCGAACATCCTGATGCGCAAGGAAGGCAACAAGGTTGCCTTCATTGCGACCGACCTGGAAGTGCAGATCACCACGCATGCCGACTTCGGCGTGGGCCAGGACAACGAGTCCACCACGGTCGCGGCGCGCAAGCTGCTGGACATCCTGAAGGCGCTGCCGGACACGGGCGACGTGCGCCTGGCGCTGGCGAGCAACAAGCTGTCGGTGCAATCGGCCAAGAGCCGCTTCGCGTTGCAGACGCTGGCAGCCAGCGAGTTCCCCACCGTTGCTCAGCCCGAGCAGTGGGACGTCTCGCTCACCATGCCGCAACGCACCTTGCGCCACCTGTTCAACATGGTGCACTTCGCCATGGCGCAGCAGGACATCCGCTATTACCTGAACGGCATGCTGCTGGTGTTTGAACCGGGCCGCGTGCGCGCCGTCGCTACCGATGGCCACCGCCTGGCGCACTGCTCGACCGAAGCCGACGGCATCGCCGAACGCCACGAAGTGATCGTGCCGCGCAAGACCGTGCTGGAAATGCAGCGCCTGCTGGAAGACTCCGACGAGGTGGTCTCCATCGATGTGGCGCCGGGCCAGATCCGCTTCCGCTTCGGCGACGTGGAACTGGTGTCCAAGCTGGTGGAAGGCAAGTTCCCCGATTTCACGCGTGTGATTCCCACGAACTACACGCGCCACTTCCTGGTCGGGCGCGAAGCGCTCCAGGGCAGCCTGCAGCGCGCCGCCATCCTGACCACGGACAAGTTCAAGGGCGTGCGCCTGCAACTGGCGCAGAACCAGATGAAGATCTCGTCTTCCAACGCCGAGCAGGAAGAGGCCCAGGAAGAGATCGACATCGACTACGGCCATGAAGCGCTGGACGTGGGCTTTAACGTGGGCTATTTGCTTGACGTGCTGGCCAACGTGAAAGTCGACAACATCCAGTGGTCGGTCATGCCGGACGCCAACGCGTCGGCGCTCATCACCTTGCCCGAAGACGACCAGTTCAAGTACGTCGTCATGCCCATGCGGATCTGATCCGCGCCCCATTTGTGGGTTTGTGCCGCTTGCGGGCCTGATGGCTCGCGGGCGGTCCGGCCGCCAGGCCGTTCTTTAAAGCGTTATCGATACAGACATGTCAGATCAGCAGAACACCACTCCCGAGACCAGCGGCTACGGCGCTGACTCGATCAAGATGCTCAAGGGGCTGGAGGCCGTGCGCAAGCGCCCCGGCATGTATATCGGCGACACGTCCGACGGCACCGGCCTGCACCACATGGTGTTCGAGGTCGTGGATAACGCCATCGACGAAGCCCTGGCCGGCCATTGCGACGACATCGTCGTCACGATCCACACCGACAACTCCATCTCGGTCACCGATAACGGCCGCGGCATCCCGACCGATATCCACAAGGAAGACGAATTCCACCGCAGCGCGGCGGAAATCGTCATGACCGAGCTGCACGCCGGCGGCAAGTTCGACCAGAACTCCTACAAGGTGTCCGGCGGCCTGCACGGCGTGGGCGTGTCTTGCGTGAACGCGCTGTCCGAATGGCTGCGGCTGACGATCCGCCGCAATGGCCAGGTGCACCAGATGGAATTCCGCCAAGGCGAGCGCGTCGCGCCCCTGGCGGTGACGGGCACGACCGACAAGCGCGGCACCGAAGTGCGCTTCCTGGCCGATCCGCTCATCTTCAACAACATCGAATACCACTACGAGATCCTCTCCAAGCGCTTGCGCGAGCTCTCGTTCCTGAACAACGGCGTGAAGATCCGCCTGGTCGACCAGCGCCAGGGCAAGGAAGAGAACTTCGCGTTCTCGGGCGGCGTGAAGGGCTTTGTCGAATACATCAACCGCGCAAAGACCGTGCTGCATCCGAACGTGTTTTCGGTCAGCACCGAATCCGCGGCCGGCGGCGTGTCGGTCGGCGTGGAAGTGGCGATGCAGTGGAACGACAGCTACAGCGAAAGCGTGCTGTGCTTCACCAACAACATCCCGCAGCGCGACGGCGGCTCGCACCTGACCGGTCTGCGCGCGGCCATGACCCGCATCCTGAACAAGTACATCACCGACAACGAACTGGCCAAGAAGGCCAGGGTCGAGACGTCCGGCGACGACATGCGCGAAGGCCTGGCCTGCGTGCTGTCGGTGAAGGTGCCCGAGCCCAAGTTCAGCAGCCAGACCAAGGACAAGCTGGTCTCCAGCGAAGTGCGTCCGGCGGTTGAAGAAGCCGTGGCCCGCACGCTGGAAACCTGGCTGCTGGAGCACCCGAACGACGCCAAGGCGCTGTGCAACAAGATCGTGGAAGCCGCCCGCGCCCGCGAAGCCGCGCGCAAGGCGCGCGAGATGACGCGCCGCAAGAGCGTGCTGGAAGGCGCAGGCCTGCCCGGCAAGCTGGCCGACTGCCAGGAGAAGGACCCCGCGCTGTGCGAGCTGTACATCGTCGAGGGCGACTCCGCAGGCGGCTCGGCCAAGCAAGGCCGCGACCGCAAGTTCCAGGCCATCCTGCCGCTGCGCGGCAAGGTGCTGAACGTGGAGAAGGCGCGCTTTGACCGCCTGATCGCCAGCGAGCAGATCGCCACCCTGATCACGGCGCTGGGCACCAGCATCGGCCCCGATTTCAACGTCGACAAGCTGCGCTACCACCGCCTCATCATCATGACCGACGCGGACGTGGACGGCGCGCACATCCGCACCCTGCTGCTCACGCTGCTGTATCGCCAGATGCCCGAGCTGGTGCAGCGCGGCTATGTGTATATCGCCCAGCCGCCGCTGTACAAGGTCAAGGTCGGCCGCGAAGAGCGCTATCTGAAGGACGACCAGGAAGAAGCGCAGTTCATGCTACAGCTGGCGCTGAAGGATGCCGAGATCATCTCGGGCGGCAACATCATCCGCGGCGAAGAGCTGACCGACCTGGCCCGCCAGTACGTGGCGGCGGACGGCGTCATCGCCCGCCTGGCGCGCGTGTTCGACGTCGGCGCGCTGTCGGCCATGGCCGAGGGCGTGGAGATCAACCTGGACACGGCCGAAGCCGCCGCGGACTCCGCGAAGCGCCTGGCCGATGCCATGCGCGATCCCATCAACGGCAACGGCGTGGAAGTCGTGCCGCAGTTCGACGAGGCCACCGAGCGTCATCGCCTGTCCGTGCAGCGCATGCACCACGGCAACGTGCGCGTCAGCATCATCGACGCCGACTTCGTCAACGGATCGGACTACGTCATCCTGTCCAAGGCCGCCAAGAGCTTCCTGGGCAAGGTCGGTTCGCGTTCGCTGGCCGCGCGCGGCGAGGGCGAAAAGCGCAAGGAACAGACGGTGTCGGATTTCCGCGAAGCCATGCAGTGGCTGCGCAGCGAAGCCGACCGCAGCATCTCCAAGCAGCGCTACAAGGGCCTGGGCGAAATGAACCCGGAACAGCTGTGGGAAACCACGATGGACCCGAAGGTGCGCCGCCTGCTGCGCGTGCAGATCGAAGACGCCATTGCGGCCGACGAGGTCTTCACCACGCTGATGGGCGACGACGTGGAACCGCGCCGCGCATTCATTGAAACGCACGCGCTGTCGGCGGGCAATATCGACGCCTGACCACTCGGATCGCATGCGAGCCTGGGTTTCTTCAAGAAATCCAGGTCTCGAGAAAAGGGGCTGCATATGCAGCCCCTTTTTCCGTTGCAAGCGCGTCAGGCCGCTTTCTTTGGCTTGAAGACCAGCCACAGCAGCAGCAATGCGATGAAGCCGTACAGGCCCCATACCCGCATGAAGAGCCAGCCGACGCCGTCTTCGCCCATCGCCAGGTCGATCAGCTTGCCGCCCGCGAAGGCATACACGGCGTAGATGGCGCCCCACTTGACCAGAAACGCGAAGAAGGCCTTTTTGCGCGCCGCGTAGTGGGCCTCGCTCGTGCTGCCTTTCTTCATCATGCCCAGCACCGCGGCCACGACGAATCCGCCGATGTTGGCGCTCAGCAGCGTCATCGCGATCTGCAGTTGGCCCATGTCCGGCCCGCTGCCGCCGTGGAACACGGCGGAGATCGAATACCAGTAATACAGACTGCCTGCCAGCAGGATCGACAGGAGGATCCGGCTGGTTTTGGACATGACGCCGAAGCATCCCAGAACGACGATCAAGCCGATGATTCCAAGAATTCCCATGGTGGTGCCGAGGTGCGTTGTGTGTGAAGGCGGTCCCCCGGGACACCGGCCGCGCGCGGCGGGCGAATGAGGGGCGATGACGGGATGACGGCTGCGAGGGGGGAAAACTTAAGCAGGCGCCTCGGACATGGGCGCGCCGTGGATAAGCCTTGCGCGCGTCACGACGCCGCGTCGCACACATGCTTGATCGTCTGCCTTAGCCAGCGATGCGCGGGATCGCTGTCCAGCCGCGGCGGCCAGGCCTGCACCACCGTGACCGGTTCCGTAGGACGAGGGGCCCGCGGCGTCAGCGCGGGGGCCGGGCCTTCAGGTCCGCCATCTCTTCAAGCATGAGCTGATGGGCGTAGCGCGAAAACACGGTGACCAGCCGCGTGCGCGTATGGTACGGGGGGTAGAGCAGCGCCACCGTCACCGGCACGGCGGGGCTGAAGGGCCGGACTTCGACCGAGTTGGCCTCGTATTCTTCGCGGGCCGCCAGCGGATTGATGAGGGCCACTCCCAGGCCCGCGCCGACCAGCCCGCAGATCGACGAACCCAGGCCGGCCTCGGCCACGATCTGCCGTTCCACCTTGGCGCTCTTGAAGACGGCGTCGATTTTCTCGCGCAGCGGCGTGCTGCTGGGAAAGGCCACGAACGGCTCGCCCGCGAAGTCGGCGGGCTTGAGTTTTTTCAGCTTGGCCAGGCGGTGTCCGCGGGGCAGCACGGCCACGCAATTCATCGTGAGCACGGGCTCCACCTGGATGCCGGGGGTTTCGCCCGAGAGCATGGCCAGGCCGGTGTCGCAAAACCCAGAACTGATCCAGTTGTGGACCGTGCTGGCGTTGCCGGAGTGGATCGCCACCATGACGTCCGGGTACTCCGTCTTGAAGGCCGCGACGATGCGCGCCAGGAGGCCGCCGGCCAGGCGCGGCATGGCGGCCACGCTCAGGCGGCTGGCGCTGAACGAGCGGATGCTGGCCGCGGCCGATTCCAGGCCGGCCAGGCCGATGAAGGTCTTTTCCACCTCCTGGAAGAAGCGCGAGCCGTCCTGCGTGGGGCTCAGGCGGCTGCCGTTGCGGTCGAACAGGGGAAACTGGGTGATTGCTTCCAATTGCGCAATTAAGCGGCTAACGTGCGGCTGCGAGGTATGCACGCGGCGCGCGGCGGCGGTCATCGAACCGGTCATCATGACGGCGCGGAACGCCTCGATGTGTCTTAAGCCCATCCGTGGAATGGCCATATCAAATCCGTATAGAGGAATACCCGATTGGAACTGGATAAAACCATACTGCTAGTTGATACTTTTTGCCAGCCGCGGGGCTCATCGCGGGACGCGGCGGTCGCCAAACAGTCTGGAACCGCCGATCGTGAACATAAGCACGCGCCGCATGCACGGCGCCAAGGGAATCAGATGAAAGCATTTGCCGCGATCTCCGTCGCCGCCGCCCTGCTGGGCGGGGCGGCGTCCGCCCACGCCGAAGGCCCCAGCCGCCTGGACAAGATCCGGGAAACCGGCGTCATCACCATCGGCCACCCCGAGACCTCGGTGCCGTTTGCCTATCTGGACGGCAACCAGAAGCCGGTCGGCTACACGGTGGAGATCTGCCAGGAAGTCGCCCAGTATGTGAAGGCCGCGCTGAAGCTGCCCAAGCTTGAGGTCCGCTACAACCCGACCACGTCCGCCACGCGCATCCCGCTGCTGGCCAACGGCACGATCGACCTGGAATGCGGCAACACCACCAACAATGAAGCCCGCCACAAGCTGGTGTCCTTCGCGCCCACGACCTTCGTGGCGCAGGTGGTGCTGGTGGCGCGCAAGGACGGCGGCGTGGACCCCAACGACCTGGCGTCCTTCCGCGGCAAGTCCATCGCCGCGCAGGCGGGCGGCCAGACGTTCAAGCTGATCTCGCAACTCAATGCGCAAGGCAACCTGGGCATCTCCATGGCGCCCACCAAGGACACGGCCGAGACCATCCTGATGGTGGAATCGGGCCGCGCCGCGGGTTCGGCCAACGATGACGGCATCGCCTACGGCGCCGTGGCCTCGTCCAAGAACCCGGATGCCTTCGTGATCGGCACCAAGGGCCTGGAAGTGGCGCCCTACGGCATCATGGAGCCCAAGGACGACCCCGCCTTCAAGAAGGTGGTGGACGAGGCCGTGCTGGACCTGATCAAGACCGGCAAGGTCGCGGCGCTGTACGACAAGTACTTCAATTCGCCGATCCCGCCCAAGCAGATCAACCTGAAGTACCCGATGAGCGACGCCCTGAAGCGCGCGTTGGCCAAGCCGACGGATTCGGGCGACCCCAAGGCCTACGAGTAAGCAGGCTGTCCGCGGGACGTGATCCGTCCCGCGGCGCACATCGGGGTATGAGCACTGGCCGCCCGGCGCGGCCGGCGTCGCGATCAAGGGCAGAGGCATGAATTACAACTGGAGTTGGAGCGTTTTCCTGGAGATGTCGCCGGACGGCGTGCATACCTTCCTGGAAACGATCCTGATCGGCGTGGGCTGGACGCTGGCGCTGGCCTTGACGGCGTGGGTTTTCTCGCTGCTGTTCGGGTCCTGGCTGGGCGTGATGCGCACCGCGCAGTCCCGCCTGATGAACGCGCTGGGCGCGGCGTATGTTGAGGTCTTTCGCAACGTGCCGCTGCTGGTGCAGATGTTCCTGTGGTATTTCGTGCTGCCCGAGCTGCTTCCGCACGCGTGGGGCCTGGCCATGAAGCAGATGCCGCAGCCCTGGGGGCAGTTCGTGCCCGCCGTGCTGTGCCTGGGGTTCTACGGATCGGCGCGGGTGGCCGAGCAGCTGCGGGCCGGCATCCAGTCCCTGCCGCGCGGCCAGTTCCAGGCGGGCACCGCGCTGGGCCTGACCGAGGTGCAGGTCTACCGCTACATCATCCTGCCGGAAGCCTTCCGCATCGTGCTCCCGCCGCTGACGTCCGAGTTCATGGGCACCATCAAGTATTCCTCGGTGGCGCTGACCATCGGACTGCTGGAGCTGACCGGGCAGGCGCGCTCCATGCAGGAGTTCAGCTTCCACATCTTCGAGGCGTTCTCGGCCGCGACGGTGATCTACCTGATCATCAACGGCATCGTCGTGCTGGGCATGCGCCTGCTCGAACGCCATGTCGCGGTTCCCGGGCTGATCGGCTCGGCGGCCAGGAACGGTGCGGCCGGGAATGGCCCGGCCGTGAAGGGCCGATAGGGAACCGGCATGGGCAAATTCGACTTCGACGTTATCTGGACCGCGGTGCCCTACCTGTTCCAGACAGGCATGACGTTCACGCTGACGCTGACCGCGCTGGCGGCGGTGATGGGGCTGGCGCTGGGCACGCTGCTGGCGATGATGCGGCTGTCGCGCTTTCGGATCCTGTCGGTGCCGGCGGGCATCTATGTGAACGTGATGCGCTCGATCCCGCTGCTGCTGGTGATCTTCTGGTTCTACTTCCTGGTGCCGTACATCGCCGCCTGGATTGTCGGTTCGCCCACTCCCTTGCGCGTGGGGGCGTTCAATTCGGCGGTGATCACGTTCACGCTGTTCGAGGCCGCGTACTTCTGCGAAATCATGCGCGCGGGCATCCAGTCGATCGCGCGCGGCCAGGTGTCGGCCAGCATGGCGCTGGGCCTGAATCATTGGCAGGGCATGCGCTACGTGGTGCTGCCGCAGGCATTCCGCAACATGGTGCCGGCGCTGCTGACGCGCGTCATCATCCTGTTCCAGGATACGTCGCTGGTCTACGTGCTGTCGCTGACGGACTTCCTGGGCGCGGCGGCCAAGATCGGCCAGCGCGACGGCCGGCTGGTGGAACTTTATCTGTTCGTGGCGGTGGTGTATTTCGTGATTTGCTTCACGGCATCGCGCCTGGTCAAGCGGCTGGAAAAGCGCACCCGGGTGCTGCGTTAGTCCGCCCGTTCCGGCCTCCTAGTTATCCACAGGTTCAACGATGCAACTCTCTTCGAATCCCCCGATGATCGAGATCAGGCAGGTCAGCAAGTGGTATGGCGACTTCCAGGTGCTGGACGACTGTTCAGCCACCGTCCGCCGCGGCGAGGTCGTGGTGGTGTGCGGGCCGTCGGGCTCGGGAAAATCCACGCTGATCAAGACGGTGAACGCGCTGGAGCCCTTCCAGAAGGGCGACATCGTGGTCAACGGCATTTCGGTGGGCGACCCCCGCACGAACCTGCCCAAGCTGCGCGCCGTGGCCGGCATGGTGTTCCAGCATTTCGAGCTGTTTCCCCACTTGTCGGTGACCGAGAACCTGTGCCTGGGCCAGGTCAAGGTGCTCAAGCGCGGCAAGGATGAAGCGCGCCAGCGCGCGCTGGCGCTGCTGGAGCGCGTGGGCCTGTCGGCGCACAAGGACAAGCATCCCGGCGAGCTGTCCGGCGGCCAGCAGCAGCGCGTGGCGATTGCCCGCGCGCTGTCGATGGACCCGGTGGTGATGCTGTTTGACGAGCCCACCTCGGCGCTGGACCCGGAAATGGTCAACGAGGTGCTGGACGTGATGACCGACCTGGCCGCCGAAGGCATGACGATGATGGTGGTGACCCATGAAATGGGGTTTGCCCGCCGCGTCGCCGACCGTGTGATCTTCATGGACGGCGGCAAGATTGTGGAGGACTGCCCCAAGGAGCAGTTCTTCGGCAATGTGGAGGAGCGTGCCCCGCGCACGCGCCAGTTTCTTTCCAAAATTCTGCAGCACTGATAGCCATGACCCAGCGGACCCCCGCCGCCCCCCCGAGCGCGCCCGTCGACCTGCGCAGCGATACGGTCACCCATCCCACCGCGGCCATGTACGAGCGCATGCGCACCGCGCCGATCGGCGATGACGGACTGGATGGCGACCCTACCGTGCGCGCGCTGGAAGCCCATGTGGCTGCCCGCCTGGGCAAGGAGGCCGGCCTGTTCGTGCCCAGCTGCACCATGGCCAACCTCCTGGCCGTGCTGGCCCAGACCCAGCGCAGCGAGCAGGTGGTGCTGGAATCGTCCGCCCACATGTATACGTCCGAGCGGGGCGCGGCCACGTTCACGGGCCTGTTCTACCAGGGCGTGTCCGGCGCGGATGGCGCGATGGACCTGAACCGCCTGGAGGACGCGCTGCAATCCGGCGGGCACAAGCTCAAGACCTCGCTCGTCGCGATGGAAACCTCGCACAACAATGCCGGCGGCGCGGTGCTGCCGCTGGACCACATGCAGGCGGTGCACGGCATGGCCCGCGCGGCCGGCGTGGCCGTGCACCTGGACGGGGCGCGCCTGTTCAACGCCGCCGTGGCGCTGGGCGTGCCCGCCGGGGACATCAGCCGCCATGCCGATACAGTGTCGCTATGCCTTTCCAAGGGGCTGAGCGCGCCGGTCGGCGCGGTGCTGGCGGGCAGCCAGGCCGTCATGGCCAAGGCGCGCACCCTGCGCCGCATGCTGGGCGGCACGCAGCGGCAGTCCGGCATCATGGCGGCGGCGGGCCTGGAAGGCGTGCAGGCCATGGGCGACCGGCTGGCCGAGGACCACGTCCGCGCGCGCAACTTGAGCGACGGCATCAACCGGCTGGGGTCGGCGCTGTCGGCGACCGTGCCCCAGACCAACATCGTGCAGGTCGAGACCGCCGACACTGGCATGAGCAATGCGCAGTGGGTCGCCGCGCTGCAGGCCGAGGGCCTCCTGACGCGCCCGTGGGGCCGCACGCGGCTGCGCTGCGTGACCCACCGGCATATCGACGACGCGGACATCGACGCGGCCGTGCGGGCGTTTTCCGCGGTGCTGAGCGGCCGCTGATTCAGGGTTTCTTGGGGTGCGCGATGCGATAATGCCGCATGTCCAGCACCCAACTTTCCCGAAAAGACTACTTCTGCGCATTGGCGGTCGTGGTCATCTGGGGCCTGAATTTCGTCGTCATGAAGGTCGGCATGCGGGGCTTGTCCCCCATGATGCTTGGCGCATTGCGGTTCGCGCTGGCGGCCTTTCCCCTCATTCTCTTCGTGCGCATGCCGCGGCTGCCGTGGCATTGGATCGCGGCGTACGGGCTGGTGCAGGGCCTGGGCCAGTTCGGCCTGCTCTTCACTGCGCTGAAGTTCGGCATGCCGGCGGGCATGGCTTCGCTGGTCATCCAGACCCAGGCGTTCTTTACGCTGTTGCTGGCCGCGCCCGTGCTGCACGAGCGCGCGCGCCGCCATCACTGGATCGGGCTGGGCGTGGCCGCGCTGGGATTGGCGGTCATTGCGGGGGGGCGCGGCGAAGGGCCGGGCCAGATGACGATGCTGGGCTTTGTGCTGACGCTGGGCGGCGCGTTCATGTGGGCCGTGTCGAACATCATCGTGAGGCTGGCGAGCCGCAAGGCGCCAGGCTACGACCCCTTCGCCTTCATCGCCTGGAGCAGCGCCGCGCCGGTGCTGCCTTTCCTGCTGCTGGCCGTGCTGATCGACGGCTGGGAACCGGTGGTGGGCATGGTGACCGGCATGGGCTGGGGCGAGGCGCTGGCGGTGATCTACCTGGCGGTGCTGGCCACGCTGGTGGCCTATACCCTGTGGACGCAGTTGCTGACGCGCCATCCGGCCGCGAAGATCGCGCCGTTCTCGCTGCTGGTCCCGGTGGTGGGTCTCTGGGCGGCATCCATGGCTTTCGGCGAACGCCTGCAACCCTTGCAGTGGCTGGGCGCGGCCTGCGTGCTGGCCGGCCTGGTCGTCAATCAGCTGGGCGGGCGCTGGCTGCGCACGCGCTGAGCGCCCGCTTTTCCGGAGCCGGACCCTCCTTCGGCTGAACGGACTACGTCATAGCGGCGAGGGGGCCATGCGCCCTACAGCTGTTCGAAGCGGATGTAACGCTTGTCCGTGTACTCCCGGCGCGTGGTGATTTCCTCCACGCAGGCGCCCGGGGGGCCGCGTCGCAACCACTCCAGCATGTGATCCACCTGGTCGGGCGTGCCCTGCACCAGGGCTTCGACCGTCCCGTCGAGCATGTTCTGCACCCAGCCCTTGGCGCCCAGCAGGTGCGCGCGCCGGACCGTGGCGTGACGATAGCCCACGCCTTGCACCGTGCCGCTGACGGTGACGTGGACGGTCTCGATATGGCTGTCGGATTTAGGGTCTTGCATGAGTTGTCCTTCGGATGATGCGCCGCCCGCCGCGATATGCGTAGGCGGAATCGGCTACAGCGGATGGTCTATAGGCCCGGTGGGCTTCGAAGCGATACGTTAGAGCACATGTCAAAACGTGCCAGCGAGAACACCCACTACTAGAGCTTGGAGAAGCCATTATGGAAGAGACCAGTTTGTTGTCGGAAGCCGAGACAGCGCGCTACAGGGACCAGGGCTACCTGGCCCTGAAGGAGATGTGCCCGCAGGATGAAGTGGGGTACATCCGCAGAACACTGCTCGACCTGTTCGCAAACAAGACCGGGTACAACGAAGGCGCGCAGTATGACTTCATCAGCCGCGACGATCCGTCCAAGCCCGCCAAGTTTCCCAGTTTGCACGATCCGCGCCATTATGCCCCGGGCCTCCTGAAGACCGTGTACCACGAGCGCACGCTGGAGCTGGCCCGGCAATTGCTCGGCCCGCAGGCCGCGCTGTACGGCGAGCATGCCTTGCTCAAGCCCGGACCGCACGGGCCGGAGACGCCATGGCATCAGGACGAGGCATTCCGGTCGCCGGATTTCATCTACAACGAGCTCAGCATCTGGCTGGCGCTGCAACCGGCGACGACGGAGAACGGCTGCATGCAGTTCATCCCCGGCTCGAACCAATGGGATGTGCTGGAACACCGTTCGCCGGGCGGGGACAAGACCCTGCATCCGCTGGAATGCTGCGGCGATTTCGCGCGCGACCAGGCCGTGCCCGAGCCGCTGGATCCGGGCGGCATCACCGTCCATGACGCCCGCACGCTGCACTTCACCGGCCCCAATACGTCGCCGTCGCCGCGCCTGGCGTATATCCTGATCTACAACACGCCGCCGGTCTACAAGCCGGGCCGCCGGGAATTCCCGTGGCTGGAAGGCCGCTGGACCGACAGCCAGACGCGCAAGAAGCAGTGGCACAAGCGCGGCGGGCTGGCCGTGGACGTGATGCGGCGCCTGCCGGGCGCGCGGCTGACCAGCCCGCGCTGGGTGGCATGGGCCACGATCCGGGCGGTAAGCAAAGTCTGGCCGCGATAAGGTCGGGCGCGCAGGGGCCGAAGAGCCCTTGCGCCAGGGGGGCGAACGGGGCCGGCAAGCGACGCTTGCCGGCCTCGGCGCGTATACTGGGCGGCGCCGCGCGGCGTTACGCCATGCGCGGCGGCAAGGCTGCCCAAGGCTGGCGGCCCTGGATTCCAAGAATAACGAGTCGCAGCTGGCGCACCCCAATCACTCCACAGACCACTCCATGACCGCTAACCTTTCTACGATCACCTGCATCGAAGATTTGCGCGTTGTCGCGCAGAAGCGCGTGCCGCGCATGTTCTATGACTACGCCGATTCCGGCGCCTGGACCGAAGGCACCTATCGCGCCAACGAGAGCGACTTCCACAAGATCAAGCTGCGCCAGCGCGTGGCGGTGAACATGGAAGGCCGCTCGCTGCGCACCACCATGGTGGGTCAGGACGTGGTCATGCCGCTGGCGATTTCCCCCACGGGCCTGACCGGCATGCAGCACGCCGACGGCGAGATCCTGGCTGCCCGCGCGGCGGCGGATTTCGGCGTGCCGTTCACCCTGTCCACGATGAGCATCTGCTCGCTGGAGGACGTGGCGCAAGCGACCAAGAAGCCCTTCTGGTTCCAGCTCTACGTGATGCGCGACCGCGAATTCGTGGCCAACCTGATCGACCGCGCCAAGGCCGCCGGCTGCTCGGCGCTGGTCCTGACCCTGGACCTGCAGATCCTGGGCCAGCGCCACAAGGACATCAAGAACGGCCTGTCGACGCCGCCCAAGCCCACCCTGCGCAACCTGATCAACCTGGCGACCAAGCCGCGCTGGTGCATGGGCATGCTGGGCACCAAGCGCCGCACCTTCGGCAACATCGTGGGCCACGCCAAGGGCGTGAGCGACCTGTCGTCGCTGTCCTCGTGGACGGCCGAGCAATTCGATCCCCGCCTAAGCTGGGATGACGTGGAATGGATCAAGCAGCGCTGGGGCGGCAAGCTCATCATCAAGGGCATCCTCGATGTGGAAGACGCGCAGCTGGCCGCCAATAGCGGCGCCGACGCGCTGATCGTCAGCAACCACGGCGGGCGCCAGCTGGACGGCGCCATGTCCTCGATCGCGGCCTTGCCGTCCATCGCGGACGCCGTCGGCTCGAAGATCGAGGTGTGGATGGACGGCGGCATCCGCTCCGGCCAGGACATCCTGAAGGCCGTGGCGCTGGGCGCCCGCGGCGCCATGATCGGCCGCGCCTTCCTGTACGGACTGGGCGCCTACGGCCAGGCGGGCGTGACCCGCGTGCTGGAGATCCTGTACAAGGAGATGGACACGACGATGGCGCTGTGCGGCCGCCGCTCGATCGAGCCCGGCGACCGCAGCATCCTGCTGCCGGGCACGTATCCGACCTGAGCCCTGCTCCGCACGAGACAACGGCCTGGACACTTGCTGTCCAGGCCGTTTTTGCTTGGGCGCGCGCACCAGCCCCGCTTATGCGCCGTTGCCGGCTCCCAGGAACTGGCTGGGGCGCCGCAGCGCCGGATCGAAGGGGTTGATCTGCGCGCCGACGGCGTCGGCCTCGCGGCGCAGCATTTCCACGATCAGCGGCAGGCGTTCGTCGCTGATGCGTTCGATGGGGGCGGCCACGCTCAGCGCCGCGACGGTGACGCCGTTCGGGTCATAGATCGGCACCGCCAGCCCCGCGATGTTGGGAAACACGCCCTGCCCCTGGCTGCGCGCGTAGCGCAGCTCCAGGCATTCCTTGATGCGCACCCGCATCGAGATTTCGTCCACGAACCCCAGGTGGTGCAGCCGCGGAATGTTGAAGCGGATGACCTCTTCGCGCTCGGCTTCCGGCAGGCCGGCCAGCAGCACCAGCCCGCCCTGGCCCATGCCCAGCGGCACGCGGCCGCCGATGTCGCCCGTATGCGAGCGCACCGGGAAGGCGCCGTCCACCCGGTCCACGCAGACGGCGTCGAAGCCGCTGC
This sequence comes from Achromobacter sp. NPDC058515, assembly GCF_042721735.1. Taxonomy (NCBI): domain Bacteria; kingdom Pseudomonadati; phylum Pseudomonadota; class Betaproteobacteria; order Burkholderiales; family Alcaligenaceae; genus Achromobacter; species Achromobacter sp. NPDC058515. Next base: position 477,042 of record NZ_JBHXNI010000001.1, read on the forward strand.
GCACCAGCAGGAAGATCGTGTCGTTGAGCATGCCCGACAGGCGCAGCATGGCCGGGCGGTACAGGGCGCGCAGGCTGGACTGGTGGTTGCCGGCGGCGGCGGCCAGGGAAAAGAAGGCCACGCTGAGCTGGTAGCCCTTGCTTTGCGCGGGCTGCTCGACCACGCCTTCCTGCATCAGCCCCTGCAGCACGCGGTGCACGGTGGCCTGCGCCTGGCCCGTGCGGGCGGCGATGTCGGTCAGGCGCAGCTTTTCCCCTTTGGCGTCGGCCAGCACGCGCAGTACGGCGAACGCCCGCTGTAGCACGCCCTGACCGCCGGAATCGTCCGGCGTTTCTGATTTCTTCATTCTTGAGTTCCGATAATCAAAATTACTGATTTCATTTGTAGCAGTAAATTCAGCTGAATGGAATTAATGATTTAAAAATTCGATTCTTCGGAAAACCCTAATTGACCCGACGTTTTGGCGAATCCTAGACTGCCCCATCAAATAAGTGGCTAAGGCGCCGGACCATCCGTCCGCCTGGCGGCGCAAAGCCCATAGGGGCTACGGGGTTTGGAATATGTCATTTCTGCGGCTGGACAACGTCTCCAAGAACTACGGAGACCTGCGCGTCGTCTCCGACCTGAACCTGTCCGTCGAAAAGGGCGAGTTCGTCTCGCTGCTGGGCCCTTCCGGCTGCGGCAAGACCACCACCCTGCAGATGATTGCCGGCTTTGCCGACGTGACGCGCGGCGCGATCACGCTGGACGGGCGCGACATCACGCACGCCAAGCCGAACACGCGCGGCCTGGGCATCGTGTTCCAGAGCTATGCGCTGTTCCCCCACCTGACCGTGACGGACAACGTGGCCTTCGGCCTGAAGATGCGCAACGTCGAGCGCGCCGAACGCCAGGACCGCGTGCGCGATGCGCTGGCGCTGGTCAAGCTGGACAAGCATGCCGATCGCTACCCGCGCGAATTGTCCGGCGGCCAGCGGCAACGCGTGGCGCTGGCCCGCGCGCTGGTGATCCGCCCGCCGGTGCTGCTGCTGGACGAGCCGCTGTCCAACCTGGACGCCAAGCTGCGCGAAGAGATGCAGTTCGAGCTGCGCGGCATCCAGCGCAAGATCGGCACCACCACCGTCATGGTGACGCATGACCAGGCCGAAGCCCTGTCCATCAGCGACCGGGTGGTCGTCATGCAGGACGGGCGCGCCACGCAGGTGGATGCGCCCTATCGCATGTACGAACACCCGCAGAGCGAGTTCATATCGCGCTTCGTGGGCAAGACCAATCTTTTGCCGGGCCGCGTGACGCGCTGCGGCGCCCAGGCCGAGGTCGAGACCGGCGCGCTGCGCATGCTGGTCGAGGGCGAAGGCCTGCGCCACGGAGACAGCGTGCAGCTGTCGCTGCGGCCCGAAAAACTGGTGCCGGTGCCGGCCGGGCAAGGCAAGCTCGCCTGTGTGGTCAACACGCGCTACTTCCTGGGCAGCCAGTGGATGTACGACCTGGATTCGCCGGTGGGCGCGCTGACCGTCCTGACCCCGAACGACGGCCGCCGCCCGCACGACGACGGCGAGACCATAGGCCTGGACTGGGCCGACGGCGTGCTGCGCGTGCTGCGCGCGCCCGCCGGCGCGGCGGTAGAGGCCTGACATGGCGACCCTGACGCAACGCGGCGCGCCCGCCAGCGCGGCCAAGCCGCGCAACGAAGGCCTGCTGGCCATCCTGGGCTCCATCCCGCTGGCCATCGTGTTCTTCACGCTGGTGCTGACGCCGCTGGCGCTGACTTTCGCGCTGTCCTTCCGGCCGTTCGACTACGCCACGGGGATCCAGCCCGGCCACACCTTCGAACACTATCTGGCGGTGGTGACCGACAGCTACTTCCTGGAGATCTTCTGGCGCACGTTCTGGATCGCGGGCGTCACCACGCTGATCTGCGTGCTGATCGGCGCGCCCGAGGCCTACATCCTGTCGCGCATGGGCAAGCCCTGGCGCTCGATCTTCCTGCTGGTGGTGCTGTCGCCGCTGTTGATCTCCCTGGTGGTGCGCGCCTTCGGCTGGAGCATGCTGCTGGGGCCGGGCGGCGCCATCGGCAAGGCGGCCGCCGCCTTGGGGCTGGGGCCGCTGCTGTACACGCCGACCGCCGTCATCATCGGCCTGGTCCATGTGATGCTGCCCTTCATGGTGATTCCGGTATGGACGTCCCTGCAGAAACTGGACCCCACCGTCGAGCATGCCGCGCTGTCGCTCAATGCCTCGCGCTTCCAGACGCTCACGCGCATCGTGCTGCCGCAAGCCATGCCGGGCATCCTGTCCGGCAGCCTCATCGTGTTCGGCCTGTCGGCCAGTTCCTTCGCCATCCCCGCCCTGCTCGGCGGACGCCGCCTGAAGATGGTGGCGACCGTGGTGTACGACGAATTCCTCACCGAACTGAACTGGCCGCTGGGCGCGGCCATCGCCATCGTGCTGCTGGTGGTCAACGTGATCATCATGATGGCGTACAACCGCGTCGTCGAACGCTCTTACCGCCGCAGCCTGGGCTGACCCGCGCAAGGAATCGAACATGCAGAAGAACGGTCCTCTCGCGCTGGCTTTCAACTTCCTGGTGGTGGCGTTCGTGCTGGCGCCGCTGGTCATCGTGTGCCTGGTGGCGTTCACGCCCGAAACGACGCTCACCGTGCCCACCAGCAGTTTCTCGCTGCGCTGGTTTTACGCGGTGTTCGAACACCCCAACTTCATGCAGGCCTTCAAGAACAGCCTGTGGCTGGCCTTCCTGTCGGCCAGCATCGCCGTGTGCCTGGCCGTGCCCGCGGCCATCGCCATCACGCGCTACCGCTTTCCGGGCCGCGACGTGCTGAACGGCCTGTTCCTGTCGCCGCTGATGATCCCGCACCTGGTGCTGGGCGTGGCGCTTCTGCGCTTCTTCGCGCTGATGGGCATGGCGGGCAGCTTCCCGTGGCTGGTGGCCAGCCATGTGGTCGTCATCACGCCGTACGTTATGCGGCTGGTGATCGGCGCGCTGGTGGGCTTTGACCGGTCCATCGAACACGCCGCCCAGTCGCTGGGCGCAAGCCGCGCCACGGTGTTCTTCCAGGTGACCTTGCCGCTCATCATCCCGGGCGTGTCGGGAGGCTGGCTGCTGGCCTTCATCAACAGTTTCGACGAACTCACCATGTCGGTGTTCATCACCGCGCCGTCGACGATCACGCTGCCCGTGCGCATGTACATGTACGCCACGGAATCCATAGACCCGATGATGGCCGCGGTGTCCGCGCTGGTGATCGGGCTGACGGCCGTGACCATGCTGCTGCTGGACCGCGTGTATGGGCTGGACCGCGTACTGGTGGGACAGAAATGAAGCTGCCGCCGATAGCCGCAAAGGAGACGCGGGCGCCATGGCAATACTGAAACGCCTGGCCGAAACCGGCCGGCCTTCCTTGACCTTCACCTTCGACGGACAGGCCTGCACGGCCCTGGCCGGAGACACCGTGTTGACCGCCGTGCTGACGCAGGCCGACCGCCTGCGGCATTCGGAATTCGGCGGTGGTCCGCGCGCGGGCTTCTGCATGATGGGCGCATGCCAGGACTGCTGGGTGCAGCTTGAGGACGGCGGCCGCGTGCGCGCCTGCTCCACCTACATCGAGCCGGGCATGCGCCTGCAAAGCGCCGCGCTGGCCCCCGCGGCGGCGCCCGGCACGCTGTCGGCCGCCGCCTGGCCCGAGGACGACGCATCATGAGCCTGGTGATGCCTGTGATCGTGGGCGCGGGACCGGCGGGCGTGCGCGCCGCGCAGGCGCTGGTCGTCCGGGGCCTGCGGCCCGTGATCCTGGACGAGGGGCTGCGGCCCGGCGGGCAGATCTACCGGCAGCCGCCGCCGGGGTTCTCGCGCCCCAAATCCGTCTTGTACGGCTTCGAGCACCGCAAGGCGGATGCCGTGCATCGCGCCATGGACGGCCTGATGCCGCGGGTGGAGTACCGCCCCGGCTGCCTGGTCTGGAATGCCGAGGGCAAGACGCTGGACGTGCTGCGCGACGGCGTCAGCACCGCCGTGCCGTATACGCACCTGATCCTCGCCACTGGCGCCACCGACCGTGTGCTGCCGTTTCCCGGCTGGCTGACGCCCGGCGTCTATACCCTGGGCGGGTCGCAGGTGGCGCTCAAGCACCAGGGATGCGCGATCGGCTCGCGGGTGGTATTCATGGGCACCGGCCCGCTGCTCTATCTGGTGGCCTACCAATACGCCAAAGCCGGCGCCAGGGTGGCGGCGGTGCTGGATACCTCGCGCTTCGCCGACCGCCTGGCGGCGCTGCCGGGCATGCTGCGCGCGCCCGGCCTGCTGGCCAAGGGGCTGTACTACATGGCATGGCTGCGCGCCCATGGCGTGCCCTTGCGCAGCGGCGTGCGCCCGCTAGCCGTGCAAGGCAAGGAACGCGTGACGGGCTTGTCCTACCGCCAGGGCGGGCGAATGCGCACGGTGGATTGCGACGCGCTGGCCTATGGACTGGCCCTGCGTTCGGAAACCCAGCTTGCCAGCCTGGTGGGCTGCGAATTCGAGTTCAACGTCCGTGACCGCAACTGGACGCCGCGGCGCGACGCGGCCGGACGCAGCAGCGTCTCCGGCGTCTATGTGGCGGGCGACGGCGCGGCGATCGGCGGCGCCGACGCGGCCGAACTGGCGGGCGAACGCGCCGCGCTGGCCCTGCTGGAAGACACGGGTCATGCGCAGGATGCGCAACGGGCCCGGGCGCTGGAAGCCCGGCTGGCCGCCAACGGCCGCGTGCGCGCCGCGCTCGAGCGCGCGTTTCCGTTCCCGCAGGATTGGGCCGCGGGCATCGCGGACGACACGGTCATCTGCCGTTGCGAGGAAGTCACCGCGGGCGTCGTCCGCCAGGCGGTGAGCGAAACCGGCGCGCAGGAAATGAATCGCCTGAAGGCGCTGACGCGCGTGGGCATGGGGCGTTGCCAGGGCCGCATGTGCGGCGTGGCCGCGGCCGAAGTGCTGGCCCACGCCTTGGGCCGCTCGCCGGCGGACGTCGGGCGCTTGCGCAACCAGCCGCCCGTCAAGCCGATCCCGGTGAGCGTGGTGTGCCTGGAGCGGCCAAAAAAGGCCTCGGCATGATGCAGCGGATCGACACCGAAGTCGCCATCATCGGCGGGGGCATCGTCGGCGGCAGCGCCGCGCTGTTCCTGCGGCGCCTGGGCCTGCCCGTGGTCCTGCTGGAAGCCGCGCTGTGCGGCGCCAAGGCCAGCGGCGTGAACTATGGCGGCGTGCGCCGCCAGGGGCGCGGGCTGGAACAGATGCCGTTGACCCAGCGCGCGCACGAACTGTGGGGCCGGTTGCCGGAGCTGATCGGCATCGACGGCGAATACGTGCGCTCGGGTCATCTCAAGCTGGCCTGCTCGCAAGCGGATCTGGCTCTATTGGAAGACTACCGCGCCCGCACGCGCGGCTTTGGCATGAACCTGCAGATGCTGGACCGCGGCGCCCTGGCCCGGCGCTTCGGCTGGCTGGGCCGGAGCGTGGCGGGCGGCTCGTTCTGCCCCGAAGACGGCCACGCCAATCCGAGGCTGGTGTCGCCGGCCTTTGCGCGCGCGGCAAGCGCCTTGGGCGCCGAGGTGCGCGAAGGCGTGCGCGTGACCTCCGCCCGGCACGACGGGTCGCGCTTCATCGTGCGCGCGGGCGACGCATTGGAAGTGCGCTCGCGCTTCCTGCTCAATTGCGCGGGCGCCTGGGCGGGGCGCATCGCGGAAGGCTTCGGCGAAGCCGTGCCCGAGACTTCCATTCATCCCCTGATGATGGTGACCGAACCCCTGCCGGTGTTCATGAGCGTGAGCCTGGGCGTGCAGGGCGGCGGCATCTACGCGCGCCAGGTCGCGCGCGGCAACTGCGTGATCGGCGGCGGACGAGGCCTGTCGCTGGACCCGGATTTCGCCCGCCCCGGCCGAGCCGGGCTGGGCGCGCTGATGGCCAATGCTGCCCGGCTGCTGCCGGTGCTGCGCGGCGTGCAGGTCATTCGCTTCTGGACCGGCGTGGAAGGGAATATGCCCGACCACAATCCGGTGCTGGGACCCAGCGCCGCCGTGCCCGGGCTGTTCCATGCCTTCGGCCTGTCGGGCGCCGGATTTCAGATAGGCCCCGCCGTGGGCGAGGTGCTTTCGGAACTGGTCGCGCACGGCCGGTCCTCCATTCCTATCGATGCCTTCCGCATTGAACGATACGCGGCCGCCGCTCACGGCGCCGTGGCTCGGCCTGAAAGTGTTCGTGAGCAAACGCTGGAGTCACCATGATGGACAAGAAACAGGGCGCGAAGCGCCCGGGCAAGGGGAAGCGGCTGTTGGGCGCGGCAATGATGGCGCTGCTGTCGGCCGGCGCCATGGCGCAGCAAAAGACGCTGTACGTCGGCATGAACGGCGGCGACATGGAGCGCGCGTTCACGCAGCACGTGTTCCCGGACTTTGAAAAGGCCAACAACGTCAAGATCGTCGTGGTGCCCGGCACCTCGACCGACGTGCTCGCCAAGGCGCAGGCTTACAAGGACAAGCCGCAGATGCACGTCATGTTCCTGGACGACGGCATCATGGCGCGCGCCATTTCGATGGGCCTTTGCGAACAGCTCAACGACGATCCGGTGCTCAAGGAGCTGTACCCCACCGCGCTGATGAAGGACCGCATGGCGGCCGGCATCGATATCGGCATGACGGGCCTGGGCTACAACACCAGAATGTTCGCGGACAAGGGCTGGGCGCCGCCAACCTCGTGGACGGACCTGGCGGACCCCAAGTACAAGGGCAAGGTCGTGTTCCAGTCGGCCTCCGGCAGCACCTTCGGGCTGCACGGTTTCCTGATGTTCAACCGCATCGAGGGGGGCGACGACCAGAACTACGAGCCGGGCTTCAAGAAGTGGCCGTCCACTATCGGCCCCAACGTGCTGGAGTACATCCCCAACTCGGCCAAGCTGGCCGAAATGATCCAGTCCAACGAAGCCGCGATCTTTCCGCTGACCCCCACCGCCATCGCCCGCCTGAAAAAGCGCGACATCCCGGTGGAATACGCGCAGCCCAAGGAAGGTTCCGTCATCCTGATGGTGGGCGAATGCGTCATCGCCAAGAACAGCGAGCCGGAGCTGTCGCAGAAGCTGGCGCTGTACCTGCTGTCGGCCAAGGCCCAGGCGAAGGCGCTGGAGATGGGGGGCCATTTCCCGTCCAACAAGAACGTCCAGGCGCCCGCAGACAACGCCGAGGCCCTCAAGCGCTTCCAAGGCTACATGGCGAACGCTAAGATCCTGGACTGGGATCAGATCAATGCGGCCCGCCCGGCTTTCAACGCCCGCTGGAACCGCACGGTCGAACGTTGACGACATCGCGGCGCGCCGCCTGTGGATAAGCCGCAGGCGCGCGCCGCGCGACACGGCCAGGGCGCAAGCGCCCGCAGACACGGAAGAACCAGCATGCGGCTCATCATCAATTCCGGCGGCCCCCAGGCAATCGACGAATGGCGCGCACAGTTCCGCGCCTTTGCGCCGGAACTGGACGTCGTGGGCTGGCACGAAGACGCGGACCCCGCCAGCGTGGACTATGCGCTGGTCTGGGCCCCCGAAGCCGGCCGCCTGGCCGCCTTCCCCAACCTGAAGCTCATCATCAGCGCCGGCGCCGGCGTGGACCACATCCTGTCCGACCCGGCGCTGCCCCGCCACCTGCCGATCGCCCGCATGGTCACCGCCCGCACGCAGACCGAGATGGCCGAGTTCGTGCTCACCAGCGCGCTGATGCTCACCCGCGACATCAAGCGCATTGTGGACAACCAGTCGCGTCGCCACTGGGAGCTGTTCGACTCCCTGCGCGTCGCCGCCGACGTGCGTGTCGGGATCATGGGCCTGGGCCACCTGGGCGTGGCCTCCGCTCAACTGCTGTTGCGCGTCGGCTTCCCCGTCAGCGGCTGGTCCCGCGGCGCCAGCACGCTGCCCGGCATGCCCTCCTATGCGGGCCAGGAACAATTCGGCGAATTCCTGGCGAACACCGACCTGCTCGTCTGCCTGCTGCCCGCCACCGACGCCACCCGCGGCATCCTCAACCGCGCCACGCTGTCCCAGCTGCCCCGAGGCGCCTCCCTGATCAACGCAGGCCGCGGCTCGCACATGGCGACCCAGGACGTCATCGACGCCCTCGACAGCGGCCAGCTGCGCCAGGCCGTCCTGGACGTCTTCGAACAGGAACCGCTCCCGCCCGAATCCCCGCTCTGGTCCCACCCCGGCATCATCGTCTCGCCGCACAGCGCCGCCATCCCCGACCGCAAGGAGCGAGCACGCCACACCGCGCTGCTGATCGCCGCCAACGAACGCGGCGAAAAACTGCCCAACATCTACGACCCGCAACGCGGCTACTGATAACAGCAGACCCAAATTCCAACGCGAGCGCGCAGCGCCTTCACCACGACGCGAGACACCACGTAAGCCCCAAAAGGCCGCCCGCGCGGCCGGCCTGGGGCGGGCCCCGCAAGATCCTCCATCCCCCCCACCGCTTGCAAGAACCTTAAGCACCCCAGGCCCCCGCCACGCCGTGCGCCTAAAGAACCACCACACGCCCCCCAACACAAACAAAAAAAACCGCAAAATCTGCAAATCCCCAAAAGCTACATTGCCCTCCAAGGAGCAAGCATGAAGCCCGAAACCCGAACCCTCCACGCCCAACGCCTCGACCCCGTCCTGCGCTGGCTCGCCAGCCACCCCGACGCCGACCCCGACCTGCACCAGCTGGCCGATCTGGCCTGCCTGTCCCCGTACCACTTCCATCGCGTCTACCGCGCCATGATGGGAGAAACGGTCAACGCGACGGTCCAGCGCATCCGCATGCACCGCGCTGCGGTCGCGCTGGCCGGCACGCAGGCTCCGTTGAGAGACGTTGCGCAACGCGCAGGCTACGAATCCGACGCCGCCTTCAACCGGGCATTCGGCGCCGCCTTCGGCATCCCGCCGGGCCGCTATCGGGCAGCTCGCTCCCTCCCCCTCGACCCCAAGGAGTTCGCCATGTACCCCATCGCCATCGAAACCTTCCCCGGCGCCACGCTGGCCGTCCTGCCGCATCGCGGCAACTACGACGAGATCGGGCCGGTGTTCACCCGCGCCTTCATGCTGGCCATCAGCCGCGGCATCGCCGCGCCCGATGCCGTCGGCTTTGGCGTGTACTTCGACGACCCCGAACAAGTGCCCGTCGGCCAGCTGCGCTCCCTGGCCGGCATGCCCGTCGACCCCGCCGCCGACCTCGGCGACGAGCTGGAACGCTTCGAAATCCCCGCCGGCCGCTGCGCCATCCTGACCTACATCGGCCCCTACAACGAGATGAGCAAGCCCTACAACTGGATGTACTCGGAATGGCTGCCCGCCAGCGGCATGGTGCCGGCCGACTTCCCCATGTTCGAACAGTACGTGAACGACCCGCGCACCACGCCGCCCGCCCAGTTGCAGACCCGCATCTGCCTGCCCTTGAGGTAAGCGGGCAAGCCGCCGGCTCTACCCGAGCACGCTGGCCAGGTACTGCCGCAGCCAGGCGTGCGCGGGATCGTTCTGGTAGCGCTCGTGCCAGTACAGCGACACCGCGATGGGCGGCAGCGTCAGCGGCACCTTCTGCGTGACGATGCGCGCGCTGCCCGACATCGCCTTCGCGATGCTCACCGGCATGGTCGCGATCAGGTCCGAGCCTTCCACGATGAACGGGCACACCAGATAGCTCGACAGCGTCGCCACGATCTTGCGGCTGCGGTTCTGCCCCATCAGGATGCGGTCGATGGCGGTGCTGAAGTAGCGCGTGTGCGCGGCCAGGTCCAGGTGCCCATAGCTGAGGTAGGCGTCCAGGTTCCAGCGCTTGCGCAGGCAGGGATGGCCCTCGCGCACGATGCACACGGCCGGCTCCTGGTAGAGAAAGCGCGTGCGCAGATCGGGCGCCGGATCGGGGAAATATCCCGCGATCAATTCCACATGGTTGGTGTCCAGCATGCTCAAGCCATGCTGTGGGCGCGCGGGCACGATCTGCAGCTGGAAATGCGGCGCATCCACCGCCAGCCTGGGAATCAGCCTGGGCAGCAGGGTGAACTGCACGTAGTCGGTGGCGTAGAACGACAGCAGGCGCGACGAATGCGCCGGATCGAACGCTTCGCGGGTGCGCGTGGCCCGATGCCAGCCTTCCAGGAGCGGCTTGAAATTCTGGTGCAGCTCCAGCGCCCGCACCGTGGGTTGCCAGGCGCCGCCCTCGCGCACCAGCAGCGGATCCCCGAACAGCCGGCGCAGCCGGTTCATCGCCGCGCTCATCGCCGGCTGGCTGATGTTCAGCTGCTCGGCCGCCCGCGACACGTTGCGGCAGGCCATCAGCGCATCGAAATGCAGAAGCAGATTCAGGTCCGGATTCTTCACGGTCGCGCGCCTATAAATGGCATTTATATGAATATAAGCCTGTAGGGCTGCTGTCATCACGGCGGCAGGCCTAGGATGACCTTGTTGTTGCAGCGAACCAAGGCCGGACACGCATGATCCGGCCATAAGGAAGTTCTATCAACAAGGGGAAACCAAGCCATGAAAACAGGGCTTATACACAGTTGCTGTCGTATTGCCGCCGGCGCCGCGCTGTTCGCGGCCGCCGGTACGGCCAGCGCCGCCTGGCCGGACAAGGTCATCCGCATCGTGGTGCCGTTCGCCGCGGGCGGATCGACCGACCTGGTGGCGCGCAAGGTGGCGGAAGGGCTGGGCCAGCGCCTGGGCGCCAACGTCATCGTCGAGAACCGTCCCGGCGCGGGCGGCACCGTGGGCACGGAGTACGTGGCCCGGCAGCCGGCGGACGGCTACACCATCCTGATGGGGTCGGTGAGCACCCACGGCAGCGCGCCCTGCGTGTATTCCAAGCTGCCCTACGACGCCGTCAAGGACTTCACGCCGCTGACGGTGGTGGCGACGATACCCAACGTGATGTCGGTGAACCAGTCGGTGCCCGCCGCGAACCTGCAGGAATTCGTGGCCTTGCTGAAGAAGGAGCCCGAGAAGTACTCCTTCGCCTCCAACGGCCAGGGCACATCCAACCACCTGGCGGCCGAGCTGTTCAAGACCACGGCCGGCGTGTCGATGGTGCACGTGCCGTATCGCGGCTCGGGCCCCGCGTTGATCGATCTGGTCGGCGGCCAGATCAACATGATGATGGATGTGGTGATGACGTCCTATCCCTACATCAAGGACGGCAAGATCAAGGCGCTGGCGGTGACCTCGCCGCAGCGTTCGGCCATGCTGCCGGACGTTCCCACGGTGGCCGAGGCGGGCTATCCGGGCTACGAGGCCATGGTGTGGTTCGGCATGCTGGCCCCTGCCGGCCTGCCCGAACCGCTGCGTGAAAAGCTGACCGACGGCCTGGTGCAGACGCTGCACGCGCCCGCCATGAAGACCTACCTGGAGCAGCAAGGCGCCCAGGTGTCGGACGTGGCGGGACCGGCCTTCGGCGCCATGATCAAGGACGAAATCAGCAAGTGGTGCCAGGTGGTCAAGAAGGCCGGCATCCACCTGGACTGATCCTGTTGCCGCGAGGCCCGTCCTCGCGGCAATGCAAGACCCTTATATTCTGGGAAAGAACGATATGTATCGCATAGGGATAGACGTCGGAGGCACGTTTACCGATTTCACGATGATCGACGAGGACGCGGGCGTGGTGCACTTCCACAAAGTGCCTTCCACGCCGCATGATCCCTCGGAGGCCATCGCCACCGGCATCGGCCAGATGCTCGCGGATCATGGCGTGCCGCCATCGCAGGTATCGCACGTGGGGCATGGCACCACGGTGGCGACCAACCTCATCATTGAACGCAAGGGCGCGCGCGTCGGCCTGATCACCACGCGCGGTTTTCGCGACGTGCTGGAGATCGGTCGCCAGACGCGGCCGCATCTGTACGACTACGCCGTCGGCAAGCCGCCCGTCGCCGTGCCGCGCGAATTCCGCGTGGAGGTCGACGAGCGCGTGAGCGCGGCCGGCGACGTGCTGACCGCGCTGGATGAGGCGCAGGTGCGCGCGGCGGCGCGCCAGTTTGCGCAGGCCGGCATCGAGGCCGTGACGGTCTGCTTCCTGCATTCTTACCGCAACCCGGCGCACGAGCGCCGCGCGGCGGAGATCGTGGCCGAGGAGATGCCCGGCGCCTACATCAGCCAGTCCTCAGAGGTGCTGCCCGAGTTCCGCGAGTATGAACGCCTGTCCACCACCGTGCTCAACGCCGCGGTCGGGCCGAAGATGGCGCGTTACCTGGAACGCTTCCTGCAGCGCGTGCGCGAGCTGGACATCGTCCATGAACCGCACACCATCCACTCCAACGGCGGCCTGATGTCGATCGCCACCGTGCGGCAATACCCGGTGCGCACCTGCCTGTCTGGTCCGGCGGCGGGGGTGGTCGGTGCGGCCGCGGTCGGGCGCGCCATCGGCAGCCTGAACCTGGTCACGTTCGATGTGGGCGGCACCAGCACGGACGTGTCGCTGGTGTGCGACGGGCGTCCGCTCTTTACCTCGCACCGCCATGTCGCAGGCTATCCGGTCAAGACGCCGATGGTCGACATCCACGTCATCGGCGCGGGCGGCGGCAGCATTGCCTGGCTGGACGACGCGGGCGCGCTGAAGGTGGGCCCGCATAGCGCGGGCGCGGTGCCCGGGCCCGTGGGCTACGGCCGCGGCGGCCAGGAGCCGACCATCACCGATGCCGAGATCGCGCTGCAGCGCCTCAATCCCGTGGCCCTGCTGAACGGCCGCATGCCGGTGCACGCGGACGCCGCGCGCCGGGTCATCGAGCAGCGCGTGGCCGAACCCCTGGGGCTGGGGATGGAGGCGGCGGCCGAGGGCATCCTGCGCATCGCCGCGGCGAACATGAGCCGCGCCATCCGCGCCGTGTCCACCGAACGCGGCTATGACCTGTCGCGCTTCGCGCTGTACGCCTATGGCGGCGCGGGCCCGCTGCACGCGGTGGAGGTGGCCGAGGAATGCGGCATCCCCGTCGTGATCGTGCCGCAGGAGCCGGGCACGATGTGCGCGCGCGGCATTCTTTTGAGCGACATCTCGTTCGACTTCGTGCGCAGCGAGATCTCGCTGGCCGGCGACGACACGTGGCCCGCGATCTCCGCCATCTTCGACGGACTGCGCGCGCAGGCGGAAGGCTGGCTGGATGAAGAGCGCGTGGAGCCGGCGCTGCGGGTGTGCCACTGCGCGATCGACGCGCGCTACGAAGGCCAGAACTTCGAGGTGCAGGTCAGCCTGGACGACACCGGCGCGGGCGGCCATGCGGAATTCGCGCGCCGTTTTGCAGAGGCCCATGAGCGCGAGTACGGCTATACGGTGGACGACCGCAAGGTCCAGATCATCAACTGCCGGATGCAGGCGGTCGGCCAGGTGGTGAAGGCGCCGCTGGCGCCGCGCCACATCGGCGGCGCGCTGGATGATGCGAAGCTGGGGCAGCGCAACGCGTACTTCGGCCCGGACCACGGCTGGCTGCAGACCCCCGTGTACGACCGCGACCGCGTGCCGACGGGCGCGCGCTTCACCGGCCCCGCGCTGCTTGAGGAGATGAGCTCCACCACGGTCGTGGGCGTCGGCCAGCACGCAAGCGTCGACGAGTACGGCAACCTGATCATCCGTTTGCAAGGAGGCTCGCATGACGAAGCCTGACAATGTTGAATCCCGCGATGCCGGCGCAAGCCCGGCCCTGGCGGATCCGATCGGCATGGAGGTGTTCTGCAACCGCCTCCTGTCCATCACCGAGGACATGAACAACACGCTGGTGCGCGCCTCGTTCTCGACCAACATCAAGGAGCGCAAGGACTGCTCCGTGGCTCTGTTCGACGCCGCCGGCCGCCTGGTGGCCCAGGGCACGCAGATCCCCCTGCATCTGGGTTCGCTGGACGGCGCGATGGGCGCCATCCTGCGCACCTTCGCGGTAGACGACATCCGCGACGGCGACGTGTTCATCTGCAACGATCCCTATCTTGCCGACGGCAGCCACCTGCCCGACATCAATATCGTCACGCCGGTGTTCTGGGACGGCGCGCTGCGCTTTTTCGCGGCCAACATCGCGCACCACTCGGACGTGGGCGGCGCGGTGCCCGGCTCCATCGCCGGCGGCCTGAAATCCATTTTCGAGGAAGGCATCCGCATCCCGGCCTGCCGCATCGCGCGCCATGGCGAAACGGACGAGGACTTGCTGCGCCTGATCTGCGCCAACACCCGCGACCCCGAGGAGCGCGTGCTGGACCTGCGCGTGCAGATGGCGACCAACCGCCGCGGCGCGGCCGCCGTGCAAGGGCTGATCCGCCAGATGGGGCTGGACGCGGTGCTGCGCTCGGTCGACGACGTGATCGCCTACACGCGCCGCCGCCTGCTGAACCGCATTGCCGAGCTGCGGGCTGGCAGCTATACCTTCCGCAGCGACCTGGACGACGACGGCATGGGCGGCGACCCGGTGCCCATCCAGGTGACGCTGACCGTCAGCGCCGGCAATCTCCACTTTGACTTCGAAGGCTCGGGCAAGCAGGCCCGCGGCGCCATGAACCTGCCGTTCAACGCCTTGCGCGCCTGCGTGTACTACGCCGTGAAGGCGCTGCTGGATCCGGACCTGGCGCCCAACGCGGGCCTCTTCGATCCCATCACCTTGTCGGCGCCCGTGGGCACCATTACCAACCCCGAGCACCCCGCAGCGGTGGGCGCGCGCTCCATCACCGCGCAGAAGGTGGCCGGCGCGATCTTCGGCGCCTTCCGCGGCCTGCTGCCGCCGGAAAAGACCATGGCGTCCAGCAACGACTGCTGCCCCGCCATCGTGTTCTCGGGCCGCTGGCGCGAACGCGCCGGACACTTCGTCTACCTGGAAACGCTGGGCGGGGGCGCCGGCGCGCGCTTTGACGCCGACGGAATGGACGCGGTGCATGTGCACATGACCAACACCTCGAACCTGCCGGTCGAGGCGCTGGAGAACGAGTATCCGCTGCTGATGGACGAGTACGCGATGATCCAGGATTCGGGCGGCGCGGGCCGCACGCGCGGCGGCATGGCGATCGCCAAGCAGATCCGCGCGGTGGGGCCGGGCATCGTGTTTTCGGCGCGTTCGGACAGCCATACGGTCGGCGTGGCGGCGGGCGTGGACGGCGGCGGCGATGGACGCCGCGCGCGGCTGATCCGGAATTTCGGAACCCCGCAGGAGGAGGAGATGTTCTCCAAGACCGCCAACATCGCGCTGGCGCCCGGCGAGAGCGTGCGCATTGAAACCCCGGGAGGCGGGGGCTACGGAGCGCCCGGCGAGCGGCCGCGGGCTCGCATCGAGCGGGATCTCGCCGACGGCAAGATCAGCGCCGAAGCGGCGCGCGCGGACTATGGCGCGCAGGCCGCGGGCGTCAGCCTACGTTGAGCGTCATGGAGTACTTCATCTTGTCGTGCGGGAACGTCGTGATGGTGGCCAGCAACAGCACGCCGCCGTCGCCGTAGTACCGCCGGGTGATGACAAAGCCCGCCGTCTTGGGGGCGACCTGGAGTTGCCGGGCGATCGTCGCGTTGATGGGCGTTGCAGAGAACTCCTGGTTGACCTCGGTAATGCGGTCGCCGAAATGGTCTTCGATCAGCCGCAACAGCGAGATCCGGGATTTCACGTCGACCCGCACGTCGGAATGCGCGGGGTCCGCGTAGATCAGCGTGCAGGCGGCGGGGGTGTCCTGGTCGTCGAGGGTCTTGATGGAGTTGATGTGCAGCCAGGACAGGCCGGGCTCGCAGCCCAGCGTTTCGGCCAGGCGCCGGGTCAGCTTGACGGTGCGCACGTCCTGCACCAGCAAGGCCGCGTTGCGCGCGTATTGCAGCAGGTCCGGGAACTGCGAGATGCGCTGCGTGAAGCGCGTGCCGGCGCGGGCGGTTTCCACCCGCGTGCCGACGCCGGGGCGCCGCGACACCATGCCGGCCACGGTCAGCATGCGGATGGCTTCGCGGATGGTGTGGCGGCTGGCGCCGAATTGTTCGCACAGCTCGTGTTCGGTGGGAAGCAGCGTCATGACGGGATAGCGCCCGGAGCTGATGCCCTGGGAGAGCGTCTGATAAATGCTCTTGTAGCGCGGTCCGCCGGGCTCGCCGGCCGAGGCTTGCGCGCCGGGCCGGCCGCGCGCTTCCCGAGCTGCGCCGGGGCTGCTCGCGCGCTCGGAGGATCGGGTCATGGAGGGCTCCTTGATTGTTGTTATATCGGGGTTTGTACGGACAATAACCGATTGACAAGGCAGTCTTGCGGGATTCATTATTTGTCCGGACATTCATGTACGGACAAATTGTACGGCGGACATGAAGTTGCCGGGCAACAAATCAGGCAGTTCTTGCAGTTCTCTTCCAATATTCGGGGGTTCTCATGGGCAAGGTACTTGCAGTGCTCGCGGCGGCGACAATGGCCGCCGGGCTGGGCGCCAATGCGCAGGCGCAGCAGAAATTGGTGGTTGCCGGCTACGGCGGCTCGTTCGAAGACATCATGCGCAAGGACATCTTTCCGCCCTTCGCCAAGCAGCACGGCGTCGAGCTGGACTATGTGGCCGGCAACTCCACCAACACGGTGGCGCGCCTGCAGGCGCAAAAAAGCAACCAGCAGATCGACGTGGCCATCATCGACGACGGCCCCATGTACCAGGCCATCGCCCTGGGATTCTGCGAACCCATCAAGAACCTGCCGGCCGACGACATCTACGGCACCGCCCGCTACAAGGACGACAAGGCCGTCGCCATCGGCATCGTGGCCACCGGCATCATGTACAACAAGAAGGCCTTCGACGAGAAGAAGTGGGCCCCGCCCACCTCCTGGAAGGACCTGAAGGATCCGAAGTACAAGAAGCAGCTGGTCATCCCGCCGCTGAACAACACCTACGGCCTGCACACGCTGGTCGAGTACGCCCGCGAGGGCGGCGGCAGCGAGAAGAAAATCGACGCAGGCTTCACCACGTTCAAGAACGAGGTCGGCCCCAATGTGCTGGTCTACGAGCCCTCTCCCGGCAAGATGACGGAGCTGTTCTCCAGCGGCCAGGCGACGATCGCGGTGTGGGGCAGCGGCCGGGTCAAGGCCTTTGCCGACACGGGTTTCCCCGTGGGTTTCGTGTATCCGCAGGAAGGCGCCTACGCGCTGCTGTCGTCCGTATGCCCCATCGCCAAGGCCAACGCCAATCCCATGGCCCAGGCCTTTGTGCAGTACCTGGTGACGCCCGAAGTGCAGGAGAAGCTGGCGTCCGCCTACGGCTATGGCCCGGTCAACAAGAAGGCCAAGGTGACGGACGATCCGCGAGTGCCGCTGCCCTTCGGCAAGCGCGCCGCCGATCTGATCGTCATCGATTGGGACACGGTCAACCAGAACCGGGACGACTGGAACAAGCGCTGGACGCGGGAAATCGAGCGCTGACAGTCTGCGGGCAACAGGCGGCGCCTGCGCCGCCACCGGGAGCATTCATGACCTATCTTGTGCTGGACCGCCTGAGCAAGCGCTACGGCGAAACGACCGCCGTGGAGGACCTGAGCCTGTCCGTCAGGCAGGGCGAGTTCATCTCCCTCCTGGGCCCGTCGGGCTGCGGCAAGACCACGACCCTGCAGATGATCGCGGGGTTCGTCGAGCCCACCGGCGGCAGCATCGTGCTCAACGGCAAGGACGTCAGCAAGGTGCCCGCCAACAAGCGGGGCCTGGGCATGGTGTTCCAGAACTATGCCCTGTTCCCCCACATGACGACGGCCGAGAATGTGTCCTTCGGCCTGGAGATGCAGCGCGTGAAGAAGGATGAGCGCGAGGCGCGGGTGGCCGACGCGCTCAAGCTCGTCGGCCTGTCGCATCTGGCCGACCGCCACCCCGCGCGCATGTCCGGCGGGCAGCAGCAGCGCGTGGCGCTGGCGCGCGCGCTGGTCATCCGGCCCAGCGTGCTGCTGCTGGACGAACCGCTGTCCAACCTTGACGCCAAGCTGCGCGAGGAAATGCAGCTGGAACTGCGCAGCATCCAGCGCACGGTGGGAACCACCACCATCCTGGTGACGCACGACCAGTCCGAAGCGCTGGCGCTGTCGGACCGTATCGTCGTGATGAACCAGGGCCGCGTGGAGCAGGTGGCCGATCCGTTCGAAGCCTACGAGGGGCCGGCCAGCCATTTCGTGGGCGGCTTCCTGGGCAAGGCCAACGTGTTCACGCCACAGGCCGAGCAGTATGAAAACGAAACCCGCGCGCGTGTCGGCGAGGCCCATATCGCCATGGATGGCGCGCCCGTGCCGCAAGGCTCGGTGATCGTGCGGCCGGAGAAGATCCTGTTCTCCGAGCCCGCCGCCTGTGCCCTGCCCGGGCGCATGAAGACGCGCGTGTTCCAGGGCAACCACTGGCTGTGCCAGGTGGAAACCTCGGTCGGAGAGGTGATGGTGATCCGCCAGAACGACGGCGTGCCCGTGCCGGCGGAAGGCGAGCCGGTGCATCTGCGCTGGCGCGCCCAGGACATGTGCGCCGTGTCCTCCGCCGCGCCGCGGGGCCGCCCGTCATGAGCAAGCGCACCAACCCCTGGGTGCTGAGCGCGCCGGCGCTGGTGGTGTACGCCACCTTCCTGGTGGTGCCGATGGCGCTCGTGTTCCTGATCAGCTTCTTCGACTTCCAGTTCTATGGCGGCATGCAGGCCACCTTTACCTGGAAGAACTACATCGAGATCCTGACCGACGGCTACTACTACGAAATCTACGCCCGCACCTTCGGCGTGGCGGCCGCCGTGACGCTGGCGTGCCTGGTGCTGGGCACGGCCGAAGCCTATGTGCTGTCGCGCATGGCCAATCCGTGGAAGGGGCTGTTCCTGATGGTGGTGCTGGGGCCGCTGTTGATCTCGGTGGTGGTGCGCACGCTGGGCTGGGCGCTGCTGTTCGGGTCGACCGGCCTGATCAACAAGGCGCTGATGGGCATCGGGCTGATTTCCACGCCCGTGGACCTGATGTACAGCAACCTGGGCGTGGGCATCGCGCTGACGCATGTGCTGGTGCCGTTCATGGTGATCTCGGTATGGGCGTCGCTGCAGCGGATCAACCCGTCCACCGAGGCGGCCGCCCTGTCGCTGGGCGCAAGCCAGTTCACGGTGATCCGCCGCGTCATCGTGCCGCAGGTGATGCCGGGCATCCTGTCGGGCGCGATCATGGTGTTCGCGATGGCGGCAAGCTCGTTCGCCACGCCGGCCATCATCGGCGGGCGCCGCCTGAAGAACGTGGCCACGGCCGCCTACGACGAATTCCTGAACACCCTGAACTGGCCGCTGGGCGCGGCGCTGGCGGTGGTGCTGCTGCTGGCGACCGTGGTGGTGCTGCTGTCGGCCAACCGGATCATCGAGCGCAAGTACGGCGTCGTTTTCAACCAGGCCGGAGGCTGACATGCAATTCCGCAACGGCCCCATCGGCCTGCTGTTCCACACGCTGTTCATCCTCTTCATCCTGGCGCCCATCGTCATGGTGTGCGCGGTGGCGTTCACCTCGGAAGGCTTCATCTCGCTGCCCTCGGGCGGACTATCGCTGCGCTGGTTCCGCGCCATCCTGGACAACCCTCGCTTCGTCGAGGCGTTCTGGTTCAGCCTGGGGCTGGGCACCTTGTCGGCCACGCTGGCGATCGGCCTGGCCGTGCCCAGCGCGCTGGCGCTGGCGCGCAACCGCTTCCGCGGCCGCGAGGCGCTGGTGGCGTTCTTCCTGTCGCCGCTGATGATTCCGCATGTGGTGTTGGGGCTGGCCTTCCTGAAGTTCTTCACGACCGTCGACCTGGCCGGCACCTACGTGGGCCTGGTGGTGGCGCACGTGATCCTGGTCATGCCGTACGCCTTGCGCCTGGTGCTGGCCTCGGCCGCGGGGATCGACCCGGCGCTGGAGCGCGCCGCGCAATCGCTGGGCGCATCCAACTGGACGGCGTTTCGCCGCGTGGTGCTGCCGCTGCTGCTGCCGGGCGTGGTCAGCGGCTGGGTGATTGCGTTCATCACCAGCTTTGACGAACTGACGATGTCGATCTTCATCGCCTCGCCGTCCACGACGACCCTCCCGGTGCGCATCTTCCTGCACATCGAGGACACCATCGACCCGCTGGTGACCGCCGTGTCGGCGGTGCTGATCTACGTGACGATCATTGCCATATTCATCCTGGACCGCGTCGTCGGCCTGGAAAAGCTGTTTGTAGGAAAGGGACGCTAATGATGGACGAGAAAGAACTGGCGCCGCGCGAGCCCGCGCACCGCGGCATCTACGACGCCGCGGTGATCGGCGGCGGACTGGTCGGATCGGCGGTGGCCTATGGCCTGCGGCGCGAGCTGGACCACGTGGCCGTCCTGGACGAGGGCGACGTGGCCTATCGCGCCTCGCGCGGAAACTTCGGGCTGATATGGGTGCAGAGCAAGGGCATGGGGCTGCCGCGCTACGGCGTGTGGACCATGGCGTCGGCCTCGGGCTGGCCGCGGCTTGCCGCCCAGCTGCTGGAAGAGACCGGCGTGGATGTGCACCTGGAGCAGCGCGGCGGGCTGCATGCGCTTTTGAGCGACGAAGAGATGGAGGCGCGGGCCAGGTTCATGAGCACCCTGCTGGCGCAGCCCGGCATGGCTCAGTACGAATGGAAGATGCTCGACCGCGCGGAGGTGGCGGACCTGGTGCCGGGCATCGGCCCCGAGGTGCGCGGCGCAACGTGGACGCCGGTGGACGGCATCGCCAACCCCTTGAAGCTGCTGCGCGCGCTGCACATGAGTTTTGCACAGCGGGTTGTGGATTACCTGCCGCGCCGTCCGGCGCAGGGCATCCGCCAGCGCGACGGCGTGTTCGAGATCGCCACGCCCGCGGGCACGGTGCGCGCGCGCAAGGTGGTGCTGGCCTGCGGCCTGTCCAACAAGGAACTCGGCCAGCAGGTGGGCCTGGATGTGCCGGTGCGGCCGCAGCGCGGCCAGATCGTGGTGCTGGAGCGCACGCGGCGCATGCTGGAGACGCCGCTGTCCACCCTGCGCCAGACGGACGAAGGCACCTGGCTGATCGGCGATTCGCAGGAAGAGGCGGGCTATGTGGACAACCAGGTGGGCCTGCCCATCCTGGGCACGCTGGCCGACCGCGCCGTGCGCACCCTGCCCGCCTTGCGCGAGGTTCGGGTGGTGCGCAGCTGGGCGGCGCTGCGTGTCATGTCCAGGGACGGCTTTCCCATTTATCAGCAATCCGAAACGTGCCCGGGGGCGTTCGTCGCCACCTGCCATAGCGGCGTGACGCTCGCCGCCGCGCACGCGCTCAATCTGGCGCCCATGATCGTTGCCGGCAAGCTTGCCGACGACATGGCGCCCTTCTCGACCCGGAGGTTCCATGTTCAAGAGGCTTGACGAGGCGCAGCGCCAGGCGCAGCGCGCGCCGGTGCGCGTAACGGTCAACGGGGCCGAACTGCAATGCCGGCAGGGCGACAGCGTGGCGGCGGCGCTTTTTGCGGGCGGTGTGCAGGCCTGTCGCGATACGGCCGTCAACGAGGTGCCGCGCGGGCCGTATTGCATGATGGGCGTGTGCTACGACTGCCTGGTCACCATCGACGGACAAGCGAACCAGCAAGGCTGCATGACGGTCGTGCGGGACGGAATGAAAATCGAGCGCCAGCTGGGCGCGCGCAAGGTGCGGGCATGATAGACACGACGCAATGCGATTTGCTGGTGGTGGGGGCGGGGCCTGCCGGCCTGGCCGCCGCGACCCTGGCCGCGAAGATGGGCGTGGACACCGTGCTGCTGGACGAGCAGCCGGCGCCGGGCGGCCAGATCTACCGCGCCATCACCACCACCCCCGTGACCGACCGCGGCATCCTGGGCGAAGACTACTGGCATGGCGCGACCCTGGTGGCGCCCTTCCAGCAATCCGGCGCGCGCTACGTGCCGGGCGCGACCGTATGGGCGGTGGCGCAGCGGACGGCGCCCCAGCCGGAAGCCGGCTTCGAGGTGGCGTACTCCGTGGCGGGCGAGGCCCGCATCGTGCATGCGCGCCGCCTGCTGCTGGCCACCGGCGCGCAGGAACGGCCGTTTCCCGTTCCGGGCTGGACCCTGCCCGGCGTCATCACCGCGGGCGCCGCGCAGATCCTGCTGAAGTCCTCCGGCATGGTGCCGTCCGACCGGACCATCCTCGCCGGCTGCGGGCCGCTGCTGTACCTGGTGGCCTGGCAATACCTGAACGCCGGCGTGAAGATCGACGCCCTGCTGGAAACCACCCCGCCCGGGCGCATGAGCCAGGCGCTGCCCAAGGTCTGGGGGTTTCTGCGTTCGCCGTACCTGGGCAAGGGCCTCAAGCTTCTGCGCGCGGTGAAGGCCGCCGTGCCCATCGTCCGCGGCGTGACGGCGCTGGAAGCGCTGGGCGACGGCAGGCTGCAGAGCGTGCGCTACACCGCCGGCGGCGTCGCCAAGACCTTGCCTGCCGAACAGCTGATGCTGCATCAGGGCGTGGTGCCGAACGTGAACCTGTCGCGCGCCGTGGGCGCGGAGCATCGCTGGAACGACGCGCTGGACTGTTGGGAGCCCCAGGTCGACGAATGGGGCCTGACCTCGGTGGACGGCATCGGCATGGCCGGCGACGGCGCGGGCATCGCGGGCGCGTTGGCCGCCGAGCATCGGGGCAGGCTGGCGGCTTTGCAGGCCGCGCATCTGCTGGGCCGCATCGATGCCCGCAAACGCGATAGCGAGGCCGTGGCGCCCCGCGATGCGCTGGCGCGCGCCGTCAGGGGCCGCGAGTTCTTCGACGCGCTCTACAAGGCGCCGGAGGCCTTCCGCCGGCCCACGGGCGACACCATCGTCTGCCGGTGCGAGGAGGTGACCGCGGCGCAGGTGCGCGACACGGTCAAGCTGGGCTGCAGCGGCCCGAACCAGATGAAGGCCTTCCTGCGTTGCGGGATGGGCCCTTGCCAGGGGCGCTTCTGCGGCCTGACGGTAGCGGAGATCATCGCCGAGGAGCGCGGCGTGCCGACGCAGGAAGTGGGCTATTACCGCCTGCGTTTCCCGACCAAGCCGCTGACCTTGGGAGAGCTGGCTTCGCTGCCGCAGACGGACGAATCCCGCCAAGCCGTCGTCCGCCTGAAAAAGTAGGCGGCCCACCCACTCTCTTGAACAGCTGCATGGCGGCTGATGGAAGGGAACCATGACCGTCCAATCGCGGTCCGCCGAAGTCATCATCATCGGAGGCGGCCTGCACGGCAGTTCCGCGGCGCTGCATCTGGCGCGCGCGGGCGTGCGGGCCCTGGTGATCGAAAAGAACTACGTGGGGCGGCACGCTTCCGGCGTGAACGCGGGCGGCGTTCGCACCTTGTCGCGCCATCTGGCCGAGGTGCCGCTGGCGCTGGCCTCGCGCGAGCTCTGGTATCGCATCGGCGACCTGGTGGACGACGATTGCGGATTCGAGCAGCACGGCCAGGTGCGCGTGGCCGAGAACGCCGCCGACGCCGAGGCCCTGCGCTTGCGGCTGCAAACCATGACCGGCCACGGCTACACGCACGAAGAGTGGATAAGTCCTGAAGACCTGCTGGACATGATTCCCGCGCTGGCGCCCTCGGTCCAGGGCGGGCTGATCGCGCGCGAGGACGCGGCCGCCGATCCCTACCGCACGACCCTGGCCTTCCGCATGAAGGCCGCCAGCCTGGGCGCGCGCTTCATGGAAGGCGTGCGCGTGCACGGCGTGACGCGCCAGGAGGGCCAGTGGCGCGTGGAGACCGATGCGGGCGTGTACACCGCGCCGCAGGTGTTGAACTGCGCGGGCGCCTGGGCCGACCGCATTGCCGCGCAATGGGGCGAGCCGGTGCCGCTGACCGCGATCAGCCCCATGATGCTGGTGACCTTGCGCATGGACCATTTCCTGGATCCCGTGGTGCTGGGCACGGGGCGGGCCCTGTCGTTCAAGCAGCGCGCGAATGGCACGGTGCTGATCGGCGGCGGCCGGCGCGCCTGGGTGGACCGCGACGCGGAATGGACCGAGCTGGATTTCCGTTCGCTGGCCGAAGGCGCGCGCACCGTCTGCGATCTGTTCCCGCACATGCGCGATGCGGTCGTGAACCGGGGCTGGGCGGGCATCGAAGCCGCCATGCCCGACGAGATACCCGTGATCGGCCGCAGCAGCCGGCACGAGACCGCCTTCCATGCCTTCGGCTTTTCGGCGCACGGCTTTGAGCTCGGGCCCATCGTGGGCCGCATCATGGCCGACCTGATCACGACAGGCGCGACGGACATGCCGATTGCGCCGTTCCGGATTGAACGTTTTTCGGATGCCGCGCCGGCATCCGGCCCATCCACCAAGGAGCAAGACGAATGACCGATATCGTGCGCAAGGATTCCAATGAACGGCTGTCCCGCATCGTGATCCACGGAGACACGGTTTACGTGGCCGGCGTGACCTCGGCGGCGCCGGGCGGCATTGCCGCGCAGACGCGCGACGCGCTGGCGAAGATCGACGGCTATCTGGCCCAGGCGGGCACGGACAAGTCCCGGCTGCTGTCCGTGCAGATCTGGCTGAAGGACATCGACCGCGACTTCGCCGGCATGAACGGGGTGTGGGCGGAATGGGCGCTGCCCGACGCGATGCCCACCCGCGCCACCTGCGAGGCCAAGCTGGCCGCGCCGGAGCTGCTGGTGGAGATCATCGCCACAGCGGCCCGCATTCCCGGCTACGTCAGCGGGCCGGTGTCTGAAAGCTGACCTGGCCGGGACGTCCCGGCAGGTTCAGGGTGGCGGTGGCGGGCGGAGTCGTGGCCACCACCTGGCCGGCGCGCAGCACCATCAGGCGCGTGGCGCGCAGGCGCAGCGCCTCGACCGGGTCGCGCGCCTGCAGCAGCACCAGGTCGGCGCGCTTGCCCACCGCCAGTCCCGTCTCGTCCAGCCCCAGGATCCGGGCGGGCGTGGTGGTGACGGCCTCGAAACAGGCGCGCATGGCGTCCTGCCCGGTCATCTGGCCCACGTGCAGGCCCATGTGCGCCACCTCCAGCATGTCGCCGGAACCCAGGCTGTACCACGGGTCCATCACGCAGTCATGGCCGAAGGCCACGGGCACGCCGGCGGCCAGTAGTTCGGGCACGCGCGTCATGCCGCGGCGCTTGGGATAGGTGTCGTGGCGGCCCTGCAGGGTGATGTTGATGAGCGGGTTGGCGATCGCTGACACGCCGGCTTCGCGGATCAGCGGGATCAGCTTGGACACGTAGTAGTTGTCCATGGAGTGCATGGACGTCAGGTGCGAGCCCGTCACACGGCTTTGCAGGCCCAGGCGCTGCGTGTGGAAGGCCAGCGTCTCGATGTGGCGCGACAAGGGGTCGTCGCTTTCGTCGCAGTGCATGTCCACGCGCAGCCCGCGGTCGGCGGCCAGTTCGCACAGGATGCGCACGGATTCCGCGCCGTCCTGCATGGTGCGTTCGAAATGCGGAATGCCGCCCACCACGTCCACGCCCATGTCCAGCGCGCGCTTCAGGTTGTCCAGGGCGCCCGGGGCGCGCAGCACGCCGTCCTGCGGGAACGCCACCAGCTGCAGGTCCAGATAGGGTTTGACCTTCTCGCGCACGTGCAGCAGCGCTTCCGTGGCCAGGAGGCGCGGGTCGCACACGTCCACGTGCGAGCGGATGGCCAACAGGCCGCGCGCCACCGCCCAGTCGCAATAGGCCAGCGCGCGCTCCACCAGCGCTTCCTGCGTCAGCATCGGCTTGAGCTCGCCCCACAGGGCAATGCCTTCGAGCAGCGTGCCGGACTGGTTCACGCGCGGTAGTCCGAAGGACAAGGTGGAGTCCATGTGGAAGTGCGCGTCGACGAAGGGCGACGACACGAGCTGTCCGGCCGCGTCGATGGTCTGGCCGGCCTCGGCCTTCAGCGCCGGCTCCAAGGCGGCGATGCGGCCCTGGGCGATGCCGATATCGACGTTCCGTCGGCCGTCCGGCAGCGTACAGTTTCTAAAGATAAGGTCGAACATGGAAGTCCTCGCGGGAAAAGTCAGTTGTTCATGGCGCTGCGTCGCTCGTCATCGCCTGCTACAGGCGCTACCCCATCGGGGTCGCACGGAGCCGGCTCCGCCGGTCCGTCGCGACGCCCCTGGGGGAGAGCGCGCGGCGCTTCGGGGGGGCTACCTCTCGCCCTTGCGATAGGGCTTCATCAGGGCCTGCGGGTAGGCGGCGCGGCGCGCCATCACCACCAGGGCCAGGATGGACAGGATGTAGGGCAGCATCAGGTAGACCTGATACGGTAGCTCAGGCAGGCCGGGCACAGCCGCGCCGCCCTGCTGCAGGCGCAGTTGCAGCGCATCGAAGAAGGCGAAGATCAGCGCGCCCAGCAGCGCCTTGCCTGGCCGCCACGACGCGAACACCACCAGCGCCACGCAGACCCAGCCACGGCCGTTGACCATGTTGAAGAAGAAGGCGTTGAAGGCCGCCAGCGTCAGGAAGCTGCCGGCAACGCCCATCAGCGCCGATCCGGCCACGATGGCGCCCATGCGCAGGCGCGTCACCGACAGGCCCTGCCCTTCGGCGGCGGCGGGATTCTCGCCCACCATGCGGATCGCCAGGCCGACCGGCGTGCGGTTCAGCACCCACGCAAGAATGGGCACCGCCGCCAGCGCGATCAGCGTCATGGGCGTCTGCCCCGCCAGCACCGGCCCGATGAGCGGAATGCCGTCCAGGAACTTCATCTCGGCGAACGGGGTGATGGTGGGGGGCGTGTTCACGCTGGGAAAGGTCACGCGGTAGGCGAAGTAGCTCAGGCTGGTGGCCAGCAAGGTCACGCCCAGGCCCGAAACGTGCTGCGACAGGCCCAGCGGCACCGTCAGCACCGCGTGCAGCAGGCCGAAGACGGCGCCGGCCAGCGCCGCCGCCAGCACGCCCACGTACAGCGGGGCGCCCAGGTACACGACCAGCCAGCCGGTGAAAGCCCCGGCGGCCATGATGCCCTCGATGCCCAGGTTCAATACGCCCGCGCGCTCGCACAGCAGCACGCCCAGGGTGCCGAGTATCAGCGGCGTGGCCAGGCGCAGCACGGCGACCCAGAAGGCCGAGGAACTCACCAGATCCATCCATTCCATGGCGTGCTCCTCAAGCCTGGTTGCGGCGCAGGCGGTACTGCGCAAATAGCGTCGCGACCAGCATGGCAAGCAACGAAGTGGCGACGATGACGTCGGCGATGTAGTTCGGCACGGCGATGGCGCGGCTCATGCTGTCCGCGCCCACCAGCATGCCCGCCACGAAGATGCTGGCCAGGACCACGCCCAGCGGATGCAGGCCGGCCAGCATGGCGACCACCACGCCGGTGTAGCCGTAGCCCGGCGACATGTCGAGCGTGACGTAGCTGCTGCGGCCCGCCACTTCGATGGCGCCGGCCAGGCCGGCCAGCGCGCCGGACAGCATGGCGGTGCCCAGCATCACGCGGTTCACCGGCAGGCCGAGGAAGCGCGAGGCGTGCGCGTTGGCGCCGACGGCGCGCATCTGGAAGCCGAACACGGTGTAGCGGTTGAGCAGCCACAGGCCCAGCGCGAGACCCGCGGCCCAGAGCAGTCCGGTGTGCGCGCGGGTGCGTTCGATCAGCTTGCCCAGCTCCAGGTCGCCGTTGAGCGCGACCGACTGCGGCCAGCCCATCGCCATCGGATCCTTCATGGGGCCGTCCAGCATCATGGACACGAACAGCAGCACGATGAAGTTGCCCAGCAGCGTGGTCACCACCTCGTCCACGCCCAAGCGGGTCTTCAGGATGGCGGGGATCAGCAGCAGCAGGGCGCCGGCCAGCGCGGCGGCCAGCATCATGCCGCCGAACAGCATGGGCACGGGCAGGTCGAAGCCCGTGCCGCCGTGCAGGCCGCCGACGGCCACCGCCGCCAGCGCCCCGAGGTACAGCTGGCCTTCCGCGCCGATGTTGTAGAAGCGGGCGCGGAATGCGACGGCGCAAGCCAGGCCGGTCAGCATCAGCGGGGTGGCGCGAGTCAGCGTTTCGGACAGGGCGAAGCGCGAGCCGAACGCGCCTTCGAACAGCAGCGCGTAGGTGCGGCCCACGGGGGCGCCGGCCCAGGCGACCAGCAAGGTGCAGACCGCCAGGGTGAAGAGGATGGCCGCGATGGGAGCCAGAGCCAGCGCGAGGCGGCTGGGCTCGGGGCGGCGTTCCAGGATCAGTTTCATGCGAGTGATGCTCAGTAGGGGGGGAAGCCGCGCAAGATGGGACGATCCATCACGCGCGGGTTCCCGTCATGGCCAGGCCGACGGTGGCGGGCGTCCATTCGGCCACCGGCTTGACTGCAACCAGCTTGCCGCCGCACAGCACGGCGATGCGGTCGGCCAGGGCGAAGATCTCTTCCAGGTCCTCGGACACCAGCAGCACGCCCGCGCCGCGCGCGCGCGCCGCCAGCAGCTGTTCGCGCACGTAGGCCACCGCGCCGATGTCCAGGCCCCAGGTAGGCTGGTCGGCCACGATGAAGCGCGGCTCGCGCGCAAGCGTGCGGCCCAGGATCAGTTTCTGCATATTGCCGCCGGACAGGCTGCGCGTGCGCACGTCGAGCGACGCCGCGCGTACATCGAACTGTTTGGCCAGCGCGGCCGCGTACGCCTTGCCCGCGCCCGCCCGGATCAGGCCGTAGCGGGCGAAGCGCTTGTCCTTCAGGTCTTCGACGATGGCGTTTTCCCACAGGGGGCTGTCGCCGATCACGCCTTCGCCGTGGCGGTCTTCGGGGATGCGGCCTACGTGGGCCGCCGTCCAGCCGGCCGGCGTGGTGGGCGCGGCGGCGTGTTCGGGGCCCAGGCGGATCGTGCCGTCCGAGGGCTGGCGCAGGCCGGTCAGCACCGACACCAGCGCCTGCTGGCCGTTGCCCGCCACGCCCGCGATCGCCACGATTTCATGCTTGTGGACCACGAGGTCCAGGCTGTCCAGGCGCGGCGCGCCGTCGCGGCCATCTCGCACGGTGACCTGGGACAGGGTCGCCACGGGGGCGGCCTGCTCGGCGGCGGCCACGGCCTGCGCACGCGGCATGACGACCTTGCGGCCCACCATCAGCTCGGCCAGTTCGGCGGGGCTGGTCGCGGCGGTGTCGCGCTCGGCCACCAGCCTGCCCTGGCGCAGCACCGCCACGCGGCGCGCCACGGCCATCACTTCGTCCAGCTTGTGAGAGATGAAGATGACGGCCAGGCCTTCGTCGACGAAGCCGCGCAGGGTGGCGAACAGGTCCTGCACTTCCTGGGGCGTGAGCACGGCGGTGGGCTCGTCCAGGATCAGGACGCGGGCGCCGCGGTACAGCGCCTTCAGGATTTCGACGCGCTGTTTTTCGCCAACGGAAAGCGTGCCCACGCGCGCGTCCGGGTCCACGCCCAGGCCGAAGCGCTGGCCCAGCTCGACCAGGCGGCGGCGGGCCTGCCCGCGACCCGAGGCGAGTTTCCACAGCGATTCCGTGCCGACCATGATGTTGTCCAGCACGGTCAGGTTGTCGGCAAGCGTGAAATGCTGATGCACCATGCCGACGCCTGCCGCCAGCGCGGCGTCGGGCCGGCCGGCGGGCAGGGGCTTGCCGAAGACTTCGATACTGCCGGCGTCGGCCACATAGTGGCCGAACAGGATCGACACCAGGGTCGATTTGCCGGCGCCGTTCTCGCCCAGCAAGGCCAGCACTTCGCCCTGATGGAGCGTAAGCGAGACATCGTCGTTGGCCGTCAGGCTGCCGAAGCGCTTGGTGATCCCCGTCAGCTGCAGGGCGAGAGGCGCTTGGTTCATCGTGCCGAAGACTTGGGTTCTTTGTCGACGACCTTCACGGTGAAGCTGCCGTCCAGGATGGCTTTCTGCCTGGCTTGCACCTTGGCGATCAGGTCGGCCGGGATCTTCTGCTCGAAGGTGCCCAGCGGAGCCAGCGACGAGCCCTTGTGCTTCATCAGCGAATACTGGCCGAAGTCGTCGGCCTTGAATGTGCCGGCCTTGACCTGCTTGAGCGCTTCGTCGATGGTGGGCTCCATGCTCCACAGGGCCGAGGCGACGACCGTCTCGGGGTACTGAGGCTGCGTGTCGATCACGTTGCCGATGGCCAGCTTGCCGCGCTCTTTGGCGGCGTCCGACACGCCGAAGCGCTCGGCGTACAGCACGTCCGCGCCCTTGTCGATCATGGCGAAGGCGGCTTCCTTGGCCTTCGGGGGATCGAACCAGGAGCCGATGAAGGTCACGGTGAACTCGGCCTTCGGGTTCACTTCCTTGGCGCCTTCGATGAAGGCCTGCATCAGGCGGTTCACTTCGGGGATGGGATAGCCGCCGACCAGGCCGATCTTGCCGGTCTTGCTCATGCCGCCGGCGATCATGCCGGTCAGGTAGGCCGGTTCCTGGATGTAGTTGTCGAACACCGAGAAGTTCGGCTGCTGCGGCTTGCCCGAGGAACCCATCAGGAAGGCGGTCTGCGGATAGTCCTTGGCAACCTTGCGCGCGGCGGCTTCGACGGCGAAGGCCTCGCCCACCACCAGCTTGTTGCCCTGCTCGGCGTACTGGCGCATGACGCGCTCGTAGTCGGCGTTGGTGACGTTTTCCGAGAAGGTGTAGTCGATCTCGCCGCGATCGCGGGCCGCGGTCAGCGCCTTGTGGATGCGCGACACCCATTGCTGCTCGACCGGCACCGTGTAGATGGCGGCAACCTTGGTCTTGGCCGGGGCCTGGGCTTGCGCCGCGCCCGAGAACAGCAGCGCGCCGGCAGCCGCGGCGGCCAGCTTGAGCAGGCCGCGGCGGGCGATGCCGCCGACGGACGGGGTGGAAAGGGATTTCATGCGGGTGACTCCTACGCAGGGAGGGAAAGGTAATGGGGATGGCGGCGATGTGGGCGCCGTGCAAGCGGGCGCCGCGCAAGCGGGCGCCGTGGGACGCGATCGCCAGGCATGCCGCAGCCCGGTTCACGGTTGCGGCCGCCGGCAGGCATGCCGGGGCGAGCGTACGGAAACGAGGGCGTGGGATCGGTCATCGGATGGGGAGCGCCGGGAGGCGCGCCCCATCCGAATGGTCGGGTTCGCAGCCAGTCCTGGCGAAGCAAGTTGTATGCCATGGGGCATTCCTGCGACAAGTCGGGGAAACCTGATGGACGGGCAGGATTATAGGCACCCCGGCGGGGAATCGTGGCACCAGTATGGTGCGCGCCGTTCCAAGGAATGGACGGTGCGCGCATGGAACGGCGCGTTGCAGTGCGGCGGGCAGGGGCAATGGGCCCCGGACGGGAGCCGCGCGCCTAAAATCGCAGGCATGAGCCGCGCGGCGCGGCAAGCTGGAAAAACCATGCAAGATATTCAATTGCTGCTCGAACAATATGGCGGGTGGCTGGTGTTCGCCAATGTCCTGATCGAGCAGGCCGGCCTGCCGGTGCCCGCCTACCCCATGCTGATCGCGGCGGGCGCGCTGGGCGGCGCGGGGGGATGGCTCGCGCCCTTGCTGGCCGCCACGGCGGCGTGCCTGCTGGCCGACAGTCTCTGGTATGCCGCGGGGCGGCGCTATGGCTCGCGGCTGCTGGGCGTGGTCTGCAAATTGTCCTTGTCGCAGGATTCCTGCATCCGGCAGACGCAGCGCCTGTACCTGCGGATCGGCGTGCGCGCGCTGCTGGTGTGTAAATTCCTGCCCGGCGCCGGCGCCTTGTCCACGGTCATGGCGGGCCTGACCGGCACCCCCTACCGGCGCTTCTTCCTCTATGACCTGGCGGGCGCCCTGATCTGGGTCGGTTCGGGCCTGCTGCTGGGCGGCCTGTTCCACAGCGTGGTCAACGACGTGCTGGACGTCCTGGGCACCTACGGCGCAATGGGCCTGGGCGTGCTGGCGGCGGTGCTGGCCCTCTACATCCTGGCGCGTTTCCTGCGGCGCAGGCTGTTGCTGCGCAGCCTGCGCGTGATCCCCCGGCTGTCCGTGGACGAGCTGATGCAGTGGCGCCAGGACGGCCGCAGCGCACTGGTCTTCGATGTGCGGCCGGAAGCGCTGCGCGATGCCGCGCGCATTCCTGGCGCCGTCGCCGTGGACCTGAAGGCGCCCTTGCCCGCGCTGGACGCCAACGCGCTGGATTCCGACATCGTGGTGTATTGCGCGTGCCCCAACGAGGTGTCCGCCGCGCTGCTGGCCTCGCGGCTGCGCGCCGCCGGCTACCCCAAGACCTGGGCGCTGCGCGGGGGCTACGAGGCCTGGGCGGAACACAAGCATCCAGCCTGATCCGGCGTCCGGCGCGTGGGCGCCGCGAGGGGTTTCCGGTGGGCCGCGCCCGGGACGAAGCGCATAATTCCCGAATCAGCCCGCGTTCGCAGCGGGCAGCCAACAGGAGACAGGCATGCGGTTGTTGTTCTTGGGCGCCGGCGGCACCGGCGGATATTTCGGCGGACGCGCGGCAGAGGCCGGCGCGGACGTGACCTTCCTGGTGCGCGAGGCGCGCGCCGCGCGGATCCGCGGGCACGGCTTGCGCATCCAGAGCCCGCTGGGCGACGCCACGCTGCACCCGAAGCTCGTCACGCAGCAAACCTTGCAGGGCGGCTACGACGTGGTGGTGCTGAGCTGCAAGGCCTATGACCTGGACAGCGCCATCGAAGCCATCCGCCCCGCGGTCGGCCCCGATACCGCGGTGCTGCCCATCATGAACGGCGTGCTGCAGTACGACGTGCTGGACCGGGAGTTCGAGCCGCATCGCGTGCTGGGCGGCCTGTGCCAGATCAACGCGACGCTCGGCGCCGAGGGCGAGGTGATCCACCTGGGCAAGCACGCCAACATCGTGTTCGGCGAACGCGCCGGGCCCGCCCGCAGCCCGCGTTGCGTGGCGCTGGAAGAGGCGCTGGCCGGCGGCGAATACGTCAGCCGCCTGAGCGACAACATCCACCAGGACATCTGGGAAAAGTACGTCATGCTGACGACGCTGGCCGCCGCCACCTGCCTCATGCGCGGCTCGGTCGGCCAGATCGCGTCCACCGACGACGGCATCGACATCCTGCTCAGCCTGCTGCAAGAGTCGCAAGCCGTGGCGGCCGCGTCCGGCCACGCGGTGCGGCCCGAGGCAGATGCCTTCGTGCAGAAGCTGCTGACCGACCGCAGCCAGCCCATGACGGCGTCCATGTTCCGCGACCTGCGCCAGGGTCTGCCGGTCGAGGCCGACCACATCGTGGGCGACATGGTCCGGCGCGCCCGCACGCTGGACGTGGACGCGACCTACCTGCGCGTGGCCTACACGCACCTGCAGGTCTACCAGGCGCAGCGCGCCGCCGCCTGACCGGCAACCCGCGGCCCTGTTCAGGCGGGGCCGCCGGGAGCACACTGGCATGACGGGCCGCGGGCGTATCGAATCGCCCTCCCGGCCCGCTCCCCACGGTCGGTGTCCGACTCATTGATGCATGAAATGCAAAAAACTCTTCCGGTTTTACGGGTTTTTTGATCGGATTTGACCGAATAGTATGGCTTTGCCTGAACCAGCGCGTGCAGCGCCGCAGCGTGCGGCGGCACTTCCGGTTCACCCCTTCCAAGGAGCAAGACCATGAAAATCGCATTGATCGGAATTACCGGCCGCGTGGGTTCGCGCGTGGCGGACGAGTTGCTCAAGCGCGGCCATGAAGTCACGGGCATTGCCCGCGACCCCGCCGACGTGAATGCCCAGCCGGGCCTGACCGTGCAGCAGGGCGACGCTACCGATCCCGAAGGCCTGACCCCGCTTCTGACCGGCCACGATGCCGTGATCAGCGCCACGCGATTCGTGTCGACCGACGCCAAGCCCTTGCTGGCCGGCGTGAAGAACGCCGGCGTGCCGCGCCTGCTGGTGGTGGGCGGCGCGGGCAGCCTGCTGGTCGCGCCCGGCAAGATGCTGATCGACACCCCCGAATTCCCGGATGCCTACAAGCCCGAAGCCCGCGCCGGCGTCGTGTTCCTGGATACGCTGCGCCAGGAAAAGGTGCTGAACTGGACCTTCCTGTCGCCGTCCGCGATCTTCGAGCCGGGCGAGCGCACGGGCAACTTCCGCGTGGGCGATGACCACCTGCTGGCCGACGAGGAAGGCAAGAGCTGGATCTCGATGGAAGACTACGCCATTGCGCTGGTCGACGAGATCGAGACGCCCAGGCATTCGCGCCGCCGCTATACGGTCGGCTACTGATATCGGCGCTTGGGCCCGCGGCGACGCCGCTAGTCGAGGACGCAGGGGCCCGTCAAGGGCCCCTTTTCAATTGTGCAACAGGGCCGAAAACGGCCGCGTTTATTTGTAAACTGGCAGACCGCCAGCCGGCGTCATCTGAGTAGTCCCGTATGCGTATGAAGTGGAAATCGTTGGCCGCCTGTGTGCTGGTCGCCTCCAGTTGCCTGGCGGCTGCGCCGGCGCTTGCGGCCGCGCCCCAGTCGAACAAGGAAATCGTCGTGGCGTTTTTCCGCATGATGTTCCAGGACCGCGATATCGACGAGGCGGTGCGCCTGTACGTCAGCCCGAACTACACGCAGCACAATCCGTACATGCGCGACGGCGTCGGCCCGATGGTGGATTTCTTTCCGCCCTACTTCGAGCAGCATCCGCAGGCCATCGTGGAGATCAAGCGCGTGATCGCCGAAGGCGACCTGGTGGTGATCCACAACCTGTGGCGCGATTCGCCGGAAGACCGGGGCCAGGCCGTGGTCGATATCTTCCGGGTGGAAAACGGCAAGATCGTCGAACACTGGGATGTGAGCCAGGAGATTCCCGAGAACCCCGCCAACAAGAACGGCATGTTCTAGGTCCCCACAGAGCCTTCATGATCGAACCCGTCGACCTTCCCCGCGCCTATCTGCTCCTGAACCACGGCCCTACCGTGCTGGTCACCAGCGCGCATGGCGACGCGAAGAACGTGATGGCCGCCGCCTGGGCCATGCCGCTGGACTTCAGCCCGCCCAAGATGCTGGTGGTGGTGGACAAGAACACCTACACGCGGCAGCTGATCGAAGCGTCCGGCGAATTCGCGCTGTGCATTCCGTCCCGCGCGCAGGCGCGCGCGACGCTGCTGGTGGGCTCGCATTCCGGGCGCGAAGAAGACAAGTTCCTGGCCAGCGGACTGCGGACGTTTGCCGCCAGCAAGATCGGCGCGCCGTTGATCAGCGATTGCCTGGGCTGGCTGGAATGCAAGGTCGTGCCCGAGCCGCACAACCAGCAGGCCTATGATCTGTTCATCGGCGAAGTCGTGGCCGCGTGGGCGGCCCCGGAAGTGTTCTCCGGAAACCGCTGGCACTTCCCCGACGATGACCGCCGCTCTGTCCATTACCTGGCCGGCGGGTCTTTCTTCGCCACCGGCGAAGCCTTCAACGTCTCCGACACGGAGTAAGCGCCATGCGCAGCGTCTATCTGGCTGGTTTCGACGTTTTTCTGCCCGATGCCGCGGCGCACGGGGAACGGCTCAAGACCCTGTGCGCGACGTACGGATTCGAGGGCCTGTTCCCGCTGGACAACATGGCGCCCGACGGCCTGTCGGGCCCGGCGCTGGCGCAATGGATCTATCGCGAAAACGTGGCGCTGATCCGCCGCGCGGACATGGTGATGGCGAACCTGAATCCGTTTCGCGGCGCGGAACCCGATTCGGGCACGGCCTTCGAGGTCGGCTATGCGGTGGCCTGCGGCAAGCCCGTCTGGGGCTATACCGGCCAGGCGGGTTCGCTGATCGACCAGGTGGCCGTGGGCGCGGCGGCGGACGACGGCGCATCGCGCATGGTGGACGCCCAGGGCTACACCGTCGAGGATTTCGGCTTGAGCCTGAACCTGATGCTGGCGTGCAGCGCCCGCATCGTGGCGGGCGGCGCCGCCGACTGCCTGGCCTGCATGGCCCGCGCGCCCGGCGGCTAGTTACCCGCGCACAGCCTTCGCTTTGGTTGCCGCCCGCGCCGTCTTGCGCGGGGCCGCGCCGGCCGGCGCGCCCAGATACCCCATCACCGCATCCACCACCGCCTGCTCCAACTGCTGCGTCGAAAAGCCGGCGGGCGGCTCCAGCGCCGCCGCGTGCACCAGCGATTCCATGATGCGCAGCACGACATAGGTCGCCAGGTCGCGGTCCTGCTGCGCGATCTCGGCGCGGTGCAGTTCCAGCAGATGCCGCATGCGCCGGTGGATGTCCTGGTCCGCGAGGCTGTGCTCGTGCGGCAGGTCGAACAGCGGAAACTCCCGTTCCAGCACGCGGTGCAGCGCTGGCTCCAGCATGTGGGCGTGCAGCATGGCCTGGACGATGGCGGCCACGCGCTCCTGCAAGGTGGCCGCGGGATTGCTGTTCAGGACGTCGTCGATGACGTCCAGCATCTGGTTGTCGTGCCGGTTATGCAGGGCCGCGATCAGCGCGTTCTTGTTGGGGAAGTACTGATACAGCGAGCCGACGCTGACGCCCGCCGTCTCGGCGATCAGGTTGGTGTTGGTGCCCGCATAGCCGTGCGTGGCCAGAACGCGAGCCGTGGCCTGCAGGATGGTGTCCACGGTGTGCTGGGACCTGAGCTGGCGCGGCGATTTCCGGGGCTGTGGGATGGCTGTCATGAATGCGGTGAAAGGCGAGTATCAGACATGAGCAATGGCTCATAAAATTTGGGGCAGGCAATCTGATTCATCTCCTGCTTGGGCGGATTATGCCATCGCCGGACTTTGCGCGACGGCATCGGATTGCACTTCACCCTTTCAAGGAAACACCATGTCGAACTCTACGGCGGCCGGGGCCATGCCCGCGGCCCACGGACCCGTGCGCTCTGTTTTTCTGCAGTTGCTGCCTTTGACGCTGGCGGTATTCGTCGGCTTTTTCATGATCGGCCTGCCCATGCCGGTATTGCCCCTGTACGTGGATGGAACGCTGGCGCTGGGCGCGCTGGCGGTCGGCGTGGTCGCCGGCCTGCAATTCGCCGCCGCGCTGCTGTCGCGGGCCCACGCGGGGGCGATGACCGACCGCCGGGGCGCCAAGCGCGCGGTGGTGGCCGGCTTCGTGCTCGGCTCCATCGCGGGCCTGTTCTACCTTCTGGCCGATGACCTGTCGGCCCGGCCCCAGGCCGCGCTCGCGGCGTTGCTGGCCGGCCGCGCCGTGATGGGATGCGCGGAAAGCCTGATCGTCACCGGCGCGCTGAGCTGGGGCGTGGGCCGGGTGGGGCCGCAGAACGCGGGCCGGGTCATGGCCTGGGTGGGCGTGGCCATCTATGCCGCCTATGCGCTCGGCGCGCCCGCGGGGATGCGCTTGTACGGCGCGTCCGGCTTCGCCGGAATCGGCTGGGCGAGCGTGCTGATTCCGCTGGCGGCGCTGGCGCTGGTCTTGCCCCAGCGCGGCGTACGCGCGGCAGGCGGGGCGCGCACGCCCTTCTACCGCGTCCTGGGCATGGTGTGGCTGCCCGGCCTGGGGCTGGCCTTGTCCAGCGTCGGATTCGGGATGATCACCGGGTTTGTGAGCCTGCTCTTTGCCGAGCGCGGCTGGGATGGCGCGGCGTGGATGTTCACCGCGTTCGGGGCAGGCTTCATCCTGGCCCGGGTGTTTTTCGCGGGCCTGCCGGACAAGCTGGGCGGCGCGCGCGTGGCGCTGGCGTGCGTGCTGATCGAAGCGGCCGGCCAAGGGCTGATCTGGGCGGGCGGCACGCCGGCCTGGGCGCTTGCGGGCGCCCTGCTGACCGGGGCGGGCTACTCGCTGGCGTTCCCGGCCTTCGGCGTCGAGGCGGTGCGCCGCGTGCCGGCTGCGAGCCGCGGCGCGGCGATGGGCGCGTACGTGGCGTTTCTGGACGTCGCCTTGGGACTGGGCAGTCCGGCGGCCGGATGGCTCGCGGGATTGCAGGGCTATGCCGCCGTGTACGTGCTGGGGGGAAGTTGCGCGCTGGCCGCGATGGTCGTGGGCATGGCGCTCAGGGGCAAGGCCTAGGGAGCGGGGGGCGACGGGTTGCGCAGGCGCACAACCCGTCACGCGGGCATCAGACGGTGGCCGCCATTTCCAGGACTTCGTCGTCCACGGACTCGGCTTGCCCGTCCTTCAGCTGTTGCAGATGGTCGGCCAGTTCGGCGATGGTCAGCGCCACCAGGCCGTGCTGCGCGGCGTAGCGCTCCAGCGCCGCGCCGCGCATCATCGTGCCGTCGGCATTCATCAGTTCGCAGAGCACGCCGGCCGGGCGCATGCCGGCCAGCACCGCCAGGTCCACGGAACCTTCCGTGTGGCCGCGGCGGGTCAGCACGCCGCCCGGCTGGGCGCGCAGCGGGAACACATGGCCCGGGCTGACGATGTCGTCGCTTTGCGCCGACGGCGAGATGGCGGCGCGGATGGTGGTGACGCGGTCCACGGCCGACACGCCGGTGCTGACGCCTTCGCGGGCTTCGATCGACACGGTGAAGGCGGTGGCGAAACGGCTCTGGTTGCGCTGGACCATGGGCGGCAGCTCCAGGCGGTCCAGGGTTTCGCCGGGCAGGCACAGGCAGACGATGCCGCTGCCGTCGCGGATCAGCTGCGCCATGACGGGCACGGTCAGCTTGTCGGCGGCGACGATCAGGTCCGCTTCGTTCTCGCGGTCGAAGTCGTCCATGAGGATGACGGGCCGGCCCAGGCGCAGATGATGCAGGGCGCGCTGCAGGCGAGCGGCAAACGGCTGCGAAGCCAGGCTGGGGATGGGGGACTGCGGGGTAAGGGTAACGTTGGACATTGAAACGCTCTCGCAAGTTAAAGGGGCGAAAAACGTTTCAGGGCTACTCGACAGCCGAACGCAATACGGCTTTCCGGACGCAAGCGCCCGGGCAGCCGAGTATGTGCCGGCACATCTTCTCTCATCCGGACTATGACCGTCGGCCCTGGCATCTCACCAGATCTGCTGACCCCGGCCTTCCGTGACGGACGCCGGGCGCTCGCGGGCTCGCCACATTGCATGGCATACCGCCGGTGGGGAATTGCACCCCGCCCTGAAGACGTACTGCATGTCGTGTTAACGACCGCTAGATTGTACGCCTGTCCGGTTGGCGGGTTTGAATACGCTTATTGCAGTTGTGGTTTTCGGCGGCGGGGGACGGACCCCCGGCCGTCAGGCCGCTTCGGCGATTTCCGGCTTGTCGGCCTTCTTCGCCTTTTTCGCGGGCAGCGCCAGCATCGTGCCGCGGCACGGCGGCGTGCCGCAGAGGCAGCGGTAGCCGTCCTTCAGCGCCTTGGTGATGCGGCCGTCCAGGACAAGGCCGTAGTCGTAGAACAGCTCCGTGCCGCGCGGGATGTCCTGCAGCGCTACGATATAGACGCGCTTGCCGTGCTTGCCCTCCTGGGCTTCGCAGTTGGGCTGGCAGGAATGGTTGATCCAGCGGGCGTCGTTGCCCTGGTCGCCGCCGTCGATCACGCGGCCGGAGCTGAGCGCGAAGAAGAAGGTGTGGAAGGGATCGTCCGGATTGGTCGGATGGCGCCGGTCGGCTTCCTTGGCGCTGATGCGCAAGCCGCCGTACTCGACGATGCGCGTGCCCGCGGGAATCTTGCGCGCGGCGAAGACGCCGTTGCCGTGCAGCTTGGAGCGGCGGACGACATGCCAGGGCTTGATCGGGGTGTCTTCGTTGGTCATTGAGCGGTGAGTGTGGCGGTGAGACGAAACAGAATTATATCGGCGCGTTTTTGACGCGATGAGAGGCGTATAGTGAGCGCCGCCTCGTCCCTCACTTGATATTTATCATGATCGTCCGTCCGCGTCCCTCTGCGCTGGCTTTGTTCTTTGTCTTGCGCGGCTCCATCATCCCGCGCATTCTCAGCAGGCTCATCGTCATCACGCTGCTGTCCTGCGTGGTGGTGTGGATGTACCACCGCCAGCTGTTCTCGCCCGCGCACTTGACCGCGGTGCCGTTCTCGCTCTTCGGCCTGGCGTTGTCGGTCTTCATGGGCTTTCGCAACAACGTCTGCTATGACCGCTGGTGGGAAGCCCGCAAGCAATGGGGCGACCTGATCGTGCAAGCGCGCAGCCTGGCGCGCGAAAGCGCGGTGCTGCTGGCGGCCAGCACGGCCAACCCGGTGCAGGAACGACTGGTTCGCCGCTGCATCGGCTTTGGCTATGGCCTGGCCGCGCGCCTGCGCGGCGAGGATATGGTGCAAGCCGTGCGCCCCTGGGTGCAGCAGGACGAACTGGATACGCTTGCCGGTTGCCGCAATGTGCCGGACGCCCTGCTCATGGCGATCAACCGCGATCTGGCGTCCTGCCTGCGGCGCGGCGAACTCACCGATATCCTGTACCAGGGCCTGACCCAGCGCGTGGCGCAGTGCGCCGCCATCCAGGCCGCCTGCGAACGCATCAAGTTCACGCCCTGTCCGTTCGCCTACTCCCTGCTGCTGCATCGCACGGCGTGGCTGTTCTGCCTGCTGCTGCCCTTTGGCCTGGTCGGCACGCTGGAGTACCTGACGCCCGGGGCGGTCATCATCATCGCCTACACCTTTTTCGGCCTGGATGCGCTGGGCGACGAGCTTGAAGACCCTTTCGGGACCGAAGAGAACGACCTGCCGCTGTCGGCGCTGGCCCGCGTGATCGAGATCGACCTGCTGGAAGGACTGGGCGTGCGGCCGCTGCCGGAATCCCCCGTGCCGGTGGACTACGTGCTGCGCTGAGCAGGCGCGATCATCCGTCCGCGCCGGTCAGCGGCAGCTTGGTTTCCTTCAGCCGGCGCAGGACGAAGCAGGATTTGCTGTGCCGGATGCCGGGGATCCGGTAGAGCTGCTCGCGCAGCAGGCGTTCGTAGTCGCGGGTGTCGCGTACGGCGATGCGGATGTAATAGTCGTAGTCGCCCGACACCAGGAAGGCTTCCAGCACCTCGGGAATTTGCGCCAGGGCGCGGCCGAACTCGTACAGCGTCTCCTCGCTGTGGCTTTCCAGCGTGACGTGCACGATGACCGTGTCCATGAATCCCAGGCTGGCCGGGTCGATGTCCACGGTGTAGCCGCGGATCACCCCGGCGCTCTCCATGCGCTTGATGCGGTTCCAGCACGGCGTGGACGACAGGCCGACGGCCGCGCCGATGTCGTTCAGGCTGGCGCGCGCGTTCTCTTGCAGCACCTTCAGAATGGCCAGATCAAACTTGTCCAGGTTCATTTTCTTCGATTCCTCCAAATCTAAGATAAATTTACTGCGTCTATCGGTAATTCGTGGAAAAGAAGATAAAAATTCTTCGGCACTCCGAATAAGATGGATAGCATGAACGATCGCCTGCACCCCACCGCCGCCGCCGCGCTTGCCGCCACTGATCGCCCCGCTCAAAACGGGGCGAAAATTCTGCTAGACACGCTGATTGCGCACGGTGTCGATACGGTTTTCGGGTATCCGGGGGGCGCCGTGCTGCCGCTGTACGACGCGCTGTACGCCGAGCCGCGTCTGCGCCATGTGCTGGTGAGGCACGAGCAGGCCGCCGTCCATGCCGCCGAAGGCTACGCCCGCAGCACCGGCCGCACGGGCGTGGTCTTCGTGACTTCCGGCCCCGGCATGGCCAACACCACCTCGGGCCTGCTGGACGCCATGTGCGACTCGATCCCGGTGCTGTGCATCAGCGGCCAGGTCGCCACCGCGGCCATCGGCACCGACGCCTTCCAGGAATGCGACGCCATCGGCATCTCGCGTTCCGTGACCAAGTGGAACACCCAGATCCGCGCCGTCGACGACGTGGCCGGCGTGGTGGCCCGCGCGTTCGAACTGACCCGCCAGGGCCGTCCCGGCCCCGTGCTGGTGGATTTTCCCAAGGATGTGCAGTTGGCCGCGCCGCGCGACGCGGACGACGACAGCGTCGGCCTGCCTACGCAGCAGAAGCTGGCCGCGCTGCGCGCGCGGCGCCAGTCGGGCAAGCTGGCGCCCAAGCTGCCCCAGTCGGCCGTGCGCCGGGCGGCGGCGCTGATCGCCCAGGCCAGGCGGCCCATCTTCTACGGGGGCGGCGGGCTGGTGAATGCCGGCCCCGACGCCTGCGCCGCCTTCACGGACCTGGTGCGCCACACCGGCGCGCCCTGCACCCTGACCCTGATGGGCCTGGGCGCCTTTCCCGCATCGGACCCGCAGTTCGTGGGCATGCTGGGCATGCACGGCACCGTCGAGGCCAACCTGGCCATGCACAATTCCGATCTGGTGGTCTGCATCGGCGCCCGCTTCGACGACCGCATCACGGGCAAGCTGTCCGAGTTCTGCCCGCATGCGCGCAAGATCCACATCGATATCGATCCCGCTTCGATCAACAAGGTGGTGCGCGTCGATGTGGCGCTGGTGGGCGACTGCCTGCCGCTGGTGCGCGCGCTGCGCGCCGAATTGGGCGACGAGCCCCTGGAACCGGCGCGCCTGGCGCCCTGGTTCAAGCGCATCGACGCCTGGCGCGCCCAGGATTGCCTGGGCTATGCGCCGGCCGCCGACGCCATTCTTCCGCAGCACCTGATGGCGCGCCTGAACGCCCTGCTGGCGGATCGGGACGCCATCGTGTCCACCGACGTGGGCCAGCACCAGATGTGGGCCGCGCAGTACCTGCGCTTTGACAAGCCTAACCGCTGGCTGACCTCGGGCGGCGCCGGCACCATGGGCTACGGCGTGCCCGCCGCCATCGGCGCGCAGGTCGCCCACCCGGACAAGACCGTGGTCTGCGTCAGCGGCGACGCCTCGGTGCTGATGAACATCCAGGAGCTGTCCACCGCCATGCAGCACCAGACGCCCGTGAAGGTCGTGCTGTGCAACAACGGCTACATGGGCATGGTGCGCCAATGGCAGGAACTGATCCACGGCGGGCGGTACAGCCATAGCTACAACGCATCGTTGCCCGATTTCGTGGCGCTGGCGCGCGCATTCGGCTGGGGCGCGGCCCGCGTGGACGATCCCGCCCAGCTGGACGCCGCGCTGGCCGAATGCCTGGCGCATGACGGCCCCTACTTCCTTGACGTAGCGGTGACGGCGCAGGAGAACTGCTTCCCGATGATGCCCGCCGGGCACGGCCACCAGAAGATGATGCTGGCCGAAGGCGTGTGGTACCAGGACGAGACGACCTGACTGGCTTTTTGCCGGGCGGTCTCCGCCGGTGTCAGACACCCGGTGTCTGACACCGGTAATAACACCCCGGTGTCTGACACCGGTAATAACCCTCAGAACTGGATGGACAGCCCGCCGTCCACGACCAGCACGTGGCCGTTGACATAGGACGCCGCGGGAGACGCCAGGAACACGGCCGCGCCCGCGATTTCTTCCGGCTCGCCCCAGCGGCCCGTCGGGTTGCGCGCGGCGATGCGGGGGCCGAACTTCGGGTCAGCCACCATCTCGGCATTGGTTTCCGTGGCGAAGGTGCCCGGCGCGATGGCGTTGCTGGTGATGTGGTGCCCGCCGAACTCCGCCGCCAGCGCGCGCACCATGCCGGTCAGGCCCTGCTTGGCGGCCGGATAGACCGCGTCGCCCGAGCGGGCCAGCTCTCCCACCACCGAAGTGATCGCGATCAGGCGCCCGCCGCCTTGGCGCATCATGCGCTCGGCCGCGAACTTGGCCAGCAGCATGCCGGCCACGAGGTCGGTGTCGATCAGCTCGCGGATCTCGGCGGGGCTGGTGTCGCGCAAGGTCTTGCGGTTGCGCGCGCCCACGTTGTTCACCAGGATGTCCAGGCGGCCATGCTCGTCGTCGATGCGCAGAAAGGCGCGTTCCATCGCCGCGTCGTCGCTGACGTCGAACGGCAGCGGATGCGCGTCCAGGCCGGCTGCCGCCAGTTCGCCCGCGGCGGCGGCAGCAGCCTCGGCATTGCGGCCGTTGATCAGCACGCGCGCGCCGCAGCCCGCCAGCGCCCGCGCAATGCAGAAGCCCAGCCCGCGGGCCGAGCCGGTCACCAGCGCCACCTGTCCCGTCAGGTCGAAGTTGCGCAGATACGGTAGTGTCTTCATCAATCCTGTCCCGTTCATTCCCTGAATTCCGGCGCCCAGTGCAGGAGCCGCCGTTCCAGCCATGTCACACAATAAACCAGCGCGATGCCGACGATGGACAGCAGCGTCACCGCCGCGAACATGTCGGTGGCGTTCAGGGTCGCCAGCGCGGTGATCATCAGGTAGCCCATGCCGGTGGTGGAGCCGACGAATTCGGCCAGCACCACGCCGATCAGCGCAAAGCTGATGGCGTTGGGCAGCGCCGCGAAGGTCCAGGCGGCCGCGGTGGGTATGCGCACGCGCCACAGGATCTGGCGCGGCGAACCGCCCAGCGTGCGGCAGAAGTCCACCAGTTCGCGCTCCACGCTACGGCCGCCCTTGTAGGTGTTAAAGAACACCAGGAAGAACACCACGAACCAGGACGTGACCACCTTGGACGCCAGGCCCAGCCCGAAGAACATGGTGATGAGCGGTACGAAGGCGATCCGCGGCATGGAGTTGAACGCCACGATGAAGGGGTTGAACACGTCGGCCAGGAAGCGGCTGCGGCTGAGCGTCATGCCCACGATGAAGCCGCTGCCCACGCCCACCACCAGCCCCACCATCGTCGCCTGCAGGGTCAGCCACAAATGGGGCCAGACAGAGCGCGGGCCGGGCTGCAGCCATTCCCAGAGCCGCACGGCCACCCGCGAGGGCTGGCTGATGAAGAAGGGGTCGAACAGCGTGTTCTGGGTGAACCACGGAATGCGCGTGAGCGTCTCCCAGGAACCGAGGATGGCGGCCAGGATCAGCACCTGCCACAGGGTGATGCGCAGGCGGCGCGCGACGCCGGCGCGGCGGTCCAGCCGCAGCTGGTCCTGCAGGGAGTCGGAGGTTTCAGTCGGAATCATGACGCGTAGGGGATTCAGGCGGCGGCGCGGAACTGCTGGCCCAGCA
Organism: Achromobacter sp. NPDC058515; assembly: GCF_042721735.1. NCBI lineage: Bacteria > Pseudomonadati > Pseudomonadota > Betaproteobacteria > Burkholderiales > Alcaligenaceae > Achromobacter > Achromobacter sp. NPDC058515. The sequence continues at coordinate 521,677 of NZ_JBHXNI010000001.1, forward strand.
CGCTCCAGAGGCTTTGCACATGGGAGACGAACTGCGGCGTTTCGCGCAGCGTGAAGACGTCGCGCGGATGCGGGATCCGGATGCGCTCGTCCAGCAGCACGCGGCTGGGCGGGCCGGACAGCACCACCACGCGGTCCGACAGCAGGATGGCTTCGTCCAGGTCATGCGTGACCATCACGATGGTCTGGCCCAGCTTGCGCCAGATCTCCATGAGCTCGCGATGCAGGTGCGTCTTGGTGTGCGTGTCCAGCGCGCCGAAGGGTTCGTCCAGCAGCAGGATGCGCGGCTCCACGGCCAGGCTCATCAGCAGCGCCACGCGCCGCCGCATGCCGCCGGAGAGCTGGTGCGGAAAGGCGTTGGCGAACGCGCCGAGGTGGCCCAGTTCCAGCAGTTCGGCCACGCGGCGCTCGATCCTGTCGGCGGGCACGCCCTGGAACTTCAGGCCCAGCGCCACGTTCTTCCTGACGCTGAACCAGGGCAGCAAGGTGTCCTTCTGGAAGATGTAGCCCAGCGCCGGCGGCACCTGCCCGTCCACGACGCGGCCATCGACGAGGATGGCGCCCGTGGTGGGGCGCAGGAAGCCGGCGATCATGTTCAGCAGCGTGCTCTTGCCGCAGCCCGAGGGGCCGACGATGGAGACGAACTCGCCTTCGTTGACCGTCAGGCTGACCTCGCCCACGGCGTGCGTCGTGCCCTGGCGCGACTGGTACGCCTTGCCCACCTTGTCCAGCGTGATCATCAGAGACCCCGCGCTTTCCGCACGAAGCTCATGTTCACGCACTTGGCGTAAGGCACCGTCTTGATTTCATCGTTGGAGAACTGGCGGCCGTCGCCCATGATGGCCGTCAGGCGGTTGTACGCGTCTTCGGTGATGATGTTGTCCTTGAGGAACACCGTTTCCTTGTAGACGCCGAGGGTCTTCTCGATGGCCGCGCGCGGGAATGCGCTGAGGAAGTCGTCGAAGATGACGTCGGTGATGGCCGCCGCGCTGTTGGCGCTGATGAAGTCCTGCGCCTTGACCATGGCGGTCACGAAGGCCTGCACGACTTCGGGGCGCTTCTGGATGGTGTCTTCCAGGGTCAGGGCCGCGATGCCCGGCACGTCCCCGCCCATGAATTCATTCCACGAGCTTTCGGTGGTGGCGTCGAAGATGGGCACGCCCCAGCCTTCCTGGCGGGCCTGCTCCATCATGGACATGGTGGCCATGCTGGCGGACACCGACCCGGTCTTGAGGGCGCCCAGCATGGTCGCCAGGTCGCCCAGGGGGCGGATGTCCACCTTGTCGGCCACGCCGGCCTTCTGCATCAGATAGAGCGCCATCAGCCACGTGCTCGACTGCGGCTGGGTGGCGCCGACGCGCTTGCCGGCCAGATCCTTCAGGGACTTGATCTTGCCGCTTTCGAAGTCTTCGCGGCGCACGATGACGTTGGCGTAGGTGAGCTTGCGGTCAAAGCCGAAGACCAGCGTGGCGGGCTTGCCGGCGATCGTCAGCGCGGGCGCCGCGGTGGCCGCGGTGGCGCCGAACGCGATCTGGCCGGCGGCCAGCAGCTGGTTGGTGCGCGGGCCGCTTTGCGAATTCAGGTACTCGACCTCCAGGCCGCCTTCGCCGAAAAACCCCTTCTTCAGCGCCACATAGCCGGCCGCGAAAAAGGGGTCGATGCTGCCCTGGCCATAGACGACCTTGCCGAGCTTGGGTTGCGCGAAGACGACGCGTCCGTTGAGCAGGCTGACGCCGGCCAATGCGGAGGCGGCGGCCAGTACGCGGCGGCGGGTGGTGAAATCGGGGCTACGGGTCATGTCATCCTCGGAATGATTCGGTTGCAGCTGTTTGGCGTAAACAATACCCCAGCGCCTGCCGTCCAACAATGGAAAACGCCCGGTTGCCCGGGCGTTGCTTGCTGCGGCGCGCAGTCTGGCCTACGCCGCGGTCTTCTTCGGCGCGGCCTTCTTCACGGCCTTCTTGACCGCGGTTTTTGCCGCGGTCTTGGTCGCGGTTTTCTTTACCGCGGCCTTCTTGGCCGGCGCCTTCTTCGCGGCGGTCTTGGTTGCTGTCTTGGTCGCCGTCTTGGCCGGCGCGCGGGCCCGGCCGGGCTTTTCAGGACGCGGCTCGAACTCGAAGCCGACCTTGCCGTCGGGCTGACGCACCAGGAACGCCTTGAACTTGCGGTTCGTGCGGCTGGAGACGAAGCCATCGAGCAGGTCGGTGCGGCCGTTGGTCAGCAGCTTTTCCATCTGCTCGCGCGAGATCTCCTGCTGCAGGATGACCTTGCCCGAACGGAAGTCGCAGCTCTTTTCGGGGCCGACGGACTTTTCGCAGACGTAGCTCATGCCGTGCTCGAACACGCGCGACTGGCACTTCGGGCAGGGACCCACCGGGGTGTGTCCGGAGAAGTCCACCGCTTCGTTGTCGTCCTCGTCGTTCTGGCCGAAGTCGAATTCCAGCTTGAATTCGTCGCTGATGCGCAGGATGGCGGCGAACGGCCGGCCCATCTTGCTGATGAAGCCTTGCAGCGGACCGATCTCGCGCTTGGCCAGCAGCTCTTCCACTTCCGGCAGTTCGAACGTGCGGCCGCCCGGGTGCTTGCCGATGGAGAAGTCGCAAGCCGTGCAGGCAAAGCGGCGGTAGTTTTCCTTCACGACGGCGCCGCACTTGGGGCACGGCGTCTGCAGCGTGGCGTAGTCGCCCGGCACCGTGTCGCGCTCGTATTCCTTGGCGCGCTTGACGATCACCTGGGTCATTTGCGCGATCTCGCGCATGAACGCCTCGCGTCCCAGCCCGCCCTGCTCGATCTGCTTGAGCTTGTGCTCCCATTCGCCGGTGAGTTCCGGCGAGGTCAGTTCAGTGACGTCCAGGCCCGACAGCAGGGTCATGAGCTGGCGCGCCTTGGCGGTGGGCACCAGGTCGCGGCCTTCGCGGCGCAGGTAGACCTCGTTGAGCAGGCCTTCGATGATGGCCGCGCGCGTGGCCGGGGTGCCCAGGCCGCGCTCGGACATGGCTTCGCGCAGCTCTTCGTCGTCCACCAGCTTGCCGGCGCCTTCCATGGCCGACAGCAGCGTGCCTTCGTTAAAGCGCGCCGGCGGCTTGGTCGACAGGCCCACGGCTTCCACGTCCTCGGTGCGGACGGTCTCGCCGTCCGCCACGGGCACCAGGTTGGCGTCCTCGCCCTGCGCTTCCTTGCCGTAGACGGCCAGCCAGCCCGGGGTGACCAGCACCTTGCCGTCGGTGCGGAAGCGATGCCCCTGCACTTCGGTCAGGCGGGTGGTGACGCGGTATTCCGCGGCGGGGAAGAACACCGCCAGGAAGCGCTTGAGCACCAGGTCGTACAGCTTGGCCTCGGCCTCGCTCAGGTCATGCGGGATCTGCAGCGTGGGGATGATGGCAAAGTGATCCGACACCTTCTTGTTGTCGAAGATGCGGCGGTTAGGCTTGACCCATTGCTGGCTGACGACGGTGTCCGCGTGGCGCGACAGGCCGCCCACGGCGTTGGAGCCGCCCTTGGCCAGCGCGCGCATGGTTTCCTGCACCGTGGCGATGTAGTCCTCGGGCAGGTAGCGCGAATCGGTACGCGGGTAGGTCAGCGCCTTGTGGCGTTCGTACAGGGTCTGGGCCAGCGCCAGCGTGGTCTTGGCGGAAAAGCCGAAGCGGCCGTTGGCCTCGCGCTGCAGGGACGTCAGGTCGTACAGCGCCGGCGACATCTGGGTCGAGGGCTTGGATTCCTCGGTGACGTTGCCGGGCTGCTCGCGGCAGGCGGCCACCACGCTTTGCGCGGCGGCTTCCGACCACAGGCGGGATTCCCGCTTTTCGGGATCGCGGTCGTCTTTCTTGAATTGCGGGTCGATCCAGCGGCCTTCGTACAGGCCGGCGGCGGCGACGAAGGTGGCGCGAACTTCCCAGTAGTCGCGCGGCACGAAGCGGCGGATGCGTTCTTCGCGCTCGGCCACGATGGCCAGCGTGGGCGTTTGGACCCGGCCGACCGGCGTCTTGAAGAAGCCGCCGTCCTTGCTGTTGAAGGCCGTCATGGCGCGCGTGCCGTTGATGCCGACCAGCCAGTCGGCCTCGGCGCGCGAGCGGGCGGCGGCTTCCAGCGGCTTTAGCTGGGCGTCGTCGCGCAGGTTGGCGAAGGCCTCGCGGATGGCGGCCTGCGTCATGGATTGCAGCCACAGGCGCTGGATGGGCTTCTTCACGCCCGCGTACTGGATGATGTAGCGGAAGATCAGTTCGCCTTCTCGTCCCGCGTCACAGGCATTGATGATGGCGTCCACATCCTTGCGCTTGGCAAGGCGGACCAGCAGTTTCAGCCGTTCGGCGGACTTCTTGTCGGTGGGGCCCAGTTCGAATTCCGGCGGAATCACGGGCAGGTGCGTGAAGCTCCACTTTCCCTTGACCGGATCGTTGGGCGCGACCAAGCTGAGCAAATGGCCGATGCTGGACGCAAGGACGTAACGTTCGCTTTCAAAATAGTCGCCCTCGCGCGCGAAGCCTCCCAAGGCGCGTGATATATCAAGGGCCACCGAGGGCTTCTCGGCAATAATCAGCGTTTTATTCATGTGTATCCAGTGGCGGTAGACCCGCCTTAGTAGCGCGGATAATAAGATCGGAGATTCGCGAGATGCAAGTCGGCACTGAAAGACAAGCGGGATCCGAACTGCACGCTTGGCGTCAATTCCTGGCCCGAAGCACCCTCTGGCTAGGCGTTTTGCTGCTAGGCAGCGCCGCGGTTTGCTGGGTCGCCGCCAACTGGCAGGACATGAGCAAAGTGCAGCGGTTCGCCGGGGCGCAGGGGCTTCTGGCCGTTTGCGCGCTGGCCGCGGCCTGGGCCGGACTGCGACTGCGGAGCAGGCCTGGCGTGCGGCGCAGCATACCTGGCGCGCTCCTGGCCTTGGCCGGCATCTTGCTTGGCGCCTTGCTCGCGTTGCTGGGCCAAACTTACCAGACTGGCGCCGATACCTGGGAATTGTTCGCCTGGTGGGCAGTGTTGCTCCTGCCCTGGGCGCTGGCCGCGGGCAGCCAGGCCGTCTGGCTGTTGTGGGCGCTGGTCCTGAACCTGGCGGTGGCCCTGTGGCTGGGCGAGCGGGTGTTCACATGGCTGATGATCTTCGGCGGGCCGGGCCTGCCCAGCCTGTTCATGGCCGCGCTGAACCTGCTCTTGCTGCTGGGCTGGGAACTGGCGGCGCGCCGCTGGCGGGCCAGCACGGTCTTCGGCCCCCGCATCCTGGCCGCGATCGCAATCAGCGTGCTGGTGCTGGCCCTCATGTTCGGCGACTTCATCCTGCGCGGACTGGGCACCTACAACGGCATCGCCTGGGTGGCCGCCACCCTGGGCCTGGGCCTTTACTATCAGCGCGGCCGGCGCGACCTGGTCATCCTGGCCATGCTGGCCGCCGGCGTCATCTGCGTATCGCTGCGGGTGGTGGGCGAATGGCTGTGGCGCCTGGAACCTGGCGTCTGGGCCGCCCTGCCGCTGGCCGCGCTGCTCATGGCCGAGGCCGTGCTGGCGGCCCGCTGGCTGCGCCGCCTGGGCGGCGACGCCTCGCCCGCCCTGCCCGCCGCCGACGCCGAACCGGCCAGCGCGTCGGCCGGCAACGCGGTGGACCCGGCCGATTCCGGCGCGCCGGTGGCGCAGCTTGCGCCCGACGCCGTGCCGCGGGCCGAGCCGCCCTGGTATGTGCAATGCCTGCTGGGCCTGAGCGCCTGGCTGGCGACCCTGCTGCTGCTGGTGTTCGTTGCTTTCTCGGGCTTCATCACTTCCGAGGGCGGCGCGCTGGTGGCCGGACTGGTGCTCTGCGCCGCCGGCGTCGCGGTGCTGCGCAGCGATGCCGGGCCGTTCTGGCGGCAGTGCGGCACGGCCATGGCGTTCACCGGGCAGATCCTCATCATTTTCGGCCTGTCCAGTTCCACGTCGTTTGCCAGCGCGAGCTTCTTCGTGCTGCTGATGGCCGCCGTCGTCTACGCGCTGGGTCCCGACGTGATCCTGCGTTTCCTGAGCGGCCTCCTGATCGCCATGGCGGGCGCGGCCCTGATCTGGCGCGGGCTGTCGCCCGACCTGATGCAGGACGACCTGCTGGACGCCTGGACGCGCTTTGACGCGACACGCGCCACCTTCCTGTGGCTGCCCATTGCCGTGATCGGCGCCTGGGCCACGGCCGTCATCCTCACCGTCGGCCACCGCGCGGGCGCCAGGCGCGGCCACGCGCTGCAACCGCTGGCCTGGGCGTTCCTGCTGTCCGTCCAGGGCATGGTGTGGCTGGCAAGCGGGATCTCGGCCACGCAGCTGCCCGCCATCTGGCAACTGACGCCGCACACCGCCATCCTGATCGTGGCGGGCGCCCTGCTGCCGGTCGCCGCGGCGCTGGCCGTGCTGTGGCCGCGGCGGCGCGTGCTGACGGCAGGCGTGACCTGGGGCGTGCCGATAGGCCTCTTGCTGCTTGCGCTGTTCTGGCTGCCCAGCCCGGGCGTGGGCTTCGCCTTGGCGTGGCTGCTGCTGGGCTTCGGCCTGAACCAATCTCGCGTGATGCTTTTCGGGGCCGCCAGCCTGCTGGCGTACCTGGGCGTCTACTACTACCAATTGGAACTGCCGCTGCTGCAAAAGGCGCTCTGGCTGGGCGGAGCGGCGCTGCTGCTCTTCGTGCTGCGGGCCGCGGTGTGGCTGGTGCCGCGCCTGATGCGCACGCAGGCGCCGGCCCCGTCCCGCGCGCTGCCGCCGGTATCCGGCGCCCTGCGCTGGCGCACACTGGCCATCCTGGGCGGCCTGGCGCTGGTGCTGGTGGTGGCCAACGGCGGCATCTGGCAGCGTGAAAAACTGCTGGCCTCCGGCAAGGTCGTCATTCTGGAACTGGCGCCGGTGGACCCGCGGTCGCTCATGCAGGGCGACTACATGGCCCTGAACTTCGCGGCGGGCCGCGAAGTGACGCGCCTGCGCCTGGGCGGCGGCAGCCAGAAGGACGAGGAGTCCGTCATGGGCTATGAGCCCGACGGCTATGTGATGCTTGCGCCGGACGCGCGCGGCGTGGCGCAGCCCGTGCGCATCCAGCCGCGCGTCCATCCGCACGCGGAAGGCGAGGTGCCGCTGCGCTACCGCGTCCGCGACAACGGCGTGCGCATCGTCACCAACGCGTATTTCTTCCCCGAGGGGCAGGCCGAGCGCTACCAGGTCGCCAAATACGGCGAGCTGCGCGTGGCCGAAAACGGCGAGGCCCTGCTGGTCAGGATGCTGGGGGCGGACTTGCAGCCGCTGTAGGCGCCGGCCGGTCCGGGAGGTCAGTCCGGAAACCGCGCGGCCCAGCGCGCCGTGGCTTCGCGCAGGAACGCGGCGGAGCCGGCGGCGGCGAAAGGGGCGAACCCCAATGCCGCCCAGGCGGCCTCCAGCGCCTTCAGGGGCGCGCCGGTGTCGACGGGCGGGGCGCCGTTCTGTTTGGACAGTTTGAGGCCGCTGGCGGCGTCCAGGATCAGCGGCACGTGCATGTAGCGCAGCGGGGGCAGGCCCAGCAGCCGGCCCAGCACCCGCTGGCGCGCGGTGGAGCTCAGCAGGTCCGCGCCGCGCACCACGTCCGTCACGCCCTGTTCGGCGTCGTCCACCACCACGGCTAGCTGATAAGCCCACAGCCCGTCCGCGCGCCGCAGCGCGAAGTCGCCCACCGCTTGCGCCACGTCCTGCTCCTGCGGTCCCAGCCAACGGTCTGTAAAGCGCTCCACCCCGTCCGGCACGCGCAGGCGCCAGGCGCGCGCCTGGCGGCCTTCCGGCAAGCCGTGGCGGCAGGTGCCGGGATAGGGCCTTTCGCCGTCGGCGCCCGGCGCGGCCTGGCCTCGCAGCGCCGAATCGGCGATTTCGCGGCGCGTGCAGCCGCAGCCATAGATCAGGCCGAGCCCGGCCAGCGCGTCGAACGCGGCTTGGTAGGCGTCGCTGCGCCGGGATTGCCAGATGATCTCGCCGTCCCAGCGCAGACCCAGCGCGTCCAGCTGCGCCATGATGACTTCCGCCGCGCCGGGCACGGTGCGCGGCGTGTCCACGTCTTCGATGCGCAGCAGCCAGCGCCCGTCGCGCGCGCGCGCGTCCAGCCAGCTTGCCAGCGCGGTCGCGAGCGAGCCCGCATGCAGCGGGCCGCTGGGACTGGGAGCGAAGCGGCCAACGTAGTTCACGGCGATACGCCCGCGCGGCGATGCGCGCGGGGCGGGATGAGGGGATTCAATGCACGGGGCGCGGGATTGCGCTTAATGCAGCAGGCGCACGCCTTCTTCGTCCAGCAGCTCTTCGAGGACCAGATTGTCGATCTCGGCTTCCTGGCTCCAGAGAACCATGAGGGCGATGATCTTGATCTTCGCGAGCGGCACGGGCGTTTCCGGCGAAGCCAGGCCCCGGTCGATGACGATTTCGCGCAGGGGCGCGGGCAGCACGCCTGCCGATTCCAGGAAGGCGATGAAACCGATGGATTCAGTGCCGAGTTGTTGATATTCGTTGTCGGTGTAGATCCGGGTTCCGGTGGTGGGAGCCTGAGCGAGGTCGACGCATCGTTCGGTGGTCTCGGCCAGGCCGTACAGCCAACCGAGCGCATCGTCGATGTCTTCGTGCTCGAACCCTGCGGCGGCGAGCCGCTTGGCGAGCACATCGGCAGCAGGACAGGCTTGCGGCGTGTAGTAATTCTCGAACAGATAAACCAGGATATCGAACATATGGCGCACTTTGTGCCTGTTTGCACAGTCGGCCCGCAGATCGGCAGACCAGCAAACATGAATTTTACTTTACGCTGATTTATTTAGCCGGGCAACCGGCGAAAAGGCGGAGTGTTGTATGCCGTCGACCTGCGGCAACAGGCGCACATTCTCCCCCCAATTGCTGACAAAATGCACGATTCGGCGGAAAAAAGGGGCAGACGCTGCAGTCTGCCCCTTTTTTTTCGAGGTCGCCGGGTCAGGCGGCCTTGGGCGCGTTCTCCAGCTTGAGCTCGGCCAATTGCCGGATGAACACCGGGATGCAGATGGCCAGCCCGATCAGCCCGCTGGCCAGTCCGGGGATGATCGTCAGTAAGGCGCCGATGGTGCACAGCCACCGCTCCCAGCTCTTCATGCCGACCAGCATGTAGCGCGAGAACGCGGCCGACAGCAGCACCAGCCCGACCATGCAGCCGAACAAGGTCACGAAGAAGTCGTACCAGGTGAAGCCCTGCACCGAGATCAGCAGCGACGGCGAGAACACGAACACGAAGGGCACGATGAGCTTGGTGATGCCCAGCCTGAAGGCCGTGTTCCCGGTCTTGAAGGGGTCGCTGCCCGCCATGCCGGCCGCCGCGTAGGCCGCCAGCGCCACCGGCGGCGTGATGTCCGCCAGGATGCCGAAATAGAACACGAAGAAGTGGGCGGCGATGGGCTGCACGCCCAGCTGCACCAGCGTGGGCGCGGCAACCGCCACCATGATCAGGTAGTTCGCGGTGGTGGGCACGCCGCAGCCCATCAGGATGCACACGACGCCGGTCATGATCAGCGCGGCGATTAGCGTCAGCGCCTGCATGTCGGCGAAGGCGTCGGGGATGAAGATGGCCACGCCGCCGGCCAGCGCCTGCGAGGCCGCGATCACAATATACGAGATCTTGAAGCCCACGCCCGTCAACGTCACCACGCCGATCACGATGCCCACCGTGCCTGCCGCCGCGCCCACGGCCAGCGCGTACTTGGCGCCGGTCTCGAAGGCTTCGTACAGGTCGCGCCAGCGCAGCCGCTGGTACGGGTTCAAGAGGCCGACCAGGATGCAGCCCGTAATGCCCGCGAACGCCGCCAGGTAGGGCGTGCGGCCGCTGGCCAGCACCCCGATCAGCAGCACCAGCGGGATCAGCGTGGGCCAGCGCATCTTGAACGACTGCTTGAGCTTGGGCATTTCTTCCGCGGTCAGCCCGCGCAGGCCTTCGCGCTTGGCCTCGAAGTGCACCTGCATGAACATGCCGAAGAAGTACAGGAAGGCCGGGAAGATGCCGGCGATCGCGATCTGCTGGTACGGGATGCCCAGGAACTCGATCATCAGGAAGGCGGCCGCGCCCATGATGGGCGGCGTGATCTGCCCGCCCGTGCTGCTGGCGGCTTCCACGCCGGCGGCGAAATGCCGGGGGTAGCCGACGCGGATCATGGCGGGAATGGTCAGCGACCCGACCGTGACGGCGTTGGCCACCGACGAGCCCGACAGCATGCCGAACATCGCCGAGCCGAACACCGAGACCTTGGCGGGGCCGCCCGCGTAGCGGCCGGCCACGGTGGAGGCCACGTCCAGGAACAGCTGTCCCAGTCCGATGCGGGTGGCCAGCACGCCGAACAGCACGAAGTGGAACACGTAGGTGGCCACCACGCCCACCGCCACGCCGTACACGCCCTGGCTGGTCAGGTACATGTGGTTGACGATCTGCGGCCAGGTGTTGCCCGCGTGCTTGAGCAGGCCCGGAAAGTAAGGGCCGAACATGGCATAGGCCATGAAGACGATCGCGATGATGGGCAGCGGCCAGCCCATGGCGCGCCGCGTGGCCTCCAGCAGGCCGATCAGGAGGATCGACCCCATCAGCACGTCTTGCGGCAGCGGGTTGCCCACGCGGAACGCCAGGTCCTCGAAGATGTAGGGGATATACAGCACCGACAAGGACAGCGCGATGGCGATGATCCAGTCGTATAGCGGTATGCCGCCAGGCGCATACCAGGTGGACTTGGGCTCGCGCTGGTAGTGGGACTTGGAAAAGCCGAACACCAGGAAGATCAGGCTCAGCACGAAAGCCAGGTGCACGCCCCGGTGCGTGGCTTCGCGCAAGAGGCCGAATCCGGCCGTGTAGTAGTGAAAGAGGGAGAGCGTGACGAGCAGGCCCGACACGATCCAGGTGGCTGTCTTGTCCAGCGGCCGGAAGCGGATTTCCGAGTCGTACTTTTCCGCCAGCTTCTGGGTTTTCTCGTGATCTATTTCCATCGCCGTATTTCTCAGGGTGATTCTGCAAGCAGGGCCGCCCAAGGCGGCCCTGCTCAAGCGCGGCGCAACATGCATCGCGGGCATACGGACTTCATCGGGCTACTTCAGCAGGCCGATTTCCTTGTAGAACTTCTCGGCGCCCGGATGGAACGGGATGCCCGCGCCCTTGATGGCGTTGTCGCGGGTGATGAGCTTGCCCTTGGCATGGCCGGAATCCAGCGTCTTGCGCGTGGCGTCGCTGTAGAGCGCCTTGGTGACGTCGTACACCGTCTGCTCGGGAATCTTGGCCGACGTGACCATCTGCGCGTTGACCGAGATAGTCTTCACTTCGGGGATGTTCTGGTACGTGTTGGCGGCGATGACGTCGGGCGTGAAGAACTCCTGCTTGGCGCGCAGCGCGTCAAGCTCCGGGCCCACCAGGGAAACCAGCTCGATGTTGCCGGTGGAGGCCAGTTCGGCGATGGCGCCGGCGGGTGCGCCGCCCACGAAGAAGAACGCGTCCAGGCCGCCGTCCTTGAGCTTGTCGCCGGCCTGATTGGGCTTGAGGTACTCGGCCTTGATGTCCTTGTCCGTCAGGCCATAGGCGCCCAGGATCAGGCGCACGTCGACCAGCGTGCCGGAGCCCGGCTCGTCCATGGACACGCGCTTGCCCTTCAGGTCCGCCACGCTCTTGATGCCCGCGCCCTTGCGCGTCACCAGGTGGATGCTCTCGGGGTACAGCGTGGAGATCAGGCGCAGGTCCTGCGCCTTGGGCTTGCCGTCGAAGGTGCCGGTGCCGCTATAGGCCCAGAACGCTACGTCGGATTGCGTGAAGCCCGCTTCGAACGAACCGCCGATGATGCCGTTGATGTTGGCCACCGACCCATTGGAGGCGACCGCCGTGGCGATGAGCTTGCCGGGCTGGGAGACCGCGTTGCCGATGATGCCGCCTATCGGGTAGTACGTGCCGGCGGTGCCGCCCGTGCCGATGCGGAAGAATTGCTGGGCCTGTGCCGAACCCACGGTGCCGACCGCTGCGACCGCGACGGTCAGGGCGGTGATCCAGTGCTTGAGTTTCATGCGAGCTTCTCCGGTACTTGTTGACGGGTGTATCAAGTGACGTGGTTCGTCTTGTCATTTCTGCCGCCGGCGGTTTGCCGGGGCAAAAATGGGCCTCCCCTTGGGGGCCGTTTTCATGATGAAATTCTGTCATGTAGACCTCTCGTAGCCAATGGTTACGGGGCTATCGTTTACCTGGGGGTAACTCGCCCCTTTGGTTATGGGTGGTCCTGCTTTGGTTATGCGTGCGGTTACATCCATGCGCTGCAGACAACGGAGTCACCAAGATGTCCCAGGAAGTCATACGCGGCATTGCGCTGCCCCCGCCCGCGCAACCGGGCGACCCTTTGGCCCGCGTCGATACGCCCAGCCTGGTGCTGGACCTGGCGCCGTTCGAGGCCAACCTGCGCGCGATGCAGGCCTGGGCCGACCGCCACGACGTGGCCCTGCGCCCGCATGCCAAGGCGCACAAATGCCCGGAAATAGCGCTGCGCCAACTGGCGCTGGGCGCGCGCGGCATCTGCTGCCAGAAGGTCAGCGAAGCCCTGCCCTTCGTGGCCGCCGGCATCCGCGACATTCATATCAGCAATGAAGTCGTCGGCCCAGCCAAGCTGGCGCTGCTGGGCCAGCTGGCGCGCATCGCCAAGATGAGCGTATGCGTGGACAACGCGCAAAACCTGACGCAGGTATCGCAGGCCATGACGCAGGCCGGCGCCCAGATCGACGTGCTGGTGGAAGTGGATGTCGGACAGGGCCGCTGCGGCGTGTCGGACGACGCCCTGGTGCTGGCCTTGGCGCAACAGGCCCGCGACTTGCCGGGCGTGAATTTCGCGGGCCTGCAGGCCTATCACGGCTCGGTGCAGCATTTCCGCACGCGCGAAGAGCGCGCGCAGGTCTGCCGCCAGGCCGCGCGCATCGCGGCGTCCTACGCGCAACTGCTGCGCGAAAGCGGCATCGCGTGCGATACGATCACGGGCGGCGGCACGGGCAGCGCGGAGTTCGACGCCGCGAGCGGCGTCTACACCGAATTGCAGGCGGGCTCGTATGCGTTCATGGACGGCGACTACGGCGCGAATGAATGGGATGGCCCGCTGGCGTTCAAGAACAGCCTGTTCGTGCTGTCCACGGTGATGAGCACGCCCGCGCCCGACCGCGTGATCCTGGATGCGGGCCTGAAGTCCACCACCGCGGAATGCGGGCCGCCCGCGGTGTTCGACGCGCCGGGGCTGCGCTATGCGGCCATCAACGACGAGCACGGCGTGGTCCGCGTGGAACCGGGGGCGCAGGCGCCCGCGCTGGGCGCGGTGTTGCGCCTGGTGCCCTCGCACGTGGATCCCACCTTCAACCTGCATGACGGGCTGGTGGTGGTGCGCGACGGCGTGGTGCAGGACGTGTGGGAAATCGCGGCGCGCGGCTTCTCGCGCTGAACCGCGCCGTCGGGCCGCCTGCCGCCGTTTCGGATCGCCTGAAGGCAAAAAGGCCGGCGCGCCATCAGCGCGCCAGCCTCGAACGCAGGTTTCCCAGGGTTTACCGGGCCTGTTCCTGGATCTTCTCTCCGCCACGTTCGACGTCTTTACCGGCACCTTCCATCGTGTTGCAACCCGCTGTGACGGCGGCAACCGCCAGCATCAGCGCAAGCCAGATTCGATGGGTCATTTTCTTCTCCTTCAGGCGTTCATTGGACATAGCGGGTCATGCCGACGGGCAGCCGCGCCGGTTTGTCCAGCAAGTCGCGTGCCTGAGCTGGGGACGGCGCGCCGCGCTCAGTCCACCTGCGCGCCGGATTGCTTCACGGCCTTGCCCCACTTGTCGACTTCCGACGCGAGAAACGCGCCGGTGGCCTGCGGGGTCAGCGGCATGGGCATTGCGCCGCGGTCGTGGAAGAACTTCTGCATCTCGGGCGTGTTGAGCGCCTGGGCGATCTGCTTGCTGAGCGCGCCGGTGATCGCCGGCGGCGTGTCGCGCGGCGCCAGCACGGCGGCCCAGCCGATGGCCTCGAAGCCCGGGTAGCCCGATTCGGCCACGGTCGGCACGTCCGGCAGCTGCGGCAGGCGCTGCGCCGTGGTGACGGCCAGCGCTACGGCCTTCTTGCTCTGCACATGCGGCAGGCCGGCGGTGACGGAGTCGACCATCAGCGGCACCTGGTGCCCCAGGAAATCCGCCTGGGCCGGACCGCTGCCCTTATACGGAATGTGGCGGATGTCGATATCGGCGGCCGCCTTGAACATCTCGGCCGACAGATGCTGCGTGCCGCCGATGCCGGCGCTGGCGTAGGCCAGCTCGCCCGGATTGGCGCGGGCCTGCGTCATCAGCTGCTTGAGCGAGGTAATGCCCGAGGCCGGGGTGGCCAGGAACATCAGCGGCACCGAGAACACGCCCGACACCGGCGCGAAGTCCTGCGTGAGGCTGTAGTTGATGGTTTTGTACAGCGTCTGGTTGACGGCCGCGGCGCTGCCGGCAATGACCAGCGTGTAGCCATCGGGCGCGGCGCGCGACGCCTGCTCCATGCCGATATTGCTGCCGGCGCCCGCGCGGTTTTCCACCACGATGGGCTGCTTGACCGCGGCGCCCAGCTTTTCGGCCAGGGCGCGGGCAAAGATGTCGGTGGCCTGCCCGGGCGGGAACGGCACGATCAGGCGGATGGGACGGTCGGGATATTCGGCATGCGCGGGGGCGCCGGCCGCCGCCAGCGCCAGGCCGGCTGCAAGACTGGAAAGAATACGTTTCATGATTGGTCAGTAAAAAGCGACAACGGGCTGCGCGCAGAGGGCGCGCCTCCTGCATAAAATAGAGCGCCCGCGCCGGCGGCCCTTTTGAGGCGGCCCGGGGCGAATATGAGGGGGATGCGTCACGATAGCATCCCCCTGTCGGTGCTACATTTGCCTTTTCGTGTTTCCCCCGAAAGTTTCCTTCACCCCTGTCCTTACATCCCGCAGGAACCGCCATGGAATTCAGCCAGTTCAACGTCAACACCCTCATGGAGATCACCTCCCGCCCGGACCTCGTGTTCGTGCGCGGCCAGGGATCCTGGCTGGAGGATCACGCGGGCAAGCGATATCTGGACTTCGTGCAGGGCTGGGCCGTGAACACCCTGGGCCACTCCGCGCCGGAAATGCAGCGCGCGCTGGTGGAACAGTCGCAAAAGCTGATGAACCCGTCGCCGGCGTTCTACAACATCCCCTCGATTGAGCTGGCCCAGCGCCTGACCGGCGCGTCCTGCTTTGACCGCGTGTTCTTCGCCAACAGCGGCGGCGAGGCCAACGAAGGCGCCATCAAGCTGGCGCGCAAATGGGGCCAGGTCAAGAAGAACGGCGCCTACAAGATCATCACCATGAACCACGGCTTCCACGGCCGCACGCTCGCCACGATGTCCGCATCGGGCAAGCCGGGCTGGGACAAGATGTTCGCCCCGCAGGTGGAAGGCTTCCCCAAGGCCGAACTGAACGACCTGGAATCGGTGCGCAAGCTGATCGACGACCAGACCGTCGCCATCATGCTGGAACCCGTGCAGGGCGAAGGCGGCGTGCTGCCGGCCACCAAGGAATTCATGCAAGGCCTGCGCAAGCTGGCCGACGAAAACCAGCTGCTGCTGATCGTCGACGAAGTGCAGACCGGCATGGGCCGCACCGGCAAGATGTTCGCCTACCAGCACTCGGACGTCATCCCCGACATCATGACCCTGGCCAAGGGCATCGGCGGCGGCGTGCCGCTGGCCGCAATGCTGGCTCGCCAGGACGTGTGCGTGTTCCAGCATGGCGACCAGGGCGGCACGTATAACGGCAACCCGCTGACGACGGCGGTGGGCGTGGCGGTGTTTGACGCGCTGGCTGCGCCGGGCTTCATGGAGTCCGTCAATGCGCGCGCGAAGCAGCTGTCGGAAGGCTTGCTGGCGCTGTCGGCCAAGTACGGCATGAAGGGCGAGCGCGGCATGGGCCTGTTGCGCGCGCTGGTCATGGACCGCGATGATGGTCCGGCCATCGTCGAGGCTGCGCGCAACCTGAACCCGCAAGGCCTGCTGCTGAATGCGCCGCGCGCGAATCTGCTGCGCTTCATGCCGGCGCTGAACGTGACGGCTGAAGAGATTGACCTGATGCTGAAGGAACTGGACGGGCTGATCGCGCAGGCGCGCAAGGCTTGACCGGATTTTTCCTGTGAATAGCGAGGGCCGCGTTTAGCGGCCCTTGTTTTTTTGGGTTGACCGATGAGAGACCGTTTTCGCGCCTGGAAGAGGAGGCCAGACTGGCGCCCGTCGCCTAGCTGCGTACCGCGCCGGGGGGCGGCAAGGACTGGCCTGCCGCGCCATCACCCGAGGTGACCAGCGCATAGTTGTACCCCTGCCCCGACCAGTAGCGTGCCAGCAGGTCGCCGTCGCGCCGGCTGCCTTGCGGCAGGAACTGTTTGCCCGGCCCGGGTGGACGGATGTAGAACGTGGCGCGCTGTCCGGCGTTTTCGTAGATCACGATGGCGGCCGGTCCCTGGTCGGTTGCCAAGAGGCGCGCGGCCACCGGCGTAAAGCCGTTGGCGCTCAAGTCGGGCAGGCGCTCGGCTTGGGCAAAGTAATCGTCCAGCCAGCCTTGCAGATCGTCGGCATCGGCGCGCACATCCGGCCGCGGCGCGTCCGTCGAGGCAAACATGCGATAGGCCTGCATTGCGTCCTGCATGGGCAGCACCCGGCTTGCCACGGCCGTATCGTGCGCGCTCCAGCCCGTGATGCCGCCTATCCCCAGCGCCATGACCAGGCTGGCCGCCATCGCCATGCGGCGCCGCGAGCGGGCGCGAAGCCGCGCGCGCACCGCGGCGGGATCCAGCGCCGGATTGCCCGGCAGGCTTTCTCCGCCGGCCATTGCACGCAGCTTCTGCGCGTCGCGCCGCCAGGCGGCGAGCTCTTGCGCTTCCTCAGGATGCGCCCGCAGGTAGGCCTGCGTCTCTTGCAGCCGAGAGGGGTCGAGCTGTCCGTCCACAAACGCGTTGCGCGCCAGATCGTCGATAGGGCGTTTATTCATTTCAGTATCCTCAGATGAGCCTCGCCGGCCTGGCCCTCGTTCAAGTCGCGCAATGCGCTGCGCGCGCGGGACAGGCGCGACATCACGGTGCCCAGCGGAACGCCGAACAGGTCGGCCACGGCCTTGTAGCTCAAGCCTTCCACGCAGACCAGCCACAGCAACGTGCGCTGGGCCTCGGGCAGGCGTTCGAAGACGTCCAGCGAAGATCGCGCAATCACTTCTCGCTCCGCCGAGGGCGCCGCCGCGTCGGAGCCCGTGAACCAATCGAGCAGCCGCGCATAACGGCGCGACCGGCGCTGGGAATCCAGAAACTGGCGGTACAGAATCGTGAACAGCCAGGCCCGCACGTTGCCCTGCGGGCGGCGGCCGGGCCAGCGCGTCAGGGCTCTTTCCAGCGTGGACTGCACCAGGTCGTCGGCCGATGCCGGATCGCGTGTCAGGCGCAGGGCGAACCGCCGCAGGCGCGGCAATAGCTGGCGCAAGACGGCGTCGGACAACTCGTCTGCTTGTAGCGCGTCGTCGTCGGTGGATACCGGGCCGTCCATAGGCAAGCGTACCGGTTGAATCATGTCGGGGTTCCTGTCCGGGCCTGCACCCGTGGCGCCACAAGCTTACAGGCCAATACCGTAAGACGCCGCCCAAGCGGGTTTATTCCCAGGCGGAATAATTTTTCTGGCCTGGCGTCTTACAGGGGTATTCACCGCCCCATGGGCAAGGAGCCTTATGCAGCAAGGACCCAACCGCGACGCCCGGCCGCCAGATGCCCGGCAAACCTGCCTGCGCCTGGGCGCGATCGGCGTCATCGTGTTTTCCTCGGCCGCCGCTTTTGCGTACGTGGGCGGCTGGCTCGATCCGCAGCGGCTGACTCCGGCCCGGGTGGTGGACGCCCTGGAAGCCAACAGCGGCGTCCACGCGGGCTTTCGCCGCAATCATGCAAAAGGGGTCTGTGTCGTTGGCCATTTTGAAAGCAGCGGCGCGGCGCGCACCCTGTCCACGGCGGCGGTGTTCGCATCGGGCAACACGCCGGTGGTGGGGCGGCTGGCCTTGCCGGGCGGCAACCCTTACGCGTCGGATTCCAGCGTCCCCATCCGCAGTTTTGCGTTGCAGTTCACTTCCCCCAATGGCGAACAGTGGCGCACCGGCATGAACAGCATGCCGGTATTCCCGCTGGGGACGCCGCAGGCGTTCTACGACCAGCAGCTTGCCGCGCGCCCCGACCCCA
The DNA here is from genome assembly GCF_042721735.1 of Achromobacter sp. NPDC058515. Taxonomy (NCBI): domain Bacteria; kingdom Pseudomonadati; phylum Pseudomonadota; class Betaproteobacteria; order Burkholderiales; family Alcaligenaceae; genus Achromobacter; species Achromobacter sp. NPDC058515. The sequence continues at coordinate 539,871 of NZ_JBHXNI010000001.1, forward strand.
AGACCGGCAAGCCCGATCCGCAGCGCATGCAGGCCTTTTTCGCGGCGCACCCCGAGTCGGGGGCGTTCCTGGCATGGGCCAAGACCGCCCGGCCTTCGGCCAGTTACGCCACCGAAAGCTATTACGGCCTGAATGCCTTCTATCTTGTCGATGCGCAAGGCGCGCGGCAGCCTGTGCGCTGGCGTCTGGCGCCGTTGGACGCGGCGGCGGCGCCCGCGGCCCAGCCGCGGCATGATGCCGATTACTTGCAGGCAGACCTGCAGCAGCGCCTGGCTCAAGGGCCCTTGCGCTGGCGCCTGCTGGTGACGCTGGGTACGGCCGGGGACCCCACCAGCGACGCGACCAGACAGTGGCCGGCGGATAGGCCCACCGTCGACGCGGGCATCCTGGTGATAACGCGCAGCGCCTCGCAAGATGAAGGCCCTTGCCGCGACGTGAATTACGACCCGACCGTGCTGCCGCGAGGCATAGCCATTTCCGACGATCCGCTGCTGGCGGCGCGTTCGGCCGCCTATGCCGCGTCTTATGAGCGCCGCACCAGCGAAGGGCCGCCCCAAGGCGCCACGGCCTCATCCCACTCGACCCAACCGGAGCGCGCACAATGAGCTTGCCTGCCTATCCAATTCATCGGTCTGCCGCCAGGTTCAGCCTGCTTGCACGCTTGCTGCATTGGTCGATGGCGATCGCCATCGTCGCAATGCTGTTTATCGGCGTGGGCATGGTGGCCACGGTTTCCGAGCGGCATCAATGGCTGATGCAGATCCATAAGCCCTTGGGCGTGGCGTTGCTGGCGCTGGCGTGCATACGCCTGGGCACGCGGCTGTACAAGGGGGCTCCGGACCTGCCGGCCGGCATGCCAGCCTGGCAGCGCCACGCGGCGCTGGCCTCGCACGTTCTGTTGTACGCGCTGATGTTCGCGATGCCGCTTATCGGCTGGGCGATGGTGTCGGCCGGCGGCTATCCGGTTCTGGTCGGCGGCTGGCAATTGCCGGCCATTGCGCCCACCGACGCGGCCTTGTTTGCCTGGTTGCGCGGCGCGCACCGCTATCTAGCCTTTTTGCTCTTTGCCACGGTGCTGCTGCATCTTGCCGCCGCGTTGTTCCATGGCTGGATACGGCGTGACGGCGTGCTGGAATCGATGACGCGCGGCCGCTGAGCGGATCCAGAGGCCGGGCAGCTTCGCGCCCTGCCGGGCTTCATTGCGAGCCCTTCATCAGGCGCCGCCCTTGTGCTCTGCCCCTTTGCCTGCCCCTGACGCCTGCTCCGAAAAATGCCGGGTTACCCATTGCTCGCAAACGGCCCATAGCTGGGGTGCGCCTCTTTGGATGACTGGACCATACCGGGAAAGAACCTGCTCAAGAGAAACGCCGTTCTCTGCCCAGGTTCCTCCGCCGGTGAATATATTGATGAGAAGAGGCTGAAAACGATCGAGCGCTTTCGCGAACTTCGCGTCCTCTGACTCCGCACGTTCAAACTCTTGCCACAGACTGAGAAATTCGTCGGCTTGTTCCGATGGCAACAAGCCAAACAGGCGCTCTGCCGCTTTGGATTCTTGTTCGGCCTGCAATTCGCTCGATGACCCGCCGTGGATCGGAAAATCGCCGACGTCTATCTCGACGACGTCATGCAGCAAGAGCATCCGCATGACCCGATCCGTATTCACGGCCCCGCAGGCATGCTCGTTCAGTATCAGGGCGTACATCGCCAGGTGCCAGGAATGCTCGGCGGAGTTTTCCTTGCGGCTTTTATCAAGCAGCGGCGATTGCCGTACGACGCTTTTCAGCCGGTCGATTTCCCGTAGAAAGCCCAGCTGCTTTTCCAGTGTGGTCGGTTGCATGGTCTTCCATGTGCAAAGGTGGCTTCGTGGTTGCGGAACGGCTGCGGGGACTGCCTGCGTTGGCTCGAAAGAAGATATTAGTATCGTCCTGCGGGCAAGAGATCTTCCAGGTAGCAGCGCGCATCGGGCTCGGCCGTCAGCATATGGCGCACCCACGCGTTGCGCTCATGCGCAGTGATCACTAGTTCCCAGACGCAGGCCAGTGCAGGGCCGCTTACCGGCGTGAAATTCTCCGGCTGCGCAAGCGGCGCTGATAGCATGCGCTGGCACACAATGCCGCCCGAGATCCACCAGTCCACCAGGAGCCATACAGCTTCCTGGCCGACGTGCACGATACAGAATCCCAGGCCATGGCTGTGCTCGTCGGCGGCATTCTCCGCAAGAACCTCCTGCACGGCAGCGCGCACAGCGGCTGCGATGGTATCGGAGAGAATGGGGCCGGCCCGCTCCGGATCGCGGTGGATGCCGTAGACCTTGATCGAGTGGCCGGCTTCGAGCCAGGTGTCGATGTGGGCTATGCGGCGGGCAAGGTAAGGTTCGGGAAGTTGAGCCATGATGGGATGACGAGTAAGCGTTTTCCGCATTCTGCGGTCCTGATCTTTGGCGAAATGGCCAGGCTCATTTTTACCGCAGGAGTTCCGCCTGGAGCGTTAGGTTCTATGCACCGCGTCCAGAAGCTTCGCCAATACCTCATAGCCCTCACGATCGTTAATCAAGAAAGTGACCAGATCATTCATATCGAAGTGGAACGGCTCGGATACCAGGACAGTGCGGAAGAAATTGGAAGCCAGCCGTGCGCCACCTTTACACAACACCCGCTGTTCGTCCTCGCCGGTCAGCTGCGGAAAGAAAGCCGACAAAACCGCGGTTCCCAACGCCTGCATACCTCGCGATGGCGTGGAAAGGTCCCAATGCCAGCGTCCCTTGGTTGGACAAAAGGTTGGCGTTTCGTCGCTCAGCATGAAGTTCCATTCATTGCTATGCCACATCCATTGTGGGGCCAGGAGCTGTTCGGGCGGCAGGCCATCCCGGTGCACCGTCACCTCATGCGTATTTCCGTTTCCCCAGAGGCTCAATGGCTGCTGGCTCAGGTAAGCGAGAACGCCTTGACGCAAGTTGAACGCCGCCACTTGAGCATTGACGCCAATTTTCACCTCGGCCTGGCTGCGGCCATCCGCCACGCCAAGCAGCGCCGTTCCCAGATCCAGGCCGCGACTATGTAAGGGCTCCAGATTGAGATAGACGCGGCCAGCCAGTGGTTCAGGAAGACGATCCGCGTTCAGTTTCTCTAGAATCAGCGGGACGATCTTCACACCAGGTTCATCGGCCATTTGCGCAAGCATCCGCAATTCGCGATGCAGGCCTGAGCCGACCCGTTCAGCGGCGCTTAGATAGTCGTGGTCGCACAGACAGAACACCAATACCGGGCGCTGCGCCAACGCCGCCGAGATGGCGCCGTCGATGGACGCTCCGAAGCCAATGCTGTCACGGTCCCAGAACACTCGGTAATGCCAATCAAGATTGCCGACAACGCGTTGGCGCACCCATTCCTTGTGTTCCAGCCCCCCTCCCCACGCGTATGAGATAAAAATAGCACCGTCTTTGTCTGTATCGGCCATCACTTCCAATCCCCTGATTGGCGATGAGCATAGCATTCGGGCGATCTGCGCCCTCGCGTCAGAATAGGGCGAACGGACTGCGGTGTGAGGCTGCGATTTACGACGCCGGATTCGTGGAGTTGCACTTCCATTTTCGGCTCGGCCAGGGGCCGCCAAGCGCGCGAAGCGCCGGTTCCCGTGTCGAGGATATCTTCGGAAGCCGGGTCCAAGGCCAGCTTTCTTGCCAATGCCGCGGATTGTTGCCGGCGCGCCGGGCTCGTTCAGACCTTTGCGTTGGCAGGCGCTGTCGCAGCCATCCAGAAACCACCCTAACGGCGTGCTACGGCTTGACGGCCCACGTTGCCAGAAAGGTCGGCACGTAGCGGTCGATCAGGAAGCGCGGATTGGGCTGGTGGTCTTCGTGGAAGCCGGCGAGCAGGAATCCCGCGTCCAGCTGCCCGCCGATCTGATCGGCCAGGCTGTGCCCGAACACGACCGCCTCGCCGCGCGCGAGCTTGGCCTTCAGCGTAGCGGCGTCCAGGTCGCGGGTGTCGGCATAAGGCAAGGCATACGCGGGCCGGATTACGCCCTGCTTCGCGTAGGCCGGGTCTCGGTCGCCGCGCTGATCGGCGGGGCGTAGAGCTTGTGCGAACACTTTGGGGCTTTGACCTATGCGATGCTGGAGCAGGCACGGTGGTCAGAGGCCGATGCGCGCCTCGGTGGCTCCTTGCACGACGTGCCGTCGTCGATTCAGTAGCGGCCTCAGCCCGGCGCCGCCTCATTCCCATGCAGCGTCCTGAGCTTCCTCAACTCCGGGAACCATCGCATCCACAACCCCGCCACCGCAATCGTCCCCATCCCGCCTATCACCACCGCCGGCACGGCCCCGAACAATTCCGCCGTCAGCCCGGACTCAAACTCCCCAAGCTGATTCGAAGCCCCGATGAACAGCGTATTTACCGCGCTGACCCGCCCCAGCATGTGATCCGGCGTATTTAGCTGCACCAGCGACGACCGCAGCACCACGCTCACCGAATCCGCGGCCCCCAGCACCACCAGCGCGGCCACCGATAGCGGTATCGACGTCGATAACCCGAACACCGTGGTCGCCAGCCCGAACAGGATCAGCGAGCCGAACAGCAGGCGTCCCACGTTCTCCCCCAGGCTGAGCCGCGCCAGTGTCAGCGACATCAGCGCCGCGCCGCAGGCGGGAGCCGCACGCAAGGCGCCCAGCGCCCAGGGACCGGCGTTCAGGATGTCCTTGGCGAAGATGGGCAGCAAGGCGGTCGCCCCGCCCAGCAGCACGGCGAAGAGATCCAGCGACAAGGTGCCCAGCAGCAGGCGCCGCTGGAAGATGAAGGTGATGCCCGCGAACAGGGTGCGCCACGTGGTCGGCTCCTTGCGTGGCGGCGCGCGGTCGATGACCAGGGTGGCGATGGATGCGAAGGCGGTCAGGTACAGGGCCGCCGCCACGCAATAGATCCACCCTGACCCCAGCCCGTAGCCGATGCCGCCCAGGGCCGGGCCGGCGATCTGCGCGATCTGTCCGCCCGAGGATGACAGGGCGGTGGCCCGTGGCAGCCATTCGCGGGGCACCACCGCCGGGATCAGTGTGGACAAGGTGGGCGCCTCGAAGGCGCGCGCCGAACTCATGATGATGATGGTGGCGTAGATCAGCGTCTTGCCGCCCACGCCGTGCAATGCGGCGATTGCCAGCACCAGCGTGGCCAGCGTTTCCAGCGCCATGCAGATGGCGACGATCTTGCGGCGGTCGTAGCGGTCGGCCACATGGCCCACGACCAGGGTCAGCGCGGCCATGGGCAGGAACTGCGCCAGGCCGATCAGTCCCAGGTCCATCGCGCTGCCCGACAGCGCATAGATCTGCCAGCCCACCGCCACCGAGACGATCTGGAAGGCCAGCGACGCGCTGACGCGCGCGAACAGGAAGTGCAGGAATGGGGGACGGGAAAGCGGACTGGGGGAGTCGAGGGCGGGCATCGGGGGGCTGCGCGACGGGCGCGCAACCGGCGCCGGAACCCGCATTCTAGGGACAACTGGCTGACGGGAAACTAAGAGCCCGGCACGCGTTGGTTTATGCGCAAGTCAGCAGTCCAATATCTATAATTCTGTTTCAGGCATAAATTATCCACCGCAAGGAAATCCAGTCATGGCCACGCTTCCCGACCTGAGTTCTCGTGAACTGCAGGCCATCTGCATGGTTGCCGAGTGCGGCAGCTTTGTCGCGGCAGCGCTGACGCTGAACATTTCTCAGCCGGCGCTGACCCGGACGGTGCAGCGCGTGGAAAAAGCCCTGGGCGTCGAGCTTTTCCATCGTTCCACCCGCAAGGTCGAGACGACGGCGGCGGGCCAGGAGTTCGTGTCGCTGGCCAACCGCGTGCTGTCGGACCTGCGCATTTCCTACGAGAACATGCGCGAGATCTCCGACGAGCAGCGCGGCCGCAGCATTGTGTCCGCGGTGATGTCGGTGGCGTATACGCAGTTGCCGGGCATTGTTGCCCGCTACCGCGAGTCGCGGCCCCGCATCGAACTGCAGATCCGCGAGGGCGTGCATGGCACGGTGCTGGACGACGTGCGCAGCGGCGTGGCCGACATGGGCATTACCTATGTCGACGAAGTGGCGGACGAGTTCTCGGTGGTGTCCTTGGGGCGCGAAGCCTTTCATGTGGTGGTGCCGCGCAATCATCCGCTATCCGCGGAAACCGGTGTGACGCTCGAGCAGTTGGCGCCCTACGCGATGGTCTCGCTGCCCCGGGAGGCGCAGACGCGCCGACTGATCGACAGCTATGCATCGATCGCGGGCGTGCCGCTGCGGCACGCGGTTACCGTGAGCCAGTTCGCCACGGTGATGCAATGCGTCTGGGCTGGCGTGGGCATCGCGATCGTGCCGGGCGGGGCGGTGCCGGCCGCGCTCAGCGCGGACCTGGTGGCGCGGCCGCTCATCAAGCCCGCGCTGAGCCAGGCCATTGGCGTGGTGTTTCTCAAGGAGCGCGGCCTGACTCCCAGCGCCAGTGGCTTCCTGGCGCAGTTGCGCAGCGACTGGGTGCAAGTCGTGCCGTCCGCGCGGCCCCGCCGCGGACGCCGCGGCGGGGCCTAGGCGGCGGGGGGCGCGGGTTCAGGAAGCGGCCTGCTCCAGAAAGCGCTGAGCGTCCAGCGCCGCCATGCAGCCGCTGCCGGCGCTGGTGATGGCTTGGCGGTACACGGGGTCTTGCACGTCGCCGGCGGCAAACACGCCGCTTACGCTCGTCATGGTGGCGAGGCCCTTGCGGCCCGCCTGCGTCACGATGTAGCCGTCCTCCAGTTCCAACTGGCCGTGAAACAGCTCGGTGCTGGGACGATGGCCAATGGCCACGAAGCATCCGCTCACGTCCAGGTCTTCGCTGCCTCCATCCGATAAGCGCTGGATGCGCACGCCCGTGACGCCGGAAGCGTCTCCCAGCACTTCCTGCAGCACGCTGCGCAGCCTCAGCCGGATCTGCCCTTGGGCCACCTTGGCGGACAGCTTGTCGAGCATGATCGGTTCAGCGCGAAAGGTATCGCGCCTGTGGATGAGCGTCACGGAGCGGGCGATGTTCGACAGATAGAGCGCTTCCTCGACAGCCGTGTTGCCGCCGCCCACCACGCAGACGTCCCGGCCCCTATGGAAGAATCCGTCGCAGGTGGCGCAACCGGACACGCCCCTGCCCATGAAGGCCTGCTCCGATTCCAGGCCGAGGTAGCGCGCCACGGCGCCCGTTGCGACGATCAAGGCGTCGCAGGTGTAGGTCGAGCGCTCGCCGCGCAGCGTGAAGGGCCGCCGCGATAAGTCCACGCTCTGCACATGGTCGGCAATGACTTCGGTGCCGAAGCGCAGCGCGTGATCCTGGAATCGCTGCATGAGGTCGGGCCCCTGTACGCCGTCGACGTCCGCGGGCCAATTGTCCACCTCGGTCGTGGTCATGAGCTGGCCGCCTTGCGCCATGCCGGCGATCAGCGCCGGATTCAGGTTGGCGCGGGCGGCGTAGAGCGCGGCGGCGTAGCCGGCCGGTCCGGATCCGAGGACCAGCACTCGCGCATGCCGAAGGGAGTCGGCGGCGCTCATTGCAGCCGGATTCCGGCGAGCCGCACGATGTCGGCATAGCGCATCGCTTCGGAGCGGCAATAGGCGTCGAAGTGCTCCGGCGTATCGCCGACCGGCATGGCCTGCGCCTCGGTCAGGCGCGTGCGCACCTCCGGTTGCCGCAACACTTCGTTGACGACCTCGTACAGGCGCGCGATCAGTTCCGGCGGTGTCTGCGCCGGCGCCCACATGCCGTACCAGGTTGTCAGGTTGACGCTTGGATAATCCAGTTCGGCAAAGGTGGGCACATCCGGCAGCGCGGCAACGCGCTGGTCCGAGGTAACCGCGAGCGCGCGCAGCTTTCCGCCCTTGACCAGGCTGATCGAGGAGGGCATCGAATCCAGCATATAGGTGACTTGGCCACCGATCACGTCGGTCAGCGCCGGCGCGCTGCCCTTGTACGGGATATGCGTGGCGTCCAGCTTCGCGGCCGCCTTGAACACCTCGCCGGCCAGATGGCCGGGCGTGCCGTTGCTGGAGGACGCGAAGTTATGCCGGCCCGGCTGGGACCGCACCAGCGCCACCAGATCGGCCACCGAGCGCACCGGCGAATTGGCGCTGACGACCAGTTGGATCGGCGTGGAGGCCAGGTTGGTGATGCCCCGGAAGTCCTTGAGCGGGTCATGCGACATGTTGGCGTACAGCGCCGGATTGACGAGTTGGCCCGAGACGTTGACGAGCAGGACATAGCCGTCCGGCGCCGCCTTGGCCACCATGTCGGCGCCTATCATGCCGCTGGCGCCTGGCCGGTTGTCTATGACCACCGATTGTCCCAGCTTCTCGGCCAATGCCGCCGCCACAATGCGGCCGACGATATCGGTCGGGCCGCCGGGCGGATAGGGGATGACGACGCGCAGCGGCTTGGACGGATAACCGGATGCGGCCAGCGCCCTGGCGCCGCCAAGGGAGCCCAGGGCCGCGCCGGCCGCGCCGGCCGCGCCGATCAACAGGCGCCGCCTGGCGGGGCTGGACGGCGCGCATGTTCTAGAGGATGGTTCCATGGTTTGTCTCCCTTGCCTCTTTCTTGTGTAGGCACAACTCAAGCTCCGACCGCGATCGCGCCGCTTCGCCGCAGTTCGGCAAGCGCTTGCGGCGTCAGTCCCAGCATGTCGCGCAAGACGGGTTCCGTATGGGCTCCCAGCACCGGAGGCGCGTTGCGATACTCCACGGGCGTCGCCGATAAGTGCAGGGGGTTGCCGACCAGCTCGGCGCAGCCCGTCCGCGCGTCCGGCATCGGTACACGCATGCCGCGGTGCAGGACCTGCGGATCGGCGAACACGTCGCCCAGGCCATTGATGGGGCCGCAAGGCACTGCCAGCGCCTCCAGAGTGCGCAGCCAGTGCGCGCTCGAATGCTGCGTCATCTGTGACTGAATCTGCGGTATCAGGGATGCGCGCGACGCCAGGCGCGCGGTATTGGTGGCATAGCGCGCATCGTCCGCCAGGCCAGGAAGGCCGATGGCGTCGCAGAACCGGCGGAACTGCGCATCGTTGCCCACGGTGACGATGACGTGGCCGTCGAGGGTGGCGAAGTCCTGGTAGGGCACGATGTTGGGGTGTGCGTTTCCCAGACGCGCGGGCTCGTGGCCGCTGGCCAGGAAGTTCATGGCCTGGTTGGCCAGCGCGGCCACCTGCACGTCCAGCAGCGCCACGTCGATGTGCTGGCCCTCGCCGGTGCGGTCGCGATGCGCCAGCGCCGCCTGGATGCCGGCGGTGGCATAAAGGCCCGTCAGGATGTCCGTCAGCGCCACGCCGACCTTCAACGGGCCGGCGCCGGGCTCGCCATCGCCACGGCCCGTGATGCTCATCAGGCCGCCCATGCCCTGCACCAGAAAGTCATAGCCCGGTCGCCCGGCATAGGGGCCGTCCTGTCCAAAGCCGGTGATGGAGCAATACACCAGGCCCGGATGGCTGCGCTTGAGCGTGGCGTAGTCCAATCCGTAGGCCTGCAGCCCGCCGACCTTGAAGTTCTCGATCAGCACGTCGCATTGCGCCGCCAGCGCCGTCACCAGCCGCTGCCCTTCCTGCGTGGCGATATCCACGGCAACGGATTTCTTGTTGCGGTTGGCGCCGGCGAAGTAGGCCGATTGCGCGACCTCGCCCCATTGCGGATCGCTGATCCATGGCGGCCCCCAGCCGCGCGTATCGTCTCCCAGGCCGGGCCGTTCGACCTTGATGACCTCCGCGCCCAGATCCGCAAGCAGCTGGCTGGCCCAGGGGCCCGCCAGCACGCGCGAAAGGTCCAGCACCCGCAAATGCGACAGTGCGCCCATCTTTCCCTCCTCGTTTTTGCCGCGACGCGGCGCAGCCCTTACTGCAACTCCACGCGCACCTGCAGCGGGGCCTTCGTTCCGAGCCACACCTGCTGCGCCTGCTCCTTGATCTGGGCGACGCGCTGCGCCACTTCCTCGGCCGTGATGGAGCTGACCGGATGGGCGATCACGACAGGCTCCAGCGCCTTCATGCCCACGGCCTGCCGGGTCAGTTCGGTTTCGCGCGCGAACTCGGTGGTGATGATGACCGCGCTTGGCACGCCCAGTCGCTCCAGCGCGATGGAGTCGCGCACGCAGGCCGAGCAACACGAGCCGCAGTCGCCAATGGCGGTCAGCACCAGGTCGTTCTCCGCCGCGATGCGCTCGATCAGCTCGGGCGCCGCATCCTTCGAGAAGCTGTGTTTGACGTAGTAATTGACCTCGGCGAAATCGATGTCTTCGCCCAGCGCCGCCGCCGCGCCGCGCAGCAATTTATTGGCGTTCCATTTGGAGTTGTCCAGGATGCCCAGCCGCAGTCCGGCCAGGTCCTTCTTGCGCGCCGAAACCGGCGCGTTCTCGAAGCGCAGCGCGCCGCGCGGGTCGAACACCGCGACTTTTTCCCCATCGTTCATCAACATGTCTCTGCTCCTGGTTGTCTTGTCCGGGCGCCGCATCAGATGGCGCAGGCGCCGCCCGTGCAGTCGCCGTTGTCCGCGCTTGCGCCGTCGATCGCGCGCAGAACCGGCGTACTCATGTGTCCCCAGCCGGGTATCAGCACTGAGAAGCGGCCGGCCTCCCCGCCCATCACGAACAGATGGATATGGTCCGGGCTGTGAACGATGGGTATGCGCGTGTCGTCTTCACGCTTGTAGTACTTGGGCAGGTTGCGGTTGTAGACCTTGCCGTAGCGGTGGCCGTAAGCCAGGTCGATGAAGCGGTTGCCGTGATTGACGTACAGGTAGTTGCGCACGTCGGCGCGAGACCAACCGTGCTTGCCGATGGTCTGCGCGTGTTCCAGGCCAAGCACCACCGCGATGTGGCCGCCCAGCACCGCGCTGTTCGATGCGATGGTGCTCATGGCCGAGCACATCGTGTCGAGGATGCCCTCGGGGTCGTTCGAGATGTGGTTGGTCACGCTGTGCGGCGCTTCGGCGGCCATCGCGAAAACCGTCGAGTCCTCGGGCTTGTGGCCGTGCTCCACGTGATACGGCGCCAAGGGGCTTTGCGCCTCGTTCTCGCAGACGCAGTAGGTGTATTTTCCTGGATGACCCAGCGTGCTCTTGTCCAGGTCTCCCGGCCAGCCGCCGCCAACGTTGAGCATGATGAGGCGCAGCGCGCGTCCGATGGTGGCATTGGCGCGGTTGCCGGAACCGAATGCGTTGACGCCGCCGTTCATGCCGATCTCGCGGGCGATCGGTCCGTTGACGATCAGCAGGGGCGCGGCCACATGTGTAGTGGCCTGCACGCCGTTCAGATTGAATGCCTGGTCGGTCACCGCCTTTACCGCCGCCAGCACCACCGGCGCGTACTCGGGCTTGCAGCCGGCCATCACCATGTTGATGGCGAGCACCTCGCGCGTCAGCTCGCCCCAACGCGGCGCCACCCGCGCTTCGACGACATCGCCATCGCCGCCCAGCCGCGCCACGATCTCGTCGATCTTTTCCCGGGTGGGCGGCACCACCGGCAGGCCGTCGGTGAAGCCGCGTTCGTAGTAGTACTCGACCAGGTCCAACCCGGCCGGCACCATGGCGGCAGGCGACGCAGTCGTTTGCAGAACCGCACTCATCAGAATCTCCTCGTGGCTGTCGGATGACGTTGCAACGAGGATAGAAGTCCTGGCCTATTTATAACAAGAACAATCTATTTCGATAAATGATTGCGAAAAACGCATAAATTGAGGCAACAAAACGCGGCGGGCGCCAAGCGCCCGCCGCGGCCGGTTACTCGCCGATCGACACCAGTTCCGCGCCTTCGGCCACCTGGTCCCCCACGCCGTAGAACACCTCTTCGACCTTGCCGTCGGCGGTCGCCGAGATCGTGTGTTCCATCTTCATGGCCTCCATCACCAGCAGCGGCTGGCCCTTCTCCACCGTGTCGCCGGCCTTGACCGAGATCGAGATGATCTTGCCGGGCATGGGCGCCATCAGGCCCGCGCCGTGCTCGCCCTGCGTATCCTGGGAGTGCGTCAGGGCGTCATAGAGGTCCAGGACGTGCACGCCGTCTTCGCCGAAGACATAGGCGCGGTCCGCGTGCAGCACGACCGTGCCGGCGCTTTCGTGGCCTTCCAGGGTGATGCGCAGGCCATAGGCCAGGTTCGGGTTGGCGCTGGCATGCGCGCGCCACAGGAAGGGCTGCGGGCCGGCTCCGGTGTCCAGCGTCCAGGCGCCGCCCTGCCGGGCCACGGCGACGCGGCGCGTCTCGCCGTTGTCCACCCATTGCAGGTGGCGCTGGTACTGGCCGCCCAGCCGCCAGCCGTCGCGCGCGTCCCAGGGATCGCTAGGACTTTTCCCGCCGGCTTGCGGACCGGGCTGGGCCAAGCCCTGGCGCACCAGCACCGCGGCCGAGGCCAGCGCCAGGGTGGCGGCGCTGGCGGCTTCGGGTTCGGGCAGCAGCGTGGCGCGCTGGCGTTCGATCAGGCCGGTGTCCAGATCGGCCGCGGCGAAGGCGCTGTCCTTCATCAGGCGGGACAGGAAGGCGACGTTGGTCTGCACGCCCACGGCCTGCGTTTGCGCCAGCGCCTGCAGCATGCGGGCGCGGGCCTGGTCGCGGTCCGCGCCATGCACGATCAGCTTGGCGATCATGGGGTCGTAGAACGGGGTGATGGTGTCGCCCATGCGGACCCCGCCGTCCACGCGGATCTCGCCGTTGGTGAACGCGGTATGGGCCGGCAGGCCCAGGTAGGCCAGCGTGCCGATCGACGGCAGGAAGCCCTTCTCTGGGTTCTCGGCGTAGATGCGGGCCTCGATGGCGTGGCCATTGATGCGCAAGTCTTCCTGGCGCGCCGGCAGCGGCTGGCCGGCGGCCACGCGCAACTGCCATTCCACCAGGTCGTGGCCGGTGATCATTTCGGTCACGGGGTGTTCGACCTGCAGGCGCGTGTTCATTTCCATGAAGTAGAAGCGGCCGTCGGGCTCGGCGATGAACTCCACCGTGCCGGCGCCTACGTAGCCCACGGCGCGCGCGGCGGCGACCGCCGCTTCGCCCATGGCGCGGCGGCGCTCTTCGGTCATGCCGGGGGCCGGCGCTTCTTCGATGACCTTCTGGTGGCGGCGCTGCACCGAGCAGTCGCGCTCGAACAGGTAGACGCAGTTGCCGTGCGTGTCGGCGAACACCTGGATCTCGATGTGGCGCGGCTTCTGCAGATAGCGTTCGATCAGCACGCGGTCATCGCCGAAGCTGGAGGCGGCTTCGCGCTGGCACGAGGCCAGCGCTTCCAGGAAGGCGCCGGACGATTCCACGACGCGCATGCCCTTGCCGCCGCCGCCGGCGCTGGCCTTGATCAGCACGGGATAGCCGATGCCGTCGGCCTGCGCCTTGAGGAATTGCGGGTCCTGGTTGTCGCCGTGATAGCCCGGCACCAGCGGCACGCCGGCCTTGTCCATCAGGGTCTTGGCGGCGGACTTGCTGCCCATGGCGGCGATGGCGGATGCCGGCGGGCCGACGAAGGCGATGCCGGCTTTTTCGGCGGCTTCGGCAAAGGCTTCGTTTTCCGACAGGAAGCCATAGCCGGGATGGATGGCGCCCGCGCCGGTGTCGAGCGCGGCCTGCAGGATGGCGTCGCCGCGCAGGTAGCTGGCGCGCGGTTCCGAGCCGCCGATGTACACGGCCTGGTCGCAGGCGGCGACGTGGCGCGCATTGGCGTCCGCGTCCGAATACACGGCGACGGTGCGGATGCCCATGCGGCGGGCGGTGGCGGCGACGCGGCAGGCGATTTCGCCGCGGTTGGCAATCAGCAAAGTGTCGAACATAAGTGTCATCCTGGCTGGAATATTTCTTGCACTAAGCGCTCTGCGCGCTAGCGCCGGTCTTATGCCGGAGCGCCGAGGATCCGGCTTTGCCGGTCCTCTGGCGCTGCCCCCTTGAGGGGGCGCGCGAAGCGCGCAGGGGGCGGGCTCACCTACATGCGGAAGACGCCGAACTGCGTATCTTCGATCGGCGCATTCAACGCGGCCGACAGCGCCAGGCCCAGCACGCGGCGCGTGTCGGCCGGCGCGATGATGCCGTCGTCCCACAGGCGCGCGGTGGCGTAGTAGGGATGGCCTTCGCGTTCGTACTGCTCGCGGATGGGCGCCTTGAATGCGTTCTCTTCGTCGGCGGACCACTGGCCGCCGCGCGCCTCGATGCCGTCGCGCTTGACGGTGGCCAGGACGCTTGCCGCCTGTTCGCCGCCCATGACCGAGATGCGGGCGTTGGGCCACATGAAGAGCATGCGCGGCGAATAGGCGCGGCCGCACATGCCGTAGTTGCCGGCGCCGAACGAGCCGCCGATCAGCACGGTGAACTTCGGCACGGCGGCGGTGGCTACGGCCGTCACCATCTTCGCGCCGTGGCGCGCGATGCCTTCGTTCTCGTACTTGCGGCCCACCATGAAGCCCGTGATGTTCTGCAGGAAAACCAGCGGGATCTTGCGCTGCGCGCATAGCTCGATGAAGTGCGCGCCCTTTTGCGCGGACTCGGAAAACAGGATGCCGTTGTTCGCCACGATGCCCACCGGCATGCCGTGGATGTGGGCGAAGCCCGTGATCAGCGTGGGGCCGAAGCGCGCCTTGAACTCGTCGAACTCCGAGCCGTCCACGATGCGCGCGATGACTTCGCGCACGTCGTACGGCTTGCGCGTGTCGGCGGGGATGATGCCGTTCAGTTCGCTGGGGTCGTAGCGCGGTTCGCGCACCGGCACGGTCGCCAGCGGCTGGGGCTTCTTGCGGTTCAGCCGCGCCACCGCATTGCGCGCCAGCTGCAGCGCGTGCATGTCGTTGGCGGCCAGGTGGTCCACCACGCCGGACAGGCGCGTGTGGACGTCGCCGCCGCCCAGGTCCTCGGCGCTGACCTCTTCGCCCGTGGCGGCCTTCACCAGCGGCGGGCCGCCCAGGAAGATGGTGCCCTGGTTCTTCACGATGATGGACTCGTCGCTCATCGCGGGCACGTAGGCGCCGCCGGCGGTGCAGGACCCCATCACCACGGCGATCTGCGCGATGCCTTGCGCGGACATCTGGGCCTGGTTGTAGAAGATGCGGCCGAAGTGCTCGCGGTCGGGGAACACTTCGTCCTGCTGCGGCAGGTTGGCGCCGCCCGAATCCACCAGGTAGACGCAAGGCAGGTGGTTCTGCGCCGCGATCTCCTGCGCGCGCAGATGCTTCTTGACCGTCATCGGGTAGTAGGTGCCGCCCTTGACCGTGGCGTCGTTGCAGACGATCACGCATTCCGTGCCGGATACGCGGCCGATGCCGGTGATGACGCCCGCGCCCGGCGCGTCGCCCTCGTACATGCCGTGCGCCGCCATGGGCGACAGTTCCAGGAACGGGGTGCCCGGGTCGATCAGGTTCTCCACGCGGTCGCGCGGCAGCAGCTTGCCGCGCGCCACGTGCTTGGCGCGCGCGGATTCGCTGCCGCCCTGGGCGGTCTGCGCCAGCTTCTGGTTCAGATCGTCCAGCTGCGCCTGCATGGCGCGCGCATTGTCGGTGTAGTCCTGCGACCGCGTATTGATGCGGGATTCGATGATGGGCATGGGGTTCCACCCGTCCTGCTTGATTGGAATTTGAAGGCGCTCGTAGAGCGGTTTGTCTCGCTGCCCGTTGGCCGGGCATTCTTGTCGATATGGGGTAATGGATTTCGTTGCGCCTTTCCTGCATGGCTCGCGACCGACCCGTCGCGATAGATGCAATGCCGAAAAGGCGCAGCGGAATCCATCTTGGGAGACGGGCGCAAGCCCGCCTCCCAAGCCAGTCCTTAGACCATCTCGATGGCCATCGCGACGGCTTCGCCGCCGCCGATGCACAAGGTGGCCACGCCGCGCTTGCCGCCGGTCTTGCGCAGCGCGCCGACCAGGGTGGCCATCAGGCGGGCGCCGGATGCGCCGATCGGGTGGCCCAGCGCGGTGGCGCCGCCGTTGATGTTGACCTTTTCATGCGGGAGCTTGAAGTCGGTCATGGCGGCCATGGTGACCACCGCGAAGGCTTCGTTGATCTCGTACAGGTCCACGTCCTCGGCCTTCCAGCCGGTCTTGGCGAACAGGTTCTTCAGCGCGCCCACGGGGGCGGTGGTGAACCAGCCGGGCTCCTGCGAGTGCTGGCTGTGCGCCACGATGCGGGCCAGCGGCTTCACGCCGAGCTTCTCGGCGGTGGACGCGCGCATCAGCACCATGGCGGCGGCGCCGTCGGAGATCGACGAGGAGTTGGCGGCGGTGATGGTGCCGTCTTTCTTGAACGCGGGCTTGAGCGAGGGGATCTTCTCCGGCATGGCCTTGGTGGGGGCTTCGTCGGTGTCGATCACGGTGTCGCCCTTGCGGCCGGCGACGGTCACGGGCGCGATTTCCCACTTGAAGCTGCCGTCTTCGGTGGCGGCGCGGGCGCGGCGCAGCGATTCCAGCGAGAAGGCGTCCTGCTGTTCGCGGGTGAACTCATACTTGGCGGCGCAGTCCTCGGCGAACACGCCCATGGCCTTGCCCTTGTCGTAGGCATCTTCCAGGCCGTCGAGCGCCATGTGGTCATACACGGTGTTGTGGCCGAAACGGTAGCCCTGGCGGGCCTTGAGCAGTAGGTAGGGCGCGTTGCTCATGCTTTCCTGGCCGCCGGCGACGACGATTTCGGCGCTGCCGGCCGCCAGCAGGTCATGGCCGAACATGGCGGCCTTCAGGCCCGAGCCGCACACCTTGTGGATCGTGGTGCACGCCACGCCCAGCGGCAGGCCCGCGCCCAGCGCCGCCTGGCGCGCGGGGGCCTGGCCCTGGCCTGCCTGCAGCACGTTGCCCATGATGACTTCATCGACCTGCTCGGCCTTGATGCCGGCGCGTTCGATGGCGGCCTTGATGGCCACCGCGCCCAGCTCGTGGGCGGCCAGGCCGGACAGGCTGCCCAGCATGCCGCCCATGGGCGTGCGGGCGACGGAAACGATAACGATGGGATCTGACATGACTAGCTCCTGTGAGGGTCGGGACAGCGTCTGGGTTGCAACACCGCGTTGCCGCCGGAAGGGCGTTCCGTACGCAGGCGTCTGTCCGTATCGTAAGGGAAAAATTCTTCAATCCGGCCCTGCGCCACATGGGCGCGGCAGGCCTGCCACCATTCCGGTTTCAGCAAGTCGGCATGGTGGCGCAGGAAGGCGCCGCGCACACGCGCGTCGCCCAGCAGGAAGCGGCCGAATTCCTCGGGAAATACATCGTTCGGTCCGACCGCGTACCAGGGTTCGGAAGCCATTTCCGCCTCTTCGTTCGGGGCGGGCGGAATGCGGCGGAAGTTCATTTCGGTCATGCGCTGGATTTCGTCGTAGTCATAAAAGACGACCCGGCCCAGGCGCGTGACGCCGAAGTTCTTGTAGAGCATGTCGCCGGGGAAGATATTGGCCGCGGCCAGCTGCCGGATGGCGTCCCCGTATTCGCGCACGGCCGGCTCCAGCAGCGCGTCCGGGGCATGGCGCAGATAGATGTTCAGCGGCGTCATCCGCCGTTCGATGTAGACGTGGCGGATGACCACGGTGTCGGCGGTTTCCTCGATCAGGCTGGGCACCAGCCGGCGTAGCTCGTCCAGCAGCGCGGGGGCGAAGCGGTCGCGCGGCAGCGCCACCTGCGAGTATTCCCAGGTGTCGGCCATGCGGCCCACGCGGTCATGCAGCTTCACCATCTGGTACTTGCGCCGCACCGTGGCGTGGTCCATGCCGTCCTTGTCGATGTGGTCCTTGATCAGCTTGAACACATAGGGATAGGACGGCAGGGTGAACACGCACATCACCATGCCCTTGATGCCGGGCGCGATGTCGAATGCATCGCGCGAATGCGCCAGGTGGTGCAGGAAATCGCGATAGAACAGCGTCTTGCCCTGCTTCTGCAGGCCGATCATGGTGTAGAGCTCGGCCTTGGGCTTGCGCGGCAGCAGGCTGGCCAGGAAGTTCACCACCGCGGCCGGCGTTTCCATGTCCACCAGGAAGTAGGCGCGGGTGAAGCTGAACAGGGTGCTCAGGTCGTCCGCGCCCAGCAGCAGCGCGTCAAGCGCGACCTGCCCCGCCGGGTTGCGCGTCAGCGCCACCGCAAAGGGGTAGACGGTTGTCTGGTTGATCAGGCGGCCGACGATGTAGGCGCCCTTGTTGCGAAAGAACAGCGAGCCCAGCGCATGGATCTGGCAGTCGCTGGCGATGCGCCGGCCCACGTGGCGCGGCAAGAGGGCGCGCAGCTGCGAGACCGCGGCGCGCGCCAGCAGCCGGGTGTCGCGCGGCAGGTCCTCAAAAGGCAGCGCCAGGCCAAAGTCCGCCACCATGCGGATCAGGCTTTTTTCCAGTCCGTCCGTCGCCGGGTAGTACACCCGGTACGAAGGCGTGCTGCTGTCGAGGTAGTCGGTGGCGACGGCGGGCCGGACGAAGAGAAAATCGTTGTGGAAATAGTCGCGGTGCAGCAGCCGGCACGACACCGAGTTGAAGAACGTCTCGGCGCATTCGGGCTGGCGGTGTTCGCCCAGCAGGCCGACGAATTCCTGCTTGATCTGCTGCCAGAACGCGGTCTGCGCGTCGGTCAGGGACGGCGCGGCGGCGCCATTGCCGGCCCCGTTCGTGGCGGCGTTGCCGACGGCGCCTTCGGGGCGGCCGCGCAGCACGCCTTCGAGCTGGGCCGCGCATTCGCGCACCCGCATGTCGTAGTACTCGATGCGCTCGCGCGACAAGTGCTGGATGCCGTGCCAGTCGCCGGATTCAAACAGCGCCTTGGCGCGCTGCGCGCTGTAGCGGAACAGCGCGTAATGGCGGTCGAAGCCCGCCAGCATCAGCCGCGCGACGTCCAGCGGCGAGGGCCCCGGCGCGGGAGCCTGCTCGATATGCTGGACATCGGACATGCGGATCATGGCGGCGCGGCTTTTGGGGGTTGGTCAGGCAGTTTCGTTGAAGAGTTCGCGGCCGATCAGCATGCGGCGGATCTCGCTGGTGCCG
Source organism: Achromobacter sp. NPDC058515 (assembly GCF_042721735.1). Taxonomy (NCBI): domain Bacteria; kingdom Pseudomonadati; phylum Pseudomonadota; class Betaproteobacteria; order Burkholderiales; family Alcaligenaceae; genus Achromobacter; species Achromobacter sp. NPDC058515. The sequence continues at coordinate 558,800 of NZ_JBHXNI010000001.1, forward strand.
GCGCCGATCTCGTACAGCTTGGCGTCGCGCCACAGGCGGCCCACGGGGTACTCGTTGATGTAGCCGTTGCCGCCCAGGATCTGCACGCCCTCGCCCGCCATCCAGGTGGCCTTTTCGGCCGTATACAGGATCAGGGCGGCGCAGTCCTTGCGCACTTGCCGGACGTGGTCCGTGCCCAGCTTGTCCAGGTTCTTGCCCACCTGGTAGCAGAAGGCGCGGCTGGCTTGCAGGGTGGTGTACAGGTCGGCGACCTTGCCCTGGATCAGCTGGAATTCGCCGATCGCCTGGCCGAACTGCTTGCGGTCGTGGATATAGGGCACCACCACGTCCATCACGGCCTGCATGATGCCCAGGGGGCCGCCGGACAGCACGGCGCGTTCGTAGTCCAGGCCGCTCATCAGCACCTTCACGCCGCCGTTGACCTGGCCCAGCACGTTTTCCTCGGGGATTTCGCAGTCCTGGAACACGAGTTCTCCCGTGTGGCTGCCGCGCATGCCCAGCTTGTCCAGCTTCTGCGCCACCGAAAAGCCCTTGAAGCCCTTTTCCACCAGGAAGGCCGTGATGCCGCGCTGGTGCGCTTCGGGGTCGGTCTTGGCGTAGACGACGAGGGTGTCGGCGTCCGGGCCGTTGGTGATCCACATCTTGGTGCCGTTGAGCACGTAGCGGTCGCCCTTCTTGTCCGCGCGCAGCTTCATGCTGACGACGTCGGAGCCGGCGCCGGGCTCGCTCATGGCCAGCGCGCCCACGTGTTCCCCCGAAATCAGCTTGGGCAGATATCTGGCCTTCTGGGCCGCCGTGCCGTTGCGGTTGATCTGGTTTACGCACAGGTTGGAGTGCGCGCCGTAGGAGAGGCCGACGGAAGCGCTGGCGCGGGAGATTTCCTCCATCACGACCATATGGGCCAGATAGCCCATGTTGGCGCCGCCGTATTCCTCATCGGCCGTCATGCCGAGCACGCCGAGTTCGCCAAATTTGCGCCAGAGGTCCATGGGGAACTGGTCGCTGCGATCGACTTCTGCGGCGCGCGGCGCGATCTCGGCCTGTGCGAAATTGCGCACGGCGTCGCGCAGCATGTCCAGGTCTTCGCCCAGGTCGAAGTTCAGGCCGGGAAGATTCATCGATGTCTCCGAGAGAGTGGGTACTTACATTCTTATGGGCGCCTGCTGTTTGCGCCATGCTGCCACCTGTGGCTCATGATGCGCCGATCAACCACCGCGGCGCAATGATGCACCGCAAATATTACGTTTACGTAAACGTAAATTGGAGTCGGGTTATCCCTAGGAAATTGTCATCTTCCCCCGGAGTAACGATGAGTAATATCCCAGCCAATCCTTGAATCCTGAATCATCGCAACGGAGTTTGACGTGCTTGAACTATCCAATCTGGACGAAATTGTGGCGCTGCGGCGCGACATCCACATGCACCCCGAACTCTGCTATGAAGAGCACCGCACGGCCAAGCTGGTCGCGGACACGCTGCGCGGGTGGGGCATTGAAACGCACACCGGCATCGCCAAGACCGGCGTGGTCGGCGTGATCAAGCGCGGCGCGTCGGACCGCGCGATCATGCTGCGCGCCGATATGGACGCCCTGCCCATGCAGGAAGAAAACCAGTTCGAACACCGCTCGCGCCACGACGGCAAGATGCACGGCTGCGGCCATGACGGGCATACCGCCATGCTGCTGGCTGCGGCGCAACACCTGCAGACCGGGGGCGGATTCGACGGCACGGTGTATCTGTGCTTCCAGCCGGCCGAGGAAGGCGGCGCGGGCGGCCGCGCCATGATCCAGGACGGCCTGTTTACCCGCTTCCCCTGCGAAGCCGTGTTCGGCATGCACAACTGGCCGGGCCTGCCGGCCGGCTCGTTCGGCGTGTGTTCCGGCCCCATGATGGCGGCCGCCAACGGCTTCAAGATCACCGTCAAGGGCAAGGGCGGCCACGCCGCCGCGCCCCAGGACTGCAACGACCCGGTGCCCGCGCTGTTCGCCATCGGCCAGTCGCTGCAGACCATCCTGACGCGCAGCAAGCGTCCGCTGGACGCCGCCGTGCTGTCGATCACCCAGGTGCAGGCCGGCGGCAGCGTCATCAACGTCATTCCGAACACGGCGTGGCTGGGCGGCTCGGTGCGCGCCTACAGCACGGACGTGGTCGACCTGATCGAACGCCGCATGAAGGAGATCGCGGGCAACATCGCCGCCGCGCACGGCTGCGAAGCCGACGTGTTTTTCGAGCGCCGCTACCCGGCGCTGGTCAACACCGTGGCCGAAACCGAATTCTGCATGGACGTCATGCGCGATGTCGTGGGCGAGGACCGCGCGCTGGTGATCGAGCCGGCCATGGCGTCCGAGGACTTCGCCTTCCTGCTGCAGGAAAAGCCCGGCTGCTACGTGTTCCTGGGCAACGGCGACGGCGAGCACCGCATGGCGGGCCACGGACTGGGCCCCTGCATGCTGCACAACGCCAGCTATGACTTCAACGATTCTTTGATTCCGGCGGGCGCGTCGTACTGGGTTCGCCTGGCGCAGCGCTACCTCGCCTGATGTGCTTTACCGCTGTCCGCTTTATCCAACGTAGTGCTATGCAACATCACTAGGACGATATGAAAAAGAAGACATTGCTGATCAAGGCCGCGGGGGCGGCCCTGGCAATCATGGCAAGCGGCGCCATGGCCCAAGGGTGGCCGGCCAAGCCTGTGACGGTGGTTGTGCCTTACACCGCCGGCGGCAGCGCCGACGCGATCGGGCGCCGCCTGGGCGACGCGCTGCGCAAGGAAGCCAACGTGACCGTCATCGTTGAAAACAAGCCGGGGGCGGGCGCGTCCGTGGGCACGGACTTCGTGGCGCGCGCGCAGCCGGACGGCACGACGCTGCTGCTGGCCTCGACCAGCCCGCTGACCATCTTCCCGCACCTGGCCAAGACCAACTACGACCCGATGAAGGACCTGACGCCGGTGGCCAGCGTGGCCGTGGCCCCGGTCGCCATCGTGGCGACCAAGGCCCTGCCGGTGAAGGACTTCGCCGGCCTGATCGACTACGCCAAGTCGCACCCGGACGGCGTGCGCTACGGCACGCCGGGCCAGGGCACCGTGGCCCACATCGGCATGGCGTCGGTGACCACGCAGACGGGCACCAAGATGCTGCATGTGCCCTACCGCGGCAACAGCCAGGCGCTGACCGACGGACTGGGCGGCGTGGTGGAGCTGCTGGTGGTCAACAGCGACGTGGTGCTGCCGCACGTGGCCAACGGCGCCTTGAAGCCGCTGGCCGTGATGGCGCCGCAGCGCCTGGCCGCCTGGCCGGACGTGCCGACGATGGCCGAGCTGAAGCTGCCGCAGGCGCAGTACTACTCGAACTTCGGCATCTTCGCGCCCGCCAACCTGCCGCCGGCGGTGTCGCAGCCCTTGCAGGCCGCGTTGGCCAAGGCCGTGGCCAGCGCCGAGTTCCAGGACCTGCTGGCCAAGTCCTACCTGCAGCCGGGCACGGCCACGGGCGACGCCTTCGCCAAGCAGGTGCAGGCGGAGTTCGCGAACAACGCGCGCATCATCAAGGAAGGCAATATCAAGGCCGAGTAAGCAGCGGCTCATGGAAAAAACGCGCGGCCCTTCGGGGTTCGCGCGTTTTTTTTAGTTCGCCGTGGCGGTTACGAGCTTCGCGGCCCGAACATGATCACCAGCATTCCGGCCAGGCACAGGCCCACGCCGATCCAGTCGCTCGCGCTGGGGCGCACGCCGTCCACGGCCCACAGCCACAGCAGCGCCATGCCGATATAGACGCCGCCATACGCCGCATAAACGCGGCCCGACGCCGTCGGATGCAGCGTCAGCAGCCACGCGAACAGCGCCAGGCTGAGCGCGGCGGGCGCCAGCAGCCAGATCGAATGGCCTTTGCGCAGCCACAGGTAAGGCAGATAGCAGCCGACGATTTCGGCCAGCGCGGTCAGGATGAACAGCGCGACGGTTTGCAGGGGGGCCATGGTCGCGCCCCTACGGCTTCTGCGCCAGCAACGAGCGGCACTGCCGCTCCTGCTGCGCGATTTCCTGCAAGGTATCCTCGATGTCGCGGCGCTGTTGTTCCAGCGTGGCGCGATGCTGTTCCAGGACAGTCAGGTATTGTCGCAATTGCACTTCGGTGTCGCCGGGCCCGTCGTACATGTCGATCAGGGTCAGGATTTCGGACAGTTGCAGTCCCAGCCGCTTGCCGCGCAGCGCCAGTTTCAGGCGCGTGCGGTCGCGCGGGCCGAAGATGCGGTTGCGTCCCTCGCGCGCCGGGCTGACGATCCCCTGGTCTTCGTAGAAGCGGATCGTGCGGGGCGTGACGTCGAACTCGCGGGAGAGTTCGGAGATGGTCCAGGTTGACGAGGGCATGCGAGGTGTGGCAGTTTACGTAAACGTAAATTATGATGACTTGACCTGATCGTCAAGCGTGGAGCGAGAGGCAATGAATCCCAACGAACAAAAGCTGCAGTATCCCTGGGCGGATTTCCAGCCCGAAGCCGGCCGCGCGCATGTCGTGGCCGAGGGCGTCAAATGGATCCGGATGCCGCTGCCGTTCGCGCTGGATCATATCAACCTCTGGCTGCTGCGCGACAACATCGACGGCAAGGATGGCTGGACCATCGTCGATTGCGGCATTTCGCGCGAAGAAGTGAAGACGCTGTGGGAAGCGGTGTTCGAAAACGAGCTGGACGGCCTGCCTGTCCTGCGCGTGCTGGTCACCCACATGCATCCCGACCACATCGGCCTGGCGCATTGGCTGTGCGAACGCTGGAACGCCCGCCTGTGGATGACCATGACCGACTACATGGTGGCTTCGCTCTGGTCGTCGCGCCGCAGCGATGCGGGCGCGGGGCCGGGCGGGCAGGCGGCGGTCGAGCATTTCGCCCGTCACGGGCTGACCGACCTGGACGCGCAAGAGCAGATCCGCCAGCGCGCCAACTACTATCCCAACCTGGTGCCGGCGGTGCCGTCGCGGTACACCCGCATCCTGGACGGCGACCAGGTCCGCATCGGCGGGCGCGACTGGCGCGTGATCGTGGGTTACGGCCATGCGCCGGAACATGCCTCGCTGTTCTCGCCGGACCTGGGCGTGCTGATCTCCGGCGACATGGTGCTGCCGCGCATTTCCACCAACGTCAGCGTGTTCGACTACGAACCCGACGCCAATCCCCTGCCCCTGTACCTGCGTTCGCTGGACGGCTATGACGGCCTGCCCGAGGACACGCTGGTGCTGCCCTCGCATGGCCGGCCGTTCAAGGGCCTGCACGAGCGCATCGCGCAGCAGCACGAGCATCACCGCGACCGGCTGGCGGAAGTGCTGGAAGCCTGTGCGGTCCAGCCCCAGTCCACCTCCGACATCGTGCCGGTCCTGTTCAGGCGCAAGCTGGACCTGCACCAGCTGACCTTCGCCATGGGCGAGGCGCTGGCGCACCTGCACGCGCTGTACTTCGAAGGCAAGCTCACGCGCGCCCTGGATGCGGACGGCATCGTGCGGTTCAAGGCCGCCTGACGGGCAAGGCGGCGGCGCGCGGCTTCTAGCGGGTCGCCGTCGCCAGCCGCAGCGCCAGTCCCACGAACACCAGCGCGGCGATCCGGTTCAGCCAGCGCTTGGCGGTTGCCGAGCGCTGCAGCAGTTCGCCGAACGCGCCCGAGAAGAACGCAATCGCGCCGAACACCAGCAGCGTCGACACCATGAATACCGCGCCCAGCTGCATGGTCTGCAAGCCCACCGGCCCCAGCCTGGGCGAGGTGAACTGCGGCAGGAAGGCGAAGAAGAACAGCAGCACCTTCGGATTGGTCAGATTCATGACGATGCCGCGACGGTACAGCGAGCCCGGCCGCAGCGGCTCCGGACGCTTGCCGGCCTCGGATTCGACCGGCGCGCGCAGGATCTGCCACGCCAGGTAGGCCAGGTACGCCGCGCCCGCCAGCTTGAGCGCCGTGAAGGCCATGGGCGAGGCCGCGAACACGGCGGCCATTCCCACCGCCACGGCGGCCGTGTGCCCCAAGAGGCCCGTGCACAGCCCCAGCACCACGAACATGCCCGCCTTGCGGCCCCAGATGGCCGATTGCATCAGCACGAAGATATTGTCCGGCCCCGGAGTCAGGGCCAGCAGCACGGCAATGCCGAAGAATGCGATCAGGGTGTCGAGGGGCAGCATGGGATCTCGCCAGGAACGGGTCGGCCGGCGCTTGCGGGCCGGACAGTGGCATCATAAAGGCAAAGCCGACCAGAACAGGAGACAGACAGACCATGACCACCGCCCATGCCCAGCCCTCTCCGGAATCCCGGGAACGCGCCGATGCCGCGCTTGAAGCCTGGCTGCTTGCGCGCCACAGCTGTCGGGCCTTCCTGCCCGCGCCCGTGCCCCGCGACACCATCGAGCGCATCCTGAGCCTGGCGCAGCGCACGGCCTCCTGGTGCAACTGCCAGCCGTGGCAGGTGGCCATCACCGAGGGCGCGGGCACGCGCCGGCTCGCCGACGCGCTGCGGCGCCGCGCGGAGCACACGGGCTTCACGCCCGACTTCCCCTTCCCGCGGGAGTACCGCGGCGACTACCTGGCTCGCCGCCGCGAATCGGGCTTTCAGCTCTACGGCGCCGTCGGCGTGGCGCGCGGCGACCGCGAGGCCTACCGCCGCCAGGAAATGCGCAACTTCGAGCTGTTCGACGCGCCGCATGTCGCCATTGTCACGACCGACGAGGCGCTGGGCGAATACGGCGCAATGGACTGCGGCGGCTTTGTCGCCAATTTCCTGCTGGCGGCCCAGGCCAACGGCGTGGCGACCGTCGCGCAGGCGTCGCTGGCCATGTATCCGGAAGTGCTGCGCGAGGTGCTGGGCATCGCGCCGGACCGCCGAGTGGTCTGCGGCATTTCCTTCGGCTATGCGGACGCGGCGCATCCCGCCAACAGCTACCGGACCCGGCGGGCCGAACTGCCGGAAACGGTCAGCTGGGTAGGCTGAAAGCGTCGGTGTCTGACACCCGCAGAGACAGGCTTGAACTTGGGCCGGCGTCGCAAGGGTGTCAGACACCGGAGGAATTGCCGCTGCGCCGCGCCTCCTGATATGGTTTGGATTCTCCGGTTTTATCGCACCCCTTGAAGATGCCTACCAAACACATCGATACGGTCCTCCAGCACGCGGGCACCGCCCCGTTCAACCCCGAGACCGGCACGGCGCCGGTGCCGCTGCCGCCCATGCGGGCCAGCACGGTGCGCTTTGCCAACATCGCCGCGCTGGAAAACGCGCAGCGCAGCAAGGCGGCCGGGGGCCGCGCGTCGACATACGGGCGCATGGGCATGGACACCCATGCCGCGCTGGAAGAGGTCTTCACGCAACTGGAAGGCGGCACCCACTGCTACCTGGCGTCCTCGGGCCTGTCGGCGATGACCATGGTCATGCTGGCCCTGTGCTCGGCGGGGGACCACGCCCTGATTTCGGACTGCGTGTACGGCCCGATGCGCGAACTTGACGACGCCGTGCTGAAGCGCCTGAACATCGACATCACCTACTTCGCGGCCGGCGAGGACCTGGAAGCGCTGGTGCGCCCGAACACCAAGCTGCTGTACGTGGAGTCCCCCGGGTCCCTGCTGTTCGAGATGCTGGACATGGGAGCCATGGCCGCCTTCGCGCAAAGCCGCGGCCTGGTGCTGGCCACCGACAACACCTGGGGTTCGGGCTATATCTACCGCCCGCTGACGCTGGGCGCGCAGGTGTCCATCATCGCGGGCACCAAGTATGTGGGCGGGCACTCCGACCTGATGCTGGGCGCCGTCGTCACCAACGACGAGGACATCGCCAGGAAGCTCAACCGCACCCAGTATGCGATGGGCTACTCCATCAGCGCGGACGATGCCTGGCTGGCGCTGCGCGGCGTGCGCACCATGCCGATCCGCATGGCCCAGCACGCGCGGCATGCCTTGCAGGTCTGCGAATTCCTCAAGGGCCGCCCCGAGACGGTGCGCCTGTTCCACCCGGCATGGCCCGAGGATCCCGGCCATGCCCTGTGGCAACGCGATTGCACGGGCTCCAACGGCATGCTTTCCGTGGAGCTGCGCCTGTCGCCCGCCGCGGCGCGCCAGTTCGTGGACGCGCTGACCTTGTTCGGCATCGGCTTCTCTTGGGGCGGCTACGAAAGCCTGGTGCAGCTCGTGTCGCCCAAGGACCTGTCCAAGCACCGCTACTGGGGCGACGGCGACAACGCCGTGGTCCGCCTGCACATCGGCCTGGAGTCGCCCGACGATCTCATCGCCGACCTGGCGCAGGCCCTTGAGAAGGCCGCGGCCGTCCAGGGCTGAGCGCGCTGCCCGCGCGCGGAGCCGCCAGGCCGCTGCGCTGGCGTGAAACACCCGCCAAAAAACAAGACGCCCCGGCCATGGGCTCGGGGCGTCTGGAAGCGAGGGTGCCGGGCGGCTTACTTGCTGCGCGCCAGCGGGATCAGGCGATCCACTTCCTTCAGGGCGCCTTCGTAGCTGTTGCCCGCCATGACCGGCGAGGTCATGAACTTGCCGCCCACGGCAAACGAGGGCGTGCCCTCGATGCGGTAGGCGTCGGCCAGCTGGTTGGCGCGCTGGACTTGGGCCTGCACCGTAAACGAATCAAACACCGAATCGAACTTGGCGCGGTCCACGCCTTGCGTCGCGATCCAGTCGCCCATCGCCTTCTTGTCGAACAGGCGCTTGTGCTCGCCGTGGATGGCGGTGAAGACCTTGGGATGCAGGTCCGGGCGGTCCAGGGCCAGCAGCGTGTAGTAGAGCTGTTGCAGCGGCTTCATGCCGGCGTTGAAGGCGATCGGGACTTGCTTGAGCACCACATCCGAAGGCGCGGTCTTGGCCCAGTCTTCAACCATGGGTTCCATGGAGGCGCAATGCGGGCAGGTGTAGGCAAAGAATTCCAGCACTTCGACCTTGCCCGGGGTGTCCGACGGCAGCGGCGGATTGATGGGCACGTACTGCTGGGCGCCTTGAGCATGGCTGACCGGGCTGAAGAACGCCGTTGCGGTCAGCGCGGCGGCTGCCAGGATGCGAATAAGCTTGGGGGACAGCATGGATGAGGTTCCTGAATAAAAAGCTACAGACAGGCTCGGGGCCGGATTAGTTCAATGCAAACCACCCGCCGGGCGCCCCTACTGGCGCACCACGGCGGTTTCGATCTTGTTCTCGCCCAGCCTGCCCCGGGCGCGGTTCATGTCGTCCAGGCGGGCAAACGGCCCCACCCTGACGCGGTTGATGGGCTTGCCGTTCACTTCCGCCTTCTGCACGGCCACCGGCAGTCCCAGCAGGATGATGCGGGCCTTCAGCGATTCGGCGTCGTTCTCGCCGCGGAAAGCGCCCGCCTGCAGGTAGTAGGTTCCCGTCGCGGCGGGAGCCGGCTTGGCGGCCGGGGCCGCTTTCGAGATCGGCGTGGGCGCGGCGGCAGGCGCGGAAGCGGCCGGCGCGGCCGCGGGCGCCTTCGAGGTGGGCAGCGTGGCGATCAGCGCGCCCAGGTCGTCCAGCTTGGAGGGCGTTTCGTCGGCCTTGCCGGTGGCGCCTGTTCCTGGCAGCGGCGCCGGCGCGGTGGCGGTCGGGCCGCTGGGCGGGGCGCCCGCCGCGCCGTCGCGGCCATACAGGCCGGCGTTGGGATCCGGGGCCTGGCGGGGATCGGGCAGCTTTCCCGTATCGCCCTGGCGGCTGGCCCGGTCCACGAACGGCACGGGCGCCTTGGTGACATAGAAGGCGACGACGGCGGCGACGATCAGGCCGATCAGCAGGCCTGCCAGCGCCCCGTAAAGGGTGCTGCCGCTTTCGCCGGATGAACGGCGGGTAGGTTTACGCTTGGTTGCCATGAACCGATGTTACATCCGCTCGGGGGCGGAAACGCCCATCAGCTCAAGGCCGTTGGCCAGCACCTGACGGGTGGTGGCGGCCAGGCGCAGACGGGCCAGCTTCAGGGCTGTGTCGTCGACCAGCACGCGTTCGGCGTTGTACCAGGCATGGAAGTCCGAGGCGCAGTCGCGCAGCCAGAAGGCGATGTGGTGCGGCGACAGCTCCTGGGCGGCCAGGGCCACCACCTGCGGGAATTCGGCCAGGCGCTGCATCAGCGCGAATTCGGTCGGGGTGGTCAGGAGCGCGGCGTCGGCCTGGGCCACGTCCGCGGGCGGCATGCCGGCGTTGTTGATCACCGAGCAGATGCGCGCGTGCGCGTACTGGATGTAATAGACGGGATTCTCGTCGCTCTTGGACAGCGCCAGGTCCACGTCGAACACGAATTCCGTGTCGGCGCGGCGCTGGATCAGGAAGTAGCGCACCGCGTCGCGGCCCACCCAGTCGATCAGGTCGCGCATGGTGACGTAGCTGCCGGCGCGCTTGGAGATCTTGACCTCTTCGCCGCCGCGCATCACCTTGACCATCTTGTGCAGCACGTAGGACGGGTAGTCCTTGGGGATGCCCTCTTCCAGCGCCTGCAGGCCGGCGCGCACGCGGGCCACGGTGCCGTGGTGGTCGCTGCCCTGGATGTTCACGGCGCGGTGGAAGCCGCGCTCCCATTTGGCCTTGTGATAGGCCACGTCGGGCACGAAATAGGTGTAGCCGCCTTCGCTCTTGCGCATGACGCGGTCTTTGTCGTCGCCCGTGCCCAGTTCGGTCGTGCGCAGCCACAGCGCGCCGCCTTCCTCGTAGGTGTGGCCGCCGGCGATCAGCGCCTTGACCGTGGCTTCCACGCGGCCGGACGTGTAGAGCGAGCTTTCAAGGTAGTAGTTGTCGAACGCCAGGCCGAAGGCCTGCAGGTCCAGGTCTTGCTCGCGGCGCAGGTAGGCCACGGCGAAGACGCGGATGTCGTCCAGGCTGTCGATGTTGCCGGTGGCGGTGACGGGCTCGCCGTCGGACGCCTGGATGGTCTTGCCGGCCTGGAAGTCGCGGGCGATGTCGGCGATGTAGTCGCCCTTGTAGCCGTCGGCGGGCCAATCGGGGGATTCGGTCGTCAGGCCGCGGGCGCGCGCCTGCACGCTGATGGCCAGGTTGTGGATCTGGTTGCCGGCGTCGTTGTAGTAGAACTCGCGGGTGACGTCCCAGCCGCTGGCGTCGTACAGGCGGCAGAGGGCGTCGCCCAGGGCGGCCTGGCGGGCATGGCCCACATGCAGCGGCCCCGTGGGGTTGGCCGACACGAACTCGACCAGGATCTTCTCGCCGCTGCGGGGGGCGCGGCCAAACGCGGCGCCCTCTGCCGCCACGGCGGCGATGACGGCCTGGCGCGCGGCGGGCGTGATGCGCAGGTTGATGAAGCCGGGGCCGGCGACTTCGGCGCTTTCGACCAGCGGGGCGGCATCGGGATGCGCCATCAGGGCATCCACGATGGCCTGGGCCAGCTCGCGGGGGTTGCGGCGGGCCGGCTTGGCCAGCTGCATGGCCACGTTGGTGGCGACGTCGCCGTGGGCGGCAACCTTGGGGCGCTCCAGCAGCACGTTGGCCTGGGCGTCGGGCAGGCTCTGCGCAACGGCGGCCTGGATCAGGGAGATAAGCTGTTTTTGTTGCTCGAGGAGCATGGGCGTCTGGAGTAGTTCTGAGTGAGTGACGAAGGCGGCGATCAGTGGGCCGCGGCCTGGCCGGCAATCCGCGCGCCACGCCCGCCAGCCGAAGCCGCGTTCACGGGCCAGGTCGGGCGCGGACCGGGGGATGCCTGGCGCGCTCGTGCCGGATTCATGGCCGCCACAGGTCCTGCTGTCACGGGGAATCCCCTGAATCATAGTTGATTTGGGGGCGGGACCGGCAGCCGCCCTGCCCCGAAGCGTCCGCCAGGCGGTGCGCGGGCCGACGCCCGGGCGCATCCGAACTCTCAATCAAATCAACGGATTGTGCATGTCGCCCGAAGCGCCGGTGCCGGATCGGAAGCCGTGGCGGGAAATTCGCGTAGCAGACGCCCCGGCCCGCGGCCGGGGGGCGCCCTCAGGGCCCCCTCCAAGGCGCCAGTTGGCATCACCGGGGCGTTGGGGTAGTGTATGTAAGGTATTCAATGTGGGAGACTGGAACATGCTGATCACTTTTCATTCCAAGGTCGTGGCCGAGGTCCTGATGCTGACCGACCATGCCAGCGCGCTGCTGCAGGCGGCAGGCAAGCCAGTGGGCGACAAGATCCCGGAGCGCGGCGTTTTCACCGTGGAGCAGCTGGGGCCCGCCATCAGCGGCATCGAGCGCGCGATCGACGAGTACCGGCATGGCCACGAGGACAGCGAGGAAGACGACGACAAGGCGCCGGCATCCCCGATGGCGCGAGTGGTCGGCCTGAAAGAACGCGCTTTTCCCTTGCTGGACATGATGCGCCAATCCCAGGCCGCCGGCGCCGAGGTCACCTGGGAGGTGTCGCGAGGCTGGTAGGCAATGTCGCCGGGCGGACAATCTGTCCGGCTTTTTTTGCCTACCCTTCTCGCCTGACGCCATCCCAAGGAGCCACCCTCATGCGCAGCGACATCACCATTGTTTTCGACCCCCGGCGTTCGCTGGATCTCTCGGCCACCGTCGAGCCCTCTCCGCAGCGCCAGGCCCAGGCGCAGGACTGGTTCGACGGCGCCTGGGAAACCCTGGGCTGCGAACCGCTGCGCCCGAGCGGCAAGGTCCTGCTGCTGGACAAGGTGCTGGGCGTGGCCGACGCGCTGGGCTACGACACCCTGTCCTCCGACGAAAAGGAAGCCCGGGAATTCGCCGAGAACCTGGCGCTGGCGCTGGAGCGCCCGCGCATCACCGTGGACCTGCCGGGCCTGACCGTGGGGTATTGACACCCCTAGCGGATCCCCGCCCGCATGAACGACTGCACGAACTGGCGCTGGAACAGCAGGAATGCGATCAGGAGCGGCGCGGCCGACATCAGGGTGGCGGCGGTGATCACCGACCAGTCGATGCCCTGGTCGGTGGACGAGAACACCTGCAGGCCCACCGTCAGCGGCCGGGATTCCACCGAGTTGGTGATGATCAGCGGCCACAGGAAGTTGTTCCAGTGGTGGCTGACCGACACCAGCCCGTAGGCCACGTAGATCGGCTTGGCGAGCGGCACGTACACCTTCCAGAGGATCTGCAAAGGGTTGGCGCCTTCCATGCGCGCCGCCTCTTCCAGTTCGCGCGGCACTGTCTTGAAAGTCTGGCGCAGCAGGAAGATGCCGAAGGCCGACGCGAAGTACGGCAGGCCGATGGCGAACACCGTGTCGCGCACGCCCAGCTGGCTCATCGAACGGTAGTTCTCCACCAGCAGCACGTCGGGCATGATCATCAGCTGCAGCAGCACCAGTATGAAGACGAAGTCGCGGCCACGGAACTCGAAGCGCGCGAACGCATAGCCGGCCAGCGTGGACAGCACCAGCTGCGCGGCCAGCACCATCGTGACCAGGAAGAAGGTGTTGAGGAAGTACCGCGGGAACGGCGCCGCGTGCCAGGCGCGCACGAAGTTGTCCAGCGTCAGCGGCGCGAACAGGTCAAAGCGGGTCGCGTAGGCGGGCGGGTGGAACGCCGCCCACATGGCATAGGCCAGCGGCAGGATCCACAACAGGCCCAGCGCCCAGGCGCCCAGGGTATCGAGCTTGTCTTTCATTGATAGTGCGTCCTGCGGTCCAGCCAGCGGAACTTGATCAGCGCCGTCAGCGCCAGCACCACCAGCAACACGACGGTCAGCGTGGCGGCGTAAGCCGTGTCCCAGAAACTGAAACCCACCTGGTAGATGTAGTACAGCAGCAGCGTGCTGGCGTTGTCGGGGCCGCCGCGCGTCATGACGACCACGTGGTCCACCAACCGGAACGCGTTGATCAAGGCGTTGATCAGCACGAAGAGCGTGGTGGGCATCAGGAGCGGCCACAGGATGCGGCGGAAGTACTGCCAGCGCGACGCGCCTTCCAGCATGGCGGCCTCGCGCAGCGACGGCGATACCGTCTGCAAGGCGGCCAGGTAGAAGATCATGAAGAAGCCCGACTCCTTCCACACCGTCACCACCATCAGCGCCGGCAGCGCCGTCTCGCGGTTGCCCAGCCAGTTGGGGCCGGGCGATCCGAACCAGCCCATCACCTGCGCGATCAGCCCGTACTGCGGCGTGTAGAAGAACAGCCAGATATTTGCCACCGCCACCATGGGCAGCACGGTCGGCGTGAAGTACGCCATGCGCAGGAAACCGCGGCCGCGCAGGTTGCGGTTCACCCATAGCGCCATGATCAGCGCGATGCCGATCGACGTGGGTATGGTGCCCAGCGCAAACCACAGGTTGTTCCACAGCGACTGCCAGAACACCGGGTCGTCGCGCATCACGGCGTAGTTGTCCAGCCCGACAAAGCGGGCCGGACGCGCGCCCTTCGGCGTGGAGAAAAAGCTGTGCCAAAGCGTCGCCACCGCCGGGTAATGCGTGAAGGCGGCGAGCAGCACGATGGCTGGCAGCAACAGCAGCCAGCCATAAAGCGCGTTTAAAGAGCGGCTCATCGTGCTAGGTCGGTTTACTTATAGGAACGCAGTATGCGGTCGGCCTCGCGCTGCGCGTCGGTCAGCGCCTGCTGCGGCGTCTTCGAACCCGTCAGGGCCGCCTGCAGGGCGTCGTTCAGGGTCTTGGTGACGCGCTGGTTCTCATGCGTGGAGAATTCCGCCACGCTGACTTCCAGCTGGTCGCGCGCGACCGTCGCGGCCGGAACTTCCTGCGCGTACTTCTTCATCTTCTCCGTCTGCCAGGCGGCCGGCGTCACGGCCACATAGCCCGTGGCGATGCTCCAGTCGGCCGCGCGCTCGGGCGTGGTGACCCATTGCGCGAACTTCAGCGCCGCCTGCTGCTGCTCCGGCGTGCCGCTCTTGAAGATGTAGAAGTTGCCGCCGCCCGTCGGGCTGCCGCCGCGCTTTTGCTGCGGCATCATGGCCACGCCGAACGGGAAGTCGGCGTTCTTGCGGATATTGGTCAGGTTGCCGGTCGTGGTCCACACCATGGCGGCCTTCTTTTCCAGGAAGTCCTTGGGCGTGGTGCCCCAGTCGATCGTGCCGGTCGGCATGATCTTGTGCTTGGCCGACAGGTCGCGCCAGAACTGGGCGGCTTCAACCACCGCGGGCTTGTCCAGGTAGACCTCGTTGCCGGCCTCGTTCATCAGGATCGCGCCGTTGGGCGTGGTCAGCGCCTGGAACAGCCAGTAGGCGAACGCGCCGCCCGAGGGGATCTCGATGCCCCACTGCGTCGTGTTGCCGGAGGCGTCCTGCTTGGTCAGCTTCTTGCCATATTCGACCAGCTCGGCCCAGGTGGCGGGCGCGCGCTCGGGGTCCAGGCCGGCAGCCTTGAACAGGTCCTTGTTGTAGTACATGACGATGGTCGAACGCTGGAACGGCACGCCCCAGGTGTGGCCGCCGGTGCGGCTGTTCTGCATGAAGGCGTCATAGAAGCCGCCCAGCCACTTCTTGTCGGCATCGCTCTTGGCCAGGCTGTCGATCGGGACGATGGCGTCCTCGTCGATCAGCGTGAACATGTCGGTGGACAGCAGCACGGCCAGCTGAGGCGGCGTGCCGCCCTTGAGCGCGGTGAGCGCCTTGGCGATCGAGTCCTGGTACGAACCGGCGTAGATCGGCTTGATCTTGATGTCGGGATTTTCCTTCTGGAAATCCGCCACCATGTCGTCGACGATCTTGGTGATCGGGCCGCCGACCGCGACCGGGTAATAGAACTCCACCTCGACGGGCTTGTTCTGCGCCTGCACAGGCAGAGACAGGCAGGCGGCGGCCAGGCTGGCGGCCAGGGTCTTGAGTACGATGCGTCGCATGTTGTGTTTCCTTTCCTGTGGATTGGGCGTCTTCTAGCGCCCGACGGTGTTGATGACCGCCGAATCGGCGGCAAAGAAATGCTGTTGCCCGTCCGGCCAGGACAGGCGCAGCGCCTCGCCGGCGCTGGCGCGCAGATGGCCGCCCACCCGCACGGCCACGCCGCTCGTATCGCCCACGCGGCACACCACGATGGAGTCCGCGCCGAAGTACTCCACGCTCTCCACGATGGCGGAGATGCCGTCGCCGTCGATGCGTATGTGCTCCGGGCGCACGCCCAGTTTCATGGCGCCGGCGGGAGCGCCCGCGATGGCGGGGCCCTGCGTGCCGGCGATGGTCGTGGCGCCTTGCTGCGTCGTCAGGCCGATCAGGTTCATGGGAGGCGTGCCGATGAAGCGCGCCGCGAATTCGCTGGCCGGACGCGCATACAGGCCGTCGGGCGTGTCGTGCTGTTCGATCTGGCCGCCGCGCAGCAGCACCACCTGGTCGGCCATGCTCATGGCCTCGGTCTGGTCGTGCGTGACATACACCATCGTGATGCCCAGGCTTTGCTGCAGAGCGCGGATCTCGCGCCGCATCTCGTGGCGCAACTGCGCGTCCAGGTTGGACAGCGGCTCGTCCATCAGGCAGACGGGCGCTTCGGAAATCACGGCGCGGCCCAGCGCCACGCGCTGCTGCTGCCCGCCGGACAGCTGCGATGGCTTGCGGTCCAGCAGATGGCCCAGGCCCAGCAGGGTGGCCACGCGCTGCAGGCGGCGGTCGTAGTCGCGCGCGGGCTCCTTGCGCACCTTCAGGCCGAACAGGATGTTCTCGCGCACCGACAGGTGGGGAAACAGCGCGTACGACTGGAACACCATCGAGATGCGGCGCTTGGCCGGCGGCAACTGGGTCACGTCGCGGTCGCCGATACGGATGGCGCCCGACGTGGGCGTATCCAGTCCGGCGATCATGCGCAGGGTGGTGGACTTGCCGCAGCCAGACGGACCCAGCAGGACCGTGAAGCTGCCGGCCGGAACCGTGAAGCTCACGCCTTGGATCGCGGCCGCGCCCGCGTACTGTTTGGTGAGGTTATCCAGAACGATGGATGACATGCTGTCTCGAAGATCTAATTGTTAGATCCGCATTGTTGCCTGTTATGAAAACCTTTTCATTGTGCAGCGCAAACATGACGGATATATGGCAAGGCAAGGGTTCGTAGTCTAGCGCCGGCCTTACGCAAAGGGATAAGGGCCGGGGTAATCCCCGATAACCGCGTGGTGCGTGACCAGATTGCCGCCCTGCCACCAGTGCAGCTGGTAGCCCGGCGGTTCCATGATGTATTGCAGCGTCGGGCGCGGCCCAAGCTCCAGCGCAAGCTGGTGCGCGGTGCCGGGACAGGTGGATGCGATCGTTCCGCCGAAGCGCTGGAAGATGGTGCGGTGCAAGTGGCCGCACAGCACCCGCTCCACGTTGGGAAAGCGCGCCACGATGCGTTCCAGTTCCGGCGCGCCGGCAAGCAGGCCGATGGCGTCCATGTGCTCGATGCCGGTCAGGAACGGGGGATGGTGCATCAGCACCAGCGTGGGGCGGCCGGGCTGCTCGGCCAGGCGGGTGGCCAGCCAGTCCAGGCGGTCCTGGCACAGCTCGCCGTGGCTCTTCATCGGCACCACGGTGTCCAGCGCCAGCATGCGCAGCGGATAGGTTTCGACGGCGTACTGGATGAACGGCCCGCCACCCTGCAGGTAGGCGTGGTCGGGGAAGGCGGCGCGCAACTCGGCGCGGTCGTCGTGGTTGCCGGGCAAGAGGAAGTACGGGATCTCCAGCGCTTGCAGGTGTTCGCGCAGCGCCTGGTACTCCACGGGCTTGCCCAGGTCGGTCAGGTCGCCCGTGATCAGCACGCAGTCGGGCCGCGGCGTCAGGGCATTGAGCGCGCGCACCGCGGGCGCGAGGAAGGCGGCCGGATCGATGATGCCGTAGGCCTTGTCGCCGGGGGTGCGCATGTGCAGGTCGGTGATTTGTGCGATGAGCATGACGCGGGGAATCTGAAAGTTGTCGGGAATGGGTGGGCGCGCCGGCTAGCGGCGCACGGACGCCGCGGTGCCGCCCACCACGATGCAATGCGGCAGCCGGTTCGATTGCGGCGGCTGGCCGTGGATCTGCGCCAGCAGGTTCGAGCACGCCGTCTGCCCGATGCCGTCGCTGGGTTGCGCGACGGTGGTCAGCGGCGGGGTGAGCAAGGCGCCGAAGCGCATGCCGTCAAAGCCGCACACGGAGATGTCGGCGGGCACGGACAGGCCCAGGCCCACCAGGTCCGCGATGACCGCGGTGGCCAGGAGGTCGTTGGAGCAGAACAGGGCGGTGGGCGCCTGCTTGCCGCGCAGCGCGGCCTTCAGGGCATCCGCATCGCTGCCGGTGTGCGAACTCATGGCGATGTGCTGGATGGCTTCCAGGCCCAGCTTCTTGGCGCAGGCGCGCGCGCCCACAAGGCGGCGGCGCGCCCGGTCGGATGCGGTCAGGGGGCCCGTCACCAGGGCGATGCGCCGGTGTCCCAGCGCGGCCAGGTGCGCCACCATGTCGCTGGCGGCGGCGCGGTTGTCGACCGACGCGAAGGGATGCGCGGCGGATTCGTTGTAGACCAGAACATAGGGAATCCCGGCGCGGTCCAGGTCGTCCAGCGTGGGACTCTTGGCCACGTCCGCCACCGTCAGGATCAGCCCATCCACCTGATGGTCTATCAGCCCCTGCACCGCCGCCGACTCCACCGCGGGGTCGTAGCCGGTGGCGGTCAGCATGACGCTGTAGCCGGATTCGCGCGCGCGCCGTTCCGCGCCTTCGAAGCACTCGGCGAACACGGGATTGGACAGCGTCGGCAGGATCAGTCCGATGGTGCGCGTGCTGCCCGAGCGCAGGCTGCGGCCCACGCGATTGGGCCGGAAACCCGCGCGCTTGGCGACGCTGCGGATGTGCGCCAGCGTGTCGGGATGCACGATTTCCGGCTGGTTGAACGCGCGCGAAACCGTCGCCGGCGAGACCCCGGCCTTGCGGGCCACTTCAATGATGGAAAAGCGGGGCGACGAGCGCGTAGCCATGGCTGCATTGCTGCCGATTTGCTGAAAACGATTTCATCTTACAAGACAAATATGACCTTTGTATTGCACGGGTTTGCGCTATGCTGGCAGCAACGCAACAACACAAAGCCATGGCGCGGTTCGTGTTTTTTCCTGGGAAAAACCCGGTGTTTTCGGTGTTTTTCCCAATTGACTCGGCGCGCACAATGGCAAGGATCGGTCTGCTCGGGCCGCGCGGCTGGTTGCCGCATTGCAGAATCGGGCAGACCCTCGGTCAAGGGGACCGGGTGCGAAGTTCAGTAACCGCGCATCAAGCGCGGCACCGGTAAAGAGGAAAGGACCATGTCTACTGCCTTAAACAGACTTGGCGCGCTTGAAGCCGCGCGCAAGCTGCAACGGCGCGAATTAACCGCGGTGCAATTGGTGCGTGCCTGCTTTGCGCGCATCGAGCAACGCGAGAACACCGTTCATGCCTGGACCGCCCTGCAAAAACAGGCCGCGCTCGACCAGGCGGAAGAACTCGACCGCGGCGCCCTGCGCGGTCCGCTGCATGGCCTGCCCATCGGCGTCAAAGACCTGTTCGACACGGCAGACCTTCCCACCCGCTACGGCTCGCCCATCTACGACCGCCACCGTCCCGGCCTGGATGCCGCCTCGGTGGCGCTGTGCCGCGGCGCGGGCGCCATCGTCATCGGCAAGACCGTAACCACCGAATTCGCCACCTACCAGGCCGGCCCCACGCGCAATCCGCGCAACGAGGCCTACACGCCGGGTGGCTCGTCCAGCGGTTCGGCCGCCGCGGTGGCCGACGACATGGTGCCTTTCGCGCTGGGTTCCCAGACCGCCGGCTCCATCATCCGGCCGGCCTCCTATTGCGGCATCGTGGGCTTCAAGCCCACGTTTGGCGGCATCCCCCGCGCCGGCGTCAAGAGCCTGGCCGAATCGCTGGACACCGTGGGCGGCTTTGCGCGGTCGGTGCCTGACGTGGCGCTGTTCGCCTCGGTCCTGATGCGCGATCCCCGCATGCTGGACCTGACCTACGAAGGCAAGCCGCGCATCGGCATGTACCGCAGCCTGCAATGGCGCCACGCGCAGGCCGAAACCAAGGAAGCCTTCGCGCAGGCCGCGGCCACGCTTTCGCGCGCGGGCGCCCTGGTGGAAGAGGTGCCGCTGCCGCCCGAGCATTGCATGCTGGTGCAGTTGCACGCGGACATCATGGCGTTCGAGGCCTCGCAGTCGCTGGCCTATGAACGGCTGGAGCATGCCGCGCAGCTCAGCCCCAAGATCCAGGCCATACTCGAGGCCGGCGCGCAGATCAGCGCCGAAGAACACATCAAGAACCTGGCCCGCGCCGCCGAGTCGCGCGCGCGCGTGGACGCATGGTTCCAGCAATACGATGTGCTGCTTGCGCCCAGCGCCAGCGGCGAAGCGCCGTTCGCCGACCTGGGCACGGGCGATCCGCAATTCTCGCGCGCCTGGACGCTGTTCGGCCTGCCCTGCCTGAACCTGCCGTTCGCAACCGGCCCGCAGGGCCTGCCCGTGGGCCTGCAGCTGGTCGGACAGCGCCATGCCGACCACCGCACGCTGGCGATCGCCGGCTGGGTCCACGCGCGCCTGCTGGCGGCCATTGCTCCGGATATCGGCGCCTCCGACATGTGGCCGCGCGGCTGAAGCCGCGACGGACAAAAAGAAAGCCCGCCGGATAAGGCGGGCTTTTTGCTGTCCCCAGCCGGGGTAACGGGCTGGGGGCATCATTCAGGCCGGATCGCGGATCACGCGGTCTCGGCGGCTTCTTGTTCGGCGGCCGTCACGGCGCCCGAATTGATGTGGCGGTTCACGGCGCTCAGCACGGCCTGGAACGATGCCGTCACGATGTCGCGGTCGATGCCCACGCCAAAGCCCGTGCTGGATTCGCCGACTCGCAATTCGACATAGGAGGCGGCGCGCGTGCCGGTGCCGGTGCCGATGGCGTGCTCGTGGTAGTCCATGATGCGCACGGGCACGTCCAGCGCGGCCACGAAGGCGGAGATCGCGCCGTCGCCCTTGCCCGTCACGATGCGGCGTTCGCCGTTGTATTCGAGTTCGGCTTCGATGCTGAAGTGCTGGCCTTCGCCAGCCGACGGATTGCCGTCGATGCGGTGGCGGATCAGCTTCCACGGCGCCTTCTGTTCGAGGTATTCGCGGTTGAAGATCGTGTGCACGTCGTCGGCGGTGACTTCGCGGCCGGTTTCGTCGGTGACGCGCTGGATGGCGCGGCTGAATTCGATCTGCAGGCGGCGCGGCAACACCAGGCCGTGTTCCTGTTCAAGCAGGTACGAAACGCCGCCCTTGCCCGACTGGCTGTTCACGCGGATCACGGCGTCGTAGCTGCGGCCGAGGTCGGCGGGGTCGATCGGGAGATAAGGCACTTCCCAGATGGCGTCGGCCTGTTGCAAGGCGAAGCCCTTCTTGATGGCGTCCTGGTGCGAGCCGGAGAACGCGGTGAAGACCAGGTCGCCCGCGTACGGGTGACGCGGGTGGACGGGCAGCTGGTTGCAGTATTCGGCGCAGCGGCGCACTTCGTCGATGTCGGAGAAGTCCAGGCCCGGATGCACGCCCTGGGTGTAGAGGTTCAAGGCCAGGGTGACGAGGTCCACGTTGCCGGTGCGCTCGCCGCTGCCGAACAGGCAGCCTTCGATGCGGTCGGCGCCGGCCATCACGGCGAACTCGGCGGCGGCAACAGCGGTGCCGCGGTCGTTATGCGGGTGCACGCTGAGCACGATGCTGTCGCGGCGCGCCAGGTTCTTGTGCATCCATTCGATCTGGTCGGCGTACAGGTTGGGGCTGGTGGCCTCGATCGTGGCGGGCAGGTTCAACACCATCTTGTGATCGGGCGTGGGCTGCCAGACGTCGGCCACGGCGTTCGAAACTTCAAGCGCGAATTCGGGTTCGGTGGTGCTGAAGACTTCGGGCGAATATTCGTAGCTCCACTTGGTCTCGGGACGCTGCGACGTGTATTGCTTGATCAGGCGCGTGCCGGTGGTGGCAATGCCCTTGATCTCGTCCTTCGACATGTTGAACACGACCTTGCGGAAGGCCGGCGCGCAGGCGTTGTACATGTGGACGATGGCTTGCTTGGCGCCCGCGGCGGCTTCGACGGTGCGGCTGATCAGGTCTTCGCGCGACTGGGTCAGCACGATGATGGTCACGTCGCCGGGGATGCGCTTTTCGTCGATGAGCTTGCGCACGAAGTCGAAGTCGGTCTGCGAAGCCGACGGAAAGCCCACTTCGATTTCCTTGAAGCCGATCTTCACGAGCTGTTCGAAGAAGCGGACCTTGCGCTCCACGCTCATCGGCTCGATCAGCGCCTGGTTGCCGTCGCGCAAGTCCGTGCTCATCCAGATCGGCGCCTTCGTGATGCGGCGGCTGGGCCAGGTGCGTTCGGAGAAGTCGCGGGCAAAGGGCGCGAAGGGGACGTATTTGGTGGCGGGGTTGGCAAGCATCATTACTACACCTCGATCGGTTTCTTTTGAATCCCGTGAGAACTGGGTTCTCGGCGGCGCGTGCGACCGGATGACGGTCTTGTGCCAGGGTTTGCCGTGATTGACCGGCAGGATTCAGAGATAAAAGGGGGAAATCGCGTGTGGCAAGCGTGGCTGCCGAGCTACCACGGGGACACTAGGCCCGGCAACCGATCGGTAGCAGTAGCGATAGCGCAAAGAAGGAGCGAGCGCGCAGGCCGGCAACCGGAGCGGCAATGCGTCCGGTGGCAATCGCGAAGGGGGTGCGGTGAGCGGCCATAGGTTGCTAGTCAAACATACTTTCCGTGGAAGCGCAAACGGAAAGATGCTGGGGACGGATCACTCCCGCCAGCTCCCGCAAGGCCGGCATCAGACTGGCCGGCCGGCTGGGGGCAGAAACAGAAAGGCCGCCTGTCGGCGGCCTTGGGTCAGCGCCTGTCGGCGGCCTTGGGTCAGGAGCGGGGGCTGGGGCTGGGCCTAGCGGGCCGGGCCAATGCGCGGTTCCACGTAGCGGTCGCCGCGGGGTTCTCCGCGGGGTTCGCGGCGACCGTCGTCGCGCGGATCGCGGGTCGGACGGGTGGCGGCGGGCTCCAGGATCTGGGCCTGTTCCGCAACCATCGCGATCTTGCCGATGCGGTTGTGGCGAATTTCAGACAAGGAGCGGCGCAAGTCGCCTACCGTGAACGGCTCCTGGCGGTCGCCCCAGGTCCAGCGCAGCACGCCCAGGGACTCGTCCGACAGATTCGGCGCCAGCTCGGACAGCACGTCCGTGCCCACCGGCGTTGCCGCGCCCGAGGCCAGGCTGGCGTAGAACCAGGCTCGCACCGAGAAGAAGACGATCAGCGACCAGATGCCGGCCACGACCCACCAGATGTAGGGATTGACCTTCTGCGCCATGTCCATGGTGGGCTGGCCCAGCGTATGCAGGAAGTCGTAGTTCATGCGCTTGCCGAAATCCAGTATCCAGGAGGCGACCAGATACCAAAGGACGAGGGCGACGGCGATGACTATCGCGCGCACAACGAGTCGGGGAAGCGCCAATTTGAGCAGGGTCTGGCCGATCAGTCGGCAGTCCTGGCGAACGCTTGCGGGCGAAGTCAGATTCATCATGCAAAATATTGTACCTATGACCCGTCCAATTTTAGAACTGCGACCTGGTCAGCACCTGACGCTGACCCCACAACTGCAGCAATCGATACGATTGTTGCAGTTGTCCACGCTCGAGCTAGAGGCCGAGATCTCGCAAGTGCTTGCGGAAAACCCCTTGCTGGACCGCGAGGACGAGTCGCCGGCGGCCGAGGCGCAAGCGGAGTCCGAACGCGAGTCCTCCGTGCAGGACGACGAGCCGGCGGCCGAGCGCGAGACGGCGGTCGACGAGATGCCGGGCTCCGGCGGGGTATATCCCGACGACGACTCCAGCCTGCCCGAGGCGGCGCGGCCGGATACCTTGCGCGAGCATCTGCTCGGACAGCTTGCCCTGACGCGGGCGGCGCCGCGCGACGTCGTGCTGGCGTCGCTGCTGATCGACGAATTGGACGAAAACGGCTATCTGGACTCTCCGCTCGAAGAGATCCTGGGCTGGCTGCCGGCCGACATGGAGCCGGATATCGACGAATTGCGCGCGGCGCTGTCCCTGCTGCAGTCGTTCGACCCCGTGGGCATCGGCGCGCGCGATATGGCCGAATGCCTGATGTTGCAGCTGCGCAACCCGGACCCCGCCCGCCTGCCCGAGGCGGCGGATGCCGCCGCGCTGGCCTGTGCCCGGCAGATCTGCGCGCACCACCTGCCGCTGCTGGCTACCGGCAACGCCGCGCGCCTGTGCGCGGCGGTGGGTTGCGACGAGGCCACGTTCCGCGTGGCG
This sequence comes from Achromobacter sp. NPDC058515, assembly GCF_042721735.1. Lineage (NCBI taxonomy): Bacteria > Pseudomonadati > Pseudomonadota > Betaproteobacteria > Burkholderiales > Alcaligenaceae > Achromobacter > Achromobacter sp. NPDC058515. The sequence continues at coordinate 582,935 of NZ_JBHXNI010000001.1, forward strand.
CATTCCTTGATCCTGCGCCTGGAGCCCCGTCCGGGGCGCGCCTGGACCGTGCCGGCGGCCGAGTACGCGGTGCCCGACGTCATCGTGCGCAAGACCCGGCGCGGCTGGCAGGTCACGCTCAACAGCGCCGCGGTGCCCCGTCTGCAGATCAATGGGCTGTATGCCCAGATGCTGGGCAACCAGAAGGACTCCGCGCATGCGGGCCTGCAGGCCCAGTTGCAGCAGGCCAGATGGATGATCCGCAACGTGGAACAGCGCTTCGACACCATCCTCCGGGTGTCCCAGGCCATCGTGGAGCGCCAGACGGCCTTTTTCAGCCAGGGGCCCGCCGCCATGCGGCCGCTCATCCTGAAAGACATCGCTGGCGAGCTCGGCCTGCACGAATCCACGATTTCACGCGCCACAACGCAGAAGTACATGCTCACTCCGTTTGGCACGCTGGAGCTCAAGCGTTTCTTTGGCGCTGGCGTTTCGACGGAGGGCGGGGACGCCACCTCAGCCACCGCCGTGCAAACGTACATCCGCCAGATGGTGGCCGACGAGAACCGGGCCAAGCCTTTGTCCGACAGCCAGATCATGCAAAAACTGGCCGATCAGGGGATAGTGATCGCCCGGCGGACGGTGGCAAAGTACCGCGAAGCGCTGCGGATTGCCCCCGCTACGCTGCGCAAGGCGCAAGCCTCGGCGCGTTGAAATAAGGGACGCATTCTCGTAAATTTGTCCCTGTTTTCAAGGGCTTGCGTGACAATTCCGTTGCAAATTTATTTGCGCAAGGGACTTGTCAGGACGAGAATAATTTTCGATAATCATTCGCATGTACATTTGCGTATGTAATGCCATCACCGAACGCCAAGTCCGCGCCAGCGTGGACGGTGGCGCGACGACGCTTTCCGACCTGCAATTCGAGCTGGGCGTGGCTACGTGCTGCGGCTGCTGCGCGGCAACCGCCGCCGAATACCTGCCGGGCGGCCGCTGCTCCAGCGTGTGCGACGTGCGCTCCATCGCCGTTCCAGTCAATGCTCCGCCCGCCATGGTCGAGTCCGGCGCGCCCGCGGCCAACAGCAGCTTCCCGATTCCGCTGGTCGCCATCGCCTGAGCATTGCCGTCTCTTTCCGGCTCGCTGCCTTTATGCGGCGAGCCGCGTCGTTTCCTTCTCGCAAAAATCCCGGATAGTCAGCGCCAGTTGGCGCGCGGCCTCGCGCGCGGAACTAGCCACGCATAGCGCCAGCTCCGTCGGCGGCACGGCCGGCAGGATTGCGTCCACGATCCGATGACCCGGCGCGATGCAGCGCCGTTCCAGCAGCGCGATCCCCAGCCCGCCCGCCAGCGCGGCCTGCAGGCCCATCAGGTTCGGGCTTTCGTACGCGATGCGCCAACGCCGGCCGGCGGCCTCCAGGGCGTGGATGGCGCGGTTGCGGTAGATGCAGCCCTGCGGGAACGCCACCAGCGGCACGGGCTCCTCCGTGGGCGAAATCGCGACGTTGGCGCTGCCGATCCAGTGCAGGCGTTCCGGCCAGACGGCCAGCGCGGCGCCCGTGCCGGGCTCCCGCTTGAGGAGCGCTACATCCAGGTCGCCGCGTTCCAGGCTGCGCGCCAGCACCGCGGTAAGGTCGCAGCGCACCGACAGCTGCACCGTCGGCCGGGCCCGCGCAAATTCGGCGACGATCGCGGTCAGCGTATCGGCCGCGAAATCATCCGGAACGCCCAGGCGGATCACGTCCACGCGCCGCCGTCCGCTGACCGCCTCCCTGACTTCGGTGGACAGCGCCAGCATGCGCCGCGCATACCCCAGCAGGCGCTCGCCTTCTTCGGTCAGCTGGACCTGGCGCCCTTCGCGCAAGAACAGCGCGCATTCCAGCGTTTCCTCGAGCTTGCGGATCTGCTGGCTGACGGTGGACTGGCTGCGATGCACGCGTTCGCCGGCCGCCGTGAAGCCGCCGGCATCCACTACCGAGACAAAGCTGTGCAATAGATCGAGGTCGAGCATGGCTGGTATTCCAAAGCATTTGATTTTCAAATACTTTCGATCCGAATAAAGAGTTTGTCAATGAATCGGCGCCCGGGGAGAATCGTCTCATCCCGCCGCGCCCGCGGCCGCTGCACTCCTCCACCCGGATCCTTCATGAAGGCCATGCCGAGCTTGCCCGCCACCGTCCTGCCCGCCGATGCCGCCCCGGGCGTCAGCCTGCTGCCCATCGCCGCGTTCTGCTTTCTGTGGAGTTCCGCGTTCGCGGCCGCCAAGATCGCGGTGCGGGATTGTCCGCCGCTGACGCTGCTGACGATCCGCTTCCTGATCGCGGGCGCGCTGATGTTGGGCGTGGCGGCGGCCAGCGGCCGGTGGAAACTGCCAGCAGGCCGCGAACTGGCGTCGCTCGTCCTGCTCGGCGTGCTGAACAACGCGCTGTACCTGGGCCTGAGCTGGTCCGGCATGACCACGGTTTCATCCGCGTTCACGGCGGTGCTGATCAGCACTAATCCGCTGCTGATCGGCGTGCTGGCCGGACCGGTGCTGGGCGAACGCCTGAACTGGCGCAAGATGCTGGGCCTGTGCCTGGGGCTGGCCGGCGTGGCCCTGGTGCTGCGCTCGCGCCTGTCGGGCATGCAGGAGGACCTGCACGGCACGCTGCTCGTGACGGGCGGCCTGGTGGCGCTGGTGGCGGGCACGCTGCTCTACAAGCGCCTGAAGCCTACCTCCGGACTGTGGACGTCGACGGGCATACAGTCGCTTGCGGGCGCAGCGGCGCTGCTGCCGTTTGCGCTGTTCAGCGAGAACATCGGCGATGCGCGGCTGACGGCCAGCCTGTTCTGGAGCATGGCCTACATGATCGTGGCCGTGTCGATGGGCGGCTACTACCTGTGGTTCATGATTCTTGGCCGCGCCAGCGCCACGTCGGCCAGCGCGCTGCACTTTCTGATGCCGCCGCTGGGCCTGCTGTTCGGATGGCTGGTGTTGCGCGAACCGGTCTCGTGGCTGGACCTGCTGGGCATCGTCCCGATTGCGTTCGGCATCTGGCTGGCGACACGCCGCGCGGAGTGATGTGTCGATAGCGCGATTCGGGTTGCCGATAAGCAACGAGACGGCGTGGCGCGGTTTGCGCGGCGATTCGTCTCGCGCAAGACGGGTGCGCGCGTGCGTATCGACGGATTCATCGGGCGATTCTTCGCGATGCATGGCCGGCAAGCCGCGTGAACCCTGCCGCGCGCGTGCAAGACATCAAGCACGCATACTCATTCTCATTAGCTTGTCGCTTTCTTGTTGCGCTCCTAACGCCGTTTACCAAATGCAGCGCAAGGCTAGGCGCGGCCCTGCGCCAGGTGGTAGTCTGCCTGAGTTGCGTACGCGCGGCATCGTGCGCTCCTTTGTCGCGATGCGTTCGCGTCGCGCCTGACTGCAAGGAGTCCATCATGAAAGGCGACAAAACCGTCATCCAGTTTCTGAACAAGCAACTGACCAACGAACTGACGGCCATCAACCAGTATTTCCTGCATGCCCGCATGCTGAACCATTGGGGCTTCGACAAGCTGGGCAAGCACGAGTACGAAGAGTCCATCGGCGAGATGAAGCATGCGGATCGCCTGATCGCGCGCATCTTCATGTTGGACGGCCTGCCCAATCTGCAAGACCTGCACAAGCTGCTGATCGGTGAAGACGTGCCCGAACTGCTGGCCTGTGACCTGAAGCTGGAGCAAGGCGCCCAGGCTACCGTCAAGGAAGCGATTGCCCATTGCGAATCGGTGCGCGACTACGTCTCGCGCGATCTGTTCCAGGACATCCTGGACGACACCGAAGAGCACATCGACTATCTGGAAACCCAGATCGACCTGATCGACAAGGTCGGCATCCAGAACTACCTGCAAAGCCAGATGTCCGTGCCTGAATAAAAGGCGGTTTCGGCAATGAAAAATGGCGCCCCTGGGGGCGCCATTTTTTATGCGGGAAACCTGTGCTGGTACAGGCCGGGCGGACCCTATTGCGGGCGGGCCGGGCACTCGGCCATCGTGCCCCAGGCGCGGTTCGGCGCGCAGTACTTGTTGCGCGCATTCCATGAGCAGGAAGGACGCTCGAAGAAGCCTTGCGTGGCGCAGTGCGCGAGTTCACGCTTGAGGGCATCCTGCCAGCCCGCGGCGCCGGGCGCCAGCGCGGTATTCGGCGGCGGAGGGGGCGCCTGCACCATCTGGGGCGTGCCATAGCCGCCTGCCTGCGTCTGGCCGCCGTTGATCGCCGTGGAGGTGCCGGGCACCTGGAGATCCAGCGTGCTGACGTCGGACGTGCCCGAGGGCAGCGGCACTTGCGAAGCCGCGGCGATTTCGCGGGCCTGTTCGGGGCTGATGCGCTCGCGCGAGATTTTCACGGCGGGGTCGCTGACCGTGTCGAACAGCGACACGGTGTTGACCTGCCATTCGCGGTCGGCCGGCTTGTCCGGCACGCCCAGCGTGCCGTCGATGCGCGGTTGCGGAGGCTGCGCCACATAGGGACGCCCGTTGGCGTCCAGAACGGGTTGCTGGGAAGCCGCCGCGTCCTGCCCAGGGGCAGGCGCCGCGGGCGGCGCATGCGCCACCAGCCAGTCACCCAGTTGAATACCGCCCCAGGCCGACGCGCCAAGCGCGATCAGGAGCGTTGCGAATAATAAACGCCAAGACATTGCTACCCTCATCTGCCGTGCGGAACCCGAACGGGTCTACGCTTTGTCTCCGAAAACCTTGCCGCCGTGCTCCCGCATGGCGTGGAATTTCACATCGGGATACAGTTCCTCGGCGACGCGCAACTGCGCGGGGGAACCGATCAAAAACGCCGCAGCATCGACCACATCATAGGCGATATGGGCGGCATTGGCATCCATGAACTTGCGCAGCGCCTTGGGGTTTTCAGACGTAATCCAACGTGCCATTGTGTAGCGGGAAGGCAGCATCCGGGCGTCCACGCCGTACTCGGTCTTGAGGCGATGGGCGACCACTTCGAACTGCAGCTGGCCGACCGCGCCCAGCAGCAGGGAGCCGCCGGCGGCCTCGGGACGGAACACCTGGATGGCCCCTTCCTCGCCCAATTGGGTGAGGCCGGTGCGCAGCTGCTTCGTGCGCAGCGGGTCCTTCACTTCGACCGCCTGGAACAGCTCGGGGGCGAAGAACGGCAAGCCGGTGAATTGCAGCGTTTCGCCTTCGGTCAGCACATCGCCCAGCTGCAGCACGCCGTGGTTGGGGATGCCGATCACGTCGCCGGCATAGGCCTCGTCCAGCAGCTCGCGCCGCTGCGACAGGAAGGACACGACGTTGTTGGGGCGCATTTCCTTGTTGGTGCGCGCGACCTTCAGGCGCATGCCGCGCTCGAAACGGCCGGAGCTGACGCGCACGAACGCGACGCGGTCGCGGTGCGCGGGGTCCATGTTGGCCTGCACCTTGAACACGACGCCGGTGAACTTGGGCTCTTCGGGTTGGACTTCGCGCTGCAGGGCAACGCGCGGGCCGGGGGGCGGCGCCTGTTCGACCAGGGCGTCCAGCACTTCCTGCACGCCAAAGTTGTTGATGGCGGAGCCAAAGAACACGGGGGTCTGCTTGCCGGCCAGGAACTGGTCGCGGTCAAAGGCGGGCGCGGCTTCGTTGATGAGCTCGATCTCGCCGCTGGCCTGGTCGAAGGCCGAGCCGAAACGCTTGGCGATCTCGGGGTTGGTCAGCCCTTCGATGAAGTCGTCGTTGTCGGAACGGCGCTCCTGGCCCGGGCGGAACACGCGCATGCGGTCGCGGCGGATGTCGAACACGCCGCCGAACGCCTTGCCCATGCCGACCGGCCACGAGAACGGCACGGCGTCCATGCCCAGGTGCCCTTCAATCTCGGACAGCAATTCCAGCGGTTCGCGCACTTCGCGGTCCATCTTGTTGATGAACGTGATGATGGGCGTGTTGCGCGCGCGGCAGACCTGCAGCAGGCGGATAGTTTGCGGCTCGACGCCGTTGGCGGCGTCGATCACCATCAGCGCGGCATCGACCGCCGTCAGCACCCGGTAGGTGTCTTCGGAGAAGTCCTGGTGGCCCGGGGTGTCGAGCAGGTTGATGACGCAGTCGCGGTATTCCATCTGCATCACGGAGGACGCCACGGAAATGCCGCGCTGCTTTTCGATTTCCATCCAGTCGGACGAGGCGTGGCGCGACGCCTTGCGCGCCTTCACGCTGCCGGCGATCTGGATCGCGCCTGCGAACAGCAACAGTTTTTCCGTCAGCGTGGTCTTGCCCGCGTCAGGGTGGGAAATGATGGCGAACGTACGGCGCCGCGCGACTTCGTTGGGGATGCTCATGATCGGAGGATTCTACTTAACGCCGGTTTTTAGGCCGGCGCGGTCCGGTATCGTGCATGAAAACATGTGGGGCACGCGCCGTTGCCGGCGCGTGCCCCACGCTTCAGATTCAGGAATGGCGGCGGAACGACGCCAGGAACACGCCGGCCAGGATGAACAGCGAACCGAATGTGCGGTTCATCCAGCGGATGTGCTTGGCGTCGCGCAAGAGGCGCAGCACGCGCGCCGCCAGCAGCGTATACACGCCCATGGCCACCAGGTCGGTGAACGCCAGCGTGGCCGCCAGCGCCGCGTATTGCGGCGTCAGCGCCAGCGCCGGATCCACGAACTGCGGCACCACGGCCAGCAGGAACACCGTGCCCTTGGGGTTCATGGTGTTGATCAGGAAGCCGCGCATGACCAGTTCACGGATGGACGCCTGCTTCGGATCGCCGGCGTCCACCGCGACCGGCGCGGCGTCCGTGCGGATCTGGCGCACGCCCAGGTAGATCAGGTAGGCCACGCCCAGGTACTTGACCACATTGAAGGCCATTTCGGACGTTGCCAGCACCGCGCCCAATCCCACGGCCACCACGACGAACTGGAACAGGATGCCCAGGATCAGGCCCGCCGTGTTCCAGTAGCCGCGCGCAAAGCCGTATTTCAGGCCTGAGGACATGGCCGAGATCGCGCCCGCCCCGGGTGAGAACGAAATGGCCCAGGAGGCCAGGAAGAACGTCAACCAGGTAGATAAGGGCATGATGGCGCGGGTCCGTAGGTCGCAGGAATGGGTTTGCCGGTGATATTACTTGCGTCGGATTACTTGCTCAGCAATGCCGCGCGGGGACCGCCAGCCGGGCGCCCCTCAGCCGAGCGCCCCGAGCCACCGTTGCCGGCGGGGCGGGAACCCCCTTCGGGATGGCGGTGGCCTTGCTGCGGACGGCTGTCGTTGCGGCCGGCGTGAGCCGGACGGTCAGCGGGCTTGCCGTCGCGCGAGCCGCCGTTGCCGCGGCCTTCGCCGGCACGGGCCGGGGCGGGGGCACGGCCGCCGGCGGCGGCGCGGGGTTGGCCTTGAGCGGGACGCGAACGGCCGGCGCCGGCATTGCCGTTGCCACGGCCGGCATTGCCGCCGTTGCCGCCACGGCCGCCGTTGCGGCTGCCGCCGCGCGGGCTGCGCGCGTCTTCATCGCGCTCCTGGCGCTCGAAGGCGGCCGCGCTGGTGGCGGACGGGGTCCAGCCTTCCACGGGCTTGCGTTCGATCGTCTTCTTGATCAGGCGCTCGATGTCCTTCAGCAGCTTGATCTCGCTGCTGTCGACCAGCGAGACCGCGGCGCCGGTGGCGCCGGCGCGGCCCGTGCGGCCGATGCGGTGGACGTAGTCTTCCGGCACGTTGGGCAGCTCGAAGTTCACCACTTGGGGCAACTGGTCGATGTCCAGGCCGCGGGCGGCGATGTCGGTCGCGACCAGCACCGTCACGGTGCTGTCCTTGAAGCCGGCCAGCGCGCGGGTGCGGGCCGATTGGCTCTTGTTGCCGTGGATGGCGGCGGCGGTCAGCCCGTCCTTGACCAGCTTTTCAGCCAGGCGGTTGGCGCCGTGCTTGGTGCGCGTGAACACCAGCACTTGGTGCCAGCCGCTTTCGCGGATGATGTGGCTGATCAGGTCGCGCTTGTGGTGCTGTTCGACCATGTGCACCGTCTGGGTGACCAGCTCGGTGGCGGTGTTGCGCGGGGTGACCGAGACTTCGCCCGGGTTGTTCAGCACGCCGCGCGCCAGGGTGCGGATCTCGTCGGAGAACGTGGCCGAGAACAGCAGGTTCTGGCGTTGCTTGGGCAGCAGCGCGAGGATCTTGCGGATGTCGCGGATGAAGCCCATGTCCAGCATGCGGTCGGCTTCGTCCAGCACCAGGATTTCCACGCCCGACAGGTCCACCGTCTTCTGGCCGCAGTGGTCCAGCAGGCGGCCCGGGGTGGCCACGAGAATGTCCAGCGGCTTGCGCAGCGCGGAAATCTGGGGGTTGATATTGACGCCGCCGAACATCACCATGGACGTCAGCGAGGTGTATTTGCCGTAGGTTTGCACCGATTCCGCGACCTGCGCGGTCAGTTCACGCGTCGGGGTCAGGATCAGGCAACGGGGGCGGCCGGGCTTCTTCAGCTCCGGCTTTTGCTGCATCAGCAGATGCAGGATGGGCAGCGTGAAGCCGGCGGTCTTGCCGGTGCCCGTCTGGGCGGCCGCGAGCAGGTCGCCGCCTTTCAGGACCTGCGGAATAGCCTGTGCCTGAATAGGCGTGGGTGCGGTGTAGCCGGTATCGGCAATGGCGCGCAACAGGGAATCAGCCAGCCCGAGGTCGGCAAAAGGGGAAGAGGTAGTCAAAACAACTCCAGCGGCAGCCCGTCGCTCAAGTTGAGAGACTCCAATCCAGGCGGACGAATAAGGAGAAAAGGGAAGCGCCCTGATGGGCGAAGCTTGGCAGCGAAGGGCCTAGCGGACGCGTGCAGATTGGCAAAGCACACGACGGGATTGTAGCTGATGTGGCGATGCAGCACCGGAAAGAATCCGGCCAGGCGTATCACTAAGTAACAATTTGCAGCGCCTTCGAACCAAATAAGTGTTTTCCCTAGGCCACCCTACCTATAATCCGTGCGCTTTCATCCATTTGAAGAAATAAGGGATTGCTATGAAGAAATCGGCACTAGTTGGCGTCGTGGTCGCGCTGGGCGCGATCTGGACCGGCACGGCCTGGTACACGGGCCAAAAGGCCGAGGCCTTCGTCAAGCAGATGATCGACGACTCGAATGTCGAACTGAAGAAGTTCAACGACGCGTGGGGCATCGGCGCCGTGGCGGAACTCGTGTCCTTCGAGCGCGGCGTGTTTTCGTCCACCTCGCGCTATCGCATCAAGTTCACCGTGCCGGCGGCCGAGGGCAAGCCGGCTCAGGAACGCGATGTGGTGTTTGTCGAACACCTGAATCACGGCCCCCTGCCCCTGTCGAACCTGAAGTCGGGCAAGTTCATGCCGGCCATGATGGCCAGCGATTTCGCGCTGGAAGAGACGCCGACCGTCAAGGAATGGTTTGCCGCCGCCAAGGGCGCCGTGCCCCTGTCGGGCCGCTACAGCGTCAGCTACGGCAAGGATATCGCCGGCAAGTTCGACATGGCGCCGGTGGAATTCGCCAAGGACGGCTCCAAGCTGGCGTCTTCGGGCTTGAAGGGCGACTTCGAATACGCCATTCCCAGCAAGCGCGGCGTGTTCGCCGTGGCTTCCGACAGCCTCGAACTCTCCGGCGCTTCGGAAACCAGCGATATCACCAGCATGACCTTCAAGGGCATCACGCTGGCCAGCGACATGAAGCCGGCCTCCAACGACATGTACGTGGGCAGCCAGAAGGTAACGTTCAAGGACTGGACGATCACTTCGACGGAGAAGCCGCCGGTCCAGTTCAAGGACACCTCGGTCGCCGTGGACCTGACCGAAGCCGGCACGGCCATGGGCGCCAAGATGGCCCTGGATTTCGGCATGATCAATGTGCAGTCCAAGGACGTGGCGGGCATGAAGCTGGCCATTGACGCGCAGAAGCTGGACTCCAAGGCGCTCAAGGCGCTGAACGACGTTTATGAAGCCTCGTCGCGCCGCATGCTGCAAAGCAATGGCGAGCAGCAGGCCCCTGAGTTCACGCCTGAAGAACAGCAGGTCATCAAGGCCAACGTCGAGCAGCTGCTGGCCGGCAACCCGACCCTGGCCGTGTCGCCGCTGGAAGTGCGCACCGCCAACGGCACGTCCACGTTCAACCTGAACCTGGACCTGGCCAAGCCGGCCTCGCTGGACGGCGAGCTCTCGGACACGCTGATGCAGGCCCTGCGCAAGCTGGACGCCAAGCTGGTCCTGTCCAAGGGCAACCTGGCCGACGTGATGGCCATCGAGCCGCAGATGCGCGGCGTGCCGGCCGAGCAGGCTGTGCAGACGGCCAAGGGCCAGGCTGAAATGGTGGGCACCATGGCTACCGCGATGGGCCTGGGCAAGGTCGAGAACAACAACATCGTGACCTACCTGAACTACGCTGACGGCCAGGTGGACTTCAACGGCAAGAAGATGCCGGTTGAACAGTTCATGATGATGGTGATGGGCGGCGTCATGGGCGGCATGCGCTGACGCGCGGGCGCTCAGCGCCCAAGCAGCCGGAAAAGCCGGCGCGCCACTGGCGCGCCGGCTTTTTTTCTTCAGGACGGCAAGGCGCCCGCGGCCAGTTCCCCGTGCCGCAGCACCGCCACATGGAAGCGCTTGTCGGCCGCCTTCATGATGTCTTCGGTGGGATCGCCCTGCACAAGCAGCAGGTCGGCCATCTTGCCGTCGGCGACGACGCCATGCTGGTCCATGCCCATCAGGTCATGGCCGCGGGAAGTGCCGGCGATCAGCGCATCCACGGGAGTCATGCCGAACTCGACCATGTAGGCCAGCTCCATCGCGTTGTCGCCGTGCAGGTTGAACGGCGTGCCGGCATCCGTGCCCAGCGCGATGCGGCCGCCGGCCTTGTAGTACATCTGGAACGATTCGCGGTGGCGCTGCTCCACCGCGCGGGCCTTCTCCACCGCATACGCGGGGATGCCGTTCTCGGCGTTGGCGATGATGTTGCGCACGGCGGCGATGGTGGGCACCAGGTAGGTCTGGGCCTCCAGCATCTCGCGCAGGCAGTCGTCGTCCATGAAGATGCCGTGCTCGATCGAATCGATGCCCGCGCGCACGGCATTCAGGATGCCCTGCGTGCCCTGCGCATGGCTGGCCGTGCTTTTGCGAAAGCGCTTGGCCTCGTGCACGCCCGCCTTCATTTCGTCGAAGCTGTAGTGCGCGTCCATGGGGCTCACGCCCGGCGTCATGACGCCGCCCGTGGCCATGATCTTCACCAGGTCGCAGCCCGCGTGCACCTGTTCGCGCACCGCCTTGATCACGTCTTCGCAGCCGTCGGCCACGCGGCCGATGCGGTTGCCGTGGCCGCCCGTCATGCAGATGATGCGGCCGGACGCCTTGATGGCCGGGCCGGGAAAGACGCCGCGCGCGATGGCGTCGCGCACGCCGAACTCCAGATAGTCCTTGCCGCCGCAGTCGCGCAGCGCCGTGACGCCGCCGCGCAGGCTGGCCTGGGCGTTCTCCAGCGCGGTCAGCGTGATCTGCGCGGGCCCCTGCTTGCTGAGCATTGCGTTGGGGTCGGCGCCGCCCGTATAGACCAGGTGGACGTGGCAGTCCGCCAAGCTGGGCATGAGGGTCATGCCGGCGGTGTTCACCTTCACGCCGCCGTAGCCGGAGAATTCGCCGGCCGGCGCCACGCGGGCCACGCGCTGGCCCTCGACCAGCACGCCGTGGCCGGGCAGCGTCCGCCCCTCCCCATCGAATACCTGGCCGCCGATGAAGAGGGTCTGTCGTGTCGCCGTCATGTCTCGCTCCGGTTGCGCCCGGCCTCAGCTCACCACGTCCAGCCCTTCCCGGGACATGGACTGCAGGCGGGGCATCAGGCCAAGCAGGTGTTGACTGTAGGGATGCTGCGGATGGTCGAACAGGGTTTCCGTCTCGGCTACTTCCAGCAGTTCGCCGTAGCGCATCACGCCGACGCGATCGCACATCTGGCGGATCACGGGCAGGTCATGGCTGATGAACAGCATGGTCAGGCCCAGCTCTTCCTGCAGGTCCTTCAGCAGGTTGAGGATCTGCGCCTGTATGGAAACGTCCAGGGCGGACGTGGGCTCGTCGCAGATCAGGAAGCGGGGGCGGGTGGCCAGCGCGCGCGCGATGCAGATGCGCTGGCGCTGGCCGCCGGAGAACTCGTGCGGAAAGCGTTCGGCGGCGCGGTCGCCCAGGCCGACGACGTCCAGCAGATCGGCCACGATGCGGCGCGTTTCCGCTTCGTTGGCCGAGAGCTTGTGAAAGCGGATGGGCTCGGCCACGATGTCCAGCACGCGCATGCGCGGGTTCAGCGACGAGAACGGATCCTGGAAGATCATCTGGATCTGCCGGCGGAACGGATTGAGCTGCTTCTCGCCCTTGAGGGCGGTGAGGTCGGTGCCGCCGAAATTGACCGAACCTTCGCTGGGCGTGTAGAGCCCGGAGATCAGGCGCGCCACGGTGGACTTGCCCGAGCCGGATTCGCCCACCAGGCCGAAGACCTCGCCCTCGCCGATGGAGAAGTTGACGCGCTTGACGGCGTCGAGCGTGCGCTGGTTGCGCTTGAGGAAGGCGCTTTTCAGCACGAAGCGCATGCTCAGGTCGCGGACCTGCACCAGCGGGCCGTCGGTGCGCTTGCCGAAGTCGCGGCGCTGGCCCAGCCAGTGCGTGGCCAGGTTCAGCGGCTGCGCCGGCGTCTTCACGTCCTCGATGTAGGTCACGAGCGGAAAGCGCTTGAGCTTGATGTCGGGGCGCGGCACGGCCGAGATCAGGCTGCGCGTGTAGGGATGGTCGGGGTCGCCCAGGATCTTGGCGGTCCGGCCCTGCTCCACCAGCTTGCCGTGATACAGCACCGCCACGCGGTCCGTCACGTCCGCGATCACGCCCATGTCGTGCGTGATGATGATCATGCCGACCTGCTCTTCGCGGCACAGCTTCTTGAGCAGTTCCAGGATCTGCGCCTGGATGGACACGTCCAGCGCGGTGGTGGGCTCGTCGGCGATGATGACCTCGGGTTCGCAGCACAGCGCCAGCGCGATCACCACGCGTTGCCGCATGCCGCCCGAGAACTGGTGCGGGTATTGCTTGACGCGCAGCTCGGGCTGGTCGATGCCGACCTGCACCAGCAGCTGCACCGCGCGCTTTTTGGCCTCGTCGTGCGACAGGTTCAGGTGCACCTGCATGGTTTCCACGAGCTGGCTTTCCACGGTCTGCAGCGGGTCCAGCGAGGTCAGCGGATCCTGGAAGATCATGCCGATGCGGCGGCCCCGCACGCGGCGCTTCTGCGCCGGCGTCAGGGCGTCGATGCGTTCGCCGTTCAGCAGCACCGAGCCGCCGGCCAGGCGCCCCGGCGCTTCCAGCAGGCCGATCACGGCGTTGCCGATGGTCGACTTGCCCGCGCCGGATTCGCCCACCACGCCCAGGATCTCGCCTTTCTCCAGGGACAGCGAAACGCCGTCCACCGCCACCAGCGTGCCGCGGCGGCTGGGGAATTCGATACGGATGTCTTCGATGTTCAACAGGGCCATGACGTCCTCAGCGCAGCTTGGGGTTGAGCGCGTCGCGCAGCCAGTCGCCCAGCAGGTTGACCGATAGCACCAGCGCCACCAGCGCAATGCCGGGGAAGATGGAAATCCACCACATGCCCGAGAACAGATAGCTGTTGCCGATGCGGATCAGCGTGCCCAGCGACGGCGCGGTGGGCGGCAGGCCCACGCCCAGGAAGGACAGCGTGGCCTCGGTGATGATGGCGATCGCCAGGTGGATGGTGGCGATGACCAGCACCGGGCCCATCACGTTGGGCAGGATGTGCCGGCGCAGGATGGTGATGGGGCCGATGCCGATCAGCCTTGCCGCCTGCACGTATTCCTTGTTGCGTTCCACCAGCGTGGACCCGCGCACGGTGCGCGCGTATTGGACCCAGCCGGAGATGCCGATGGCGAAGATCAGCACATACAGCGCAAGCTGGTCGTGCATGTCGCGCGGCAGCAGTCCGCGCGCCACGCCGTCGATCAGCAGCGCCACCAGGATGGCGGGAAACGACAGCTGCACGTCGGCGATGCGCATGATGAAGCTGTCGATGCGGCCGCCTGCGTAGCCGCTGACCAGCCCGAGCGTCACGCCCAGCACCATCGAGAACAGCACCGAAGCGAAGCCAACCAGCAAGGACACGCGCGAGCCGTACATGACGGCAGACAGGATGTCGCGGCCCTGGTCGTCGGTGCCCAGCAGGAAGCTGGGGCTGCCGCCTTCCTCCCAGGCCGGCGGCGTGTTGGCGTCCATGATGGACACGGACGCCAGGTCGAAGGGATTGTGGGGCGCGATCAGCGGCGCGAACAGCGCGCCCAGCAGGATGACCAGCGTCACGGCCGCGGCGATGATGGCGCCGGGCGACCGCTTGAAGCTGTGCCACAGGTCGCTGTCGGCCGCGCGGGAAAAGAAGGGAGCGATGCGAGCAATCATGCGGATTCCTTTACTTGCTCTGCACGCGCAGACGCGGGTCCACGGCGAAGTACAGCAGGTCGACGACCAGGTTGATGACCACGAACATGAAGGCGATCAGCACCAGGTAGGCCGCCATGACGGGAATGTCCACCATGCTGATGGCCTGGATGAACAGCAGGCCCATGCCTGGCCACTGGAACACCGTTTCGGTGATGATGGCGAAGGCGATGATGGAGCCGATCTGCAGGCCTGTGATGGTGATGACGGGCACCATCGTGTTCTTCAAGGCGTGGCGGAAGTTGATGAGCCGCTCCGGCAGGCCGCGTGCGCGCGCGAACTTGATGAAGTCGGCGCGCAGCACCTCCAGCATCTCGGCGCGCACCAGGCGCATGATCAGGGTCATCTGGAAGAGCGCCAGCGTGATGGCGGGCATGATCAGCGCCAGCCAGCCCGATTTGGTCAAGAAGCCCGTGGTCCACCATCCCAGGCTCACCACGTCGCCGCGCCCGAAGCTGGGCAGCCATCGCAGCTGCACGCCGAAGAACAGGATGAGCAGGATGCCGATCAAGAAGGTGGGCAGCGAGATGCCCGCCAGCGAGATGGCCATGAATGTCTTGGACAGGATGCCATGGCGCCTGAGTGCGGTGTAGATGCCCATGGGGACGCCCAGCGCCAGCGCCATGACGGCGGACACGAACGACAGTTCCAGGGTTGCGGGCATGCGTTCTTCGAGCAGGTCGCTGACGGGCCTGCGATGGCGGTACGACATGCCGAAGTCGCCGCGCACGGCGTTGGCGACAAAGCGCGCATACTGCACCACGAACGGATCGTCCAGGCCGAGCTGTTCGCGCAATTGGGCGCGCTGCTCGGGCGTGGTGTCCTGGCCAACCATGCTGGCGACCGGGTCGCCCACATAGCGGAACATGGAGAACGCGATCAGCGCCACCGTCAACATCACCAGCACCGACTGGATAAGCCGCTGCGCAATAAAGGAAAGCATTATCGGGAGCCCTCTAGTTCAGATGGCGCCGGGCCGCGTTCTCCGTGGATGCCGGGAATCGGGGCTGGGCCGGGCGCATCCGGACGGCGCGCGCCGTCCGGGGTTGCATCGCCGGTCGTTTACGGCAGGACGACGTCGCGCAGGTCGAGCACGTCGTCGGCGCGCTGGGTGACCTTGACGTTTTCCTTCACGCCCCAGGACATGGGTTGCTGGTGCAGCGGGAGGTAGCCGAAGTCGCTGCGCACGATGCCGAAGGCTTCCTTGATCATCGCGTTGCGCTTGGCCTGGTCGGTTTCGACGCCGATCTGGTTGGTGAGTTCGTCCACCTTCTTGTTGCAGTAGCCGCCCAGGTTGAACTGGCCCGCGGCGGTCTTGGCGTCGCGGCACGAGGTCAGGTTCAGCAGCGTGTTGTGCGCATCGGTGGAGCTGGGCGTCCAGCCCAGCATGTACATGCTGGTCTGGTTGCCTGCCTGCAGCAGGATCTTGCCGAAGTACTTGGACTTGGTCTGCGCCAGCAGGTTGATCTTGATGCCCACGCGCGCCAGCATGCCGGCCACCGCCTGGCAGACCTTTTCGTCGTTGACGTAGCGGTCGTTCGGGCAGTCCATCGTGACGGTGAAACCCTTGGGATAGCCGGCTTCGGCCAGGAGCTTCTTGGCTCGCTCCGGATCGGGCTTGTACGGCGCGCCGAAGGATTCGTCGTAGCCGTTGATGGAGGTGGCGATGAGCGAGCCCAGCGGCTTGGCCGCGCCGCGCATGATCTTGTCGTTGATGGCCTTGGTGTCCACGGCCAGCACGACGGCTTCGCGCACCTTCGGATCCTTGAAGGGGTTCTTGCCCTTCACGTCCGAGAACAGCAGTTCGTCGCGATGCTGGTCCATGCCGATGAAGATGGCGCGGGCCTCGGGCGCGGTCAGCGGCTTCACGCCCTTGGCGTCTTCCAGGCGCTTCCAGTCCTGCACCGGAACGGGCTGCACCACGTCCATCTCGCCGGAGATCAGCGCGGCCACGCGCGTGGCTTCCTGCGTGATCGGCTGGAAGATGACCTCGTCGATGTTGCTCTTGATGTTCTTGTTCCAGTAGCCGTCGTAGCGCTTGAGCACCGTCTTCACGTCGGGCTGGCGCTCGGTCAGCATGAAGGGCCCGGTGCCGTTGGCGTGCAGGTTGGCGTAGTTGCCCTGGTTGTCGCCCTTGACGTTGGTGGCCTCGGTGGTCTTGTTCTTTTCAGCCCACGTCTTGCTCATGATGTACAGGAACACCCATTCGCGCGGCAGGATGGGATTGGGCGTGGGCGTGATGACCTCGATGGTGTAGTCGTCCACCTTCTTGATCTCGGAGGCCTTGGCGCCGTAGCCCTTCATGTCGGAGCCGGGCGTCAGGCTGCGCTTCCAGGAGAAGATCACGTCGTCCGCCGTGAAGGGCGAGCCGTCGTGGAATTTGACGTTCTTGCGCAGCTTGAAGACCCATTTGGTGGGTTCGGGGTTTTCCCAGCTTTCCGCCAGCAGCGGCGTGAGCTTCAGGTTGCCGTCGTAGCCGGCCAGGGTTTCGTAGATGTTGCCCTGGAAACCCAGCGTGAAGGTCTCGTTCAGGGCCATCGGGTCCATCGACGTGGCGTCGCCCTGGTATGACCAGTGCAAGGTCTTGGCGGCCGCGCCTGCGCTGAATGCCAGCGAGGCGGCCACCGCGGCGGCGATCGCCGCTTGCTTGAAGTGGGGGAAAGTACGCATAGCCCTCATGCTCCGTGTGGTGCGCGGATCGCGCGACAGAAGTGATAGGGCCCCGGCCCCATCGGGATCCGGGGCATGGCGTTGCTGCTTACGACGAAGGACGGAGTGGGGTCGGGCGGCGCGCGGCGCGAACTGCGCACAGGCCGAGGCTGGCGTTGCCGGGAATCACTGCGTAGGACTTCGACTTCACGATAGACCCAACCCCTTGTGATTGTCATGGCGGGGACGGACCGCGCCGATGCAGAACGAATCTTATAGACGCACTTGTTTAAGCGTCAATCGGTTTGGGTTGGGGTTAGTACTTGCTTGCCGTATGCGTTGAATGGTGCGTTCGGCAAGGCATGCGGGCCGCGGCCTCAGCCGGCCGACAGCGGCGCGGCAGCAAGGGTTTTCGCCAATTCATGCACAACGCGCTTGCGCCGGTCGCTGTCTTCGTAGTGCTTGCCCAGCGCGGACCACTCGGGGCGGCTGCGGGCTTCTTTCAATGCTTCCGGCAAGGGGCCCTTGCGCCAGGCCTCATCGTTCGGAAGATCTAGCCTCAATGGTTCGCGGGCCGCATGGCCGCGGCGCTCCAGGGCCTCGATCAGCTGGCGCTGGCGCAGCGCGAGCAGGCGCAGCACGGCATCGTCCACGCTGATCTCGCGCCAGCCGCGCAGCTTGCCGGCCACGCGCTTGCCCAGCTTCTCCACGCCTTGCCACAGCCCGCCGGCCGCGGCGCCGATCAGCATGCCGGTGCCCAGGCTCAGGCCGGCGCTCATCAGGTCCACCGCCGCGCCCGCCATGGCGCCGGCCGCGGCGCCCATGCCCACCTGCACGCCCATGTCCTTGAGCGCCTGCGGGTGGAACAGGTCCATGCCCCAGCGCTCGCCCTGCAGCGGCAGCGCATCGTCGGAAAAATCGGACGGCCGGAAGTTGTAGAGCGCCAGCAAGGCGTTGACGCAGGTCTGTTCGCGTTGGCGCACCTGGTCGCGCAGCTGGCCAGACGCGGCGGCCAGCGCGGTGTCGTCGCTGGGGCTGGACAGATGCAGCGCGGCTACGTCGATCAGCAAGTCCGCCAGCAGTTCGTAAGCCGCGGCGTGGCGGTCGCGGCGCTGCGCGGCCAGGCTGTCGGAGAGCCGCGCCAGCGCGCCCGCGTGGCGGTCCAGCAGCACGCCCAGCTTGGCGTAGAGCTGCTGTTCGCCGTCCAGCGGCGGTGCGACGGTGTCGAATTCGACCACCGCATGCAGGCCCAGGCGGGCCATCGCGCCGCGCCATTCGTCGGCGCGATGCGCCGGCGCGTTCACGAAGTTCAGCACCGGCAGCAAGGGGCGGCCGCAAGCGGCAAGGATGGCGAGCTCGTCGCGGTGCTTGCCCAGCACCGGATCGCGCGCGTCGATCACGTATAGGGCGGCATCGCAGTCCAGCATCTTGGCCAGGACGCGGGCCTCCTGCTCGTAGCGGCCGTGCGCTTCCGGCGTGTCCAGGAAGCGGCGGATGCGCGCCGGGCCGTCCAGCCGTTCGCCGGGATGGTCCAGGCGTTCCAGGTACTCCAGCAAGGCGATGCTGTCTTCCATGCCGGGCGTGTCGAACCATTCCAGCACGGGGCGCCCGTCCAGGCGCAGGCGCGCGCCTTCGACGTGGCGCGTGGTGCCGGGGCGGTCGGCGACCTCGCCGAAGGTGGTGTCGCGCGTCAGCGTGCGCAGCAGCGAGGTCTTGCCGGTGTTGGTGTGGCCCACCAGCGCGATCTTGATGAGGGCATCAGCCATGGCCGGACTCCAGCCACGCCAGCGGGGCGGCCGGCGCTTGCAGGACGGCGTCGGCGGGCAATCCCAGCGCAAGCAGGCGGTCGCGCCAGAGCGGCGCGCGGGTGTCGGCGCCGGCCTGCGGCGTGATGAGCCAGATGCGGGTCTGGCGCGCGTGCGCGGACAACTCGGCGATCAGGGACAGCGTGCCCCGGTCGGGCGTCTGGCGGGCATCGCAGGCGACCAGCAGGCGCGAGGCGGCGGCCTGGGCCAGCGCGTCCAGCACGCGGTTGCGCTCTTCGCGCGTGTCCAGGTTGCCTGCCTGCTGGATGCCGGCGGGCAGGTCCGCGGGCGGCCACGCCAGGTCGGCGGGCAGTTCCAGTCCCAGCAGCACGGGCTGGCCGCCCAGCCCGTCCAGCGACGGGGCGTGCACGCGCGGTTCGTGCAAGGGATCCACGGGACGGTCGATGCCGGTGGAAAGCGCCGGCGGTTCCAGCCGGTCGCGCAGCGTGGAGAAGCCCGCCAGCGAGGGGTCGATGCGCAGGCCGCGCAGCGCGCGCAGGGTGGCGGCCACGCACAGCGCGCCGGCCGCGAGCCGCGGCAGGATGCCGTAGACGACCACGACGCCGATGAGCCACAGCGACCATTGCACCTGCGCGTCGGCCGGCAGGGTCTGCGCGCCGTCGCTGGCGCGGATCGTGGCGGCGTCGGGCATGGGGAAACCCAGATGGGCGGGCAGCCAGCCGATGGCTTGCGTGAGCCGGACGAAGGTGTCGGGGGCCAGCAGCGTGGTGGCCCAGATGAAGCGGTAGCTGGCGGTGGACAGCACGGCCAGCAGGGCCGCCAGCGCGGCGCACAGGGCCGTCAGCCACAGCAGGTGGCTGATGCTGCCGAACAGCCAGCGCAAGGCCCCTGCGCGCGCCAGCAGGTTCAGGAAGGCCTGCGGCACCAGCGCGCCGTCGGGTCCGCGCGCCAGCTTGCGCGTGGCCCAGAGCCAGAGGCGCCCCAGCCCGGTCACGGCGGCGGGTCTCAGCAGGAAGCTGGCCAGCCACAGCAGGAAGGTCAGCGCATGCAGGCCCAGCAAGGCGCCCAGCGCCCAAAGCACGTTGACCGGTCGCGATCCGTCGCCCAGCGCGCCCAGGGCTGCGCCTATGCCCGACGCCAGGGCCAGCACGAACAGGATCATCAGGATGCCCGCGGCGCTGCGGCGCCACGCGTCGACCAGCGGGGGCAGGTTCTCGCGCTGCGCCAGGAGCGCGGCGCGGGTCAGGATGCGGGACGGCAGGTCCGCGTCGTCCAGCTGGCGTACGCGCCGGACGGCTTCCGCGTCCTCCAGCGGCCCCCAATGCGCTTCGCGCAGGCGGACCAGCTCGGCCAGCCAATGCGCGCGCAGGGAGCGCGGGCTGGCGCTATCGGCCAGGGGAGTGAGGTCGCGAGAGGTCGGGGACGGCATCGCGTCGGGAAAGGGGGGAATAGGCCCTGGGGCGATGCGCCATTGTAGACCGGGCAGGTCGGAAAACGGGGCCGGAGGCCGGCCTGGATCAGTGCGTGCCGCGGGCGCGGCGGTACTGGCCGGGCGTGACGCCGATGGCGTCGCGAAAGACCCGCGCCAGGTGGCTGGCGTTGCCGAAGCCGCTGGCCTGCGCGACGCCCGCCAGGTCGCCCCTGCCTTCGGCCAGCAGGCTCTTGGCCCGCGCCAGGCGCCTTCCGCGCACCCAGGCGTGCGGCGGCTCGCCGAACGAGGCGTGGAACATGCGGGCGAAATGGTAGGTGGACAGCGCGGCCACGCCGGCGAGCTGGTCCAGCGTCAAGGCCTCGGCCAGGTGCGCGTCCACGTAGTCCATGACGCGGCGGCGCACCCCGGGGGCCAGGCCGCCGCGGGCGGGCTGCGGCGTCTTGCGGGCCACGCCCTGGTTCAGCAGATGATGCAGCACGGTCTCGGCCGCGCTGCTGGCCGCCAGGCGGTCCGCGGGCTGGCTCCAGTCGGTGCCCAGCAGCTGCCGGCAGACGTCGATCAGCGAGTCGTCCTGGATGTAGGTGCGGTCGCGCAGCTCCAGGGTCCGGGGTTCGCGGTCCAGCCGCATGACGACTTCCCGGGCCAGGCGTTCCGGCGCGATGTACAGGTGCAGGAAGTGCACGGTGTCGTTCATGCACCAGCGGGAATAGTGTTCGGCCGGCAGCACGCAGAATTTGCCCGCGCCGCCATGCAGCGTGTCGTGGCCGACCCGGAACGACTTGTCGCCGCCGTGCAGGTACAGCGACAGCGTGTGATGGCCGGGCGTGTCGTAGCCCAGGGTTTCGCAGGCGCTGCGCGCCCACTGCGAGATCGCGATGCCTTCGCCCAGGGGGGCGGCGCGTTCCAGGGTGGCGGTGGAGCGCGACAGGGTGCGAAACACGGAGAAGTCGGCCGGGGCCGAAGCAACGGAGCTCATGGGACGGAATGCTACTGCGATCTCGCGCGCGCGACGCGCCCGATACGGACAAAACCGCAAGAACCGGCAATCCTGGCGCGCCGCGGGAGCGCACACTGGCTTTTCCGGCGACTCATCGGATCGCCGCTGTCCGTCTTGACCTGGCCGCGCATCGCATCGTGAATCTATTCCTGTATTTCCTCACCGTCGTCATCTGGGGCACCACCTGGCTCGCCATCAAGCTGCAGCTGGGCGTGGTGGCCATCCCCGTGTCGATCTTCTACCGCTTCGCGCTGGCCGGCCTGGTGCTGTTCGCGGCGCTGTTGCTGGCGCGCAAGCTGCAGAAGCTCGACCGGCGAGGCCATTGGCTGTGCGTGGGCCAGGGCCTGTGCCTGTTCTGCCTGAACTTCCTGTGCTTCTACACGGCCACGCAATGGATCCCCAGCGGCCTGGTGTCGGTGGTGTTCTCGGCCGCAACCCTATGGAACGCCCTGAACGCCCGCCTGTGGTTCGGCACCCGCGTCGCGCCGCGTGTGATGGTGGCGGGCGCGTTCGGCTTTTCCGGCCTGGTGCTGCTGTTCTGGCCGGAACTGGCCAGCCAGGAGGCCAGCCATGAAACCTTGCTGGGCCTGGGCTTTGCGCTGCTGGGCACGTTCTGCTTTTCCACCGGGAACATGTTGTCGTCCCTGCAGCAGCGCGCCGGCATCCGGCCGCTGACGGGCAACGCCTACAGCATGCTCTACGGCGCGGCGATCCTGCTGGCGGGCTGCGTAGCTGCGGGGTTGCCGTTTGAATTCGACGCCTCGCCGTCGTACGTGGGCGCCCTGCTGTACCTGGCGATCCCCGGATCGGTGATCGGCTTCACGGCCTATCTGACGCTGGTCGGCCGCATGGGGCCGGCGCGGGCCGCCTATTGCACGGTGCTGTTTCCGGTCGTGGCCCTGAGCGTGTCCACGGTCGCCGAAGGCTATCGGTGGACGCCGTTCGCCCTGCTGGGTCTGGCGCTGGTGATGTTCGGCAACCTGCTCGTGTTCACGAAATGGTCGCCGTTCTTGCGGCGCGCCGGGGCGCCCGGCGGGACCTAGCGGGCCAGCCCGCGCAGGCCTTCCAGCAGGCGGTCGATCTCCGCGTCGCTGGTGAGATAGCTGACCGATGCGCGCGCAATCCGCGTCAGGCCGCGGGCCTCCATGTCCAGCGGGGTGTAGGGCACGCCATTGCTGCCGATGACAATGCCTTGCGCCGCCAGTTGCCGCTGCACCGCCGCGGCGTCCTGGCCCGCCAGGTTGAAGGCCACCAGCCCGGATCGTTCGCGGCCCTGGTCCAGCACCGTGATGCCGGGAATGGCCGCCAGTTCGGCGCGCAGCGCCTGGGCCCTGGCGTCGATGGTCGCCCGGATGGCGTCCAGGCCCAGGTCCAACGCTTCGCGCAGGGCATTGGCCAGGCCGCAGCGCAGCGCCGGCGAGCTCTCCGCCAGTTCCAGGCGCGCGGCGTCCTGGCGCAGCACGGGCCGGCCGTCCGCGCCCAGCGGCGCGGAATGGGTGTCCACGAAGGCGGGGGTGAGCTGGTCCAGGAAGCCGCGGCGCACGTACAGCAGCCCCGTGCCGCGCGGGCCGCGCAAGGCTTTGCGGCCGGGGGTGCTCAACACGTCGCAACCGATCTGCGCTACATCCACGGGGAGCTGGCCGACTGCCTGCGCCGCATCCACGAAGTACGGAATGCCGTGGCGCTGCGCCACGCGCCCGATGGCGGCGGCGGGGTTGATGAGGCCGCCGTTGGCGGGCAGCCAGGTCAGCGCGATCAGGCGCACCCGGTCGTCCAGCATGGACTCCAGCGCGTCCGCGTCCACGCATCCGCTGTCGTCCGAGGGGATGGTTTCCAGCGTGGCGCCCGCAAGTTCCGCCTTGAACCGCATGGCGGCCAGGTTGCCGCCCCATTCGTGGCGGCCGACCAGGATGCGGTCGCCGGGCCGCCAGGCGGCGAGCGCGGCGAAGGCAGCGCCCCAACCCGACGAGTTGCCGCCGGTCAGCGCGATTTCATCGGGCTGGGCATTGAGCAGTTGGGCGGCAAGCGTGCGCGCCGCCTCGGTGAGTTCGCGCGCTTTCACGCCGGCCTCCATCGGGCCCTGCGCCGCCTCCCGCGCCAGATGCGCGTGGATGGCCTGCAGCGTGGCCGCGGACGGCAGCGAGGCGCCGGCATGGTTGAAGTGGACGGTGCTTTGCGTGCCCGGCGTCAGGGCGCGCAGCGACTGGATTGCGGCTGGAGCGAGGGGGGCGGACATGGCGGTTCCTGTCGGGCGCGCCGGGCTCAGGTCTGGGTAAGCGCAATGACGGCTTCGACTTCCACGGACACGCCCTGGGGCAGGGAAGCCACGCCGACAGCGCTGCGCGCATGGCGGCCGGCGTCGCCGAACACCTCGACCATCAGGTCGGAGGCGCCGTTGGCGACCGCGCTTTGGCGGTTGAAGTCCGGCGTGCTGGCCACGAACACGCCCAAGCGCACGACGCGCGCCACGCGGTCCAGCCGGTCGCCGGTGGCGGCGGCGATCTGCGCCAGGATGCCCAGCGCGGACAGGCGCGCGGCCTGCACGCCGTCGGCGTCGGAGACCTGGTTGCCCAATTGGCCCAGATAGGCGGCCTTGCCGTCCTTGCGGGAGATCTGGCCGGAGATATAGAGCAGGTTGCCTTCCTGGACGAAGGGCACGTAGTTGGCGGCCGGGGCGGCGGCGGCTTCCAGGACAAGGCCAAGTTCGGCAACGCGGGCGGAAATGGAACGGGTCATATCGGTTCACCTGGGTAAGGTTGGGAAATGGACGAAGTGTCCCCCGATGCTATCGGCCCTGGCGCCGCGTGACCAATCAATTATTGTCCGGCACGCATGAGTAAAACTAATGCGTGCCGCCGTCGCCGGAGTCGGCGGCCGCCCGCGCGAGCCATTCCTGCAGGGCCTGGAGGGGCTCGCTCTGCGCGCCGCGCGGCGTGACGAACCACCAGCCGATGCGCGGATCCTCCAGCGAGGCGCCGGGCAGCGCCTCCACCAGCGCGCCGCTGGCCAATTGCGCGGCGATCAGCCGGTGCCGGCCCATCGCCAGGCCCTGGCCGGCCAGGGCGGCCTCCACGACGATGTTGTAGTCGTGCAGGCGCACCGTGCGTGCGCGCCCCAGGTCCAGGCCGTGCAGCCGCGCCCAGGCGTCCCATTCGAAGGGTTGCTTCGCGTGCGAGGCCAGCAGCGGATGGCGCAGCAGGTCTTCAGGGGTGCGCGGGCGTTTTTTGCCCGCAATCAGCGAGGGAGCGCAGACAACCGACAGGCGTTCCGTCATCAGCAGCCGCGCGCGGACGCCCGGCCAGACGCCGCGGCCGTAGCGGATGGCCGCGTCCACCTCGCCGCCCGCCACATCCGCCAGGCCGATATCGGGTTGCAGCTGCAGGTCGATATCGGGGTGCGCGGCGGCGAAGGCCGGCAGGCGCGGCGCCAGCCAGCGCGTGGCGAACGAGGCCAGCAGTCCGATCCTGAGGGTGTGGCGGGCGGCGGCGGGCGCGCGGATGTCGTCCGTGCCCTGGCGCAGCAGTTCGAAGGCCGCGTGCACGCGCTGGTAGTAGGCCTGGCCGGCGTCGGTGAGCGCCACGGCGCGCGTGCGCCGCTCAAAGAGCGCGACGCCCAGCTCGGCTTCGAGGCGCTGGATGTGGTGGCTGACGGCGCTTTGCGTGACGAACAGTTCCTGCGCCGCCAGAGAGAAGCTCAGGCGCCGCGCAGCCGCTTCGAAGGCGCGCAGGGAGACAAGGGCAGGCAGGGATCGCGTGGAACGCATGGTGATCGGATGCGAAGGCGTCGGGAGGGATGCGCGTCATCCTACGCCTTGTGGCGGGCATGGCAACCGCGGCCCCAATGCAAAAAGCCCGCAAGCAAGTTGCGGGCTTTTTTAAGGGTACTGCGGTAATGCAAAATTCTTGGCTCCCCGAGCTGGGCTCGAACCAGCGACCTGCGGATTAACAGTCCGTCGCTCTACCGACTGAGCTATCGGGGAACAGGTAGAGGGGCCGAATTATGCACAAAAAATCGAAAGAATGCAAAGCGGCCCGGCGAGGCCCGGGGCAGGCGGCAAGCCTATCCCTTATCATGGCCCCCAAGAAGGCTCGCGACCTCTCTTGTCTTTTCTGGGCTTACCTATGTCTTCGTTCGACATTCAATTGCTGCTCACCGCCCTGGTGAGCGTCCTGGTGCTGGTCGCTCTCATCGTCTCGCGCATCCGCATGCATCCGCTGCTGGCGCTTCTCATCGTTTCCATCGGCGTCGGTTTTGCCACGGGCATGGCGCCCGTGGCCATCGTCAAGAACCTGACGGACGGCGCGGGCAAGACCCTGGGTGCGGTGGGCGTGGTGATCGCGCTGGGCGCCATGCTGGGCAAGATCCTGGCGGATTCGGGCACGACCGAGCGCCTGGCCAATGCCATCTTGCGCCATACCTCCCCCCGCATGATTCCCTGGGCCATGACGCTGGTGGCGTTCGTCATCGGCATCCCGATGTTTTTCGAAGTGGGCCTGGTGGTGATGCTGCCGCTGATTTTCAGCGTGGCGCGCAAGCTCGAGACCCAGGAGCGCTTCAAGGGTTCGGCTTACGTATACGTGGGCGTGCCCGTGATATCGGCCCTGGCGGCCATGCACGGCATGGTGCCCCCGCACCCCGGTCCGCTGACCGCGATCGCCACATTGAAGACCACGGTCGGCCCGACCATGATCTATGGCTTCATCGCCGCGCTGCCGGCCATGATATTCGGCGGCCCCCTGTACGGCGCGTTCATCGCCCCGCGCATGACGACCCGGCCGGACGAAGCCCTGCTCGACCAGTTCACCGCAACCACGGAAGCCAACGCCGGCAACGGGGCGCCCAGCGTGGGCCTGGGCGTTCTGGCGGCCCTGCTGCCCGCCTTGCTGATGCTGGTGCATGCCGTGGCCGAGATGCTGCTGCCCAAGGATTCAAGCGTGACGCACGTGGCCGCCTTCCTGGGCAACCCCGTGGTCGCCATGTTGCTGGGCGTGCTGTTTGCGGCCGTCACGCTGGTCTTTCTTCGCGGCGGCGATGCGGAAAAGCTGCGCGACGCGCTGGGAAAGAGCCTCAAGCCCATCGCCGGCATCATGCTCATCATTGCCGGCGGCGGGGCTTTCCAGCAGGTGCTGACGAGCGCCAAGGTCGGCGACGCCATCGTGAACCTGACTCACCAGTTCGCCTTCCCGCCTTTGATCCTGGGCTGGCTGATCGCCATGCTGCTGTCTGTGTCCACGGGTTCGGCCACGGTCGGCATCGTGGGCGCGGCCGGCTTGCTGGCGCCGCTGGCGGGCGCCGACCCCTCTCTGAACCTGCCGCTGCTCGCGCTGTCGATCGGCTGCGGTTCGCTGTTCTTCAACTACGCCAACCACGCCGGTTTCTGGATGGTCAAAGAGTCCTTCGGCATGACCATGGGCGAGGCCACCAAGACGATCTCGGTGGTGCAGTCGATCGTCGCGGTAGTCGGCCTGATCATGGTCTTGCTGTTCGATATGCTGCCGCCGCTGGGCTGATGAAAAGCAAAAAGCCCAACCGTTCGGTTGGGCAGAGTGCGTGAATCTATTGGGGTGAAAGGAATGAAACATTGCCTTGAGAGTCGCATGTATGCTTATTTTTATATTTCATGGTGCCGCACATACCGTCAAAAATACCGTCAGAATGCGCCCGCTGGGCCTAGATAAGCAGATACGACGCGAGACAACTGACCGAACTCTAGGCGCACCTTGGACCCGGCCACAAAGAAGAAATCACCTGCGGTTGAGGGGTAAGATCGACCGCTTCGCGCCGGCTATCCTGGCCCGCTCGCCGGCGATGGAGTGGAATTCAGGGGACAAAAAAAGGGGCCTTTTGCCCCCGTGTGTCGTCGGCTAGGCCGCGCTAAATCGACATCCGCCCACCCGATGCGCTTCAAAGGTGTGCAGGGGCGATCAGAAGCGGGCGAAGAACCGCTGATGTACCTCTGTCCGCTCGATCTTCGCACCTGGACCGATGTACACCTCGACCCGACTAAAGGGCTTTGTGAGTTCCAGGCTATCAGGGCTTTCACTCGGAAACGACAGCTGGATCCACATATCAGGCTTCGGAAACATGGCCGTTCGAAATCTCACGGTTTCACCTGGGTCCATGCCGAACTTAGCCGTATCGTGGTTGTCGTTAAAGAAAACGCTGATCCGATCAGTGGAGTCTTTCGAGTAATGGAGTAACACGACTGGGGAAAACGTGCCCCATAGCGCAATGCAAGTCCAAAGAGCGACAAGCAAGGCAAAAACAACGCCGAAGAATTTCAACAGGCAACGCATTACATTTCTCTGGTCAGCGATTGCAGTTATGAGGTTCTTTCGCCTTATCTTCTCCTATTCCCCAAGGTACCGGTACTGCGGAAATCCATTGAAGAAGGATTGCCGTAGTTAGTTCGTGGGGTTTGGCTGCGGTGTATAGATCGCAACCCAGCTTGATCGAGATATGGTCAGGTACATCATCCGCACTCGCTGGCCACGGGCCATTCGCTGGGTGGTCCTGCATAGTCGGCACCCGTATTTCCATCACGGCCTTGTAAGAGTCGTGCATCGCTTGGGCCAACCCAGCCCCGTTGAGCAGTTCAGCAGCGCTAAAGCCAAGTGCAACACCAACGTAACCGTAATGGATGTTGGACCAAATGTCATAGTAGTAGTCGAAGCCTCCGTACTTCTGCCAACCTTTATTTAGGTTCTGGCCCAACATACTCTGTAAAGCTGGCTTGTGGTCCCAAGGCCTACCGGGTCCGACCCTCTCCGTCCACATCCCATATGCAGCCGCTCTTTGCCCTGCGGCTGCGCCGTGGAAGTCCGGCTGTCCGCCAAGTCCAGCGTACCAGGGCAACTGCTGTCATTCTGCGAGTCGGGCTTGTGGATCAGCGGTATTGGCGGCTGCAATTTTCCTTCCTTCCACAGAAAAGGGATTGGTCTTCATTTCCCGGACGATGTATTCGGCAAGCGGGACCGCCGTATCGGAATGGTCGCAATCCTCCTGCAGCAGCCCTTGGGACAGTGGCTGGTTGGTGCCTGCGCCGCCCACAAGGCCACTTGCCAAACTCCCTGAATCGCTCCCTGTCCAGGCAATGCCGCCAGGACCTGGATCAATGACCGCGATCTGTTGGCTGGCTATCAGCGTAGCGCCACAGGCGGTTTTCATACCCTCGACGGCTACAGAGACACCGTCGACAGTGAAATTGGAAACGCCCTCCACGATTGGGAAAGCGCCTTCGCATGTCGGACACGTCGCCATGTGGCCCACGCCGGCAGCTTGGCGACCGTTAACAGTGTAGAAGGGGAAACTTTGCACCACGATCCCGCCATGCGACGTCCCGTCGCCTACGCGAATAATAGGTCTGCCGATCATGCTTGCTCCAGGTATTTGAAGTAGCGCCGAGTCTATTCAGCAGGAAGGAAACAAGTCCATAGAACAAGTACCAAAGCAGTCCAGGCTCCGATTCCTTGCCCGCGCCGTCCTGGGGCATGCCTTCAAGGTCGAACGGTGCGCCGTTCAATTTCATTTTTCGCGGGCGTGAAAATTGACTTGGGGGCGCGGTGTCCGGCAACTTTTACCCCGCCCTCCCCGCATCGGTGCGCGCTCGATCTTTCGGGGGCGGGGCGGGGCGAAACCCTGACGACGCCTCATCATCGAACACCACGCCCCCAGTCGTTTTTTTTGCGCCGCCAGTTGGGGAAAACGGTTTTTTGAGGGCGTTAGTTCAAGGCTTGCCGGCAGGCGGCCCGCCTAAGTACACCTGCTAATCCGTATGGGTTGGGTATAGATAAAAGGCAAGGGCCGCACCCGGTAAAGGTTGCGGCCCTTTGGCCGACATGCCCACGGATCAATGCCCATCATCGCCGGGCGGTTCCTCGCCGGCAGTCCCACCGCCAGTACTTGCCCTGCAGGTTCACCAGCAGATACGGGCCGCCCCCGTCCGTCATCTTGCGGGCTTTCTCGGTGGGCTTGGCCTGGCGGGCGGCGGTATCGGTAAGGGGCATGGCGGACGCTCCTGACGGTATCTGATTGGCGGCATTTACGAGGTATCGTCAGAAGTACCGACACCAGACGGTAGCTGACGATAGATTTACCCAGACAATAAAAAACCCGCAAAGCCTTAGCTGGTGCGGGTTTCGAGTACTGCGCTAGATGACTCTAGAGGGGTATTTGGTGCCGGTGAAAGGAATCGAACCCTCGACCTTCTCATTACAAGTGAGCTGCTCTACCAACTGAGCTACACCGGCTTTGCGTGCCGGGGCACGCGCAGGGACTGCATTGTAATGAAAAAAATGCAGGCCCTGCTTCGCGGCGTTATTTGACGATGGTCAGGCGCGGACGCTTGGGTTCGTCGTCATCGCCGTCGTCGCCGCCGGGGGCGGCATCGGCATCGGCGTCGGGGCCTTCGGGCGCGGCGGTGTTCGCCGTCGCGCCTTGGGCGCCCGCCTCGGGCGGTTCGTAGGGCTGCACTTCGAAGCCCATGCCCGCGCCGGTTTCGCGCGCGTAGATGGCGCTGACGGCGCCCACGGGAACGTAGACGTTTTCGGTCACGCCGCTGAAGCGGGCTTGGAATTCGATGAATTCATTGCCCAGCACCAGGCGGTTGGTGGCCAGCGTGCCCACGTTCAGTGTGATCTGCCCGTCGCGCACATGCGCGAGGGGCACCATCGTGTGCTCGTCGACCTGCACGGTGATGTACGGCGTATAGCCGTTATCGGTGCACCATTCGTGCAGCGCGCGGATCAGATACGGTTTGGTCGAAGTTTCACCCATCACACAGCCAGCCTTAACGACGCATTACTTTTTCCGAAGGCGTCAGCGCTTCGATGTAGGCCGGACGCGAGAAGATGCGCTCGGCGTACTTTTGCAGCGGAGCCGCATTCTTGGGCAGTTCGATGCCGTAGTGGTCCAGGCGCCACAGGAGCGGAGCCACGGCCACGTCGAGCATGGAGAATTCCTCGCCCAGCATGTACTTGTTCTTCAGCAGCATGGGAGCCAGCTGGGCCAGGCGGTCGCGAATGTTCTGGCGCGCGTTGGCCAGTTTCTTCTCGTCGGGCTTGGCGCTGCGGTCTTCCAGCGTCGAGACGTGAACGAACAGTTCTTTCTCGAAGTTGTAGAGGAACAGGCGGGTGCGGGCGCGCATGACCGGGTCGGCGGGCATGAGCTGCGGATGCGGGAAGCGCTCGTCGATGTACTCGTTGATGATGTTCGACTCGTACAGGACCAGGTCGCGTTCGACCAGAATGGGCACTTGACCGTACGGGTTCATCACCGAGATGTCTTCGGGCTTGTTGTACAGGTCGATGTCGCGGATCTCGAAATCCATACCCTTTTCGAACAACACGAAGCGGCAGCGTTGCGAAAACGGACACGTGGTTCCGGAATAGAGCACCATCATGGCGGTAAGTCCTTTATGAAAAACGAAAGGCCAGCGCCTAAATCTAGCAGGCGCTGGCCCCAATTGCCAGGCGGGATAGGCGTACTGCCCTATCCGCCTCTTCCGTCCCCTATTGAAAAGCCGGGGGCGGCAGGAAACCTGGCGGGGCGTTGCGGTTAGCGCACGTGTTTCCAGTACGAGGCATTCAAGCGCCACGTAACAAAGAAGAACAGCAGCAGGAACAACATGACACCGACGCCGATACGGACACGGAGTGTCTGGACGGGTTCGGACATCCAGGACATGAACGCGGTCAGGTCGGCGACGTCGTTGTCGTATGTTGCGACTTGGGCCGGGTTGGCGGCCTTAAATTTGGCATCGAAGGTGGCATGGCCGTGGTAGTTGGCTACCGGTTCGGCCTTGACCGTGGAAAAACCCTGTGCATCGTACACCGTGGTGACGCGTTCCCAGGTTTTGGGAGCGCCTGCCTTGGCGTCCTTGGCTTCCACTTCATGCATGGCGACGGTCGTGAGCTCGCGCGGACCCTGGTCTTGCCAGAGGGCGTGAGGCATGCCGACGGCCGGGAAAACCAGGTTGTTCCAGCCCGTGGCGCGCGACGTGTCGCGGTAGAAGGTGCGCAGGTAGGTGTAGATGTAGTCGGCGCCCGAGGGGCCTGCGTTCACGGATTTGGCGCGCGCGATCACGGACAAGTCCGGGGGCGTCGTGCCGAACCACTGCTTGGCGTCCTTGGCGGTCATGGCGACGTTCATCATGTCGCCCACCTTTTCGCCCGTGAACAGCAGGCTTTCCTTGATTTGCTGGTCGGTCAGCCCGATGTCCTTGAGCTTGTTGTAGCGCATCGAGGACGCGCTATGACAGTTCAGGCAGTAGTTGACGAACAGCTTGGC
Source organism: Achromobacter sp. NPDC058515 (assembly GCF_042721735.1). Lineage (NCBI taxonomy): Bacteria > Pseudomonadati > Pseudomonadota > Betaproteobacteria > Burkholderiales > Alcaligenaceae > Achromobacter > Achromobacter sp. NPDC058515. Next base: position 614,484 of record NZ_JBHXNI010000001.1, read on the forward strand.
TCCGTTCTGCAGCGACGGCATGTCGTTGACGCGGTACGGGGCCTTGTCCAGCGGAAATCCGCCTCCGGCAGCGAATGTTACGGTACACGTGAGCATCAAGGCCACGGCACCAATCAGCTTCTTGATCATGGTTAGTCCGTTATTCTCGTGGGCTCAGTGGGCGTGGAACGTCACGCGATCGGGCACTTGCTTGAAAGTGCCAAGGCGGCTCCATACCGGCATCAGGAAGAAAAATGCCAAGTACAGCAGCGTGCCGATCTGCGACGTGATGTTCAACGGCGGACTGGGCGGCTGCGTACCGATGTAGCCAAGCACCAGGAAGTTGACCATGAAGATGCCGTAGATCCACTTGTGCCACGTCGGGCGGTAGCGGATCGACTTGACCGGCGAATGGTCCAGCCAGGGCAGGAAGAACAGGATGACCACCGTGCCGCCCATGGCCACCACGCCCCAGAACTTGGCGTCGATGACGCGCAGCAGCACGGCCACGACGATCAGGATGCCGGGGATGGCGACGCGCATGATGCCCTTCAGGTTGCTCTTGACGAGCAGCGCGATGGCGCCCAGCACGGCGGCGCCCGCCAGCACCCAGGTGAATTCGTCGGTGGTGGCGCGCAGCATCGAGTAGAACGGCGTGAAGTACCAGACCGGAGCGATGTGCGGAGGCGTCTTCAGCGAGTCGGCGGGGATGAAGTTGTTGAACTCGAGGAAGTAGCCGCCCATTTCCGGGGCGAAGAACACGATGGCCGCGAACACGAGCAGGAAACCCGCCACGCCCACCAGGTCATGGACCGAGTAGAACGGGTGGAACGGGATGCCATCCTTCGGGCGGCCGTACTTGTCCTTCGGGCCCTGCTTGATCTCGATGCCGTCCGGGTTGTTCGAGCCGACTTCGTGCAGCGCGACCAGGTGAGCAGCCACCAGGCCCACCAGCACCAGCGGAATGGCGATGACGTGGAAGGCGAAGAAGCGGTTCAGCGTGGCGTCCGACACGACGTAGTCGCCGCGGATCCAGATGGACAGTTCGGGACCGATGAACGGAATGGCGGCGAACAGGTTCACGATCACCTGGGCGCCCCAGTACGACATCTGGCCCCACGGCAGCAGGTAGCCGAAGAAAGCTTCGGCCATCAGACAGAGGAAGATCGCAACGCCGAAGATCCACACCAGTTCGCGCGGCTTGCGGTAGGAACCGTAAAGCAGGCCGCGAAGCATGTGGAGGTACACGACGACGAAGAACATCGACGCGCCGGTGGAGTGCATGTAGCGCACCAGCCAGCCCCACGGGACTTCGCGCATGATGTATTCGACGGATTGGAATGCGCGTTCGGCATCCGGCTTGTAGTGCATGACCAGGAAAATGCCGGTCACGATCTGCAGCACCAGCACCAGCAGCGCAAGCGAGCCAAAGAAGTACCAGAAGTTGAAATTCTTTGGTGCGTAATACTCGGACAGATGGGCTTTCCAGGTGGAAGTCACCGGGAAGCGCCGGTCCAGCCAGCCCAACAGGCCTGTCGTCTCGACGGTTTTCTCGCCAGCCATGTAACGGCTCCTTCTCTAATACGTGGCGTATTTGTTTTACTTACGTAATTCGGGAAAAAAGCGCGACGCGAGCGTCAGGCCTTGTTGTCTTCATCGACGCCCACGATGATGCGGGTGTCGGTGAGATATTGGTACGGCGGAACTTCGAGATTATCGGGAGCGGGCTTGTTCTTGAAGACCCGGCCAGCGAGGTCGAACGTGGAGCCGTGGCACGGACAGAGGAATCCGCCTTGCCAGTCCGCGCCCAGACCGCCGCCGCCACCCGTTTCGAAGTGCGAAGTAGGCGAGCAGCCCAGATGGGTGCAGATGCCGACGCAGACGAAGAGCTCGGGCTTGCGCGAGCGGCCCTGGTTTTCGGCGTAGGCGGGAGTAAAGCCGGGTCGTTGGGAATTCGGATCGGCCAGCAAGGGATCCAGCGTCTTCAGAGCGGCGAGCTGCTCGGGAGAACGGTGCATGATCCAGACTGGCTTGCCGCGCCATTCGACCGTCTTCATGGTGCCGACGGGAATGTCGCCGACGTCCACTTCAACGGGCGCTCCGGCCGCGCGGGCTTTTTCGGAGGGAGAAAACGTGCTCACAAGCGGTATTGCCGTTGCGACACCTGCTACGCCGCCCACAGCACAGGCGGTGGTAACCCAGAAACGTCGCGAAGGATCAGGTGGCAGGTTGGGATCAACCGCACCGTCATCGTCATGCACCAGCGTATCCTGACTCATCTTCCTATCCTTGTTGATGCGCCCGCTCTACGAGTAGCATCACTTCTGCGGCATCGGGTTCGCGGGAATATGTAACAACATAGCAACCGCGTATTATAGCGCCAGCCCACTCACGGGCGTATCACGAATGGAGTGCTTTTATGAGCAAAGCGACTGGTTTCGTCAAAGAATTCCGAGATTTCGCTGTAAAAGGCAATGCTGTCGACCTGGCTGTCGGTGTCATCATCGGCGCGGCGTTCGGCAGGATTGTCGATTCGCTGGTCAGGGACATCGTCATGCCCCTGGTCAATTTCGTGCTTGGCGGTTCGGTCGATTTCTCAAACAAGTTCCTCGTCCTGTCCATGCCGGCCGGCTACAACGGCCCCATGACCTACGCCGACCTCGCCAAGGCGGGCGCGAACGTGTTTGCGTGGGGCAACTTCGTCACCATCATCATCAACTTCGTGTTGCTTGCGTTCGTGATCTTCTGGATGGTCAAGGCCATCTACAAGGCCCGCCGCAAGGCTGAAGACGCGCCGGCCGCAACGCCCGAAGACGTGGCGCTGCTGCGCGAGATCCGCGACCTGCTCAAGAAGCAGCCATGAAAAAGCGCCCTTCGGGGCGCTTTTTTTTGCCTTGGGGCAGCACGCTCGCGCAGCGGGCGCGCGGTGCAGGCCCTTCCTTTCAGGCGGGATTGTCGATGTCCACGAACTCGACCTTGACGCCGAACTGCTCGGCCACGGCCTGGCCCAGCGCCTCCACGCCATAGCGTTCGGTCGCGTGGTGGCCCGCGGCGATGAAGCCCACGCCGGTTTCGCGCGCCAGATGGACCGTGGATTCCGATACTTCCCCCGTGATGTAAGCGCTGGCGCCGGCATCCACGGCGTCGGCCAGCATGCCTTGCGCGCCGCCCGTGCACCAGGCGACCTGCGCCAGCGGCTGGTCCGGATCGCCCACGACCAGCGGTTGCCGGCCCAGGCGCTGCGCCACCCGCTCGCCGAGCTGGCCCAGGGTCTGCAGCCCCGCGGCCTCGCCCAGCCAGACCAGGTTGTCCTGTCCGCAGGTGAGCGGCGAGCCGTCATCGCGCCGCGCGGGCGCCAGGCCCAGCACGCGTGCAAGCTGGGCGTTGTTGCCCAGCGTCGGATGCGCGTCCAGCGGCAGGTGGTAGGCGTACAGGTTCAGGTCGTTCTTCAGGGTCAGGGCCATGCGGGTGCGGCGGGTGCCGATGACGCGGCGGTCCTCGTTGCGCCAGAGCCAGCCGTGATGGACCAGCACCGCGTCCGCGCCGCGTTCGACCGCGATGCGCAGCAATGCCTCGCTGGCGGTGACACCGGTGATAATGTGTCCGATTTCGGATCGACCTTCCACCTGCATCCCGTTGGGACAGTAGTCCTTGAAACGCGCCGCTTGCAGGGTGTCGTCCAGCCAGCTGGCCAGGACGCGGGAGTCCACTTTACTCATTGCTAGTCCTATCAGAAACATGCGCCGATATTGGCTGATATTCGCTCAGGCCGTCACGGTCTGCCTGGCTATTCTATTCGTAGTGACGACCCTGCGGCCCGATCTGCTGCGCCTGGCCGGCCCGGCCGCGGCCCCGCAGGCGGCGACGGCCGCGGGCCAGCCGTCCGCCGGGCGCGGCGCGGGGGTGGTGTCCTATGCGGACGGCGTGGCCCGCGCGGCGCCCTCGGTGGTCAACGTGTTCACCACCAAGCACGTGAACGTGCCGCTGATTCCGCTGCCCGACGACCCCTTGCTGCGCGAGCTCTTCGGCCAGGTGCCCGGGGTCAGCCGCCGCGAGGCCTCGACCAGCCTGGGGTCCGGCGTGATCGTCAACCAGGACGGTTATGTGCTGACCAATTATCACGTGGTGCAGGCCGCCGACGCGATCGAGGTGGCGCTCAAGGACGGCCGCCGCGACACCGCCAAGGTGGTGGGCGCGGACCCGGACACTGACCTGGCCGTGCTGAAACTGTCGAAGCTGCGGTCCCTGCCCGCCGCGCCGCTGGCGCCCGACCGGGGCTTGCGGGTGGGCGATGTGGTGCTGGCGATCGGCAATCCGTTCGGCGTGGGGCAAACCACCACGCAGGGCATTGTGTCGGCGCTGGGCCGCAACGGACTGGGCCTGAACACCTACGAGAACTTCATCCAGACCGATGCGGCGATCAACCCCGGCAATTCCGGCGGGGCGCTGATCGACGCCGAGGGCAACCTGGTGGGCATCAACACCGCCATCTATTCCGAATCGGGCGGATCGATGGGCATCGGCTTTGCCACGCCCATCGAGATTGCGCGCAAGGTCATGGACGAGATCGTCAAGACCGGCGGGGTCAAGCGCGGCTGGCTGGGCGTGGAGCCGCAGGATGTGACGCCGGAGCTGGCGCGGGCCTTCGATCTGGGGCGCGACACCACGGGCGTGATCATTGCCGGCGTCATGCGCGACGGCCCGGCCGCGCGGGCAGGCTTGCGCGTGGGCGACATCGTGCAGTCGGTCAATGGCAAACGGGTGGCCGACACCATCAGCCTGCTGTCGGAAATTGCGCAACTGCCTCCGGGCGGGCGCGCCACGCTGGGGATAGTGCGTTCGGGTAAGCCCGCCGAGCTGGCGGTGGTGGTGGGCACGCGGCCTGGCAAGCCGCGCTAGGCGGCGCGCCGCCGCGGTTCTAGCGCGCATGCGGCGGAATGCCCCTACGCGGCGTCCTGCCCCTCGACGATCAGGCGCACCACGCTCAGGACCTTTTTCTTGGTGCTGTCCGGCTGCTGGCGCAGCAGCGCGCAGATCTCGATGCAGTAGCCTTCGCCGGCGCTGCCCGCGCCATCCTGGAGCCAGGGCGCGAGGCCCGGGGCGGGATCAGGGGAGCTGACCACGCCGTCCGTCAGCCACGGCACGCTGGTGTCCAGCGCGAGGGCCAGGCGCACCAGCGTGCCGCGGGCCGGCGAATAGCGGTCTTCACGGCGGGTAAGAATGCGATGGATGCAGGACTGCGGCACGCCGGAGATGCGCGCGAGCTGGTTCTGGCTGTGGATGCCGCGCCACCGCATCAGGGTGCGCAGCCGTTGAGCGAGCGACATGACCGCAATGTAGGATTGCGGCCATGCGCGGACAAGAGTGAACCCGTCCTACTTTGCGCGGTCGCCCCGAGGCGGCCGCGCTCCCGGCATCAGTGGCGTTCCGACAGCGAGTCGGAGGCTGCGTCGTCCGCCGCGCCCTCCTTGGGCGTGACCATGCGGGCGCAGATCAGGCCGACCTCATAGAGCAGGCACAGCGGCACCGCCAGCATGAACTGGCTGACCACGTCGGGCGGCGTGACCACCGCGGCGATGATGAAGGCGCCCACCACCACGTACCCGCGCGCCGCCTTCAGCTTGGACAGCTCGACCACGCCCATCTTTACCAGCAGCACCACGGCCACGGGGACTTCGAAGGTGATGCCGAACGCCATGAACATCGTCATGACGAAGCTCAGGTAGGCCTCGATGTCCGGCGCCGGCGTGATGGACTGCGGCGCGAAGGTGGCGATGAAGTGGAATACCGTCCGGAACACGACGAAATAGCAGAACGCCATGCCCGCGATGAACAGGAAGGTGCTGGAGACGATCAGCGGCAGCGCCAGACGCTTTTCGTGCCGGTACAGGCCGGGCGCCACGAAGGCCCAGGCCTGGTACAGCACCACGGGCAGCGACACGATGAACGCGGCCATCATCGTGACCTTGACGGGCACCATGAACGGCGTGATCACGCCGGTGGCGATCATGCGCGTGCCTTCCGGCAGCGAGGCCAGCATGGGCGCCGCCAGCACGTCATAGATGGCGGAGGCGCCGGGATAGATGAACAGCACGACGAACACGGCCACCACGGCGCCGACGGCGCGCAGCAGGCGGGTGCGCAGCTCGACCAGATGGGAGATGAAGGTCTCCTGCTGGCCTTCTTCTTGGGATGCGTCCTGGGTCACGACGGTGTTCCAGAGGGCAAGACGGGCTTGGCGGCGGGCGCGGCGTCGTCAGCCTTGGGCGCGCTGGGCGCCGGGGCGGGTTGTTGGGGAGCGGCGGCCGGGCTGGGCGCAGGCGCGGCGGCGGGAGGCAAGTCCAGGTCCAGCGCGTGGTTCTGGCCGGGCGGGGCGATCGTGCGGGCGGGCTCGGCGGGCGAGTCCCCGACGATGACCGGGGCGGCCTTGCCGCTGGCTTCGCGGGCGACTTCGTCAAGTTCCGCGCGGAACTGCTGCACGGGCTCCTGGAGCGAGGCCTGGGTGTCGTTCAGCGACTGCTGCACGCCTTGGGCGGCGTCTTCCATTTCGGTCTTGAACTTGCGCAGTTCGTCGAGTTCGATTTCACGCTGGATATCGGACTTCACGTCATTGACGTAACGCTGCGCGCGCCCAAGCAGGTGGCCGACGGTGCGGGCTACCTTGGGCAGGCGTTCGGGGCCGATGACGATCAGGGCGACGACGCCGATCACCATCAGTTCAGTGAGGCTGACATCAAACATTCGACGGCCGCTCGGGAATTGAAGCAATGAGGGCCGGCCCTTTCAGGGGCTGGCCCGAGGGGGGCGAGCAGGGGCTCAGGAGTTGGTCTTTTCCTTGGCCTGCACGTCGATGGTCTCGCCGACGCGCTGTTGCGCGATCGGTTCGGAGGGCTTTTCGCTGTTGGCGTCCTTCATGCCTTCCTTGAAGCCCTTGACGGCTCCGCCGAGGTCGCCGCCGATGTTGCGCAGCTTCTTGGTGCCGAAAATCAGCGCGACGATGACCAGAACGACCAACCAGTGCCAAATGCTGAAACTACCCATGATGTTTCTCCGAATTACGCAGTGGGAGCCACGCGCCCTTTCCAGGGTCGCGAGCCGCCGATGATGTGGAAATGCAGATGCGGGACTTCCTGGCCGCCTTCGACGCCAGAATTGATCATGATGCGAAATCCGCCATCAGGGCCCGGACGGCAACCGTTCTCGGCGGCAAGCCGCGGCGCCAACGACATCATTCTACCCAACCAACCTGCGTCCTCGCCCGTAATATCCTGCATGGATATGACATGACGTCGAGGGATGAGCAGTAAATGCACCGGTGCGGCGGGATTAATGTCGTGGAATGCAACAAAATCCTCGTCTTCATAGACCTTCTTGGACGGGATGTCGCCATTGGCGATCTTGCAAAACAGGCAGTTATTGCTCATTTGTCTGGGATTCCGTGGTCAGTCTTGCGGGCGGCTCGCCTTTTCCGCCAAGCCCGACAGGCCTTCGCGGCGGGCCAGCTCGGCCAGTACGTCTTCGGGCCGCAGCTTGAAATGCGTCAGCGCGACCAGGCAGTGAAACCACAAATCGGCGGTTTCGCTGACGATGCGGTCCGGTTCGCCGTCCTTGGCGGCCATGACCAGTTCCGTGGCCTCTTCGCCGATCTTCTTCAGGAAGGAATCGGGGCCCTTGGCCAGCAGCTTGGCGGAATAGGACGCCTTGGGATCGCCGCCGTTTTCGGGGCGCCGGGTTTCCAGGGTGTCTGCGATGCGCGCCAGGATGTCGGCGGCGCTCAGGGCTTGATCGGTCATTTGTAGATGAGCTCGGGGTCTTTCAGCACCGGGTCGACGGTGACCCAGGAGGCCTGGTCCGTCTGGCCTTCCAGGCGGCGGAAGAAGCAGCTGGCGCGGCCGGTATGGCAGGCGATGCCGCCTTCCTGGTGGACCTTCAGCAGGATCACGTCGCCGTCGCAATCCAGGCGCAATTCGTGCACTTCCTGGACGTGGCCGGATTCCTCGCCCTTGCGCCACAGGCGCTGGCGCGAGCGCGACCAGTAGACCGCGCGCCCGGTGGCGGCGGTTTCGGCCAGGGATTCGCGGTTCATCCAGGCCACCATCATGATCTGGCCGTTCTCGGCGTCTTGGGCGATGGCGGGAATCAGGCCGTTTTCGTCGAAGACGACATCGGCCATCCAGGCGGGTTCAGTACTCATGTTCAGTCCAATCTTACGGCAATGCCTTGTTCGGCCATGAAGCGCTTGCATTCGCCAACGGTATGCTGACCGAAGTGGAAGATGCTGGCGGCCAGCACGGCGCTGGCGCGGCCGGTGGTGACGCCGTCTGCCAGATGCTGCAGGTTGCCCACGCCGCCGGAGGCGATGACCGGCACCGGCACGGCGTCGGACACCGTGCGGGTCAGTTCCAGGTCGAAACCGGACTTGGTGCCGTCGCGGTCCATGCTGGTGAGGAGGATTTCGCCCGCGCCGTAGGCGGCCATGCGGCGCGCCCAGGCCACGGCGTCCAGCCCGGTGGCCTTGCGGCCGCCATGGGTGAAGACTTCCCAGCGCGGCGGTTCGCCGGCCGCCGACACGCGGCGCGCGTCTATGGCCACCACCACGCATTGGGAGCCGTGGTAGTCCGAGGCGGCGCGAACCAGCTCCGGGTTGGCCACGGCGGCGCTGTTGATGCTGATCTTGTCGGCGCCGGCGTTGAGCAGGCGCTGGATGTCGGACACCTGGCGCACGCCGCCGCCCACCGTCAGGGGGATGAAGACCTGGGACGCCACCTGCTCGATGATGGGCAGGATCAGGTCGCGGCCGTCGCTGGTGGCGGTGATGTCCAGGAACGTGAGTTCGTCGGCGCCCTGCTCGTTGTAGCGGCGGGCGATCTCGACGGGGTCGCCCGCGTCGAGCAGGTTGACGAAGTTCACGCCCTTGACGACGCGGCCGGCCGTGACGTCAAGGCAGGAAATGATGCGGCGGGTCAGCGCGCTCTGTGCGGGCGCGCCGGCCCCGGGGGTGCTGCGGGAGGTGGTCATTTTGCCAATTCGTCGGCGCGGGCCTGCGCCGCCTGGAAGTCGAGCGTGCCTTCGTAGATGCTGCGGCCCAGGATGGCGCCTTCGACGCCCTCTTCCTCGACGGCGCACAGGGCTTCGATGTCCTGGATGCCGGCGATGCCGCCCGAGGCGTACACGGGGATGCGGACGTGCTGGGCGAGGCGGACCGTGGCTTCGACGTTGACGCCCGACAGCATGCCGTCGCGGCCGATGTCGGTGTAGATGATGGCCTCGCAGCCGTAGTCTTCGAACTTCTTGGCCAGGTCCAGCACGTCGTGGCGGGTCAGCTTGCTCCAGCCGTCGGTGGCGATCTTGCCGTCGCGGGCGTCCAGGCCGACGATGATCTGGCCGGGGAAGGCGCCGCAGGCGTCTTGCAGGAAGCCCGGGTTCTTGACCGCGGCGGTGCCGATGATGACGTAGGAGATGCCGGCGTCGAGATAGCGTTCGATGGTGTCGAGGTCGCGAATGCCGCCGCCGATCTGGACGGGGATGTCGTCGCCGACGGCTTCCAGGATCGCCTTGATGGGGGCTTCGTTCTTCGGTTTGCCGGCGACGGCGCCGTTCAGGTCGACCAGATGCAGGCGGCGGGCGCCCTGGTCCAGCCAACGGGTGGCCATGGCGGCGGGGTCTTCGGAGAACACCGTTGCATCGTCCAGGTCGCCCTGGCGCAGACGCACGCAGCGCCCGTCTTTGAGATCGATGGCGGGGATCAGCAGCATGGTGGGCAGCAAGAAAAATAGAGAGGTTGAATGGGCTGGCGCACGCAGGCTCTAGGCCTACGGCTGCCAGTCTACAAAATTGCGATACAGGCGCAAACCGTGCTCGGCGCTCTTCTCGGGGTGAAACTGCACCGCGAAAATGTTAGCTGCCGCCACCGCGCAGGTAAAGGCGACGCCATAATCGGTTTCACCAACAGTCAGGCCCGGATCAGCCGGATCGGCGTAGTAGCTATGGACGAAATAGAAGTGCGAGTCGTCCGGAATGCCGTCCCAGATTGGGTGAGAGCGCGTATGGCGGACTTTGTTCCATCCCATGTGCGGCACCTTGAGCCGCTCGGGGCGGGTGTCCGCCAGGCCCGCGGCGCCGGCGTCGGCCAGGCAGGCCTCGTCGTCGGCGGGGATCAGTTCCGCGAAGCGCGGGCCGGAAAAGCGGCGCACGACGCCGGGGAACAGGCCCAGGCAGGACGTGCCGCCCTCTTCGCTGGCGTCGAACAGCATCTGCTCGCCCACGCACACGCCCAGCAGGGGCTTCTCGCGGGCGGCGCGCACGACGGCTTCGCGCAGGCCGGATTCATTCAGGGTGCGCATGCAGTCCGCCATGGCGCCCTGTCCCGGAAACACCACGCGGTCTGCCGCGGCGATGTCTTGAGGCTGGTTGCAGATGCGGATATCCGCATCGGGGGCGGCGAACTTCAGGGCGCGCGCCACGGAGTGGAAATTGCCCATTCCGTAGTCGACGATGGCGATAGTGGTCACTTCTTTCTGCCTGGTGCGGTGCGGTGGTGATCGCGAGCGTTACAGTACGCCCTTGGTGGAGGGCACGACGTCGCCCATGCGGGGGTCGACTTCCATGGCCATGCGCAGGGCGCGGCCACAGGCCTTGAAGACCGTTTCCGCCTGATGGTGAGCGTTAAAGCCGCGCAGGTTGTCGATGTGCAGCGTGATGAGCGCATGGTTGACCAGGCCCTGGAAGAATTCGCGGGTCAGGTCCACGTCGAAACTGCCGATGTGGGAGCGCGTGAAGGGGATGTGGTATTCCAGGCCGGGGCGGCCCGAGAAGTCCACCACCACGCGCGACAGCGCTTCGTCCAGCGGCACGTAGGCGTGGCCGTAGCGGCGCAGGCCGGCCTTGGTGCCGACCGCCTTGGCGATGGCCATGCCCAGCGTGATGCCCACGTCTTCCACCGTGTGATGCGCATCGATGTGCAGGTCGCCCTCGGCCTTGATGTCGAGGTCGATCAGGCCGTGGCGCGCGATCTGGTCCAGCATGTGGTCCAGGAAGGGCACGCCCGTGTCGATCGTCTGCTTGCCGGTGCCGTCGATGTTGATGGCCACGCGGATGCGGGTTTCGTTGGTGTTGCGGGTGATCTCTGCGGTACGCATGTCAGGACTCAATTGGCACTCAGGATGTCTTGCAGTGCCGATAGCAAAGCGGCGTTCTCGGCCGGGGCGCCCACCGAAATGCGCAGGCAGTCGGCCAGGAGCGGATGGGCGTTGGAGAAGTTACGAACCAATATTTTGCGCGTTTTCAAGGCAAGATGCACGGCGTTGCCATCCAGCTTGCCGGAAAAGCGGGCGAGTACGAAGTTGGCGGCGGAAGGGAATACCCTGACGCCGGGCAACTCGGCCAGGGCCGCGGCGAGCGGCGCGCGGTCGGCGCGCATCCGCGCGGCCTGCTCGTCCAGCACGGGCTTGTGGCGCAGCACGGCCAGCAGCGTCGCCTGGGTCAGCACGTTCAGGTTGTAGGGCGGACGGACCTTGTTCAACTGGGCGATCCAGTCGGGATGGCCGGCCAGGTAGCCGAAACGCAGGCCGGCCAGGCCGATCTTGGACACCGTGCGCATGACGACCACATTGGGCGCATCGAGCACGCGCGGCATCCAGGTGTAGTCGGCAAACGGCTGGTAGGCCTCGTCCAGCACCACCAGCCCCGGGGCCGCGCGGACGATTGCGTCCACGTCCTCGACGGACCACAGCCCGCCGGTGGGATTGTTCGGCGCGGCCAGGAACACCAGCTTGGGCTGGTGCTCCCGGATGGCCGCCAGCATGGCCGGCAGGTCCAGCGCCAGGTCTTCGGTGAGCGGCACGCCCACGAAGCGGGCGTGGTCGAAGCGGGCCGCCATGTCGAAGTAGACGAACGAGGGCCAGGGCGACAGCACGGCGTCGCCGGGCTCGCAGCAGGCCTGCACCATGATGTGGATGAGCTCGTCCGAGCCGTTGCCGAACAGCACGCCGGCGCCGGCCGGGATGCCGAAAGCCGCCTTGACGGCGGCCTGCAGCGCCGACAGGTCGGCGGCGGGGTAGCGGTTCAGCGCCGTATCGCGGACGGCGCGGGCGATGTCGTCCCGAACCGCCTCGGGCAGTTCGTAGGGGCATTCCATGGCGTCCAGCTTGATGCAGCCTTCGGCATGGGCGACGGGATAGGCGGCCAGTTCGCGGATGTCGGCCCGGACGGTGCCGGCGATGCGGCCGGCGACGCTTGCCGCCGGGGCCGCGCTCATGGCTTGTCGACCCGGTACTGGGCGCTGGCGGCGTGCGCCTGCAGGCCCTCGCCCAGCGCCAGTTCGGCGGCGATGCGGCCCAGCGTCTGGGCGCCCGCGTGCGAGACCTGGATCAGGCTGGAACGCTTCTGGAAGTCATAGACGCCCAGCGGCGACGAGAAGCGGGCCGTGCGCGAGGTGGGCAGCACGTGGTTCGGGCCGGCGCAGTAGTCGCCCAGGGCCTCGGAACTGAAGCGGCCCATGAAGATGGCGCCGGCGTGGCGGATCCGGGCGGTCCAGATCTCGGGCTGTTCCGTGGAGATCTCCAGGTGTTCCGGCGCGATGTCGTTGGCGATCTGGCAGGCCTCTTCCAGGCTCTGGACCTGGATCAGCGCGCCGCGGTTGGCCAGGCTGACGCGCAGGATGTCGGCGCGCGGCATCGTGGGCAGCAGGCGGGCGATGGATGCCTCCACCTCGTCGATGAAAGCCGCATCCGGACAGAGCAGGATGGATTGCGCGAGTTCGTCGTGCTCCGCCTGCGAGAACAGATCCATGGCGATCCAGTCGGCCGGCGTCTTGCCGTCGCAGATGACCAGGATTTCGCTGGGGCCGGCGATCATGTCGATGCCGACCACGCCGAACACGCGGCGCTTGGCGGCGGCGACGTAGGCGTTGCCCGGGCCGACGATCTTGTCCACGGCGGGCACGGTGTCCGTGCCGTAGGCCAGCGCGCCCACGGCCTGCGCGCCGCCGATGGCGAACACGCGGTCCACGCCGCCGATGGCGGCGGCGGCCAGCACGATGGGGTTGCGCACGCCGTCGGGCGTGGGCGTGACCATGACCAGTTCCTGCACGCCCGCGACCTTGGCCGGGATGGCGTTCATCAGCACCGACGACGGATAGGCGGCCTTGCCGCCGGGCACGTAGAGGCCCACGCGGTCCAGCGGGGTGACCTGCTGGCCCAGCATGGTGCCGTCGGCCTCGGTGTAGGTCCAGGTCTCGGCGCGCTGGCGCTCGTGGTAGCCGCGCACGCGGTCGGCGGCGGCTTCCAGCGCGTTGCGCTGGGCGGCGGGCAGCGTGGCAAGCGCCGCGTGCCAGTCCGCCTTGGGGATCTCCAGCGTATGGGCCGATGCGCCGGGCATGCGGTCGAAACGCTGCGTGTATTCCACCAGCGCGGCATCGCCGCGGGCGCGTACGTCGGCCAGGATGCCGGCCGCGGCGCGGTCGATGGATTCGTCTTCGGCGGCCTCGAAGGCCAGCAGCTTGGACAGGGCGGATTTGAATCCGGGATCGCGGGAGTCGAGACGATTGATCAGGGCCATGGCGTCATGGAGCAAAGCGGGTAGCGGCCGCCGCGACGGGCGCGGCGGGCGGGGGTCAGGCGTTGCGGGAGGCGGCTCTTTCGAAGGCGTCCAGCAGGGGTTGCAGGCGGTCGCCGCGGGTCTTCAGCGCGGCCTGGTTGACGATCAGGCGCGACGAGATCGGCATGACGTCTTCCACCGCGACCAGATCGTTGGCGCGCAGCGTGCCGCCGGTGGACACCAGGTCTACGATGCAATCGGCCAGGCCGACCAGCGGCGCAAGCTCCATCGAACCATACAGCTTGATGATGTCGACGTACACACCCTTGGCCGCAAAGTGTTCACGGGCTGACTGCACGTACTTGGTGGCCACGCGCAGGCGCGCGCCCTGGTGGACCGCGGCGTCGTAGTCGAAGCCCTTGCGCACGGCCACGGCCAGGCGGCACTTGGCGATGTTCAGGTCGATGGGCTGGTACAGGCCGCCGGGCTGCTCCTTGGCGTGCTCGATCAGCACGTCCTTGCCCGCGATGCCGAGGTCGGCCGCGCCGTATTGCACATAGGTGGGCACGTCGGAAGCGCGCACGATGATCAGGCGCAGGCCCGGATCGCTGGTCGGCAGGATGAGCTTGCGCGAGCTTTCCGGGTTTTCCGGCACTTCGATGCCGGCTTCAGCCAGCAGCGGCATGGTTTCTTCAAAAATGCGGCCCTTGGACAGCGCCAGGGTCAGGGGCGTGACGGAGGCGTCGCTCATGCCTGTTCCTTGCCGGTAACACGTTGGATATTCGCGCCGAGGGCGCGCAGTTTCACTTCCATCCGGTCGTAGCCGCGATCCAGGTGATAGATGCGGTCGACCAGCGTTTCGCCGTTGGCCGCCAGGCCGGCGATGACCAGGCTGGCCGAGGCGCGCAGATCGGTGGCCATGACGGTGGCGCCAGACAGACGCGGCACGCCGCGCACGATGGCGGTGTGGCCGTCGATGTCGATCTGGGCGCCCATGCGGCGCAGTTCCTGCACGTGCATGTAGCGGTTTTCGAAAATGGTCTCGACGATGACGGACGAGCCGTCGGCCACGGCGTTCAGCGCCATGAGCTGGGCCTGCATGTCGGTGGCGAAGCCCGGGTACTCGTGGGTGCGGAAACCCACGGCCTTGGGGCGGCCGGACATGGCGCCGCGGATCCAGCCGGGGCCGGTCTCGATGGTCAGGCCGGCTTCGGCCAGCTTGTCCAGGGTGGCGCCCAGGATGCCGGCGTCGGCGTTCTTCAGCAGGATGTCGCCGCCCGCCGCGCCCACGGCGCACAGGAAGGTGCCGGCTTCGATGCGGTCGGAGATGACGCGGTGTTCCGCGCCATGCAGGCGGTCCACGCCGTCGATGACGATGCGGCCGGTGCCGTGGCCCTGGATGCGGGCGCCCATCTTGATGAGCAGTTCGGCCAGGTCCACCACTTCGGGCTCGCGCGCGGCGTTCTCCAGCACGGTCTGCCCCTCGGCCAGCACGGCGGCCATCAGCAGGTTCTCGGTGCCGGTGACGGTGATCATGTCGGTGCGGATGGAGGCGCCCTTCAGGCGCTTGGCGCGCGCCACCACGAAGCCGTGTTCGATGCTGATCTCGGCGCCCAGCGCGGCCAGGCCTTTGATGTGCTGGTCCACCGGCCGCTGGCCGATGGTGCAGCCGCCCGGCAGGCTGACGCGGGCCTCGCCGAAGCGCGCGACCAGCGGACCGAGCACCAGGATCGAGGCGCGCATCGTCTTGACCAGGTCATACGGCGCTTCCAGGTTGTCGACCTTGTCCGCCCGCAGTGTGACCAGTCCGTCGTCGCCGCGTTCGGCGCGCATGCCCATGCGGCCCAGCAGGCGCAGCATCGTGCCCGTGTCGTTCAGGTGGGGCACGTTGGAAAGGCTCAGCGTGTCGGCCGTCAGCAGGCCGGCGCACAGGATCGGCAGGGCCGAGTTCTTGGCCCCGGAAATCGAAATCTCGCCGTGCAGCGGGACGCCGCCGGTAATGCGCAGCTTGTCCATCACTCGCCTGCCTGCTGGTATTCGGCGGGGGTCAGCGTGCGCATGGAAAGCGCGTGGATCTCGGCCTTCATGCGGTCGCCCAGCGCGGCGTAGACCAGCTGATGGCGTTGGATCAGGCGCTTGCCTTCGAAGGCGGTGCTGACGATGACGGCGTCAAAGTGCGAACCGTCGCCCTGCACGTCGAGATGTTCGCAGGGCAGGCTGTCCGCGATGTATTGGCGGACTTGCGCGGGAGTGGGGAGCATGGACGTCAGTTCCTGAGTTTGTAGCCGCTGGCCAGGAGCCGCAGCGCATAAGTCGATAGCGCAAGGAATACCCCCGTCACCACTGCCAGGCTGTGCCAGGGGGAGACGTCCGACACCGAGAAGAATCCGTAGCGGAATCCGTCGATGGTGTAGAAGATGGGGTTCCAGTGGGACACGCTTTGCCAGAACGGCGGCAGCGTATGGATGGAATAGAACACGCCGGACAGGAAGGTCGCGGGCATGATCAGGAAGTTCTGGAAGGCCGCGAGCTGGTCGAATTTTTCGGACCAGAGGCCGGCGATCAGGCCCAGCACGCCCATGATGCCGCAGGCCAGCACGGCGAAGACCAGCAGCCACAGCGGGCTGGCGGGCGCCAGCGGCACGAAGAACAGCGCCACCACCCATACGCACAGGCCCACCGCCAGGCCGCGCACGATCGCCGCCAGCACGTACGCGCCGAAGATGTCGCGGTGCGACAGCGGCGGCAGCAGCATGAAGACGAGGTTGCCCGTGATGCGGCTCTGGATGAGCGAGGACGAGGGGTTGGCGAAGGCGTTCTGCAGCATGCTCATCATCATGAGCCCGGGGATCAGGAACGACGTGTAGGGCACGCTGCCGTACACCGTGACGCGCCCTTCCAGGACATGCGCAAAGACCAGCAGGTACAGCAGCGCCGTGATGACGGGGGCGGCGATGGTCTGGAAGCTGACCTTCCAGAAGCGCAGCAGCTCCTTGCGCAGCAGGGTCGGAAAGCCCGAGCCCGCGTCCAGGCGGGGCTGCACCAGCGGCTGGCTGGCGGTCGCGATGGGCTGGGTCATGACGAGATCTCTTCGGGTTGCAGCGACGGCGCGGCGGGTTCGTCGTCCTGGTGCATGATGCGGACGAACGCGTCTTCGAGGTCCACGCCGCCCACGCGGGCCAGCAAGGCCTGGGTGGTGTCCAGCGCCACGATGCGCCCGCCCTTGAGCATGGCGATGCGGCCGCACAGCGCCTCGGCTTCTTCCAGGTAATGGGTGGTGAGCATGATGGTGTGGCCGGCCTTGTTCAGGCGCGAGATGAACTCCCACAGCGTGCGGCGCAGGTCCACGTCCACGCCCGCGGTGGGTTCGTCCAGCACGATCACGGGCGGGCGGTGCACCAGCGCCTGCGCCACCAGCACGCGGCGCTTCATGCCGCCGGAGAGCGCCCGCATATTGGCGTTGGCCTTGTCGGCCAGGCCCAGGTTGAACAGGATCTCGTCGATCCAGTCGTCGTTCTTGCGCAGGCCGAAATAGCCCGACTGGATGCGCAGGGTCTCGCGCACCGTGAAGAACGGGTCGTAGACCAGTTCCTGCGGCACCACGCCCAAGGCGCGCCGGGCCGACTTGTAGTCGGCCACGACGTCGTATCCACAGACGGTGGCGCGGCCAGAGGTGGCATGCGCCAGGCCTGCAAGAATCGAGATCAGCGTGGTCTTGCCCGCGCCGTTCGGCCCGAGCAGGCCGAAGAACTCGCCGTGCTCGATGTTCAGGCTGACATTGTCCAGCGCCTGGAAGCCGGGGCGGGGCGCGCGCCCGAGCAGCTTCTGCCAGCCGCGCTGGCGCGGCGAGTAGATCTTGGAGACGTTTTCTAGACTGACGGCGGACATGACGGCGGGAGGTGGCCCGAAAAGAGCGAATTGATCATTATATAAGCGCGCTGCGGCGGCCAGCGCCTATGGCCCCAGGCGCCGTGGGGGCGGCGCCATGGTGCGTCCCCAAAATAATCAGCCCGGCGGACCCCGAAGGGCGCGCCGGGCCAATGCAGCCTGGAGCAGGGATCTACTTGTTGCGCTGGTTCAGCGCCTGGATCAGGCCGTCGATGCCGTTCTGGTTGATCTGCTGCGCGAACTGGTTGCGGTAGTTCTCGATCAGCCAGATGCCTTCGACGTTCATGTCGTAGATCTTCCAGCCCTGGGGCGTCTTTTCCAGGCGGTAGTCCACGCCCGTGGGCTGGCCGTTGGCCTGGCTGATCAGCGTGCGCACGACGACGTCGTCGGCGTTGGCGTCGCCGCGAAACGGCAGCGCGCTGACCTTGGTGCTGGCCGTGACGCGGGTCAAGGCGCCGCTGTAGGTGCGCACCAGGGTGCCGCGGAAGGCTTCGGCCAGGGCCGTCTTCTGCGCGTCGCTGGCCTGGCGCCAATAGCGGCCGGCGGCCAGGCGCGTGGTCTTCTGGAAATTTACGTAAGGCAGGATGTGCTGGTTGACGACTTCGTTGATGCGGACCGTATTGCCGGCCTTGACTGAGCCGTCGGCCTTCAGGACATCGAGGGCTTCGTTGGCCGTGGCAAGCACGAACTGGTCCGGGGGACCGTTGGGGTCCGGCTTGGCCTGCGCGGCCGTGGCGGCGGCCAGGCCCAGCAGGCCGGCGAACGCCAGCCGCTGCAACAGGGAAACAATGGAAAATCGCATCAAAACTCCTTCAGTGCCGAAAGCGCAAGCCCACAGCTTACTTCGTGGCGGGTTGCGGCGCCGGGGCGGCCGCGGGGGCATCGTCCTCGTCGTCTTCGTAGTTGGGCAGCGACGACTCGTCGTCCACGCGGTGGCCCAGCACCATGGCGGTGCGGCGCTGCAGGAAGGCGTCGCGCACGAAGCTGTAGGGATCCAGGGCGACGCGGTCGATCATGTCGGTGGTGTCGAGCAGATTGGCGCGCGTATCCACGATGCGCAGGCCCCACAGCGAGTTGCGCAGGCGGACGTTGTCGATCGCGTCCACGCCCATGTAGCCGTAGGTCGTGCCGTAGAAGTCGCCCGCCAGGCCGACGCCGTCGCGCACGCTGGATGCGCCGAAGAACGGCAGCACCAGGTACGGGCCCTGGCTGAAGCCCCACACGCCCAGCGTCGTGCCGAAGTCGTTCGGGATCTTGCGCGCGCCGTTGGCCGAAGCGACGTCGAAGCAGCCGCCCACGCCCATGGTGGTGTTGAACAGGAAGCGGCCCAGCGTGTTGACGAAGTCGTGGCCGCGGCCTTGCAGGAAGCTGTTGGTGCCGGACCAGAGGTCGCTGACGTTGCTGAAGATGTTGTGGACGCAGCTGCGCACAGGCTGCGGCGTGACGAAGGTATAGGCCTGCGCCACCGGCTTGAACACCGCGCGGTCGACCACGTCGTTGAACTGGTAGACGCCCCGGTTGAAGCCTTCCCAGGGGTCGCGCGGGTCCGGGTTCTGCGGTGCGGCGCAGCCGGCCATCAACGCGCCCGCCGCTGCGACGGTGGCGATACGGGAAAGCGCTTTGTTGTTCATGATCAGGGTATCCCTATCAGCAATTCTTATGATGTTGCGGCCGTGAGGCGCAGCCTTGTTACGGCGTCTTTCGCTGTGTCTTTAATCCGGCGTCTTCCCGGCGGGTTCCGCCGCGGTGCTCGTGCCTTGCTTTTCCGCCGACCCATACAGGAACTGGCTGATCAGCTGTTCAAGCACGACAGCGCTTTGTGTATAGCGGATTTTTCCGCCGTCGGTAAAGTTGTCTTCTTCGCTGCCCGCGGTCAGCCCCAGGTACTGCTCGCCGAGCAGGCCCGAGGTCAGGATGGATGCCGACGAGTCCTTGGGGAACTGATAGGCCGTCTCCAGGTTGACCGAAACGATGGCCTGGTAGGTCTTGTCGTCGAACGAGATGCCCGCCACCCGGCCGACCACGACGCCGGCGCTCTTGACCGGCGCGCGTACCTTGAGGCCGCCTACGTTATCGAAGTTGGCCGTCACCGTATAGGTCGGGGCGAATGAAAAGGTGCTCAAGTTGCCGGCGCGCAACGCCAGGAATGCCAGCGCGACCGCGCCGAGCAATACAAACAGGCCTACCCAGAAGTCGGTTTTTTCGCGTGACATGATCGATCCGTATCAATTTCCAAACATCAAGGCGGTGAGCAGGAAGTCCAGCCCAAGAACCGCCAGGGAGCCCACGACCACGGTGCGCGTGGTGGCGCGGGCAACGCCTTCGGGAGTGGGCTTGGCCTGCCAGCCTTCGTAGAGCGCGACCAGCGTCACCGTGACGCCGAACACCAGGCTCTTGATGACGCCGTTGGCCACGTCTTTCCAGACGTCGACGCCGTTTTGCATCTGCGACCAGAAGGCGCCGGCGTCCACGCCGATCAGGAGCACGCCCACGACCCAGCCGCCCAGGATGCCCACCATGGAGAACACCGCGGCCAGGACGGGCATGGCGATGATGCCGCCCCACAGACGCGGCACGAGCACGCGGCGTATCGGGTCCACGGCCATGACTTCCATGGCGGAGAGTTGTTCGCCGGCCTTCATCAGGCCGATTTCGGCCGTGAGCGAGGTGCCGGCGCGGCCGGCGAACAGCAGCGCCGTGACCACGGGCCCGAGTTCGCGCACCAGCGACAAGGCCACGAGCAGGCCCAGGGCCTCTTCGGAGCCGTAGCGGTTCAGCGTGTAATAGCCTTGCAGGCCCAGCACGAAGCCCACGAACATGCCGGACACGGCGATGATCAGCAGAGAATAGTTGCCGATGAAATGGACCTGCTGCGACACCAGCCGCGGCCGCGACAGCGCGATGCCGCTGCGCGCCAGCAGGGCGCCGAAGAACCGGGTGAAGTAGCCGATGCCGGCGACGCGGGTGCGCACCCAGGTGCCCAGGGCGGCGACGGCGTTATGGGATCCGCTCATGCTTTGCGCCCTTTCTGTTGCGACAGCCACTTCTGGAAAGCGGGCGTTTCGGGGTACTGGAACGCGACCGGGCCGTCGGGCTCGCCCTTGAGGAATTGCTGCACATAGGGATCTTGCGAGGCCGACAGCGTTTCGGGCGTGCCGGCGGCGGCAAGCTTGCCCTGTCCCACCAGGTAGACCTGGTCGGCGATCGCGAAGGATTCGTGCACGTCGTGCGTGATCAGCACCGACGCGCAGTGCAGGCGGTCGGCCAGGCTGCGGATCAGGCGGGCGGTGATGCCCAGCGAGATCGGGTCCAGCCCGGCGAAGGGTTCGTCGTACAGGATGAGTTCCGGCTCCAGCACCACGGCGCGGGCCAGCGCCACGCGGCGGGCCATGCCCCCCGAGATCTCGGCCACCCTCAGGTGCGCCGCGGCGCGCAGGCCCACGGCGTCAAGCTTGTCCAGCACGCGCTCGGTGATTTCCGCGTCGTCGAGCCGGGTGTGCTCGCGCAGCGGGAAGGCCACGTTCTCGAATACGTTCAGGTCGGTAAAGAGCGCGCCCTGCTGGAACAGCACGCCCATGCGCTTGCGCAGGGATTGCTTGTCGGCGCGCGCGATGCGCCCCATGTCCTGGCCGAAAGCCAGCACGCGGCCGTGCTGGGCGGTGATCTGGCCCGTGGCCGCGCGAAGCAGCGTGGTCTTGCCGGAACCCGAGCCGCCCATGACGGCGACCACCTGGCCCGCGCGCACGTCCATGGAAATGTCGCGCAAGACGGTGAAGTCACCGTAGCCTAGCGCCACACCTTCCAGGCGCAGGGCGAATTCCGGGGTGCTGCTTGTTTGAGCGGGCATGGGCAACGAAAGGGGGTTTCGGCGGTGGAGCTTGCCCTGCTGTCCAGTCGACACGCGGGACAAAGAACCTGGCCGGCGCGGGCAAGACAGGCTGCGTCGGGAAGCGCCCTGTTACTCAGATGCCGGGGGCGAGGGCGGACCTCGGCTCCCAGCGGCGAGGCGCCATTGTAGCCCGACGCTTTGCAATGACAATGCGACTAGTCATGCATGGAACAGTGTTTTCGGCACCAGGGACAATCCCGCTGCCCCGGGCCAGTGCGGCGCCGGGGAGCGGGTTGCCGGCAGGTGGACGCTAGCGGCGGGCCTGGGCTATCGCGGTTTCGCGAACCAGCCGCTGGATCAGGGCGGCCGTGGTCTCCCGCCGGGCCAGCGGGGCGCCCTGGCCGGCCCAGAGCGACATCACGTTGATGTTGCCGGCCTTGCCGCCCGCCGTGCGCATGGGGCGCGTCAGGGCGTTCTGCAGGGGGTACGGCAGGATGTCGGCCGCGATGGCGTCGGCCTCGCGCATGAAGGCGTTGACGATGCCGCGGGCCGGCCGTCCGGAGAATGCCCGGGTGACCCGGGACTGTTCGGCGCGGGAGGCCGGCAGCACGGCCTTGTAGGCGTCGCTGATGCCGGATTCCTCGGTGGTCAGGAAAACCGTCCCCATTTGCGCCACGTCTGCCCCGAGGGCCAGCGCCGCGGCGATGCCGCGGCCGTCCATGATGCCGCCGGAGGCGATGACCGGGACTGAGACCGCGTCGGCCACCTGCGGCACCAGGGCCATGGTGCCTATCAGGGACGCATCGAACGCTTCCAGGAAGGTGCCGCGGTGGCCGCCGGCCTCGGCGCCCTGCGCCACGACGGCGTCCACCCCATCCTGCTCCAGCGCGACCGCCTCGCGGACGGTGGTGGCCGTGCCCACGGTCAGGATGCCCAGTTCGCGGCAGCGCGCCAGGACGGCGGCCGGCACCTGGCCGAAGGTGAAGCTGAAGACGGCCGGGCGCGCGCGCAGCACGGCTTCGATCTGCCCCGGCAGCGGGTCGGCCTGCGGACCGGGCGCCGCGGGCGCGGGCAGGCCCAGCTGCTGGTGGTAGCGGGCCATCAGGGCCAGCATCCGGCCGGCATCGCCCTGCATGGGCTCGTCCGGCACGGTCGCGAAAAGATTGATGGCGAAGGGGCGCGGCGTGCGCGCGCGGATGGCGTCCGCGGCGGCCTCGATCTGCTCGGGGCTCATGTAGGCCGCCCCGAGCGATCCCAGGACGCCCGCCTTTGACGCCTCGGACACCAACTCCACCGTGGTGGCGCCGCCGGCCATGGGCGCCTGGATGATCGGGTGGTCCAGCTTGAGAAGGTCAGTCAGACGGGAAGCCATGGGAATACTCCTGGAGGGTTATTGAAGCTGGATGTTTCCAGCCTTGATGACGTGAGCCCACTTTTCGGTTTCGCTCTTGATGAAGGCCGCGAATTCCTCGGGCGTGCCGCCGCCCGCCTGGCTGCCGGTATCGGCAATGGCCTTCTGCACATCCGGTTCCTTCAGGATGCGGTTGAACTCGGCGTTGAGCTTGGCGATGATGGGCGCGGGGGTGCCGGCGGGGGCGACGATGCCCTGCCAGTTGTACGACTCGAAGCCCGGCAGGCCCGATTCGGCCATGGTGGGCACGTTGGGCAGCACGGCCAGGCGCTGGGCGGACGTGACGGCGATGGGGTGGATCTTGGCGCCCTGGATGGCCGGCAATGCGGAATAGCCCATTTCGAACATCATCGAGATATGGCCGCCCATCAGGTCGGTGGCAGCCAGGCTGCCGCCCTTGTAGGGGACGTGGACGATGTCGATCTTGGCCTGTTCGCGGAACATCTCGCCGGACAGGTGGTGCGCGCCGCCCACGCCGGACGAGCCGAAGGACAGCTTGCCGGGCTGCTTCTTGGCCAGCGCGATCAGGTCGGCCAGCGTTTTTACCGGCAGCTCATTGTTCACGCTCAGGACCAGCGGGCTGTTCTCGATCAGGATAACGGGCGCCAGGTCCTTTTGCGGGTTGTAGGGCATGTCCTTCATCAACGACGGGTTGACCGCCATCGGGGCCAGGTTGCCGGTGCCGATCGTGTAGCCGTCGGGGGCCGCCTTGGCGATCAGGCTGGTGCCCACCACGCCGCCCGCGCCCGCCTTGTTCTCGACGACGATGGGTTGGCCCAGCGATTCGCCCAGCTTGCGCGCCAGAAGGCGCACGCGCGTGTCGGCAAAGCCGCCCGGCGCGTAGGGCACGATCATGGTGATGGGCTTGGCGGGCCAGTCGGCGGTCTGGGCCTGGGCAGCGCCGCCGAAGGCGGCAACGGCCGCCAGGGCGGCGATCAGGGGGCGCAACGGTTTCATGCTGGAGACTCCTCTTCCTGCTTTCTGATTTCTAATGTGAACAGCCCTTGGGGCCGATCGCATTATGCCCAGCGCCTTCGCGATCTGTCGTGACTTTTCCCAATGCCCAGGCGGACAGCGCCAGCAGCGCCGCGCTGGCCGCCAGCACCTGCGGCAGGCCGGCGCCCCAGCGCGCCGCCCACGATGCCAGCAGCGGCCCCAGGATCTGGCCGGCCGCGAATGCCGAGGTCATAACCGCGGCCGCCCGCGGGGCCGCCGCGCCCGCCAGGCGCCGGGCGGTCAGGATGCCCGCCTGGGTGATCACCATGAAGGTGCCGCCCACCAGCAGCGCGGCAAGAATCACGGCGGCGATGTGGTGCCACAGCGCCACGGTCAGCATGCCGACGGCCATCAGGGCCTGGGCGCCGCGCCAGACCTGCCTGTCGTCGCGCCCGCGCGCCAGCCTGGGAACCAGCAGGCAGGACAGCGCCGCGGCCAGCCCGAACAGCGGCCAGGCCCAGCCGAAGATCGCCGGGTCCGGAAAGATCTCCTTGGCCATCGCGGGCAGGAAGGTCGCGGGAACGATGTAGCCGACGCCGAAGATGCCGTAATGCAGCGCCAGCAGGGAAATGCCTCGCGGCAGGCGCGCCGGGGGCGCGGCGGCGGCGGACTTGCGGGCCGGCGGGGCCTGCCGGCTGAGCCCGGGCCAGGCCAGCGCGGACAGCGCCAGCGCCAGGCCGCCCAGCGCGGCCCACGTCAGGTTCGCGCTGGCGCCCCAGCCCATCAGCGCCAGGCAGGCCAGGCCCGTCAGCGCGATGCCCGCGCCCACGCCGGCAAAGGTTACGGCCGAAGCGGACGCTTCGCGCGGATCGCCGACGGGCACGGGGCGCCAGGCCGCCACGCAGATGAAGGCGCTGGCGCTTGCATAGCCCGCCGCCAGCCGCAGTGCGCTCCAGCCGGCCACGCTGTCCAGCAGCGGCATGGCCAGGGTCAGCGCCGCCACGGCGGCAAGGCTCGCCGCCAGCGTGCCGCGCAGGCGGCGCACCGGCCAGATGATCGCGGCCAGCGCGCCCAGCAGATAGCCGGCGTAGTTCGCCGAGGCCATCCAGCCGCCCTGGGCCAGCGACAGGCCCGCCTCCTGCGCCATTAGCGGCCACACGGGCGTGAACGCGAAGCGGCCGATCCCCATGGCAGCCGCCAGCGCGAACGCGGCCGGCCAGGCCAGGCGGACCGCGCCGGGCGCCGTTTGAGGGAGGGGGTAAGCAGGTGTTGACATGGCCCCACTCTACGGCTGTACTAATATCTTGAATAGTGAATTATTAAGAACGTGAGTTCCTGAAATGAGAAACTTGGATCTCGATGCCCTGCAGATATTCAAGACCGTGGCCGACCAGGGCGGCGTGGCGCGCGCGGCCGCGCACCTGAACCGGGTGCAGTCCAACGTGTCGACCCGCTTGAAGCAACTGGAGGCCTCGCTGGGCACTCCGCTCTTCCGGCGCCAGAACCGCCGGCTGGTGCTGTCGGACCGGGGGCGTGTGCTGCTGTCGTATGCGGACCGCCTGCTGCGCCTGTCCGACGAGGCGCAGGCCGCGGTTCGCGAGGGCGCCCTGCAGGGCGTGCTGCGCATCGGCACCATGGAAAGCACGGCGGCGGCGCGCCTGCCGCCCATCCTGGCGGCCTATCACGCGGCCTGGCCGCAAGTGCGCATCGAACTGGTCACCGGCACGTCGGGCGCCCTGGCCGCCATGGTGCGCAACTACGAGATCGAGGCCGCGTTCGTGGCGCAGCCGTTTCCCGCCGAAGGGCTGGCGGCTATGGACGCGTTCAAGGAAGAACTGGCGCTGATCTCGCCCATGGCCTGGGATCCGATTCGAAGCGCGAAGGAGCTGGGCGAGCGCACCGTCATCGCGTTCGCGGCGGGGTGCTCATACCGGCGCATCCTGGAATCGTGGCTGAACCAGGAAGGCGTCGCGCCGGCGAAGGTGATGGAGTTTGCGTCCTATCACGCCATCGTGGCATGCGTGGCCGCCGGGTCTGGCGTGGCCATCGTGCCGCGCTCGGTGCTGGCGGTGCTGGGGGCGGAGCAGTCGGTGCGCGTCGGCGCCCTGTCCGGCCCTCATGGCCGGGCCCTGACCCAGCTGGTCTGGCGCGCCGACGACGATACGCCGGCGCTGCAGGCCTTGCGGGGCAAGCTGCAAGGTTAGAAGCGGTAGCCGATGCCCACCGTCGCCACCCACGGGTCGATCCGCGCCGTGCCGACGCGCTCGCCGTCCAGCTTTACCTTGGACTTGATATCGATGTAGCGGATGTCGGCGTTCATGAACCAGCGTTCACTGATCTTGATGTCCGCGCCCAGCTGCGCCGCGACGCCCCAGGAATCGCTCAGCTTCAGGTCCGAACCCTTCAGCGCGCCTTCGGCCTTGGTGTCGAAGAAGTGGGTGTAGTTGATGCCCACGCCGATGTACGGCTGGATCATGCTGTCGGGCAGGATGTGCCATTGCAGGCTCAGCGTGGGGGGCAATTGCTTGCTGGAGCCGATCTTGCCCAGGCCGCTGCCGCTGACGTCGTGCTGGAACGGCCAGGCGCCCAGCAGTTCGATACCGATGTTGCGCGTGGCCATGTAGGCCAGCGTGAAGCTGGGACGCACGTTGTTGTTCACGTCCAGCTTGACGGCGCCGTCAAGCACCGAGCCGTTGTTGGACGAGGGGCGGACTTGCGTCACGCCGACCCGGAACAGCACGTCGCCCGCTTCGTGGGCATGAGCGGGAGCGGCGAATGCGCCGGCGGCGACCAGGCCGGCGATGGCGGTGGCGCGGATGCGCCCGTTCAGCGAAAACATTTTCTTCTCCGATCTTTCCATGGGGTGAGCGGACAGGTTCTCAGACCTGCCGCAGTGCCCGGTTGACGTGTGTCAAATCGTGAAAAGACCGCAATCCAAAAGTGGTTATCCCGCAACAGGCGGGGCGACCCCAAAGGAAAACGCCGCCGGCGCGCGTGCGCTCGGCGGCGTGGCTTGCCTGGCTGTTATCAGCGCGGCAGTTCGCTGCTGCCCATCAGGTAGGCGTCCACCGAGCGCGCGCATTGGCGGCCTTCGCGGATGGCCCAGACCACCAGGGACTGGCCGCGGCGCATGTCGCCGGCGGTGAAGACCTTTTCCACGCTGGTGCGGTAGTCGTCGGTGTTGGCGCGCACGTTGCCGCGGGCGTCGCGGTCGACGCCGAAGGCGTCAAGCACGGTCTGCACCGGCGATACGAAGCCCATGGCCAGGAGCACCAGGTCCGCCTTGATCTCGAACTCCGAGCCTTCGACTTCGCGCATCTTCATCTGGCCGGTGGCGTCGTCCTTGAACCATTCGACGCGCGCGCCGATCAGCTTTTCGACCTTGCCGTTGCTGCCCTTGAGCAGCTTGGTGGTCACGGACCAATCGCGGTCGCAGCCCTCTTCGTGCGACGACGAGGTGCGCATCTTCAGCGGCCAGTACGGCCACGTCATGGTCTTGTTCTCGGACTCGGGCGGCTGGGGCATCAGTTCGAACTGCGTGACCGAGGCCGCGCCGTGGCGGTTGCTGGTGCCCACGCAGTCGGAACCCGTGTCGCCGCCGCCGATCACCACCACATGCTTGCCCTTGGCCAGCGTCTGGTCGGTAAGGCGGTCGCCGGCGACCGCCTTGTTCTGCTGGCGCAGGAAGTCCATGGCGTAATACACGCCCGAGAGCTCGCGGCCCGGCACCGGCAGGTCGCGCGGCGTTTCCGAACCGCCGCTCATGACCACGGCGTCGAATTCGGCCAATAGCGATTGCGGCG
Organism: Achromobacter sp. NPDC058515; assembly: GCF_042721735.1. NCBI lineage: Bacteria > Pseudomonadati > Pseudomonadota > Betaproteobacteria > Burkholderiales > Alcaligenaceae > Achromobacter > Achromobacter sp. NPDC058515. Next base: position 641,866 of record NZ_JBHXNI010000001.1, read on the forward strand.
TGCGCACCGTCAGGCCGTCGGCCACGGGGTCCTTCGGGCTGCCGATGTAGGTCGACGGCGCGAATTCCACGCCTTCGGCTTCCATCTGCGAGATGCGGCGGTCGATCTGGTGCTTTTCCAGCTTGAAGTCGGGGATGCCGTAGCGCAGCAGGCCGCCGATGCGATCGCTCTTTTCAAACAGGGTCACGGAGTGGCCCGCGCGCGCCAGCTGCTGCGCGCACGCCATGCCGGCGGGGCCGGAACCCACCACCGCAACCTTCTTGCCCGTCTTGCGCGCCGGCACTTGCGGCGCGACCCAGCCTTCGGCCCAGCCCTTGTCGATGATCGCGTGCTCGATGGACTTGATGCCCACGGCGTCGCTGTTGATGTTCAAGGTACAGGCGGCTTCACACGGCGCCGGGCAGATGCGGCCCGTGAACTCCGGGAAGTTGTTGGTGGAATGCAGGACTTCCAGCGCGCGGCGCCAGTCCTGCTTGTACACCAGGTCATTCCAGTCGGGGATGATGTTGTTGACCGGGCAGCCGTTGTTGCAGAACGGGATGCCGCAATCCATGCAGCGCGCCGCCTGCTGCTTGGCCTGGTCGTCGGTCAGGTGCAGCACGAATTCGCGCCAGTTCTTCAGCCGCTTCTGCGGGGCCTCGGAGGCCTCCTGCAGACGCTGAAATTCCATAAAGCCGGTAACTTTTCCCATGGTATTCCTCACGCAGCCAGTTGTTGCGGGTTGGCTGCACGCCACATTTCACCCAATGCGCGGCGGTAGTCCGTCGGCATGACCTTTACGAATTTGCCGCGCGAGGCTTCCCAGTCGCCCAGGATCTCGCGGGCGCGATAGCTGCCGGTGTAGCGGAAGTGATCCTCCACCAGGCGGCGCAGGATGGATTCATCCGTTTCGCGTTCGCCGCCGCGCTGCGCGCTGTGCCAGATGTCGATGTTGTTCTGCGATTGCTGCTCGGCATGCGGCGCCACGGCTTCCAGTTCCACCATGGACAGGTTGACGCGGTGCTTGAGCGTGCGCTCGGGGTCCCAGACATACGCCACGCCGCCCGACATGCCGGCCGCGAAGTTGCGGCCCGTGGCGCCCAGCACCACGACGGTGCCGCCGGTCATGTATTCGCAACCGTGGTCGCCCGTGCCTTCCACCACCGTGGCGGCGCCCGAATTGCGCACGGCGAAGCGCTCGCCGGCCACGCCGTTGAAGAACGCCTCGCCCGCCAGCGCGCCGTACAGCACGGTGTTGCCGGCAATGATGTGGTCGGGGCCAAAGCCGCGGAAGTCGTTGGGCGAGCGCACGATGATGCGGCCGCCGGACAAGCCCTTGCCTACGTAGTCGTTGCCTTCGCCCACCAGGTCCATCGTGATGCCGTGCGCCAGGAACGCGCCGAAGCTCTGGCCCGCGGTGCCGTTGCACTGGATGTGGATGGTGTCGTCCGGCAGGCCGTCATGGCCGTAGCGCGAAGCCACGGCGCCCGACAGCATGGCGCCGATCGTGCGGTTGCGGTTGCGCACCGGAACGATGAACGAGACCTTCTCGCCGCGCTCGAGCGCGGGCTTGCTGCGTTCGATCAATTGATGATCCAGCGCGCCGGCAAGGCCATGGTCCTGCTCTTCGGTCTGGCGCACGTCGGCATCCGACTGCGTTTGATGGAACACGCGGGCGAAGTCCAGCCCTTGCGCCTTCCAGTGCTCCACGCCCGAACGCATGTCCAGCAGGTCGGCGCGGCCGATCAGGTCGTCGAACTTGCGGATGCCCAGCTGGGCCATGATCTCGCGGACTTCCTCGGCGATGAAGAAGAAGAAGTTCACGACGTGCTCGGGCTTGCCCTGGAATTTCTTGCGCAGGACGGGGTCTTGCGTGGCCACGCCCACCGGGCAGGTGTTCAGGTGGCACTTGCGCATCATGATGCAGCCTTCCACGACCAGCGGCGCGGTGGCGAAGCCGAATTCGTCGGCGCCCAGCAGCGCGCCGATGACGACGTCGCGGCCGGTCTTCATCTGGCCGTCGGCCTGCACGCGAATGCGGCTGCGCAGGCGGTTGAGCACCAGCGTCTGCTGCGTTTCGGCCAGGCCCAGTTCCCAAGGCGTGCCCACGTGCTTGATGGACGACACCGGGGACGCGCCCGTGCCGCCGTCATGGCCGGCGATCACGACGTGGTCGGCCTTGGCCTTGGCCACGCCCGCGGCCACCGTGCCCACGCCCACTTCGGACACCAGCTTGACCGACACCGAGGCCTTGGAATTCACGTTCTTCAGGTCGTGGATCAGCTGGGCCAGGTCTTCGATCGAGTAGATGTCATGGTGCGGCGGGGGCGAGATCAGGCCCACGCCCGGCACCGAATAGCGCAGCTTGGCGATGTATTCCGACACCTTGTGGCCGGGCAGCTGGCCGCCCTCGCCGGGCTTGGCGCCCTGAGCCATCTTGATCTGGATCTGGTCGGCGGACGACAGGTACTCGGCGGTCACGCCGAAACGGCCCGAGGCCACCTGCTTGATCTTCGAACGCAGCGAATCGCCCTTCTTCAGTTCGACGTCGGCTTCGATGCGGTCCGTGCCCAGCACCGAGGCCAGCGTGTCGCCGTCCTTGATGGTGCTCTTGCCTTCGCGCATTTCGGCGCGGTAGCGCAGCTCGTCCTCGCCGCCTTCGCCGGTGTTGGACTTGCCGCCGATGCGGTTCATGGCCACGGCCAGCACCGAGTGCGCCTCGGTCGAGATGGAGCCCAGCGACATGGCGCCGGTGGCGAAGCGCTTGACGATGTCCTTGGCCGACTCGACGTCGTCCAGCGGGATGGCGCGCGACGGATCGAAGCGGAATTCGAACAGGCCGCGCAAGGTCATGTGGCGACGGCTCTGGTCGTTGATGATCTGCGCGTACTCCTTGTACGTGCGGTAGTTGTTGGCGCGCGAGGCATGCTGCAGCTTGGCGATTGAATCCGGCGTCCACATGTGCTCTTCGCCGCGGACGCGATAGGCGTATTCGCCGCCGGCGTCCAGGTCGTTGGCCAGCACCGGGTCGGTGCTGAAGGCGGCGCGGTGCTGGCGCAGCGCTTCTTCGGCGACCTGGAAGATGCCGATGCCTTCGATGTTGGACGAGGTGCCGGTGAAGTACTTGTTCACCAGGGCGCTCTGCAGGCCCACGGCTTCGAAGATCTGCGCGCCGGTGTAGGACATGTAGGTGGAAATGCCCATCTTGGACATGACCTTGTTCAAGCCCTTGCCGATCGCCTTGATGAAGTTCTTCACGGCCTTTTCGGGGTCATTCAGCTTGCCCAGCGATTCCAGCGCCAGGTAGGGGTGAATGGCTTCGGCGCCGTAGCCGCCCAGCAGCGCGAAGTGGTGGACTTCGCGCGCCGAGCCGGTTTCCACGACCAGGCCGGTGTTGGTGCGCAGGCCGGCGCGGATCAGGTGCTGGTGAACGGCGGAGGTGGCCAGCAGGGCGGGGATGGCCACGCGCTCGCTGTCGACCAGGCGGTCCGACACGATCAGGATGTTGTAGCCGCTTTGCACCGCGTCGACGGCGCGCGCGCACAGCGCGGCCACGCGGGCCTCGATGCCCTCGGGGCCCCAGGCGGCGGGATACGTGATGTCCAGCTCAAAGCTGCGGAATTTCTTGCCCGTGACCTGCTCGATGTCGCGGATCTGCGCCATGGCGGCGAAGTCCAGCACCGGCTGGGAGACTTCCAGGCGCAGCGGCGGATTGACGTTGTTGATGTCCAGCAGGTTCGGCTTGGGGCCGATGAAGGACACCAGCGACATCACCAGCTGTTCGCGGATGGGGTCGATGGGCGGGTTGGTGACCTGCGCGAACAACTGGCGGAAGTAGTTGTAGAACGGCTTGGCGCGGTCCGACAGCACGGCCAGCGGGGCGTCGTTGCCCATCGAGCCGATGACTTCCTCGCCCGTCGAGGCCATGGGCTCCAGGATGAACTTGTAGTCTTCCTGGGTCCAGCCGAAGGCCTGCTGGCGATCCAGCAGCGACACGGCGGACTGCGTGGCCACGGCGACCTGGCGCGGAGCGGGCAGCGATTCCAGCTTGATCTGCAGGCGCTCGATCCACTGGCGGTACGGACGGCTGTTGGCCAGCTGCAGCTTGATCTCGGCGTCGTCGATGATGCGGCCCTGTTCCAGGTCGATCAGGAACATCTTGCCCGGCTGCAGGCGCCACTTCTTGACGATGCGGTTTTCGGGGATCGACAGCGTGCCGGCTTCCGAGGCCAGGATGACCATGTCGTCATCGGTGACCAGGTAACGGGCGGGACGCAGACCGTTGCGGTCCAGCGTGGCGCCGATCTGGCGGCCGTCGGTGAACGCGACCGCGGCGGGGCCGTCCCACGGCTCCATCATGGCGGCGTGGTACTCGTAGAAGGCGCGGCGGCTCTCGTCCATCTGCGTGTGCTGTTCCCAGGCTTCCGGGATCATCATCATCATGGCGTGGGCCAGCGAATAGCCCGAGTTCACCAGCAGTTCCAGGCAATTGTCGAACGTCGCTGTGTCGGACTGGCCTTCATAGACGATCGGGTACAGCTTTTTCAGGTCGTCGCCCAGCACGGCCGACTGCATCATCCCTTCGCGGGCGCGCAGCCAGTTGAAGTTGCCCTTGACCGTGTTGATCTCGCCGTTGTGGGCGATCATGCGGTACGGGTGGGCCAGCGGCCAGGCGGGGAAGGTGTTGGTCGAGAAGCGCTGGTGCACCAGCGCCAGCGCGGACACCGTGCGGGTGTCGGCCAGGTCGCGGTAGTAGCGGCCGACCTGGTCGGCCAGCAGCAGGCCCTTGTAGACCACGGTGCGCACCGAGGCCGAGGGCACGAAGTATTCCTTGCCGTGGGCCAGATGCATGTTCTGGATGGCGTGGCTGGCGGTCTTGCGGATCACGTACAGCTTGCGTTCCAGCGCGTCCGGCACCATCACGTCGGCGCCGCGGCCGATGAACAGCTGGCGGATCACGGGCTCGCAGTCGCGAACGGTGGGCGACATGGGCATGTCGACGTCCACCGGCACATTGCGCCAGCCCAGCACCACCTGGCCTTCGGCGCGCACGGAGCGTTCGAGTTCCTGCTCACAGGCCAGGCGCGACGCGGTTTCCTTGGGCAGGAACACCATGGCCACGCCGTATTCGCCTGGAGGCGGCAGGATGATGCCTTGCTGGCTCAGTTCGTCGCGGTAGAGCGTGTCCGGGATCTGGATCAGGATGCCCGCGCCGTCGCCCATGAGCTTGTCCGCGCCGACTGCGCCGCGGTGGTCCAGGTTTTCCAGGATCTTCAGGCCCTGCTGGATGATCGCGTGGCTTTTCTTGCCCTTGATGTGCGCAACAAAACCGACGCCGCAGGCGTCATGTTCGTTCTTGGGGTGGTACAGGCCCTGGGCCGCGGGCAAGCCGATGCGGCTGGCATCGATGGGGGTCGCCTTGGGGGTGGGACAGGATTCGATCGGGGTAATTTGGGGCATGGCGCGCTCCGCAGTGAGCCTGCGTCGTAATGTTGCAGTGCAGGAGACGGACAATACCCCCGCCGCAAGTAGGGTGCAATAAGAACAAACAGGGTATGACCCTATTTATTTCGATGCTCCATCATAGGGCATAAATATAGGGACATAACAACATCCGCGCCGTTATTGGCCCTGCGCGAAGAGGGGTGGATCAGGGATTGCCAAGGCAACTCGAAATCCTGGTTTTTTGCTTTATATGTCCCCTTTTAATCTGCCCATTCCGCGACTTCCGCATCATGCCGGGTGTCGCGAAATGTGCACAACGCGGCGCACGGCAAATGGCGCAAGCGTCGCGCAGACGGCTTGCGGGGATGGGACCGGGGGCTGCAAAACAGAACCCGCCATGGCGGCGGGTTCGGGGATCAGGAAGTCGTGGGAGTCGAGGTCGGTTCGGTGTCGGCCGGGGCCGCCGGCTTCTTGCGCGGACGGCCGCGCTGGCCGGGAGCCACGCGCCGGCTGGCCGTGTGGGCTAGGCTGGCAATGAAGTTTGCGCCGCCCAGCGCCCATTGGCCGGAGACGGCCTGGTCGATGCGCTGCGTTTCCTCGCGGGACAGGCCGTCTTGCAGGCGCTTGCGGTAATTGGCCTGGCGGTCGAACGGCGTGTTGCCGCAGGCCCAGTAGTCGGCGTGATCGGACTGCCATTGGGCAGGCGCCGCCGTCGTGTTGCCGGTATGGCTGGACGCGGAGGACCACGGCCAGGAATCGGGGTCTTGCGATGCGCCGCTGCGCACGGGGTAGGTTTCCAGCCAGACCAGCGCCGGCAGCACCCAGGCGCCCGGCTCCAGCAAGGCCGAACGGTAGCGGCCCGCGAACACCCGGCCGCCGCGCAGGCGCGCCGCCAGGTTGCGGCCCAGCGTCTGCATCAGCCTGGGCAGCCCTTCTTCATCCGCCGGCGTGGCCAGCAGCAGGATGCGGTCGTTGGCAAGCAGCCATCCATGGACCGACACGCGATGGCGTTGGGCGGATTCGCCCAGCCAGGTGGCCAGTTGATTCAGGATGTCGGCGGGCGCGGGCTGCGATGCGGCCGCCAGGGGCTGAATGAAGTTGGCCTGCACCAGTTGGGGCAGCCCGGGGGCATACAGACGGGGCAGACGGGCCATAGTGTCAGGGCTTGCGTATCTGGAAGAACGGGTTGTCTTCGCTCACGGTATATAAATAGTGCCACGGTGGGCGCTGGTCAAGTCCCGTGATCACAATATGGGCACGAACTTGCTTTTTTTTGTCGCGAGCGCCCAATGAAGGGCAGGTTAACATTCGGCGACGGAACGTCGTACCGTGGATATACCCTAACCCGCCGACGCTTTTTCACCCCCGACCGGAGAACGCCAATGGCTGTCGCCCTGGAACTCATTTCCCAGCATCGCTGCTTTGGCGGTTCGCAGCGCTACTACCGGCACGAGTCGGCGGAAATCGGCCTGCCCATGCGGTTCTCGATCTATGTTCCGCCCCAGGCCGAGCAGGGCCCGGTGCCGGTGCTGATCTATCTGGCGGGCCTGACCTGCACGGAAGAGACCTTCATGATCAAGGCGGGCGCCCAGCGGCTGGCGGCCGAGCTCGGCGTCATGCTGGTCGCGCCCGACACCAGCCCGCGCGGCGCCGCCGTGCCCGGCGAGGAAGAAAGCTGGGACCTCGGCACCGGGGCCGGCTTTTACCTGGACGCCACCACGCCGGTCTGGCGCGATCACTACCGCATGTACAGCTACGTGACGCAGGAGCTGCACGGCATCGTCACGGGCGACGCCCTGCCGGGCGACGCGCTGCGCACCGGCATCTTCGGCCACTCCATGGGCGGGCATGGCGCCCTGGTGCTGGCCCTGCGCAATCCGGCCAAGTTCCGCTCGGTCTCGGCATTCGCGCCGATCGCGGCGCCCAGCCAGTGCCCGTGGGGCAAGAAGGCGTTCGGCGCCTACCTGGGCGACGACGCCCAGGACTGGGCCGCCTATGACGCGTCCGCCCTGATGCGCGGCCTGAAGCAGCCGTTTCCGGGCGGCATTCTCATCGACCAGGGCGACGCCGACCAATTCCTGGCGGAGCAGTTGTATCCCGAGGTGTTCGAGGCCGCCTGCGCCGCGGCGGACCAGCCCCTCGTCCTTCGCCGCCAGGCGGGTTACGACCACGGCTATTACTTCATCTCGACATTCGTCGAGGATCACATCCGGTTTCACGTCGAGCGGCTTGGAAAACCGGCCGCTTGAGGGCCCGCTTCTATACTGGGGAGCCTGCCGCGGCAGGCACGTGGCGCCGTGCGCGCCGGGCTGCCATCCGCGGCGGTCTCAATAGGAAAGCCTGATTTGATCAACGGAATTGCTCCCTTCGTCTGGATACTGCTGGGCGCCGTCGTCGTCCTGCTGCCCGGGATCGTCATGCTGCTGGGCCGGGGCGGCCCGCGCGACGAGCGCGGCCGCCGCCTGTTCCAGTTCCGGCCCGTGCGCCGCCTGTGCGGGCTGATGCTGGTGTGCCTGGGGTGCGTGTCCGGGCTGCTGGCGCTGTCTCTGGTGCAGTTCTTCCGCCTCACCGCCGACGAGCCCGTCGCCCGCATCGACATCCGCCAGCAGGCCGAGGGCCAGTTCGAGGTGAACGCCAGCGCGCCGGGCATCGGACTCAAGCAATATGTGCTGTACGGAGACCAGTGGCAGATCGACGCGCGCGTCGTCCGCTGGAAATTGCCCGCGCTGATGGCGGGCGTGCCGCCCCTTTACCGGCTTGAGCGCCTGTCCGGCCGATACAGCGACGCGGCGCGCGAAGCCACGGCTACGCGCTCCGTGCATGCGCTGGACGATTGGCCGGCGCCGGACCTGGGTTCCCTGAAGAAGAGCTTTCCCAACTGGTTCCCGTTTGTCGACGTCCAGTTCGGCAGCGGCGCCTACATGCCGCTCTTTGACGGCGCCAGCTACCAGGTCTTCCTGGACCCCCGGGGCGCACTCTTCATCCGTCCGGACGGCGCGGCTACCGCCGAAGGGCTCAAGCGCCTGGGCTGGTGAGGCGACCGGCCCCGCAGGGCGGTGTTTCCCCGGCGCCGCTGGGAAAATAAATAGGGACGTATTATAAAAAAGGAAACTTTGACGCGCCGCAATAGTCGAATTAGCACTCCAATTACCAGAGTGCTAACATCGAATCCATGTCGTTATCCCTTCGCCATCCGGAGAACCCCGCTATGAAGCAACCCAGTACCTCGTTGGCCGCTTCCGGCAACGCCCTGGCGTTGGCCATTGCCAATCCGGGCGCCCTCGGTACGATCGACGCTTACATTTCCTCGGTGAACCGCCTGCCGGTCCTGTCCGCGGAACGTGAAACTGAACTTGGCCGCCGCCTGCGCGACCAGGAAGACCTGGGCGCCGCGCGCGAACTGATTCTGTCGCACCTGCGCCTGGTGGTGTCGGTGGCCCGCCAGTACCTGGGTTATGGCCTGCCCCACGCCGACCTCATCCAGGAAGGCAACGTCGGCCTGATGAAGGCCGTGAAGCGTTTCGACCCGGAGCGCGGCGTGCGCCTGGTGTCGTTCGCCGTCCACTGGATCAAGGCCGAGATCCACGAATACATCATCCGCAACTGGCGCCTGGTCAAGGTGGCCACCACCAAGGCCCAGCGCAAGCTGTTCTTCAACCTGCGCAGCATGCGCCCCGACGGCCAGACCCTGGACCCGGACCAGGTCGATCACATCGCCCGCGAGCTGAACGTGCGCCGCGAAGACGTGAGCGAGATGGAAGTCCGCATGTCGGGCCGCGAAATGTCGCTGGAAAACCAGGACGACGACGACGACAGCTATGCGCCGATCGCCTACCTGTCCGACGAAGGCCGCCAGGAACCGACCCGCGTGCTGGAACGCGCCGCGCGCGACCAACTGCAAAGCTCGGGCCTGACCGACGCGCTGCAGGCGCTGGACGCCCGTTCGCGCCGCATCGTCGAAGCCCGCTGGCTGCAGGACGACGGCGGCGCCACCCTGCACGAGCTGGCGCAGGAATTCGGCGTGTCGGCCGAGCGTATCCGCCAGATCGAAGCGGCCGCGCTGAAGAAGATGCGCGGCAACCTTGCTTCGTGATTCGTTGCCGACCATGCAAAGGGCCGCTGTCGCGGCCCTTTTCTTTTGCCGGCTTGCGGCATGGCGGCAGCCAATAAATTGATACAAATTCCCCCGGAAATTTCGCGATTCCAAGAAACTTAATGGGGATCGCACCGCCTAACTTCATGTAGACCGCGAACTTCGGTTAGCAGTCTTGTCATCCGTCTCGGCTTCTCCTCTTTCCCCTCCCCTATGAGACGGATGCTTGCGGGGCACCATGCATACTGGTGCCCCGTTTTTTATGCAAAAAAAGAACTAAAAGCCCCACGCTTCGCGCACTGCGCTCCCTTAAGCCGCTTGCGCATTGTCCGGCGCCGCCAGCGCCGGATGCCACAGCGCATCCTGCACGCGGCGCACGCCCGTGGCCATCGATCCGTCCTGGTAAAGCTTGATCCACCGGTAGCCGGGCGCCATGTTGTCCACCACATGCTTGCCGTCGCGAATGCTGAACTGAAAGCAGGTCGATGGCGTGGCCAGCATGCGCAGGTTGTGGCGGCGGCGGTCGAACTCGTGATGCACATGCCCCCATAACAGCACGCGCACCTGCGGCCAGTGCGTCAGCCGTTTGAACAGCGCCTGCGGGTTGTCGATCATCATCGAGTCATGCCAATGGCTGTCGATCTGCATGGGGTTGTGATGCATCGCCACCAGCGTGTGGCGGCCCGGCGCTTCCGCCAGCGCGGCCTCCAGCATGTCCAGCTGGCTATCGGCCAAATGGCCGGCATTCGAGCCGGGCACCGTGGTATCCAAGGTGACGACGCGCCAAGCGCCCACGTCGGTCACCGGCGCCGACCATTGCGGCAGTTCCTGGCGAAGCACGGCCGGCTGGTCGTGATTGCCGGGCAGGCAGCGGATGCTTGCGCGTTCGAGCGCGCCCGCCGCGGACAGGATGTCGGCAAAGCGCCGGTAGCCCGCGGCTTCGCCGTCTTGCGACAGGTCGCCGGTGGCCAGCAGCAGGTCGGGGTGCTTGCCGTCGGCTTCGATCTGGCGCAGCACGGCGCGCAGGCTCGCGTCGGTATTGACGCCCAACATCATGGTGTCGGGTTCGCCGAACAAATGGCTATCGGTCAACTGGACGAGCATGGCGGGCGCATCATGGCGCCGGGCCAGGGAATGGACGCGGGCCACGGGCCGCTCCTGCAAAGTTTGCGTGGATTCCACATTACCCAAAAAACAAGGAGCGTCACGTATCGCAAGCCCGCATTGGGGTAACGAAACGTGCGTTCTTCATGATTCGCCGCCGTCCGCGGCTGCGGGCATCGGAAAAAAGCCGCTATTCTTGTGGAACTTTACACAAGCTTTACGATCGGGACGCGGCGATACCCATGGATGTTGGTTTTCTCGTATTTGGCCTGGCCGGCCTGCTCACACTGGTCTGCTTCATGCCGCCCCTGGCCGGTCGCCTCAAGCTGCCGTACTCGGTGCTGCTTGCCATTGTCGGCTGTCTGCTGGGCATCATCATCCACGTGCACGGCTGGGCGCCGAGCTGGATCGGCGACTTCCTGGATTCGCTGGAACGCTTCGAGATTTCGTCCGAGACATTCCTGATGGTGTTCCTGCCGGTGCTGCTGTTCGAGACCGCGCTGTCCATGAACGTGCGGCGCCTGATGGACGACATCGGCCCCATCCTCATGATGGCCATCGTGGCCGTGGTGGTCTGCACCGTGGTGGTCGGTGTGACCCTGGACGCCATCTCGCCCTACGGCCTGGTGGTCTGCCTGCTGCTGGGCGCCATCGTGGCGACGACGGACCCGGTGGCGGTGGTCGGCATCTTCCGGGAGGTGGGCGCGCCCAAGCGCCTGACGACGCTGGTCGAGGGCGAGAGCCTCTTTAACGACGCGGCCTCCATTGCGCTGTATTCCGTGCTGCTGGCCGTCCTGAGCGGCCACGGCGAATTGACCGCCAGCGGAATCTTCAACGACTTCATCGTCCACTTCATCGGCGGCGGCGTGGCGGGTTTTGCCATGGGGCGGCTGGCCTGCTTCCTGTTTGCCTGGCTGCGCGGCTTTCCCACGGCCGAGATCACGCTGACGCTGACGCTGGCCTATCTTTCCTTCTTCATTTCCGAGCACTACCTGAATGTCTCGGGCGTGGTCGCCACCGTGATCGCGGGCCTGGTGGTGGGTTCCACCGGCCGCACCCGCATGTCGCCCACCACCTTCGAATACCTGGCCAGCGCCTGGGGGCAGTTTGGCTTCTGGGCGAACTCGCTGATCTTCCTGTTCGCGGCCATGCTGATCCCCAAGCTGATGGCGGCCGCCGACTGGCAGGAGCTGGTGCTGGTGGGCGTGGTGTTCGTCGTGACCCTGGTCGCGCGCGCGATCGTGGTCTTCGGTCTGCTGCCCCTGCTGGGGTTGACCCGGCTGGGCACCAAGGTCAGCCGCCCGTACAAGGTGGTGATGCTGTGGGGCGGCTTGCGCGGAGCCGTCTCGCTCGCGCTGGCGCTGGCGGTCACCGAGCAGACCGGCGTGCCCGAAGAGGCGCGCCAGTTCATCGCCGTGGCCACCACGGGTTTCGTGCTGATGACCTTATTCGTCAACGGCATCAGCCTGCGGCCGCTGATCCGCATGCTGGGGCTGAACCAGCTGTCGTCGGTGGAACGCACCATCCGCAACCAGGTGCTGGCCGTGGCGCTGGAAGACCTGCAGGGCAAGACGGACGAGGTGGCCAAGACCGAACACATCGGCAACGAGGTCCGCGATCGCATCCGCGCCGTGTTCGACGCCAGCCTGGCCAGCGTGCACGACGGCCAGGTCAGCCAGATGAGCGACGAGCAGCGCGTGGCGGTGGGGCTGGCCATCGTGGCGCAGCGCGAAGAGGAAATGTTCTTCGACATCCTGAAGGCGCAGATCGTGGATTGGCGCATGGCCGAAGCGCTGCTGGCGCGGGCGGAGCGGCTGGAAGACGCGATCCGGCTGGGCGGCGTGCCCGGCTTCGAGCGCGCCATCGTGGCCGACGTGCGCTACTCCACCGCCTTCCGCCTGGCCTTGCGCCTGCACTACGTGTTCGGGTTCCAGGGCTGGCTGGCGCGAGAGCTCGGCCAGCGTTTCGCCAACCTGATGAGCAAGCGGTCGGTCGCGCAGCGCCTGATCGTCTTTGCCCGCGAACAGATCACGCCGCTGCTGGGCGAGGAAGCGACGCAGCGCATCGTGTCCCTGCACCAGCGCCGACTGGACTTGATCGAAAACGCCATGCAGGCCCTGAACCTGCAGTATCCGTCGTACGCGCAGTGGCTGCAGGAAAGCTATCTGGGCCGCGTCGCCCGCGAGCTCGAGCGCATCCGTTACCGCGACATGCTTGAGCAGTTCCTGATCAGCGGCGAGGTGTACGCCGACCTGATGGAGCAATTGAAGAGCCGCTGGGCGCATATCGACAAGCATCCGCCGCTGGACATCGAAATGAGCGCGGCCGAGCTCATCAAGCGCGTGCCCCTGTTCGAAGGCCTGTCGCCCGACTCCCTGCGCGCCATCAGCAAGCTGCTCAAGCCGCGCCTGTCCCTGCCCGATCAGCGAGTCCTGACCCAGGGCCGGCACGGCGAGGAAATGTGCTTCGTGGCTTCGGGCGCCGTGGCCGTGCACCTGCCCGACAACACCATGATCGAACTGGGCAGCGGCGAGTTCTTCGGCGAACTCGGCCTGCTGGGCGAACAGCAGCTCACGCCCGATGTGACGTCGCTGGGCTACAGCAAGCTGCTGATGCTGTCGTCGCGGGACTTCCACGCGCTGCTGGCGCGCGATGAGAATCTGCGCGAGCGCATTCAGGTCGTGGCCAAGCAGCGGCTGCGCGCCATCGAGGTCTGGAAGCAGTTTTCGCAGGCGTCCAACGCCGCGCCCGCCCCGACGCCCGCGCCGGCCTCGGCGCCCAGCCCCGCGCAGGCGGCCGAAGCCGCGGAAGCGGCGGGCGTCAGCGCTCCCGAAGCCGGTGAGGATGCGCGCGCGGCGCGCGAGTTGCGGGGGGTGGAGACCCGCGGGGACGAGACGCCGGGAGACGCGGTGCTGGGAACGCCGGAGACGGCGCCACGCTGAGTTCAGGCCTTGCCCGCGCCCTCGCGCCGCATGATGTCTTCGATGAGCACCAGCGCCGCTTCCAGCGTGAATTCGCCTTCCCTGATCCGGTGCACGGCCGTGGCCACGTCGACGGTGGCGATCTCCATGACCTCGCCGTCGCGGTTGGCGGGCCGGGCGTCCGGCGCCAGCACGCAGGTGCTGGTCAGCACATCTTCCACCTGATAGCCCTCGGGCAGGCGGCGATGGATTCGCAGGATGGTGCGCAGGGGCGAACGCTGCGCCAGGTCGGGCGCGTCCAGCCCCGCCTCTTCGCCGCATTCGCGCACGAGCGCCAGTTCCAGGTCCTCGCCGCTGCCGGCCAGTCCGCCCACCAGGGTGTCCCACATACCGGGATCGGTGGACTTGCTGAGCGAGCGCCGCGCCACCCACAGGCGGCCGTCCGGCGTCCAGGCATTCAGATGCACGGCCTTGGTCAGCAGGCCCAGGGGCCGCACGGCCGCGCGTTCGATCACGCCCAGCGCGCGGTCGCCGTCCATCACGTCCAGCAATTCATCGCGCCAGCCGCGCAGGCAGTTGGCTTGGCGCAACAGTTCGGCGGCCTGTTCCAGCACGGCGTCGAGCTCCTTGCCCGGCGCCATGCCCTCGCCGATGCGCAGCGCGACGTCGTCCGAATCCATGCGCGGCGTGCCGCGCAGCGCATCGCAGGCGGCGTGCGTGGCCCAGCCGCAGCGGCGCCCCGCTATATATAGAGCGCGCGCGCCTTCGGGGGCGGGCTCCTGCGCGCGGGCGCACAGGGCGGCGTACAAATCGGACAACTGCTTATGCATCGTGGCGCCATGGTGATGAGGTTGCCGACGATTTTATGCCACCCTGTTTACGGCGCGCGGTCAAGAGGGCGCGCCCAGATGGGGGCGGGCCCGATGAATTCAAGGGCGCTAACTTACATCTGTTTGCGCGTCCGCTATAATCCGGCAGTTTCTTTGTGATTTCGAGTGGGAACGACAGGGGCCGCTCTATTCTCCCTGCCACGCCCTGCCATCTAATAATTGCGCGTTGCCCGATTCCCGGTGACTTCCGCCACCAGCGAATGGGCCTTCGCGCCGTGTTTCGAGGTAAGCATGAAGAAGTGGAGAGGGATACTGGGGGCTTGTGCGATGCTGATTGGCAGCGTGGCCGGTGCTCAGGTGCAAAACATGCCCGGCGGCCCGAAGGTCAATCAGCTCAACCTGCATGAAGGCGTCACGGCGATTTCGCGCGACATCATGTGGCTGCATTGGTTGCTGCTCACGATCTGTATCGTGATTTTCATCGGCGTCTTTGGAGTGATGTTCTACTCCATCTGGGCGCACCGGAAGTCCCGCGGCCACAAGGCAGCGACCTTCCACGAACACCTGGGCGTAGAAGTCGCCTGGACAGTCATCCCCTTCATCATCGTCATCGCCATGGCGCTGCCGGCCACCAAGACGGTCGTCGCCATGAAGGACACTTCCAGCGCGGACCTGACCGTCAAGGTCACCGGCTATCAATGGAAGTGGGGGTACGAGTACCTCGACGGCTCGGCCGCCGGCATCAAGTTCCTCTCCACGCTGTCGACGCCGCGCGCCCAGATCGAGAACCGTGAACCCAAGGGCGAGTTCTATCTGATGGAAGTGGACAACCACATGGTTGTCCCCGTGAACAAGAAGGTTCGCGTCGTCCTCACCGCCTCGGACGTCATCCACTCCTGGATGATTCCCGACTTCGGCGTGAAGCAGGACGCCATCCCCGGATTCCTGCGCGACGCCTGGTTCAATGCCGACACGCCCGGCATCTACCGTGGCCAGTGCGCGGAACTCTGTGGCAAGGACCACGCCTTCATGCCCATCGTCGTGGAAGTCCTGGCGCAAGCCGACTACGATAAATGGGTTGAAGACCAAAAGAAGAAGATGGCGGCAAACGCCGACGATCCGAATAAAGAGTGGACGGAAGCCGAACTGGTTGCCCGCGGCGAAAAGGTTTTCGCGGCGAATTGCGTGGCCTGTCACCAGGCCAACGGCAAGGGCATCCCGGGCTCCTTCCCGCCGCTCGACGGAGACAAGGTTGTTCTGGGCCCCAAGGGGGACCAGATCAACACCGTGCTGAAGGGCAAGCCCGGCACCGCCATGGCGGCGTTCGGCGGGCAGCTCAACGATGTCGAGATCGCAGCGGTCATCAGCTATACGCGCCATGCCTGGAGCAATGCCGGCAAGGGGCAGGACCCGACGGTTCCACCGAAGGACATTGCGGCCGCGCGCTGATCGCGCGCGTCCCGTTCCTTCACCGTAGAACCGGTTCCGTTTAGTTAGAGATACCCTGCCCGCCCCGTGGAACGGGGCTGGCACTCAGCAGGAAGGAGTCCATCATGAGCAGCGTCACTGTAGACCACGTGTCGCCGGGCCACGGCCACGGTCACGATGACCACCACCACGGCGCGCCCACGGGCTGGCGCCGGTGGCTTTTTGCCACGAACCACAAAGACATCGGGACGATGTATCTCATCTTCTCGTTCGTCATGCTTCTTGAAGGCGGCACGCTGGCCTTGCTGCTGCGCACCGAGCTCTTCGAGCCGGGCCTGCAGTTCTTCCGCCCTGAACTCTTCAACCAGTTCACCACCATGCACGGCCTCATCATGGTGTTCGGCGCCATCATGCCGGCCTTCGTGGGCTTTGCGAACTGGATGATCCCGATGCAGATCGGCGCGTCCGACATGGCGTTCGCCCGCATGAACAACTTCAGCTTCTGGCTGCTGCCGGTGGCCGCGATCATGCTGACGGTGTCGTTCTTCGTGCCGGGCGGCGCCACCGCCGCCGGCTGGACGCTGTATGCGCCGCTGTCGCTGCAGATGGGCCCCGGCATGGACCTGGCCATCTTCGCCATCCACATCATGGGCGCTTCGTCCATCATGGGCGCCATCAACATCATCGTGACCGTGCTGAACATGCGCGCGCCCGGCCTGACGCTGATGAAGATGCCGCTGTTCTGCTGGACCTGGCTGATCACCGCCTTCCTGCTGCTGGCCGTGATGCCGGTGCTGGCCGCGGCCATCACCATGGTGCTGACCGACCGCCACTTCGGCACGGGCTTCTTCAATGCGGCCGCCGGCGGCGACCCGGTCCTGTACCAGCACGTGTTCTGGTTCTTCGGGCATCCCGAGGTCTACATCATGATCTTGCCGGCGTTCGGCATCGTGTCGGCCATCGTGCCCGCGTTCGCCCGCAAGAAGCTCTTCGGCTATGCCTCGATGGTGTACGCCACCGCCTCCATCGCGGTGCTGTCGTTCATCGTGTGGGCCCACCACATGTTCACGACGGGCATGCCGGTGACGGGCCAGCTCTACTTCATGTACGCCACCATGCTCATCTCCATCCCGACCGGGGTGAAGGTGTTCAACTGGGTCGCCACGATGTGGCGTGGCTCCATGACGTTCGAAACCCCGATGCTGTTCTCGATCGGCTTCATCTTCGTGTTCACCATGGGCGGCTTCACCGGCCTGATCCTGTCGGTGGCGCCCATCGACATCCAGGTGCACGACACGTACTACGTGGTGGCGCACTTCCACTATGTGCTGGTGGCGGGCTCCTTGTTCGCCCTGTTCGCCGGCGCGTATTACTGGGTGCCCAAGTGGACGGGCCGCATGTACAGCGAAAAGCTGGGCAAGCTGCACTTCTGGTCCACGCTGATCTCGTTCAACGTGACCTTCTTCCCGATGCACTTCCTGGGCCTGGCGGGCATGCCGCGCCGCTATGCCGATTACGCCGCGCAGTTCACGACGTTCCATCAGCTCGCCACCATCGGCGCATTCTGGTTTGGCCTGTCGCAGCTGATTTTCCTGTGGGCGATCGTGCGCTGCTACATGGGCAAGGGCGAACGCGCCGCGGCCAAGCCGTGGGAAGGCGCCGAGGGCCTGGAATGGACGGTGCCTTCGCCCGCGCCTTTCCACACCTTCGAAACGCCGCCCGAAGTGAAGTGAACCCGCTTTTAATGTTCCAGGTAGCACAGCAATGACACCCGAGCAGCGCCGTCGTAACAAGATCGCAGGACTGGTTCTTCTGGTTTTCGTCATTGCCGTGTTTGCCTGGACCGTCTTTCGCGGTTCGGCGCTGCTGTCCGGCACGGCCATCAATTAGGCCACGGCCATGAGCGACGACCTTCGCGAATCCGCCCAGCGCAAGCTGAGTTTTCTTCAGACGATGAAGGCGGTGGCGTGGGGATTCTTCGGCGTCCGCAAGGGCGCGGGATACCGGGAAGACAGCGCCAGGCTCAATCCGGTCCACGTGATCGTGGCCGGACTGCTGGCAGCGGCAATCTTCGTTACTGTGCTGGTATTAATTGTGCGTTGGGCCGTTTCCAGCCTGACTTGAATCATTTAATCTAAAAATCTGTACCAGGGAGAAAGCCATGAGTGCAAGCCACTCGGTTCAAGGTAAAGAGGCACCGTACTACTTCGTGCCCGCCGACTCGGGCCACCCCGTGCGCACGGCCGTGGCGCTGTTGTTCATGGGCCTGGGCGCCGCCGCCTGGGTCAACGGCGTCAGCGCGGGCAAGTGGGCCGTCCTGGCGGGATTCATCGGCTTGATCGTGGTGCTGTACTACTGGTTCGGCGACGCCATCCACGAATCCGAATCCGGCCTGAACAGCAAGCGCATCGACGGTTCCTACCGTTGGAGCATGAGCTGGTTCATCTTCTCCGAAGTGATGTTCTTCGCCGCGTTCTTCGGTGCGCTCTGGTACACCCGCACCATCACGACGCCGTGGCTGGGCGACATCGACCACCGTCTGATGCTGTGGCCCGACTTCCAGGCGACGTGGCCGAACTTCGGCCCGGCCGGCGTGGTCGAGACCTTCCAGACCGTCGGCCCCTTCTGGCTGCCCACGATCAACACCGCGCTGCTGCTGAGCTCGGGCGTGACGCTGACCATCGCCCACCATGCGCTGCGCGAAAACCATCGCAACAAGACGATGTTCTGGCTGGCGGCCACCGTCATCCTGGGCTTCATCTTCGTGGCCTGTCAGGCCGCTGAGTACATCCACGCCTATACCGAACTGAACCTCAAGTTCAACTCGGGCGCGTACGGCTCGCTGTTCTACATGCTGACGGGCTTTCACGGCTTTCACGTGATCCTGGGCGCCACCATGCTGACGGTCATCCTGATCCGCCTGATGCGTGGCCACTTCACGCCCGACCACCACTTCGGTTTTGAAGGCGCGGCCTGGTATTGGCACTTTGTGGACGTCGTGTGGCTGGGCCTGTACCTGTTCGTGTACTGGTTCTGACACAGGCCGGCAAAACCCCGGCTGTCATTGCGGCACAGGAAAGCGCGAAGGGCGCCGGGCGGCAGGCCGGGCGCCCGCCGCGCTTTCAGGCTATTGAAGAGGGGGCGTGCGCCCATGCCCCGGCCCGGGGCCGGCAGGCCTTGGGGAACTGGCGCCGTGGGCGCCTATCTAAAGCCGGTGCTCTCGATCCAGCCCATGTGATGGGCGAACAGCACAAACAGGAACAGGGCGACCGACAGTCCGATGCGCACCGTCAGCGCGTTGACCGTGCGGTTGGTGGTACCTTTGTCCCGCATCAGGTAGACCAGGGCGGATGCCAGACTGGCCAGGATCCCGACGAAGGCCAGAACGACGAAAACGCGCATAGTGGTCTCCAGACAAATCAGAGTTAGCAAAGACAAATGGCCCGACCGCATTCCACACGCTACACGGTAGCCGCCCTACTCCTGCTTGGCATCGCCGTGGTGATCCTGGTGTCGCTGGGGCAATGGCAGCTGCGTCGCAGCGATGAGCGACGCGCCATTCTGGACGCGATCGAAGCGGGTCGCAAGCAAACGCCGCTGGTGCTGACGCCGGCCACCCCGCCCGCGGAGATGACGGCCTGGCGGGTGGCCCAGGCCAGCGGCACCTGGCTGCCGGAATTCAGTGTACTGCTGGACAATCGCAACCACGACGGCAAGCCGGGCTATTGGCTGGCCACGCCGCTGCTGCTGGATGCTTCCACGCGGCGCGCGGTGCTGGTGCTGCGCGGCTGGCTGCCGCGCGTGATCCAGGGCCAGGGCGAGCCCCGGCTTCCGGCCACGCCCGACGGCATCCAGACCGTCGAGGGCGAGCTGTCCGTGCGCGTGCCGCGCATGTTCGAACTTTGGTCGCTCGGCGGGCCGGAGTCTTCCAGCCTGCCGGCGGCGCTGCCGGTGGCGGGCGGGGCCGTGCCGCAGGTGCAGAACCTGCCGCTGGACGCCTATGCCAAGGCCACGGGCCTTTCCTTCCTGCCTACGGTGCTGAGCCAGGGCGGCAAGGGGCCGGACGATGGCCTGGTGCATGACTGGCCCCAGCCGTCCGTGGATTTTCAGCAGAACACGTCTTATGCAGTGCAGTGGTTCGCTTTTGGCTTGATTGCCGCCATCGCATGGCTGGTGGTGCTGGGGGGCGCCATCAAGCGCATGCGCCAGCGTGGGGACAGCGGGGCTCAGGCCCGAGCCCGCGCCCGCAGATAAACAACGCTTACTCAGGATACAAAGTGGCTCGCGACATTTCATCCAACAAGCCCGCAGGCAAGCGCTCCTTGATGCCCATGCTGCTGGTGTTCCTGTGCTCGCTGGCGCCCATCGTCGCCGCATTCGTGGTCTACATGAATCCGCAATGGTGGCCCACGGATTCCAGCAACTACGGCACGCTCGTGACGCCGCAGCGGCCGATGCCCGCGGCCGCCGAGCTGCGCCTGACCACGCTGGACGGCAAGCCGTTCGACCTGCAAAGCCTGAAGGGCAAGTGGCTGCTGGTGGCCGCGGACGGCGCGGCCTGCCCCGAAAGCTGCGCGCGCAAGCTGTTCATCACCCGCAACAGCCACGCCAGCCAGGGCAAGAACGTCGACCGCCTGGCCCGCGTCTGGTTCATCACGGACGATGCGCCCGTGCCGGACAAGGTGCTGGAAGCCTACAAGGGCACGGTCATGGTGCGCGTGGACCCGGACCAATTGGCGCGGTTCCTGCTGGCGCGCGACGCGGCCGCCGGCCAGCCCGGCCTGCAGGAGCCCATCTGGGTGATCGATCCGCTGGGCAACCTGATGATGCAGTACCCTGCCGAGGCGGATGGCGTGAAGGTGCGCAAGGACATCAGCAAGCTGGTCTATAACTCGCGCATTGGTTGAAGGTTTTTTTCCCGCCGCGCCGTCCCGAGGAAACAGCGCCTGAAGGGCGTGCGGCGTGTGGGCATTTTCTTTTTTTGGTTGATATGGAACGCATCAAAGCGCGTTATCGCAAGCTCGTCTTCTTCACCTGGTTTCTGACGCTGGATCTGATCATGTTCGGCGCCTTCGTGCGCCTGACGGATTCCGGCCTGGGCTGCCCCGACTGGCCGGGCTGCTACGGCAGCGCGACGCCGCTGGGCGCGATGGGCGACATACACGAGGCGTCGCAGGCCATGCCCTTCGGGCCGGTGACCCTGTCCAAGGCCTGGATCGAAATGATCCACCGCTACGTCGGCACCATTCTCGGCATGCTGATCATCGGCATCGTCTACATGGCCTGGCGCTACCGCCGCGAACTGGGCCGCTCGCCGGCGCTGGCCGTCGCGACCCTGGTGGCCGTGTGCGTGCAGGGCGCCTTCGGGGCCTGGACCGTGACGCACAAGCTGATGCCCGCGGTCGTGACCGCGCACCTGGTGTTCGGCCTGTCGGTGCTGGCGCTGATGACCTGGCTGTCCGCGCGCGAACGCCCGCACCAGCCGGTGAGTGCCGCGGCCGCGCGCTGGAAGCCCTGGGTGGCGGGGGGCTTTGGGCTGCTGCTGGTGCAGGTGACCTTGGGCGGCTGGGTCAGCACCAACTATGCCGCGCTGGCCTGCATGGATTTCCCCATGTGCCACGGCCAGTGGGTGCCCGAGATGGACTTCCACGGCGGCTATTCGGTCATCCGGGGCCTGGGCGAACTGCCTTCCGGCGAGATGATCTCCCAGCCCGCGCTGACGGCGATCCACTGGGTCCACCGCAATTTCGCCTTCGTGGTGTTCATCTACCTGGGCATCCTGGCGTGGCGGCTGCGCGCCGAAGCCGGCTTGCGCGGACCCGCCACCTTGATGCTGGCCCTCCTGGCCGCGCAACTGCTGACCGGCCTGACCACAATCTTCTTCCAATGGCCGCTGCTGATCGCGGTGCTGCACAATGGGGGCGCCGCCGGCCTGACCTTGGCCGCGGTGGTATTGATGGTGCGTTTGTCCACGGCCGGAAGCGTGCCGGCGGGGGCGCTACGACCCCAATTTGGTGCGAGTTTAAAATAGGGTCCACTATGACCAGTCTTGCCGCTCCTCAATCCGGATTGTTCCGCCAGTACCTCGTCCTCACCAAGCCGCGTGTGACGCAGCTGGCGGTGTTTTGCGCCGTGATCGGCATGTTCCTCGCCGCCCCGGGAATTCCGGACATGCGCCGCGTGCTGTTCGGCACCATCGGCATCTGGCTGCTGGCCGCTGCCGCGTTCGCCATCAATTGCCTGATCGAGCAGGAAGTGGATTCGCGCATGCTGCGCACGGCACGCCGCGCCACCGCCCGGGGCACCATTTCGGCATTCCAGGTGCTGAGCCTGTCCGGGCTGCTGGGCGGCGCGGGCATGTTCGTGCTCTACACCCTGGTCAACCCCCTGACCATGTGGCTGACTTTCGCCACTTTTGTGGGCTACGCTGTCATCTATACGGTCATCCTCAAGCCGCGCACGCCGCAGAATATCGTGATCGGCGGCCTGTCGGGCGCCATGCCGCCGGCCCTGGGCTGGGCCGCCGTGGCGGACTCCGTGCCGGCCGAGGCCTGGGTCCTGGTCCTGATCATCTTCATCTGGACGCCGCCGCATTTCTGGGCGCTGGCGCTGTATCGCAACCACGATTACGCCAAGGCCGGCCTGCCCATGCTGCCGGTGACGCACGGCAATAAATTCACGCGCCTGCACATCCTGCTCTACAGCCTGGCGCTGATGGCGACCACGCTGTTGCCCTACGCCATCCGCATGAGCGGAGAGCTCTATCTGCTGTCGGCCCTGGTGCTGGGCGGCATGTTCGTTTCGTACGCCTGGCGCCTGTACCGCGAGTACAGCGATGCGCTGGCGCGCAGTATGTTCCGTTTTTCCATTCTCTACCTGGCGCTGCTCTTTGGCGCTCTGCTGGTGGACCACTGGGTCGGCCTGTTGCGCTGACCCCCTGGAGGTTGTTGATGTCCGTGTTTTCCGCCAGCCGCCGGCTGGCCCTGCGCCTGGGCGCAGCCGCCGCCTTGACCGCCGCCCTGGCCGCCTGCGGCGAGAGCGCGCCCACGTTCAAGGGCAGCGACATTGCCGGCACGCAGCTGGGCCGCGGCCTGGAGCTGTCCGACCACAACGGCAAGACGCGCCAGCTCTCCGACTTCGCCGGCAAGGTCGTTGTCGTGTTCTTCGGTTTCACGCAGTGTCCAGACGTGTGCCCCACGTCGCTGGCCGAACTGACCGAAGTCATGAAGAAGCTGGGTCCGGACGCCGAGCGCGTGCAGGTGCTGCTGATCACCGTGGACCCTGAACGCGACACGCCCGAGGTGCTCAAGCAGTACATCACCGCGTTCGACCCGCGCTTCCTGGGCCTGACCGGCACGCCGGACCAGGTCAAGAAGGCCGCCGCCTCGTTCAAGGCCTACTACGCCAAGGCGCCCACCAAGGACGGCAGCTATACGATGGACCACACGGCCGCGTTCTATCTGCTGGACGGCAAGGGCGAATCGCGCGTCCTGGCCAACAACAACATCGGGGTCGACGCCCTGGTGCAGGACATCCAGGCCCTGCTCAAGGGTTGACGCGGCGCGGGCTCAGGCGCCCGCCGCCGCCCAGTTGTCCAACGCGGCGCGGGCCTTGTCGCTGAGCTCGGCAAGGGGGATCTCGCGCCGGTGCGCCATGATCATCAGCGCATAGGGCGTGGCCAGCGCGGCTGCCTCGGGGCACAGGCGCGACTCTTCGCCGACCGATGGCGACACGTTGCGCCAGTAGTTGATCGCCTGTTCGAGCTGGGGCAGGGTGATGGGATCCATGCGCCTATTGTCCACGAATGGGCAATGCTGTCCACCCGCCGTTCGCCCTGCAAAGAAGCGTCACCATCGCAACATGCCGAAACCGCGCCCGGGTGCTATACCACTGCCGGTTAGCTACGATGGAGCATCGTCATGAATACATCCACCCGAACCGACTCTTCGCGCCGCGGCCTGCATCCGCTGGTCGCCGCCGCGGCGATCGCGGTCATCGTCATGTGCTCGGTCGGCGTGGCCGCGGTGATGGGCTGGCTGCCCACGCCCTCGGCCAACCCCCATGCCGACGAGCCCGTGGCCGAGGCCGGACCGGAAGGCGCCAACCTGGCGCCCGCGCCCGCGCAGCCGCAGCAGGCGCAGCAGGCGCGCCCGGCTCCGGCCCCGGCTTCGCCGCCGGCGGCACGTCCCGCGCCTGTTCCTGCGCAGCAGGCCTGCGCGAACTGCGGCGTCGTCGAGTCCGTCCGCCAGGTGCAGGCGCCCGCCAAGGACAACAGCGACCATCTGGTCGGCACCATTGCCGGCGGCGTGGCGGGCGGCGTAGTGGGTAATCAGTTTGGCGGAGGCAACGGCAAGACGGCCTTGACCGTGCTGGGCGCGGTCGGGGGCGCTTTGGCAGGCCGTGAAGTTGAGCGTAATATCAGACAGCAACAAACGGTGACGCACTATGAGCTCACGGTGCGCATGCGCGACGGCAGCGCGCGCCAGTTCCGCAGCGCGCAGCCGTTCGCGTTTGCGTCCG
Organism: Achromobacter sp. NPDC058515; assembly: GCF_042721735.1. Taxonomy (NCBI): domain Bacteria; kingdom Pseudomonadati; phylum Pseudomonadota; class Betaproteobacteria; order Burkholderiales; family Alcaligenaceae; genus Achromobacter; species Achromobacter sp. NPDC058515. The sequence continues at coordinate 666,186 of NZ_JBHXNI010000001.1, forward strand.
GCGACCATGTGCGCGTGGAGAATAACCAGCTGCTGCCGGGCTGAGCCTGGCTGCCAGCGACAACCATCTGTCTTTGGGGAGACCTGGAATGAGCGACCAACACACCAATCCGTTCGTCCTACCCGGCATGGGCCAGAACTCCGACTTGTCGGGCAATCCGCTGCTGGCCAGCATGGAAATGATGCGCCAGGCGTGGGCCGGCCTGACGGGCCCCGGCGGCCTGGCCAGCAGCCTGCCGATGGCGCCGCCGATGAACCTCGAGGACCTGGACCGCCGCATCGCCGAGCTGCGCTCGGTGGAAAACTGGCTGCGCATGAACCTGACCATGCTGTCGAGCACCATCCAGGGCATGGAGGTGCAGCGCTCCACCATCAGCACGCTGCGCGCCTTCGTGGACAGCGCGGCCAATATGGACATGAGCGCGGTCCGCGACAGCGGCGCGGCGTCGCCGCTGGAGGTGGTGCTGGGCCTCAAGCCCGCGCCCAAAAAGACGGCCGCGCCCGCGGGCGGCAATGCCAAGGCAGAGAATGCCTCGGACGCAGCAGCGTCGGCTGCCGCAGCATCGGCTGCCGCAGCGCCGGAATCGGCGGCGGGCATGAGCGAGCAGATGGGCGCCGCGGCGCAATCTGCTTCCAAGGCGTGGTGGGACCTGCTGCAACAGCAATTCAACCAGATTGCCGCCGCCACCGCCGCCTCCATGCCGACAAATCCCGCAGCGCCTGGCGCGCACGACGGATCCAGGTCCAAGCCGGAAGAGCCCAAGGCCGGCGCCAAGGCCGACCCCAAGGCATCCAAGCCGGCGGCGGCCCGCAAGCCCAGCGCCTCCAAGAGCGCCGCCAAGACCGCCAAGAAAAACGGGCCTGCCGAAGGCAAGCCCTGACCTTATCTTTCAATCGACACGCGGGCTGGCCGCAAGGCCGCCCCACCGTCTCTCAACTTTGTAGAACTTATGCTTAACGTAGTGATTCTTGCCGCCGGACTGGGTAAACGCATGCAGTCCGACCTCCCCAAAGTACTGCACACGCTGGCTGGAAAGCCGATGCTGGCGCACGTGCTGGACAGCGCGCGCGAGCTCAAGCCGGCACGCGTGATCGTCGTGGTGGGCCATGGCGCCGACCGCGTCAAACAGGCTTTCGAAGGCCAGGACGACCTGCACTTCGTGCTGCAGCAACCCCAGCAAGGCACGGGCCACGCGGTGCAGCAGGCCGTGCCGCTGCTGCTGGACGGCGACGGCAAGGACGACGTGACCCTGGTGCTGTACGGCGATGTGCCGCTGGTGCAGCCCGAAACCCTGCAGCGCTTGCTGGACGCCCGCGGCCAGGGCGCCGCCGTGCTGACCGAAGTGCTGGCGGATTCCACCGGCTATGGCCGCATCGTGCGCGACAGCAAGGGCAATGTGTGCCGCATCGTTGAACACAAGGACGCCTCGGAAGCCGAGCGCCTGATCAAGGAAGTCAACACCGGCATCCTCAGCGCGCCGACCGCGAAGCTGAAGGACTGGCTGTCCCGCATCGACAACAACAATGCCCAGGGCGAGTACTACCTGACCGATGTGGTCGGGCTGGCCGTGGTCGACGACGTGCCCGTGGGCGCGGCGCAACCCGGCGCGTCCTGGGAAACGCTGGGCGTGAACAGCCGGGTCCAGCAGGCCGAGCTGGAACGCCGCTGGCAGGGCGAGCAGGCCCGCCGCCACCTCGAAGCCGGCGTGACGCTGGCCGACCCGGCGCGCTTTGACGTGCGCGGTTCGCTCACCTGCGGCCGCGACGTGTTCATCGACGTGGGCTGCGTCTTCGAAGGCCAGGTGTCGCTGGGCGACGGCGTGCGCGTGGGTCCGCATTGCGTGCTGCGCGACGTCAGCGTCGGTCCGGGCACGCATATCGAAGCCTTCAGCCACCTGCAGCAGGCCCAGGTGGGCCGCGACGCCCGCGTGGGGCCCTATGCCCGCCTGCGTCCCGGCGCCGAGCTGGGCGACCGCAGCCACGTCGGCAACTTCGTCGAGATCAAGAAGAGCGTGCTGGGCGAAGACAGCAAGGCGAACCACCTGGCCTACATTGGCGACGCCGACATCGGCGCGCGCGTGAATGTGGGCGCGGGCACGATCACCTGCAACTATGACGGTGTGAACAAGCATCGCACCGTTATCGAGGACGACGCCTTCATCGGTTCGGACACGCAGCTCGTGGCGCCCGTGCGCGTGGGCCGCGGCGCGACGCTGGGCGCCGGCACCACGCTCACCCGCGATGCGCCGGCCGACAAGCTGACGGTGTCGCGTCCCAAGCAACTCACCGTCGACGGATGGCAGCGCCCGGTCAAGAAATCGTGACGCCGGAGAGCGACCAGGCGTCGGGCGGGGGGGCCAGGCCCGCCCAGCCCGACGGCCTGCCGACGCCGCGCCGGTATTGGGCGGCGGCCACCGTGATGACGGGCATCAGCCTGTCGGTGCTGGACACCACCATCGCCAACGTGGCGCTGCCCACGATCGCGGTCGACCTCAACGCCTCGCCGGCCCAGGCGGTCTGGATCGTCAACGCCTACAACCTGGCGGTGGTGATGGCCTTGCTGCCGCTGTCGGCGCTGGCCGAGCGCATCGGCTTTCGCCGCATGTTCACCTTCGGACTGGTGCTGTTCACGCTGGCCTCGCTGGGGTGCGCCCTGGCCGGCACGCTGTGGCAGCTGACCGCGGCGCGGGTGTTCCAAGGGGTGGGCGCGGCCACGCTGATGTGCATGTTCGGCGGCCTGGTGCGCAACATCTATCCGCTCAAGATGCTGGGCCGCGGCATCAGCATCAACGCCACCACGGTGGCCATCATGTCGGTGCTGGGACCCACCATCGGCTCGGCCATCCTGTCGGTGGCGCCGTGGCCATGGATCTTCGCGGTCAACCTGCCCATCTGCGCGCTGGCGATGCTGGGCCTGCGCCACCTGCCGGAAGTGCCGCGCAACAACGTGAAGCTGGACTGGATCAGCGCCCTGCTCTGCATGGCTACGCTGGGCGTGTTCATTTCAGGCATCGACATGATGGGCGAGGACCTGCTGCGCGGAATCGGCCTGGTGGCCATCGCGTCGGTGGCGGGCCTGGTGCTGGTGCGCCGGGCCAGCGGGCAGACCGCGCCGCTGGTTCCCGTGGATCTCTTGCGCATCCGCCCGCTGGCGTTCGCCGTGGGCGCGTCGGCCTGCACCTTCGCGGCGCAGATGGCGTCGTACGTGTCGCTGCCGTTCTACTTCCAGCAGGTGCTGGGCCGGCCCTACCTGGAGGTGGGCATGCTGATGGGCGCCTGGCCCGTGGGCACGGCCATCATCGCGCCGCTGGCCGGCCGCCTGTCCGACCGCTACTCCGCCGCCACCCTGAGCGGCGTGGGGGCCGCCACGATGGTGGCTGGAATGCTGTGGCTGTCCGTGCTGCCGTCCTCGGCGTCGAACTGGGTGATCGTCATCGGCATGTTCGTGGCGGGCGTGGGCTTCGGCTTTTTCCAGACGCCCAACAACCGGGCCCTGCTGTCGGCCGCGCCCCGCTCGCGCAGCGGCGCGGCGGGCGGCCTGCAGGCCACCACGCGGGTCTTCGGCCAGAGCTTCGGCACCGCGTTGGTCGCCATTGCGTTCAGCGTCAGCGCCGCCCACGGTCCGGGGCTGGCCCTGGTGCTGGGGACGGTCTGCGCCGCCCTGGCGGTGGTGGTCAACACTGTCCGCTTCAGCAAGCTGCGGGTCTAGGCGGCGCCAGCGTCCCGCGGGGCCGATTTCGCGGGAACAGGCCCCGGTTCCCGGCCGCTTCTATAATGGCGGCCGGCGCCCGGTTCCGTAGGCCGCGCGCGAAAATTACCTATTTGGAAGGCGTTCAGGCATGAAGATCACGGTCGTGGGTACCGGTTACGTGGGTTTGGTGTCGGGAGCATGCCTGGCCGACATGGGCAATGACGTCATGTGTCTGGACGTGGACGCCGCCAAGATCGCGCTGCTGCGCCAGGGCGGCATCCCCATCTACGAACCCGGCCTGGAAGACCTGGTGCGCCGCAACGTGCAGGCGGGCCGCCTGCATTTCACGGATGACGTGGCGCAGAGCGTGGCTTTCGGCGACGTGCAGTTCATCGCCGTGGGCACCCCGCCGGGCGAAGACGGGTCCGCCGACCTGAAGTACGTGCTGGCGGCCGCGCAGAACATCGCGCGCCACATGACGTCGCGCAAGCTGATCGTGGACAAGTCCACCGTGCCCGTCGGCACGGCCGACAAGGTGCGGGCCGTGGTGGCAGGCGAACTGGCCGCGCGCGGCGTGGACATCCCCTTCAGCGTGGCGTCCAACCCCGAATTCCTGAAGGAAGGGGCCGCCATCAACGACTTCATGAGCCCCGACCGCGTGGTCGTCGGCGCGGACGACGAATACACCGTCGGCGTCATGCGCCGCATCTACGAGCCTTTCCAGCGCACGCACGACCGCCTGATGGTGATGGACGTGCGCTCCGCCGAGCTGACCAAGTACGCCGCCAACGCCATGCTGGCCACGCGCATTTCGTTCATGAACGAAATGGCGAACCTGGCCGAAGTCCTGGGCGCGGACATCGAGCAGGTGCGCCGCGGCATAGGCGCCGACCCGCGCATCGGCTATCACTTCCTGTACCCCGGCGCGGGCTACGGCGGCTCGTGCTTCCCCAAGGACGTGCAGGCGCTGGTCAATACCGCCGCCGAGCACGCCCTGCCCATGCGCGTCATCGAAGCGGCCGAGGCCGCGAACCATGCGCAGAAATTCCGCCTGTCCGAAAAGCTGGTCGAACGCTTTGGCGAAGACCTGCGCGGCCGCAAGATCGCCTTGTGGGGCCTGTCCTTCAAGCCCAATACCGACGACATGCGCGAAGCGCCCAGCCTGACGGTCATCGCCGAACTGACGCGCCGCGGCGCCGAGGTGCGCGCCTATGATCCCGTCGCCATGCACGAGGCCGCCCGCGTGCTGGCCGGCCAGCCCGGCGTCGGCTTTGCCACCGACATGTACGACGCGCTGGACGGCGCGGACGCGCTGCTGATCGCCACCGAATGGAAGGTCTTCCGCGCGCCCGACTTCGACCGCGTCAGGGCCCTGCTCAAGACCCCGCTGATCATCGACGGCCGCAACCTCTATACGCCCGCCGACGTGCGCGGCCTGGGCTTCGAGTACTCGGGCATCGGGCGCGCATGAAGATCCTGCAGCTGAACTTCGAGAAAGGCTGGCGCGGCGGCGAACGCCAGACGCTGTATTGCATGCGCGCCTTCCGCAAGGCGGGCCACGAGGTCGAGGTGATGTGCCGCGAAGGCGCGCCGCTGGCCGAGCGCGCCCGCCAGGAGGGCTTTGTGGCCCATACCTGCCGCAACGTGCCCGGCCAGCTGGCCTTCCTGGCCGGCGCCGGCCGCTACGACATCATCCACGCGCAGACCGCCAACACCATTACGTGGGCGGTGCTGACCAAATGGCTGCATCGCAGCCCGGTGGTGTTTTCGCGCCGCACGTCGTTCGTGGTCAAGCCGGGCGATGAATGGAAGACCGGCTTCAAGTGGCGCCGCGCGAACCTGTTCGTGGCCATCAGCGAGATGGCCGCGGGCGAACCGCGCCGCCTCGGCATCGAGCCCGTCATCATCCGCAGCGCGGTCGAGCCTCACGAGATCAACGCCGAAAACGTCGCCAACCTGGTGCGCGAATTCGACCTGAGCGGCAAAAAGGTCATGGCGACCTCCGCCGCGCTCATCCGCGACAAGGACCCGGTCACCCTGGTGCGCGCCGTGGGCGAACTGGCCAGGACGCGCCGCGACTTCGTCTTCCTGCACTTCGGCGCCGGCGGCGACCGCGAACAGCAGGCCAAGGACGAAGCGCGCAAGCTCGGCATCGAAGACGTGTACCGCTTCGCGGGCTTTCGCAAAGGCGTCGAGGATTTCTACAGCATCCTCGATGTGTTCGTCATGAGCTCCGAGGAAGAGGCCCTGGGCAGCAGCGTGCTGGACGCCTTCCTGCAGCGCGTCCCGGTGGTGTCCACCGACGCCGGGGGCCTGAAGGAAAGCCTGGCCGACGGGCGCGGCGTGCTGTGCGCCGTGGGCGACCACCAGGCGATGGCCGCCGGCATGGCGCGCTGCCTGGACGACGCGGCGTTCCGCCAGGAAATCACCGAGCGCGCGTATGAGTACGTGCGCAACGAGCACGACGTGCAGAAGATGGGGAACCGGTATCTGGCGCAGTTCGAGCGTTTACTCGGACGGCGTTAGGCTCTCGTGGGGGGTGCGAGACACCCATCACCGCACCCCCTCCATTGCGTCTTCCCACCGCGAGGCCCGGGGCAACCCAAACTGCTTGCGGGCCTGTTGATAAAGCGCTTGCGCCTCTTCAAGCCGGACGCCGGCTTCCTAGCTGGCCCGGCCGATGAACGCCGGTTCCAGTTCGAAGAACATGTTGGCAAGCAGCTCTTGCGCCAACTCATCGCCAGGCACGGACGACAGGTCGCCGGAGCGCAATGCGGCGGCAATATCCGCCGGGTTCACCGCTTTCCCGTAGGGGGGCGTTGAGGTGCGCCGCGATCATTTCCAGGTACTTGGTAGAGTGCGTTTGCAAGGGATGCTCCTGTGCGGAACTCTCTGGCGTCTTTCGCCGGTCGAATTTGTACTATCCACTGGCCGAGGCCCGACTGTGCACGCTTATTCCCTGATCACCCCCGCACGTCGATCCGCGTCTCGAACTTGGCGCGATGCACCGAGAAGAACGTGCGCACGTTGCGCACGTTGGCCTGCGCGGTGAAGGCGCGGTGCACCAGCGCGTGATAGGCCGGCATGTCCTTGACCTGGGCGATCACCACGAAGTCCGGGCCGGGCGATACGCGGTAGCACTGCAGCACCGCCGGTTCGGCCAGCATGCTTTGCTCGAACGCATCCAGGCTTTCCGCCGCCTGCACATCCAGCGTGATCTCCACGATCGCCGTCAGCGTGCTGCCCAGCTTCTGGGCGGACAGGATGGCCACCTGCCTGTCGATCACGCCTTCCTCGACCAGGCGGCGCACGCGCCGCAGGCAGGTTGGCGGCGACGCATGCACGCGCGCGGCCAGGTCCTGGTTGGTCAGCGCGCTGTCTTCTTGTAACTGTTCAAGAATGCGCCGGTCCAGATCATCCAGCTCCGGTAGTGAAATCGGCGTGTTTTGCATGATTAATTCAAAAATCCGATCTATAAGAAAGATTATTTAATCACAATTATGTAAGGGAATTAACTGCCAAATAACGGAACAGAAAGAAATCAAATTTCTTTACGGGTCGCGCACAATGCGTCGGTACACGAACTTACCGGAGTCTCTCCTATGTGCGGCATTGTTGGCGCCGTCGCCCAGCGCGACATCACCCCGATCCTCGTTGAAGGCCTCAAGCGCCTGGAATATCGCGGCTACGACTCCTGCGGCGTCGCCGTGTATGCCGACGGCCATCTGCGCCGCACGCGCAGCACGCAGCGCGTCGCCGAGCTTGCCGACCAGGTCGCGCAGGACAAGGTCCAAGGCTTCACCGGAATCGCCCACACCCGCTGGGCCACGCATGGCGTGCCGGCCACGCACAACGCCCACCCGCACTTCTCGCGCCTGGGCAATGAAGAACCGCGCATCGCGCTGGTCCACAACGGCATCATCGAAAACCACGACGAATTGCGCGCCGAGCTGCAAGCCGTGGGCTATGTCTTTGAAAGCCAGACCGACACCGAGGTCATCGCGCACCTGGTGAACCACCTGTACTCGGGCGACCTGTTCGAAACGGTGCAGAACGCCGTGCGTCGCCTGCATGGCGCCTACGCCATCGCCGTGTTTTGCCGCGACGAACCGCATCGCGTCGTGGGCGCGCGCCAAGGCTCGCCGCTGGTGGTGGGCGTGGGCCAGAACGAGAATTTCCTGGCGTCCGACGCGCTGGCGCTGGCCGGCACGACCGACCAGATCATCTACCTGGAAGACGGCGACGTCGTCGACCTGCAGCTCTCGCGCGTCTGGATCGTCGACGCCGCCGGCAAGAACGTGGACCGCGAAGTGCACACCGTGCACGTGCACACCGGGGCCGCCGAGCTGGGCCCCTACCGCCACTACATGCAGAAGGAAATCTTCGAGCAGCCGCGCGCGGTGGGCGACACCCTGCAAGACATCGAAGCCATCACGCCCGAGCTCTTCGGCGACCAGGCCTACAAGATCTTCAAGGACATCGATTCCCTGCTGATCCTGGCCTGCGGCACCAGCTACTACGCGGGCCTGACCGCCAAGTACTGGATCGAGTCGATCGCCAAGATCCCGGTCGCGGTCGAGATCGCCAGCGAATACCGCTACCGCGACAGCGTGCCCAATCCGCGCTCGCTGGTCGTGACCATCTCGCAGTCCGGCGAAACCGCCGACACGCTGGCCGCGCTGAAGCACGCCCGCTCGCTGGGCATGGAACACACGCTGACCATCTGCAACGTGTCGACCAGCGCCATGGTGCGCGAGTGCAAGCTGTCGTATATCACGCGCGCCGGCGTGGAGATCGGCGTGGCCTCGACCAAGGCCTTCACCACCCAGCTGACCGCGCTGTTCCTCCTGGCCCTGACGCTGGCGCAGACGCGCGGCAACCTGACCGACGAGCAGGAAGCCGAACACCTGAAGGCGCTGCGCCACCTGCCGGTCGCCATCGGTTCGGTGCTGGCGCTGGAGCCGCAGATCATGGCCTGGGCCGATCGCTTCGCCTCCAAGGAAAACGCCCTGTTCCTGGGCCGCGGCATGCACTATCCGATCGCGCTGGAAGGCGCGCTCAAGCTCAAGGAAATCAGCTACATCCACGCCGAAGCCTACCCGGCCGGCGAACTCAAGCACGGCCCGCTCGCGCTGGTCACCGAGCACATGCCGGTGGTCACCATCGCGCCCAAGGACGAGCTGCTGGAAAAGCTGAAGTCCAACATGCAGGAAGTGCGCGCGCGCGGCGGCGAGCTGTATGTGTTCGCCGACGCGGACAGCAAGATCCAGAGCGCCGAAGGCATGCACGTGATCCGCATGCCGGAGAACTACGGCAAGCTGTCGCCGATCCTGCACACCGTGCCGCTGCAACTGCTGTCGTATCACACGGCATGCGCGCGTGGAACGGATGTGGACAAGCCGCGTAACCTGGCCAAGAGCGTGACGGTGGAGTGAGGCGGGTAAAGCCCGCTGCAACTTGAAGATAAGGAATAAAGTCCGTATTAAGAAATAAAGTCTGTATTCCTGCAGCGTCTGCGAAAAAAGCCTAGTTGGCATCCAAAATCCGCTAATTGTCTTTCCCGATAAGTAAAAGGCCGCATTTCGCGGTCTTTTTCGTTTTCGGTGTTGGGATGAGACATTCTTTGTGAAAACTAGAAGTTGAAAACGAGAAATAGAGTCGGTCGCGCGGAATAAAGTCGGTCGCACTTTGTGCGCCGACCTTGGCCGCGCCGCATTCTTAAATCGCGACCGTGTTCCCGCTCGCGCGTGGAGGCCCGTCAGCGTTGGCGCGCCGGGCCCTCACAGCTCTACGATCCTGTCCCCAGGTCGGGATATTTCGTGAAGGAGATCATCAAGGTATTCCGCGATGTCTCCAGCCTCCATATCCGCCGGAATGATGACGTCATCCGCACGCACATGCTTGCCGTCGGTAAGGCGATACACCTCCCACCCACGGGTCGTATGAAGCACCTCCAGCGACAATCTACCGTAAACGTCGAACTTCATGAGATCTCCATGTGCTCATGGATCTAGGACGCTGACCGTCGCTACGACCGTTGCAGGACCCGAAGCGTTCGAGGTCAAGTCTCTGCGCCGTGCCGCAAATGCCCGTTTTCGACCGAGGCCGTGTGGAAACGCTATTCGTCCTGACAGCCACAGCGCGATCGCCTGGACCGCATCAACTTGGGCGGTCTTCACTTCGATTTTTCGAAGCGGGGCTCACTCAAAGCCGTTTGGGCGGCCCGGATAGGGCCTGAGGTGCGTCATTGGTCATATGAAGGGCTCAGCCCCCCATCGACAGTATCGCTTTCATCGTTTGCTGGAAGCCTAGGATGCGCATGACCCGCTTGAGGTTATAGGCCAGTACATTCAAGCTCATTTCCGTGCCCACATTGCCCAAGCGACGAGTTAGGAAGTGTGTATAGCCCATCCAATGCTTGAACGTGCCGAACACATGTTCCACTGTGCGCCGCCGCACCTTCATCGCTTCTGGCATTCGGTCTAGACGGCGCTGCGCCGCCTCAAGCACGGCCTCATGTTCCCATCGACTGATGCGCCGATACGCGCTAGGAGTGCATCGCTCCTTCATAGCGCATTGTGGGCAGGCACTACTCCAGTAGCGCCGCAATTGAAGACCATTCTCCTCCCGCGTAAACCGGTGGATGGCGCGCTGGCCCGCAGGGCACTGGTACTCATCGTCCTTCGCGATGTATATGAAGTCCGAACGGTCGAAGCGGCCTTCGGCCTTGGCATTGGAAGTGGTCGGCTTGGGCAAGATCGCATCAATACCTGTCTCTGCACATGCCTTGATCTGAGGCGCGCTGTAGTAGCCGCGATCGGCAATCGCGCGCAGTCGCTTCTTGCCCATTGCCTCCCGCGCGGCTTGTGTCATCGATGCCAATGAGTCCCTGTCATGTCCTCGGTTCGTCACTTCGTGCGCGACGATCAGATGGTGCTTGGCTTCGACAACCATCTGCACGTTGTAGCCGACCATCCCCGAGCCCCGGCCACTGGTAGCCATCGAGCGGGCATCCGGGTCGGTCACCGACAGCTGACCGTCTGGACTGTCTTTGAGCCTCTCCTTGACGTCATCCAGCGTGCGCATTTGTTTGCGCAGACGTTCGATCTTGTCATTGAGCCGATTGGTCCTGGCCTCGATCTCGACAGGTTGCGTTCGGTCCGCTGTGTCGAGCGCCGCCAGATAGCGGTGGATGCTCTCCTCAATCTGCTGCTGACGTTTGTCTATCTTGGCAGCCGTGAAGTTCTTGTCGCGCGTGTTGACTGCCTTGAACTTGCTTCCATCAACGGCGACCAGGGCTTGGCTGAATAGCTTGAGATCTCGGCATACGGCAACAAACCGCCGGCAAACGTTGCGAATGCCCGATCCATTGTTACGGCGAAAATCCGCGATGGTCTTGAAGTCTGGCGCCAGACGGCCGACCAGCCACATCAGTTCGACATTGCGTTGGCACTCTCGCTCGAGTCGACGACTGGACTGGACCCGATTTAAGTAGCCGTAGATGTAGATCTTCAGCAGCACGGCCGGGTGGTACGACGGGCGGCCGGTAGCTGCTGGCGCCGCCTTCTCAAATCCCAGCGATTCCAGGTTGAGCTCGTCGACGAATGCGTCGATTATGCGCACCGAGTTGTCGTCGGCGATGAAGTCATCCAGGCATTCCGGGATCAACGCTACCTGTTGCCGGTCCTGACCTTCGATGAAGCGGGGCATGTCGACTCCCGGAATCGAGATACCAAACTCTATCTACTCCACCATAGCGGCGTCAAAGAGTTTTCACACAGGCTCGACCCAAAGCGGTCATCGCCCTAAGCCCTATCCTTGATTCGGCGAAAGCGCGCCAGCGCGCGCAGCACGGGCGGGTTTCCGATGCCGGGCGGTATGTAGGGATCGTCGTCCGGTCGAAGCGCCATCACATCGGGGGCGTTGTCGCTAACCTCCCACGCCTGCCTGACGTGAATTTCGCTCATGGGGATAGGTTTGACTGGGATAGGGATGGGCTGGCCGCGCCTCCGTGGAAAATGACACGGCACAAGCAGAAACGAGCCCGCGTGGACATAGGCTCCAAGGAAAGCATCAAGATGTGCGCTACTTTTTGGAGACATGCGGCTGTTGCCGCGCGACGGACTCTGCGTCTCCACCCAGGTCGGCTGCGCGGTCGGCTGCCGTTTCTACATGATCGGCAAGAGCGGCCTGATCCGCCAGGTCACGAGCATGGAAATCCTTGCCCAAGTCGTACTAGCGCGGCGTCTGCGCGCGGTGAAGAAAGTCGTCTCCATGGGCATGGGTGAACCGGCGCACAACCTCGACAACGTGCTCGACGCCATCGACCTGCTCGGCGCCGAAGGCAATATCGGCCACAAGAATCTCGTGTTCTGCACCGTGGGCGACCTGCGCGTGTTCGAAGCCCTGCCACGACAACGCATCAAGCCCGCGCTGGCGCTGTCGCTGCACACGACCAAAGCCGAACTGCGCGAACACCTGCTGCCACGCGCGCCGAAAATTTCGCCGGAAGAACTCATCGAACTTGGCGAGAGATACGCGCGCGACACCGACTATCCGATCCAGTATCAATGGACGCTGCTCAAGGCATCAACGACGGCGACGACGAACTCGATGCAGTCGTGCGCCTGCTCAAGGAGAAGTATGGCGTGCTCAACGTCATTCCCTTCAATAGCCTTGAAGGGGATGACTACCAGCGCCCCGATTCCGAGCGCATCCGCGAGATCGTCCGCTATTTGCATAGCCGCGGTGTGCTGGCCAAGGTGAGGAATAGCGCAGGGCAGGATGTAGACGGCGGCTGCGGCCAATTGCGCGCTCGCGCCGTGGGCGCAGAGCAGGTGGTCGAACTGCGCCGCAAGCGCACGGCAACGCCGGAAGCCGCCTAGAAGACCGGACACGGTCATGCGACGAATGTCGGTTCAGCAACGAAGATCAGTAACCCTCCGCCGGATTTAGTTCGAATCCATGTTCGCAACGTTCGGTGCGCCAGAAGACTCTTGACAAGCGTTCCCCGGGAATTCATTATAGTTTCCATGGAAATTATAAGGGGGCGCTTTGGGCCGTACAACGTCTACACAGCCGGGATCCATACTGAATACACATTTGGGCTACTGGCTGAGACTAGTTTCCAACCATGTCTCGGGTACGTTCTCCCGCGCGTTGCAGGAGCAGGGGATGTCAGTCGCTGAATGGGTCGCGCTGAATCAGATTCGGAGCGGCGCTGCACTGACGCCGGCTGGTATTGCCGGCGCAACGGGCATGACGCGGGGAGGCATTTCAAAGGTACTGGAAAAATTGCAGTCCAAGGGGTGGATTTCCCGCGAGACGAGTCCGGAAGACAATCGTGTCCAGTTGCTTGCGCTGACTCGGCAGGGCGAACATGTTTTGCCAGAACTGACCGTGATCTCCGACGACAACGATGAGCATTTTTTCGGCGCTCTTAGTACAGCCGAACAAGACATGCTTCGGCAATTACTGAAGAAGCTGGCTGATATCCATCAATTGAGCAACATACCCGTGGACTAAAGCGCGGTTTTTCCACTCATTTTCGCAACGACGTCTCCGTAAAAGGAAGAATGGCGATGAGCAAGGCCATAGAGCATCTAAGGGCCGCGCAGCAGCGGGCCATGACCAACCGGCCCAAAGTGGGCGGGTTTCCATACCTGGCTGACACGCTGCGTCGAGCGGGAGTCACGCGAAATGTTTGGTTCTTACCGGCGTGCGAGAGCCTGTATCTGACCCAGGATGGGCCCGTCGTCATGCAGGGAACTCCCCTGGTATCCGGCGCGGCGGACGTACCGGCGTTCGATGAGCTTGCGCTTGCGAAGGCGCTGCGGACCGATCAGGCAGGAGAGAGCACCTTCGCAGAGTTTCTAGAGGCTGCGTGGCGCGCAGGTGTCATCCGCTACGACGTAGACCTGGTTAATCGCACCGTTACGTACTACGGCTGCCTTGATGAAGCATACGCCGAGCAGTATCCCGCTTTGAATGGCCAATAGTTGCGATTCGAACACGCTGCCCCGCCCGCGCCGGCGGTGCAAAGTTCGAATGGGCTGTATCCATTTTCTCGGAGCACCATTATGTCGCCACCACTTACACGCCGTGCGTTTCACCGTATGACCCTATGTGGAGCGGCGCTCATCGGCAGCCATGCCCTGTGGCGTCAGGCCCGCGCAGGCGAGGTGGCGGATGTGCCTTGGACTGACAACGATCCGCATCTTAGCGGGAACTTCCTTCCGGTTCTGCGCGAAGTCGACGCGCGCGACCTTCCGGTGATTTCTGGGAAAATTCCCGCCGACTTGCGCGGCGTCTACATGCGCAACGGACCCAACCCAGAGTTCAAGCCAATAGGCTACACATATCCGCTTGACGGCGATGGCATGATTCATGCCGTCTATATCCAAGACGGAAAGGCCCGCTATCGCAATCGCTTCGTGAAGACAGAGAGCCTGATGGTCGAGCGCCGGGCGGGCAGAGCTGTCTTTGGGAGCTTTACGCATCCTGGCCCCGTCGATCCGAGCCTGTTTTTACCGGGAGAAGTTCCGTCGCGCATCAAGAACGGCGCCTTCGTGAACATTATCCAGCACGGCGGCCGCCTCATCGCGCTCAACGAGGCAACGACCAGCTACGAGATTAGCGCAGAACTAGACACATTAGGCCTGTGGACCGCAGGCGGCTCCGAACCCTTGCGCCTGGGCGCTCACAATCGGCGCCATCCGCGCACCGGTGATCTCTATGCCCTGGAATACAGTTGGCGCACGCCGACAGTGAAGTTTCATCGTATCAACTCATCCGGGTTGTTGATGAACACCAGGTCGGTGGAACTGCCTATGCCCACAATGATCCACGATTTCGTCCTGACGGAGCACTACTTAGTCCTCATCGCCGGGCCAGCAGTGTTCGATGTCCAGGCAGCGAAGGCTGGCCAATCGATGCTGCAATGGCGCCCCGATATTGGCATGCGCATCGCCTTGCTGCCGCTAGACGGCGGTGCTCCCAATTGGATAGAAGGCGAGCCCTTTTTTGTCTTTCACTTCGCCAACGGGTTCGAGCGGGGCCAGCAGATTGTCGTGGATTACGTGCAGCACGACAAATTCGCATTGACGCACGGCCCTACCCCCACATTCAAGCGAATGACCATCGATCCAGCACAACGCAGCTTCAAGGTCGCCGGCTTCTCGAATGAGGTTACCGAATTCCCGCGAGTAAACCATCTGCGCGAGGCGCTTCCCACTCGCTTCGTCTACATGCCCACCTTGACCTCCTCGCTGAATGAAGCCAATCCGCCTACGGCGGTGTTCAATACGGTGCTCAAACTCGATACCGAGACTGGCCGGTACACGCGCCACGATTTTGGCAACCATATCGTTGGTGAGGCTGCATTCGTGCCAAAGCCGGGTGGTGGCCAGGAGGACAACGGTTATCTGGTGGCCTTCACGTACGATCCGGAGCGCCAGGCCAGCAACCTGGTTTTGCTGGACGCGGGCAGGATCGAGGAACCTCCCGTAGCCGTCATCGAGATGCCCCAACGCGTGCCGCAGGGACTTCACGGCAACTGGATTTCCAGCAGTTGATAAGTCCCCGCCGCCTCGACTGCAAATGGCCGGCACAAGCTTAGTGGGCGCGCACTCTATACCGTCCGTTCGGACAAACAGCGCCACAACTTGTGGGCCGCGACACAGCGCTTCCGCCTTTGGGTGGCTGCGCGTCAATTCGCCCGTTCCAATTGGGGTACCCTTTGACGCCGGCAAATCCTGGGTAACACGATAATGTGGCGCACGTTCTTCAAGGTGTCGCTGGTGACGGGCTGGGCGCTGTGGCTGGCCGCCATGGCGTGGTTTGCGGTGGGCATGCTGCGGTATGCACTGTCCGCCGACGCGACGCTGACGCCGATCAACCTTGCGCCCGGACAGACGGCGCATGCCGAGGTTTATCGCATCCGCGAAGCGCCACTGTGGATGTAGGCGCGTTTTGGCGATCCGATGGGCAGGGAGCGTCCCGAATTGGGGGAATGTACAATGTGTGTGGACGCGCCGGGCGCGAAGCCGGGCTTCATCAACACCGGGGAGCCGGTGCGGATTCGTGTGCGCGATGGCAAGACACGGGATGTCGTGGTGGCCGCGGCCCAGCGCGGCGCCGCCAGCGCCACGCATTTCTACCGCTAGCTCTGGCCTGCAAGCCATGCCGATGGCGCCCTGCCCGAGACCGCGCCGCCCTTCCCGCAGTTGGCGAAGGGAACTTCGCAGTTCACCTTCACGGTAGAAGAGGCCGGGCCGGCGCTTCGGGGCGAACGGATCGAAGTGTAAATCAGCGCGCCCGTCGGTCTTAAACGTACCGCGCCCGGCTGGGACGATGTCTCCACCTTTATCTTCCAGCCCTGCATCGGCGCGATCCTTGGCGTTTGGACGCTGGTGTGGGCGGGGCTCACCTGGTGGTATCGCCGCCGGGTTCGGCGGGCAGCTCTGAAGGCGTTCGTCTGAGTTCGAAAGCAAAAGGCCTATGCGATTGCATGGGCCTTCTGCGTTTCATGACGCGGATGCGGGGATCAGGCTTCGATGCGCTCCACCGCGCATCGGAATTGCGATGCTCTATGCGCTGTACACGTGGTTCCGTAAGCACCCCTGTCAAGTAGACATCGGTTGATAGACGATCGGAGCAAGGGTTAACCGAGGCATGAATTGCACCGGCGGGAGGCCACCCAGCGA